>NZ_JACOOH010000005.1:0-514932 GCF_014287455.1 Butyricimonas hominis
CTGTTTTCACCTTTTGCTTTCGCTCGGGGCTTATTCAGTTGGGAGTAGAACATATTGTATCCTATTCTAATCTCTTGCCACAGAGATATTTACTATGCGACCATTCTGGACGCACGCATAAAAGCGTTCATGCCGTTATACTCGCGCCCTGAAAGATTTTTCGGCCATTGCAACGCGCCCTCGGTGAACCAAGGCTTTTTCCAGTCCTTACGGATGCTCTCGATTTTCTCGATCATCATTTCCGCGAACAGGTCAAGAGCCTTATCCTCGCTGTTAGGCCCGTCGGCATTCTTTTTTCTGTACCCAGCCATAAGTGTTACTGATTGTGGTTAGACGAATCCGACACATGCTGCGTAAGTTCTTCTACTTTGCAAGACAGGTTGATTTTACCGTTGTGTGCCGACAGGTTCATTTCCCCTTTGGCGTCCACCTTCACACCGGACTGCAACCACTCCTCACGTTCGTAACCGAAACAGAAGAAGCGCACCCACTGGTACTCGAAGCCGTTCTCGACCTTCTCCGCACTGAATGCCGAGAACACCGTGTAGGGATGTTCTTTCTTATCCTTTTTTTCCTCGATGTTCTGACCCACCTTACCACGAAATACCAGTTCGCCCTTGATACCATCCGCGTCATCCGCCGAAGCATTGCACACCTCATTGGCGAAAAGGTTGAAATAGAGTTTCTCACTCCGGCGTTTGAGATACATCGTACCCTTCACTTCGACATGCGAGCCGTTCCGATAGCCGGCGGTCTCTTCCTGACTGCCGTCCTTGCGGACATCCACCTCGATATTCATATTCTGGCCGCCCGTTCCCGGAACCGTGACCTTGAGCGGAAAGGTCAGAAATGCCTTTCCATCCTTGTTCGTGCGCATCGACGCATCGCGGCTGATAATGCCGCATACCGTAACATTACATTTAATCATCTGTTTTCTGTCTTTAATGATACATGGATCATCCGACAAGTGAGACATGGGGTTTATTGATGTTGAACTATGGAAGCATGGGACTAATCGGGAGCGCGTATCATCGCCCAGACTATCCATCCGGCGATAACCAGTTGCACGCCCACGATAACAAGCGTCGCTATCCATCCGAACAGATGATAGCAGAACAGGACGTGCTGGGCAAGAATGGAAATCCCTGCCAGACATTTGCATAGCTGTATCATCACGCATTTTATCATATCGCCACGCCTTTATCTTCTCAGGTTCTCCGTCTGACCCTGTTGTTGGGACATCCCTTGCTCGAAATTCTGTGAGGCCGCCTCCGACAGGATAATCGTGTTCAGCATACCGGCAATACGCATCCGTCTGGTCTCCTCCGGAAGAGCGTGATTGTTCAACGTGGCCGACAACCGGCTCAGTTCGGCGGCAGTCAGCTCACGTGAGACACGCAGTTCTCCATTGTCCACCCGTAGAATGGCTTTGCCGTTTTCGCCGATGGTCAGGTCACAGTTTTTCATGTTCGGTAACAACGGCTTCAAGTCGATGTTCCGGGAGTCCATAGCCACCGATATTGCCGCTTTCTGCTCTTCCTCGTTCCGATTGTCAATCTGTGTTGCCAGAAGCATCAGGGAGGCGAAAGCGGTCATAGCCATTTCCACAATCGGGTCGTTGCATCCCGACAAGCCCACGCCGCTGTCCTCCGAGGAGAGCAGTTTCTTCATCCATCCGTCAGGTGAAAGATTCTTGTCGGCCGACAACTCTTCAGTTCCCTTATATTTGGCAAGCAGGTCATTGCCGTTGTGCAGCATTTGTTGTTTGAGCTGTCCCTTTTGGGCGATTTCCGCCAGATACGCTGCTGGGTCTATGTCACGGCGTGTCCCGTCAGCATAAATGTTCGCCACACCGAAGTGCAGATGCTCACCCGTTGTCCGTGTCCCTGTGTTGCCAGATATGCCGAGCCGCCCACCGGCTTGAACCAAATCGCCGACTTTTACGGAAACCTCGCGTAGGTGCATATAGGTACATTGTACCTTGCTGCCATCGGCACGGGCATATTCCACCGTCAGCGACTTACCGCCGGGCGTGTTCTTATTGTGATTGACGGCTATAACTTTGCCGCCATTCTCCGTTGCCAGTACTGTGTCGCCATTACACCGTATATCGACACCCTTGTGCATCTGCTGTTTTGTACCGTCCATCGGGTCTTGCCGCATACCGAAAGGTGAGGTCACGAAAAGGAACTCTTTGCGTTCGACAGGGAACGAGTAGCTGTTTGCATTCGTCACCTCTCCGGATGCACGGAGCGGATTGTTCTCTACACCGAACTTTCTGCCTTGAGCTGCCATCTCCTGCATGACCAACCGGTCATACTGCTGCAAGCCGTTCTGTTCGATGATTTTTTGCAGATTCTCGGCGTACCTGCCACCAGTGGCGTAACCGGCCTTCTCGATGCTTTGTGCCCAGCCCTTATAATCGTCCGGGGACAGCTTGAAGCAACCGGCATAGCGGCTGTTCTCCTTCAAAAAACGGGAGTGGTGTTCGTATGAATCGCCCACGCTGTCATAGCTGCAAAATTTTTCGTCGGGTTTGTCGTCCGAATACAGACTGTATCTGCCGCCTTCGGCAATCCATGAAGGCGTGGCCTTAATACCGAAGTGGTTGTTCTCGTTCTGTGCCAGCCGACTCCTTCCGTTGCTGCTCTCCAAAATTCCTTGCGCCAATGTCACCGAAGCGGGTATTCCGTACCTGCGCATCTGTTCCATTGCATACTCCGCATACTGCTGTGCATATTCCTGATTTCTGCTCATACTATTTCTCCTTATCTACGAATCCCCCGATGTGTTTCCTGCTCGATGTCTTGTTGTTCTGCAGCTTGTTCACAGATAGCGACACGCTGGCCGGCACGCACGAGTTTGGGCAGATGGCTGTCAAGTTCTTCCTTCGGGAACTCTGCGGAAGACGAGAAGCCACGTTCCGGATTTTCTTTTATCGCGATACCCAATACCTCCGCACCCTTTACGGCATCCTCATTATAGAGCCGGTACACATCACCTGTGCGGATCAGTTGCAGGGCATCGGGGTGTTGTGCCTTGAGCTTGTCCCAGAACTGACGCTGTACGGAAACCTTTTCTTCGTTTTTCGTCTCCTCCGTATGATTTTCCACCACCGTCTCATTCTGGTGTTGTACATTTTCTTCCTGTTTCTGTTCTCTGACTGACTGCCCCCTTTGCAGTACGTCAGCAAACAGCGTGGCAGCCAGATGGCGTTTATATTCGTTTTTGTCTTCCGCCACCCACATCCGCTGCCATTGCTGCGGAGTAACGCTGCGGGGCTGCAGCTTCTGTCCGTCTATGGTTGCCACACACTGAATACCGTCCTGCTTGGTTTTGAAGACGGACACACGTTGAATCCGGTTCAGGTCAATTTCCGGTGTCGGGCTGCCGAACAAATCCACTTTCAGGTCGGGTTTGACCTCTGCCAAAGCGTAATACTTGTATGCCAGTTCCATGCGCACCTTGTCGAGGTTATCCATCGCCTGCTTGAGCGTGGAGAAAAAACGGTTCACGTCCTCCTTGTCGGGATATACGCTGTACCCGTTCTTGTTTTCGGGCTTGATATAAAGTGCCCAGCGGTTCTTGTCATCCTGAATCATTTGCACGGCATCGAAACCGACCTCGTTCGCCCGTTTGACGGCTGATGACACATCCAGCGTGGAGAGCATTTCCAACGTGCGGTTCTTTAACCGGGCCAATGTTACCAATTTCTCTGCAAAGTAACCGTCATCTGGTCTGTACCCCAATGCACCATTGTTATTATAAAAATGCACCTGCTCGATTCCCTCTTTCTGCAAAGCCCGTTCGATACGTCCTTTGTTCATGCCAGGAATCTCGTTGTTCGTCTCTGTGGAAGCTCCGGCTGGCAGGATGACATCCGCAGATTTATTCTGCCGGTCGATGACGAGGACGATACTTTTTGCCTCTTTGTCGGGATGGCGACTTATTTCGTTCGCCACGAAATAGTGCTTGGGCATCTGCTCCTGCATGGTCGATGTCTGCCGTCTGTTACGCATCGTAGCATACTCGATTTTCTCGCCACGTTCCGCCTTGCGGATGGCTTCGAGCGCATTGTTCACATCGCTTTCGAGCGCATCCATCAGGCATGGATTCTCCTTGAACTCCCGACACCAGTAGTCTACCGTCTTAAGGCTTTCATCGGACAGGCGGGCAGGCAGTCCCAGCTCTAACATTTTGATTCCGGAAGCCACTTCCACGACAAGCCGTTCGTATTTCACCGCATCCTCCGATGGAGCCGTGCCGTTTTTCATCACCATGCCTTCCCGTGCAAGCCGTTGCTGGTGTCCCGTAGCACTCACGATCTGCCGCAACGCTTCCTGCACATAGTCGTGGTAATGCACGAAATCCTTTTGGCGCGGCATATAGACCGCATCTTTGTCCGTCTCGTAATGAGGGACGCCGCTGCCGTCCGAGCGCACGGGAACGAGATTGTCCCGCATTTTCTGCAGAAAATCATTGAACAGGCTGCGTAGCCGGCGGTTGTCAGCTTCGGTGTAGCCTCTTTCTTGGGCAGTACCGTCCTGTGCCACCGCTTCCTCGTAACCTTCCTTGTCCACGTATGGCTGTGTCGTTTGGTCGATATTGAAAAGCGTGCGGATCTCCCGGTTATGGATACCCTTGAACTGCGCTTTCTGCTTTTCACTTAATTGAAGATAGGCAGTACGGTCGATGGTCTCTTCCGGATTGTTCCGATTGACGTATTTGTTCCAGTTGTAGAAAAGGAACGGGACACCCTGCTCATGCTCCCTTACCGCCGTGCCTCGCGCCTTGGCATCAGTGTAGAGCGTGAACAGGTTGGTTTTGCAACCGTATCTGTCCGAATGCAACGCCATGAACAGTGCATTGAACGGGCTGGCGGATACCCCCTGCGGATAGAGGCGCGGAAATTTCTTACCCGAAGCGTTCAGCCAGTGCCCTCCGGCGTTCGATGCCTCACTCAAAGCCTTGGACAGCAAGTCGATTTGCTTCTCCTCGGCTTTCTTTTCGATTGATGACTTTTCTTTCATATAATTATGCGTTTATTGTTCGTGAAATTATTGGATGCCTCGCGTGCGCACGATGGTTTCCTGCTGTCCGTCATCGTAATTCTGCGATGCAATCCGGCGAAGCTGGTCACTTTTGGCAAGCACGGCGTTGGCCAACGTATTCAATGGTAAAGCCCCGTTACGGTAGGCATCTGCAACGGTCGGTGTAAGTTGGATAGTATATGGAACACGGTCTATTGTGGCGATAAGCGTGCTCCCTTGAAGAATCGGATTTATGATGCGTGGATTCAACGGCTCATCCGCATAGCGTCGGTACTGTACATCGTTTCCGGCAACCGCCTGTAGTTTTCCCTCTACTCTCCCTTGTAAAGCCTCGTGTCCTGCTTTGTTCAGCAAATTCATGCCGCCCAGACCAACAAGGAGCATTTTCAGCAATGGATTACGCACGAACATACCCGCCACGATACTCGCTATCGGTAACAGGTTATCCCCAAAACGCAACGATTGTGTCTTTCCAGTAAATGCCCCCAACAAAATGTCCGGTAACATAGCCATGACATATCCGAGGTTACCCGTGATATCGCTCATACCATCCAGTCCCAACGTACCGAGCAATCCACTCCATCCGTTCGTGTTGGCCTGATCCGTCTGTTTTCCCGGTATGTTTTTTTCTGGAGAAATAACGGGCTGTGGTTCCTCAGTTTCCACCTTTTCCTTCTGTTCCGCTTCCGGTTGCATCTGCTCCGACTTGAGCTTGGCCGCCGTACCGTTCATTTTCGCTAAATCGTTCAAGTAGGCTTCTTCCTGTCCCGGTGCGACAACCAGAGGCACGTTCTTGTGGTGTGTATCTTTCCCTTGTTCCTTTTCATTGAATCCGCTTATCTTAAATTCACGAAACCCGTTTATCCCGAAAGGATTGTCGTTCCATGAGTGCATCCATCCTGAAAAATCAAAGTTCAAAACAGGTATTTTTTTCTTTAATTGGTCATTGGTCGCTGTTATAAGCTCGCTCTTTCCGGTCTGTATTGTTGCCGCTTCCTTACGGAAACCATCAAATACATTTCGTTCGCTGCCGAACACTCCCTTGCTGATGCACTGCTCTACAGAGAGCGTTTCATGTTTCTTCGGCTCGAAACGCGAGGCAACTGCCGATATTGCCACGTCCGCACCAATGAACTTGGCGAGTGATGCCCACGAACCCACACCGCCCATCATAACAGCATCCGCCGATGCGCCCAGTACGTGTCCGGCTCCTTTTTCCAGTTTGCTGGGGCGGTAGGCCGCTTCTCCACGAGCTTCAATCTCTTCGGCAAGCGGCGAACGGCTCAACGTTTGCGACAGTCCGAGAAGGCTCGACTGCGCCGCCTTTCGTATGATGTAGTCGGCCGAGGACTTGGGCATACGCTCCTTGACCAGTTTGTCAATCATCAGTTGTTCCACACGGTAGTCCATGTATGCGTAGGCAAGGTCACCGCCGAGCTGTTCGGACAAGGCCTCGTACCGTGCCCGCCCCACCTCCTGCACGACGGAATCGCGCCATTTCCCGGCCAGATATGCAAGATCCTGCTGTATATCGGTAGCCTTGGAGATCTTCTCCTTGCACATTACAATGTAATCTTCTGTTGTTTTCGAGTTCCATTCGCCCGTAACTTTGAGTACCTGATAAGGGTCGCTCATCGGCTGTGCCGAAGACGCCATCATGCTCAGTATGCCGCCCAAAGAGGTGGAATACTCCTTCATTTCCTCGCCTTGTTTCTTCGTGAGATAAGCCTGTGTCTTCGACATGACGGGTGCGAGGTGGCACTGGAAATAGTCGCTCACAAGGCGTTCTATCTCCGCAAATTGCCGGCTATGCTTGATTCCATCCATATAGTATCCTTATATATTTATTTGTTTCAACAGTTGTTCTTTCGTCTGCTCGATGGCGTTGTGATAAACCTCCATCTGGCGTGGGAAGAACTCTTCCAGCCATTCGTCCTTTTCGATGTTGTCATGTATGAAGCGTATAGCCTGTTCCCGTTCTATCTCTACAGAGGTTTCACCCTCTTCACGGTTATTGAACCATGCTTTCGTCCACCACCGCACACCTGCCCGGTCGGGATATACCGAAACAATCCTCGGTATATCGAAACTCTGTATGTCGATATCCAGTTCCGCCAACGGGTCAATGAGACCGCCGAACGTTACGGCTTCGTCATAAAGTTTTTTTTTACGTCACCGCCCATTGAGGGGAGGTAAACCTCATGCCGCAAGGCGAGATAATTCAGGAAGTCCCCGATGAGCAGGTTCTGCACCTTGCAAGCGAGAGGCATGGCTTTATGTCCCAGTCCGAGCGGATTGGCCATACTCGGTATATTCTCGTAGAAATACTCCTTCATCGCGCCCATCGTGAAGATATGGCGGAGTGATTGTTCCGTATGTTCGGGCAGTTTGTATGCTCCACGTCGCAAATCCTCCATGTAATACGGCAAGAAACGTAGCATCAGTTCTTCTATTTCCCTCTTATCCTTTTCATAATCAGTCTGGAATGCCATGCCCGAATCGAATGAAGAATCCGTATCGTATCCTCCCGCCTGACGCATTGCCCGGATATTCCCGTACAGCATGGTCAGGAACTCCAACGGGTTCAGCTCCTCGTCTTTGAAGCGGACTTCAAGATGCAACTTCTCACCGCTCAGGGCTACGGTCTGTCCAGCCTTGACCCGCTGCCCGAATTGGGCAAAGATGTTCGACAAGTGCCCGTATGTCACTTCATACGCTCCATAACGGATGGTCTGGCAGATGCCGTGTACAGGGTCGTTGCCCACGCCCGACACGATACCGCTTGCTATGGCCGAAAGCATATAGCACCGCACGTTGAAGTCGATGCCGTGATGAAAGAATTTCTCTCCCGTAGCGGAATCCGTCTGCTCGCCGTAACCGAGCGACAGCTCCACGTCCTTTCCCTGCGGTTCCTCGAAAGGCATACAGTAGCCGCTCTCGGAGTGCAGGATCATTTCTTCTGTATATTTCATTCTTTATTATCGTTGGTTCGTTATACTATCTTCTCATCCCTCCGCTATGGTTTTGTTCCTCGACCGGAACGGACGGTGATTGCCCTCTCGCTACGCTCTCCGGAACCGATGTGCGAAAGATACCAGCATTATTGCCGATAAGCATCATGCCGAGGAACGCGCCTGCAATCTTGCCTAACCATCCGAAGCGTCCGAATATGAGGAATGCGGCGGCGATTAACCCCGCAATACTCAGTCCAGACACGTTGCCGCTGCCGAGGTTGCGGAAGAAGTTGCCGAACATATCGGAGAGACCGCCGCCGGAAGCTCCGCGCAGAAAATTCGATACACCGTCCAGTTTGTTGTCGATACCGGCCACCGCACCGCTTACCGCACTGACCGCTTCCCCGGCTTTGTCTTTAATCTCACGCACATTGTCTGCCGTGCCTGCGATAGCGTCAGTGACGGATTCGCCGACAACGGCATCACTCACGATACGGACAACGCTTTTGTCGGAGGTCAGCTTTTCCCAACCCACATAACCGACCGCTCCACCGATGGTTGCGGTCTTGACGGCCTGACCTGCGCCACGTAATGTCTGCGAGGGGGTCAGTATTGCCTTGCCCACACTCTTGCCGGTTGCTGTTGTTGCCGTACCGACACCTTTTGCGGCCTTGCCGCCGTATTTCAATACTGTGTTCCAGAATCCCATATCTCTCTTTTTTTAAGGCCTTACATTTCTTCCTATCTGCCGCCAGCGTCTTTTGGCCGCTTCCACGATGTCCCGTTTGTCGGTGACGGGGCGGGAACCTTCGTCAATCTCCCGCCATATATCGCCCATCGTGGTATATTTCACCGCCTTAGTGAGCCGTTGCAGTTTCTTGTTCATCATCTTGAGTTTCGGACGGATGCCGAAGACGATTTCCATGCGCTCCTTTTCCGTCATCTTGTTATCCGACAGGCACGCCATACGGATGTCATTCACGATTTCCACACTATTCATAATCAGTTCCCGGTAAATTCGATTCCGTTGCGTCGAGAGAGCAACTGCCAACGCATTGGGACTGTTTCGGCTTACCTGCCTGGTAAAGTCGCCCATGTTGTCCGTCAGCTTTGATATTTCATGGTAGAACCCGTAAATCTGCGCTGCATAGCAGACAATCGAGCGGAAGGAGTCCAGATAATTGTTGAACTCCCGTTGCAGGTCGGTCGTGGCTTTCACTTCCTCTTTCGTCCATAGATGGCCGGTGGTCTGCATCAGCATGACCTTTTCCTGATTTTTCAGCTCTTTTTCAGCCTTATCGGTATAGAGCAGAATCATACCGGCAAGCACGGGGTCGTTCTGCGCCTGCACCTTGCTGATACCGATGCACAGCAATAGAATACCTATCCAAATTGTCCGTTTCATCTTCGGTTTCATTTTATCGTACAAGGGCGGCTGCCCTGCGCCAACGAGACATGGCCATGCGTGCCGCTTCCCCGTTATTGCGGTCGAGCATCCCGGCCGTCACATTATTCCATAAATCATTAAGAGTATAATACCGTATGCTCAGATAGAGCAGGTGCAATTTCCGGTTGAAAGCGGAAAACTTGTCGTTCAATGCCCACAGTGTCTTGCTGCGTTCTGCGCCCGTGAGCATATTTTCATTGCCACCCTTGGCTACCGCTTCATTCAGGAGCGTGAAGACCGAAACCAGTTCCGTCGCCGTTTCGATATACAGGTTGTTCATACTCATGCCGGCGATGATGCCTTGCGGATTATTCCGGATGGCTTTGCCCAGTTTTCCCAGCGTAATGAAGATTCTCACGCCGTCATTATATAGGTGAGTGCAGGCTTTCAGTGACGACGCATAACCGCTGGCCGTCTTGAGATAGCTGTTGTACTGCTTCTCCCATTTGTGGATGCGGTTAAACTCGGCGGCGATGCTGTTCTGCAGCAATGCCGTCTGCGTCTGACCCTTTATCTGCTTCTCAATTTGGCCGTTTATCACCTCGTTGCCCTCTGCCAACGCCATCCATTCCAACGGATTGGACGCCGCGATCTGTGCCTTTGCCGCTTGTGGTAGCAAACCGGCAAGCAACGCCACAAGCACGGCTATGATATGCTGATTAGTGATTCGTAATCTCATAAATTCCCTTTTTTCGTTTATTGTATTCGACCCGTTCGCGGATGAGCCTCACAACATCAAGATTGCGCCTGATACCGACCAAATCAAGCCGGGTCGTGTTCCTGTCCGTTGAGAAGATGCGTACCGTCTTCAATCCGCAAAGCTGTTGCATGAAGCTCTGGTGTTCCACAAAATCCACGATGCGGTATTGCTCCATATAGTCCGTCTTTCGGGACAATACTCCGTGTTTACTGATAATCTGCTCGCTGCCTATATAATAGCGTGTCCGACGCAGATAGATGAGCCGGTACAGCAGCACAAGGGAGAGCAAAACGGCGACCCATACGGCAAAAGCGGTGAAAGGTCGTCCCTCCATTCCTCCGTAAATCCATCCTGCGGCACACACGATAATGGCTGGCAGTTCGTCAATGACGAATTGTATCCGGTGCGGTTGCAGCACGATACTCTGAAAGCGTATGGGCTGGTTGGGCATCATCGGTGAAAACGTGTTTGTTGTTCTTCCTCTGATTGTTGCTCTCGTGTCAGCGTTTCATCGACCGATTCTTCCTGTTTCTGTTCAGACAGCAGTTGCTCATTCCAGTCCTTGTTTGGATAGGTCGGTTGTTCGCGGACACAGGATATATCCTTTGCTTTGTCCAGACCGAGAAACTCCCGTAGTCCATCACGGAACTCCTTGTAATGCTTGTTCATTACATCCACCTGATCCTGTATATCGTCCGGATGGCAGAGACCGCTCGAACGCATGGACATGGCTTCTTCCCAAGCGGATTCGTACTTTCCATAACTCGACTGCAATTCCTTGGGTAATTGTTCGATGTCGCCACTGTCCAAGTCCTTGTCATTCGGGACAGTATCAAGATAGGGCTTGCGTTCGGGTGTTTCCTCGATAATGGAACGAACCACCCGACATTTTTCATCCATCAGGTTTTTGGTAAAATCCATTCCCGCAAGGTCGGTATCGAAGCAGATGTGCTGCCGGGCAGGAAGAGTGGCAGAAAGCACACCGCGCATCTGTTCGACCGTCGGGTTGCCACCTGTAGATACGAATACCGCTTTGCGCAAATCCTTGTTCTGGGCCTGATGAAGTTGGTAATAAGCCATTGCGTCGTAGGCGCTCTCGAACCAGTAGATATGCTTGGCTGCCGAAAGAGGTGTCCGAGCAGGGCTGGCGATCCACAGACCTTGGCTCGAATTGCTCCCCTCGGCTTTGCCTTTGTAGCTGCCGCTGCCGTCCATGCGCTGCCGTCCGCGTTCCTCAAAGCCAACAACCGTCCCGTCACCCTGCGGAAGTGTCATGTGAAACGACAGGTTGGTGTACTGCGTGCCGTCTGCGCGATGCTTCGTTGCCAAACAGAAATCCCGATGAAAGGCATATTGCGTGTAAAGGTCGATGCCCCGATGCTTGAAGAAAGGATAGAACTTCTTTTGCGTCGCCCGATCCTGCGGATTGAACTTATGGATGTCATAGTCCTCTATATTGAATGGCTTGATGTCCTTTTGGGGACGGACAATCCGTGTTTCCCGTTCCGCTATGGGATGGTTCAGCAACCGGTTGCATACGAGATTCACAAGCCTGTCCGGAGAAATGCCTGCATGGTATTCCGCAAAGAAATGCGGATGTTCCTTGATAAAGGAAATGATATTATATGATTTCTGCTGTTGCGGTTTGAAACAGCACTTGCCCTGCTGCGTCACGATGAACTTGTCGTTGCGGATGCGCCGTCCGTCGCTGTCTAACCGGACATACGAGGGATAGCGCAAACCGTCTCGGCGGTTCAGGTGGTAACCGGCATCTATAAGCACATCCTGAATGTTCAGCCTGCTTAAAAAATCGTTATAAGTCAGTTCGCCCTCTCTCATATTCTACCTCCCCATTCTCATGTCATTGACTTCCCGGTTCATCTCTGCCTCGAAGCATCGGATGGCCACATCCCTCGGCGTATCGACACCGGGCTTGAAGTAAGGGCGTGGAGGGCCGCCGAAACGTTCACCATAGAACTCCGACGCATGGTGATGATGGTGGAAGCCGTGTGCAACATCCGCTGCGACCACCGCACCTGCGGTCAGGGCGGCAAAGATTTTCGTGCCGATGCCTCTCTGCGCTTCCGGGCGTGTCTTCATGTCCACCTCGTTGAAAATCTTGGAAAAGAGTTTCATTCGATGATAGTCGTCCACCGCGAGAAATTTGTTGTAGTCCCGTTGAGTTATCTCGTGGCTGATAACTTGTCCGTCTATAACGGCGGTCATTTTATATTTTCCCTCTGTCTCTGCCGGTTGTACGGCTATCTCGCCGACTTCGACCTCCCGACCGTGTTTCTCTTCCCGATACCAGCCTTTACCATCATTTAGCAGCTGCAGGTCACGCCCGTCCACAGCCGCACCGATTCCGTTCTGCATATCCTCGTGCTGTACGACTGTTTCCTGCGGCATGAATAATTCTTGTTCCTGTCGTTGCCGGTGTTCCAAATCCCGCTGTACTTCAGGATGCAGGGCTACGGATATGCGATGCTCGCTGTCGAGATGCCCCATTGTTACCTTTTCGGCAAAATCGGCTCCAATAACGTTGTTCAGAATTTCCAGCCGTTTCTCGATGGGCTGCTCCTCGATGGAATTGGAGGTCAGCACGACAATCTCATCATCCGTCAGGTCGTACACCATGTCGGCTGAAGCCTTTTCGGATTGTACGGTAAGCGTCCGTGCCTCGGTATCGACGATAAGACCGTGAGAAGCAAGGCACTCCTGCCATTTCTCGTTGGAAAAATAGACCGGAGAGGTAATCAGTTCCTTGTAAGGCCGTGCCGGTTCCTGACTGCGTGGTCGGCTGACCATCGGCGTGATGACCGCCTGCAAGTCCTGCAGTACGTCTCGTTGTTGCAAAGGCTGCGTCTGTTGTCCTCCTTTGTAGTAGAATCCGTAGCCGCCCGATTGCAGTTCGCCGGGCTTCATGCGACCGTCCGGTCGTTCGGGGACGATGGATGGCCCCGGAAAGAAAAGCTGGCCACCGACCCTGCGCAGGTGGAAACCCCACTGATTGCGAGGTGTCCAGCCGAGAAACGGCGGGGGCATACCCAGCCGTCCCATGTGCCCGTATTCGCCGATGCCGATGCGGTAACCGTGCAGCCCCATCGCCACACGCCCGTTGGCATTGCGGGCATGTACGAAGTTCTTAGGCAGGTAAAAGTCCTTGGCAACGATGCTCGTAAGCACGTTGTAGGCTTTCTTGTTGGCCGTGTTCGTTCCCCAGTCTGTCAGAGCCAACATCTGACGTTCGGTAATCGGATAGACCAGCAACGGAGAATCATGCCCCTGCACGATCAGCCGGTAGCCCCCTCCGTCAAACGCAATATGGGCTTGCAGCCCGTTGCGCATCAGCATAGTGCGCATTTCGGGCTGCAAATCCATCTGCCGGGGATTGGTATTCGTTCGTATCGCCATAGTCTGATAGGATGATTGTTGTTATTATGCGTCGCCGCTTTCCATTGCCGCCTCCAATTGTTCATCCTTGTGGCGGACGAACGCGGCGGCGGAATCGTTGCAGACAGTCAGATTGTTTTGCCGGCAATAGCCGACATATTCTTCCTGCCATTCGGCGGAAAAATGATTGACGTAATCGAGCCAGCCGTACTCACCGCTCTGCATCTTCTCGATGAGCACCTCTTCGGGATAATATTCGTTTTGTGACATAGCTTATGAATTGATGGTTCTACTTGTGGAGTGCTGCCGCACGGTTACGTTCACCGCTTTTCTTCTGCTCGTTCCACATCTCTTCGGTGTAGTCCTCTTCCGAAACATAGTCCAGATTCCCGTCGTTATCCATTACCCAGCAGCCGTAACAACCGAAGGTGTACTTGTCCCACTCGCGCTTGGGCTGGTTGCGCCATTGCTGCGCATCACCCGAACAGAAACGGATGCCGGTCTTGGCGTGCAGGTCGATTCCCACAGTGGCAGGTTCATCGTCCACGACAACCGTCAGCGGTTCGCCATGCTGCATCCCGTTTATCTCCACCGCACCGAGGTGCATAACTTCGGCCAGCACCTTCAGGTTGCGTGCGATAATGGGCATGGGGACATACATCACCTGTTTCGTCCCGGTGTCGATCTGTACGAAAGCCTTGCTGCTTCGTCCGTCCGCCATCTCCACATCGGCGATAATCGCTTTACCTGCGAGCAACTGTTTCTGCTGCGCTTCGTCGTAACGTTCCAACGGCGAGGATTTCAGTGCCGGATAGAAGACCACATCCGCCTGACCGTTGTCCATGCGGATAATGGCGAAGCGGCTCCGGCTCTCGATTCGCTCACCCTTTTCATCAGTGATACGCACGGGAAGTACGGGGGAATGTCGTCCGTTGCAAATATCGTCCAATACGTGCATCGGCAAATCCTCGATCATCTCACGGGTAAGACCGAATCGTTCCAGTGCCGGGAAGGGTAATTCTTCAAACTCAAATTGTACTTTTTTCATACTATATTCATATTGTAAAATTATACTTCTACAAAGATAGTGTCACCTTATTTTGATAAGCAAAAAGCACAACTATATAAATGATTAGAATATAGTATTTTTATGATATTAGTACGATTTCGATGATATAATCGTACTAATTGACGTAAAAAACACAAAACAACAAGACAAAGAGAGGTAATTTATTTCCGCTATAAAGTGGACGTGGTAATTTTGCCGTATGAGAAAGATTTTACTGATGATAATATCGGGTGTCTCGTTCTGTACGATACCCGTTCACGCGCAATTCTGCACGATTGCCACGACACCCCAACGATACAAAGTGGAAGCCCTGCATGAGGATATGAAAAAGCCGGAGCCAATGCCCGGAAGCACGGTTCCCGTACAGGAAATGGCATCGGAAGTTTTAGGGGTGGCTGAAACTGCCGATGTCCGCAAGAAGATATGGATTGACCGTTATCTCAGCGTGTCTTATCCGCTGCGTCGCATCCGAATTACTTCCCCTTATGGCTATCGCAAAGACCCGTTTACCGGAAAGAGGAAGTTTCACGGAGGCATCGACCTCCATGCCCGAAGCGAAAAGGTATTGGTTATGTTGGACGGTGTGGTCGTGAAAGTCGGACAGGATAAAACTTCCGGCAAATACGTGACCTTGCAGCACGGAAATTACCTCATTAGCTATTGCCACCTCTCACGGGTGCTTGCTGTCAAAGGCGCGGTGGTTCATCCTCGTGATGTGGTCGGAATCACCGGCTCGACAGGTCGCAGTACGGGCGAACATCTGCATATCACTTGCAAACTCAATGGCGAAAGCATCAATCCCATGCTCTTGTTAGACTTTATCAAGGCCACGCAGCAGGAGTGCGTGTCGGCATTACTGCAAACCCAAAAATCAAATTGAACGGAATCTGGTCTGCAACTCCTCTATTTTTGAGATCAGTTGCTCGAATGTAAAATGCTCGCCGTATATCATAGACTCCTGCATGGCCTTATAGTCATCTTGCCATACTTTCAGCACTTCTTCAGGAGGCAACAGGACGATACGTTTGCGTATGTCGGGCGTATAGTCCACATCCTTGATGGAAGTGAACAGCTCCCTGTGATGGTGTATGGTGCTCCATAACTCGTCATCGCTGACGGCTTTTTGTGCAAAAGGCTCGTCCATCATTTTCATCAGATCGTAAAGATGGCGCGACTTGCGATTGGCATGGCGGCAACCGTTGGTAGTAAACAACTCGTGAAGCAGGAATGCTTTTTCCAAAAAGGTCTTTTCCGGTACGGCCGAGATGATATCCACATCCGCAACTGAAGTGTCTATCGTGGAATTTTTACTTACCAAAGACTTTACTTTTGCCTTGGTAGTAGGCTCGAACAACGACCGTGCACCAATTTCCAGCAATACCTCAGATTGCAAATAATCGGGGCCGGTATTCCCAAAGACCGATTCGTAAGCGATATGCACTTTGCGTGGTTCCGGATAGGTTGCATCCCCTTCGCCGTCCGGATCTGGCGTTATCGTGCAATGGTCAGCCAGACCTTTCTCATTGACGATTTCCTGCAAATCCATAGCAAAGACCTCCTTGACAAACAGCGATGATGCCTTACGCAGTTTCTTCAGTTGCTTTTTGGTCAAGTCACCTTCCAAGCCGAAAACGCTTCGGTCAATGGCAAGGTCGATGTCCTCCGAGAACCTGGAAATCAAATTCCACACCTTGCTCAAAGATGATCCGCCTTTGAAAACCAGCTTATCCGCATATGGTAATGTATAGACCGCTTGTAGAATCCCTGTTACCCAAATATCCTTTTCTATCGCCTTGGGGTCATCAATGCCCAACCGCAGACTGACTTGTTCGTAGATGGTACGGCGCGTATCCGCCGGAAGTTGCAGAAATTTATTCATAGTGCCTTCAATATTATAGAGCGAATCCATCCCGGAACAAGTTTCAAGTCCTCGGCAATCAGCTCTTGGGGTTCATTGGATAGTAATTGTTTGATGCGGTTGAGTTGTTCCTCACTCACGTTGCCTTGTCCCAGCCTCTGGAGGGCGAATGTAATCAGCATGATAAGTTCTGATTTGAAATTGAGCTTCTTGGGTACGACACGCTTGAAGAGAATACCTCTACCGTTATATATTTTTATTCTTCGGGATGTACCATCGGTGAAATAGACCGCATTCATCGGCACTTGTGTAGAGAGGCCGAGCTTGTTCAATGCAGCGTCCCCAGTAGGCACAATACGACACTTATCCCTTTGGGCAATGGCTTGTGCGACATCATCCACACTGGGATACACGATTCCGAAGCCGAACTCGGTATCGACTTTCGGCTTACAATAAATACCTCTTGCAAGACGGATTATCTTTCCGGACAACGTGATACGCTCAAAAACCTTGTTGATGGTCTTCTGCTCTCCCATATCCGCGAAATCACTTGCAAACAGTATAGCACCGTGCTTTTTCCTATTTATAACGGCAATTATCTTTTTATCAATGCTTTGAGCGGTCATTTTTATTGCTGTTTTGTCGTAAAAAACACACTTTTTTACGACATTCTCCACTGCAAAAGTACAACGTTTTACCGAATCGCCCAAACAAAATTGATGATTTTGTTTCTATTTCCTGTTTTACTCCCATTTCTCCCTTCACCTCGTCGGAGCTGCCCTCCATTTTCGTCGGCGAATGTAGGACGAAGCGCATAATCGCCAAACCACATTGCCATTCGGATAACGAAAACAGACTGTTGCACGGTCAGTTTTCTATCCGGGTTTGGCTTATGATGCCGTAGCTTCTTCCTTTTGTTGCCTCAAAAATAGAGAGTACAGCCCTGCAACTCGAAAGCAGGGAAAGAAAAACAAAGTTTAACGATAAGTAAAGAAGATGAAAGAAGAAATTAAACAGAATGGCAGAACGGTGTTGTCAAGCACGGACGGCTTTTCAATGCCTATGTTTTTCAACAACTTGTGCGGCAAAAACTTCTCAGGCGAAAAGTACCGTGACTATATCCGAGACATCGCTCTTGGAGAAATGGGCTTCATGCCCGGAGAAATCTCATTGTACCGTGACGGCAAACAAGTCAGAACCGGCATAATTCCGAAACTCTGAACATAAACAGACTTAATAATTTGTAGATATGGAAACAGTTACTATCCATCCGGCGGAAGCCTATCTCCGCAATGAACAAAATCCCACCTCCTTGTATGTACGGATTGGTGGACAACGTAGGCGTTTGTTTATCAACCGAGACGAAAATATCATTGGCATTATTGCACCGAGAAAACGAAAAAGAGGTCATGTTTTCACCGATTGGACAAGCATTGAGAAAATATATTATCCGTCCCATGACCAGGAAGCGAATACGGACAGGAAACTGATTCTGAAGTACCAGAAACTTGCACGGCTTGCCACGCATACAAACGACTGGCTTCGCACAATCGCCGATGCGGATTTGGATAAGTCCCTTTACGAGAACCACATCACGACCGGTACACGCATCGACGGCAAGTGTATCGGGCTTGCCACAATCGAAAAATATTGCGGAACGACAGAAATGTACCTCTTCAGACAGGCAATGAAGAACAAAAAAAGTTTTTCCACATGCCGCTTTGACTTCTGTGGCTATGACGGTACGCTGTGGTGCGAGCCACGAGATAATGGCGACATGGCAGCAGGCTTCAGCAAGGAATACAGAAATTGCGGCAACGGTTATTACTACCTGCTTATCAATGACGAATATATGATCGGTTACGACATAGACTGACAATCATAGCATCGAAAGCAATCCGTGTCAGGCAAAGGCTTGGTACGGATTGTCATTGCTGTCTGCTGACAGTTTCCTTTTCTATGTATTACTTTCTCCCTTTTATTGATCAAGTCTTTCTTCCTTTTATAGTCTGCCATCCGGCATCGTGCGGCCAGTTTGCCTCAAGAGACTTTCCGCATTTTGTGTAACACGTTACATAAAGTGCGGAAAGCCACTTTTGCAAAAGGACGGACGCGGACAGACTTGAAGTTGCGGAGGACGATATGAATATTGTCATCCGCAGTTCCAAGACAGTCCGCCGGGAAGTCCGTCCGGGCTGTCCGCTTTACTGTTTTACCTATTCTCGATCCTTTTCTAACCATTTCCATTTACCTATTTTCTGCTGCCGTGCAACCTGCCGGGGATTGAATTTTTCCGCGAAGGTAATCTGCCCGTCCCAATCTTGCCAATGCCGGTGTTCCGCCGCGAGTGAACCGCAAAAATCTTCCTCTCCGCTGTCGAGCGTATTTTTACGGATCAGCCTTGTCCGATTGTTCCTGCCACCTTCTGAATGCAGAAAAAATCATCCCGACGGTCGCAAACAGGCCGAACAAAGGGAAATAAAAAACAAGGTTAAATATGAGTTACGACAAATTAAAATCACTGGTAGCCAACGTGGAAGCCATAGAAACCGCAATGAAAATCAAGGTGCAGGGCAGAAAGGCTACACAAGAGGAAAAAGCCGTATTGTCCCGATATTCGGGTTTCGGTGGCATCAAGGAAGTGTTGAACATCGGCACAGACCGACCCATAGGCGGCAACATGGACGAACCAATCCGTAGGTTGCAGGAACTTATAGACGCATATCCCTATTTCTCGGAACCGATGCGGCAAGCCGTCACCGAGAGCATCAAGGCATCTGTCCTGACCGCTTTTTACACACCGAAATTCATTGTCGATGCGGTGGCAAGGCAGATACACACCACGTTCCGACAAAACGGTCTGCAAATGCGCTCGTTTCTCGAACCGTCCGCAGGAATTGGCGGTTTCCTGCCCGTAGCCATGCCAGACACGTATGACTATGCCATTGAGAAAGACCATATTTCGGGGCTGATACTTTCGTTATTACAAGATGATACGGTAACAAGTGCGGGAGGATTTGAGACAATCGGAGAAATGGGGTTCGAGCATACAAAGTTCGATGTCATAGCCTCCAATATCCCGTTCGGGAATTTCCGTGTCTTCGATGCGGAGCTGTGGAAGAAAGGCGGTGCATACGAACAGGCCACCAAAACCATACACAACTACTTTTTCGTCAAGGCTATGGAATTGCTCAACGAGGGCGGCCTGCTGGCTTTTATCACATCAAGGGGCATCGCAGACACAGCAGGCAACAAGTTCGTGCGTGAGTATCTTGTGAACAATGCCGACCTGATTAGTGCAATCCGTCTTCCCGACACACTTTTCATGCAGACAGGCGGCATCGAGGTAGGCAGTGACTTACTTGTGTTCCAAAAGCATACGCACAAAGCGGCATTGTCGCTCCGTGAGCGGTCGTTTCTACAAACCTATAAGGAAAAGGTCGAAGCGGCAGGAACAATGACAGAGAATACCAATCGGATTTTCACCCTGCCTAAAACCGCATTGGCGACCGGAAGCCGCATCGTGATGAACCAGTACGGCAAGTATGTACGCAAGTATCAGTGGCTCGGCGATGAAAATGCCATGTCGCAATACCTTTCCGCATTGCTCAAGCATGATTTTGACCGTTATTTCCGTAAGGGGCTTTTCATGGGGGACGGATGCGGCGAAGTTCCGGCACAGATGTCGCTTTTCGGTAGCACAGCCATTGAGACAGCGAACAGAGGCAGACGTGCCTACACGGACAAGCAGGAAGCATGGATGAAAGAGGGCGCAATGGTGGCATTCGAGGGGCAGGTCGGAGTTATCCGCTTCCGCAAGTCAAGCCATTATGAAGAAATGGCTGTCGATTTCGTGCCGGTGGACGAGGGCAAGGTGAACACGGACAGGGCAAACGACTATTTCCCTATCCGTAAGGCATACTTTGAACTGTCAGCCAAAGAACGGGAGGAACAAAAGGAACAGCCGTATTTGCGTGAACGGTTGAACACGCTTTATGACGCTTTCGTAACCAAGTGGGGCTATTTCCATGCGAACGATAACAAAGAATTTATCATGCTCGACAGCCTCGGCGTGGAGGTGTTCACGATTGAAATGCAGGTAGGCAAAGATATATTCAAAGCCGACATCATGCGTGAACCCGTAGCGTTCAAGAAGATAGACACCGACAAGAAACTGACCCCTACAGAAGCGTTGGCAAGCTGTCTGAACTTTTACGGCTGTGTGGATATGGATTATCTGATGCAGACCACCGGAAAGGACGAGGAAGAGATTATCGGAGACCTCAAAGACGAGATTTTCTATAATCCCGTCCGTGACGCATGGGAACACAAAGGTCGTTTCCTTGCAGGAAATGTCATCGACAAATGCAAAGAGGTTGTTTCCCGTCTGCCCGACCTCTCAGACAAAAGAAAGGAGTGGACGGAAGCCGCCATTAAAGCATTGGAAGCCGCCGTACCCGAACCGATACCGTTTGAAGAACTTGACATCAATATGGGCGAGCGTTGGATCGACACTGTTTTGTATGCCGAGTTTGCAGCAGAACTTTTCGGAACGGAAACCAGTGTGATGTACTTCGATGTGAACGACACCTATTTGGTGCGTCTGCAAGGGTATTCTCCCGTAGCCTACAACACCTATTCCGTGCGAAACTACAACGGCGAGGAGTTGTTCGTACACGCCTTGCAAGATACCGTACCCGAAATAACGAAAGAGATAGAGCGCAACGGTGACAAAGTGCGTGTGCCGGACGAGGAAGCCATACAGGAAGCGGCGGCCAAGATACAGGAAATAAGAACCCGTTTCAATGAATGGCTCGACAACCAACCGTCAGAAGTACGTAACGAGATTGCAAGAGTATATAACGAACGCTTCAATTGCTATGTGCGTCCGTCCTATGACGGTTCGGCACAGACTTTCCCCGGACTTTCTTTCGAGCAGTTCCCATACGACAGCCTCTATCCCTCACAAAAGGATGCGATTTGGATGATTAAGCAGAACGGGGGCGGCGTTTGTTGGCACGAAGTCGGAACAGGCAAGACGATGATTATGTGTGTCGCAGCCTACGAAATGAAACGTCTCGGATTGGTGCAAAAGCCCTTGATTATAGGCTTAAAAGCCAACGTTCACGAAATTGCCGACACGTTCCGCAAGGCTTATCCATCGGCAAAGATACTCTATCCCGGCAAGGAGGATTTCACCCCTGCAAACCGCAAAGAGGTGTTTTCCAAGATAAAAAACAATAATTGGGACTGTATTATTCTGACACACGACCAGTTTGCCAAGATACCGCAGTCGGAGGAAACGATGATAGAGATATTCACAGAGGAGCTTTGCGATGTCGAGCGCAATCTGGAGGTGCTGGAGCAATCCACCATGCGTTACCGTAGCGGCAGGATGCAAGAGGGGCTGGAAAAGCGCAAGCAGAACCTTTCGGCCAAACTTCAGGAGCTTCGGATGAAAATCAATGAAAGGAAAGATGAAACAATAGATTTTCACTCGATGGGTATAGACCACATATTTGTCGATGAATGTCACATTTTCAAGAACTTAATGTTTCAGACACGCCACACAAGGGTTGCGGGCATCGGCAACACACGAGGCTCGCAAAGGGCGATGAACCTTTTGTTTGCTATTCGGGACATTCAGCACCGTACGGGACGAGACCTCGGCGCAACATTCCTTTCTGGTACGGTGGTAGTAAATGCTTTGACCGAACTTTACGTAATGTTCAAATATTTACGCCCACACGAACTGCAGCGTCAGCAGATTTCGTGCTTTGATGCGTGGGCGGCGATATTCACGCAAAAGACCGCTGACTATGAGCTGAATGTAACAGGTGCTATCAAGCGCAAAGAGCGTTTCCGTACCTATATCAAAGTGCCGGAACTGGCTATGTTCCTGCGTGAGATTACCGATTATCGCACTGCCGACATGATAAACCTCGATGTACCGGAGAAAAATGTGCGTTTCCTCTCTCATGCGCCGACTATCCAACAGGAAGAAATGATTGGACGGCTGGTTTCCTTTGCGCACAGCGGTGAGTGGGAGGATTTGGGGCTTGACATACCCGAACCTGACAACCTCGACAAAGCGAAGATGCTGATTGCAACCAACGTCGCCCGAAAAATGGCTCTCGATATGCGTTTGTTGGGTGAAAAATTCAGCGATGATGCCGACAACAAGGCTTCTATCTGTGCAAGGACAATCTATGATTATTATATGCGCTCAAACGCCAACCGGGGTACGCAGTTCGTTTTCAGCGACCTTGGCACATATAAGCCAAACGAGTGGAACATCTATAGCGACATCAAGGAGAAACTGGTGCGATTGGGTATTCCGGCAGAAGAAATACAGTTTATCCAATGCGTCACGACCGAACGGGCAAGGAAACGGCTATTTGAGGACATGAACAACGGCAAAGTACGGGTGCTTTTCGGAAGCACTACCATGTTGGGTACAGGCGTAAACGCCCAACAACGTGCAGTTGCAGTGCATCATTTGGAAATTCCCTGGGTGCGACGTGAAGTCGTATAGATAATTGTTAGAATGATTACCCAAAGAGTTGGGAATCAGCTTTAACCCGCTGTTCCGTCAACGGTAGCCTACCACCGATGCACCTTAATAGTTGTATTAAGCGGTCGGGACAAAGTACACTTTCGTAAGACAAGACTGAACCGTGAGGGGAAGTCAAGTACGGTCAGTATCATACCGTAGAGTGGCGAGGCTGGATAGTATGGTTAGCGTAAGCGAACTGTTAGTAAACTTCGTAATGTCGTAAAAGAGTGGAAGATACTATATACACTCTGCCCAAAATGGGATGCGGTCGGTTAATCCTCTCCACGGTAGGATTACACGGACACAAGCACCGCCGGAGGATGAGACAGAACCTAACCTATCCGTTAGTTATCTATACGAAACACGGTAAGCCTGTATTTCTCCTGCCATGTCAAAATGGCAGGTAAGCTGACAGCAATGGAAGCCGAATGGAGTGCAGGTATAAGATAACAGAGAAAGCGAAAGCCGTTCTGTAATGGAGCGGATAGGGTTTGAGCCACCTGCCACGTGCTGGCGGTGACGACATCAACCTGCCACGAAAGTGGGCAGACTTCTGTGACAATGTCTTGTAGGCGTAAAGAACAAGACATTGCCAAATGGTGATTCTTTACGATTAACTTCAAGAACTTCTGAAAGGAGGAAAGCAAATGAACGAGAATAATATATCGTGTGCGCCTGCTGATAAGAGACAAACGCAGTGGGACAGCATAGACTGGGTCAAGGCGGAAGTCTCCGTCAAGAAGCTTCAAGCTCGAATTGTAAAGGCTCAGAAGGAAGGCAGACACAACAAGGTGAAAGCCTTGCAGTGGACGCTGACCCACTCTTTTTACGCAAAAGCCTTAGCCGTAAAGAGAGTTACTTCCAATGGAGGTGGAGACACCCCCGGGGTTGACATGGAAACATGGGATAAACCCGAAGCAAAGACACAAGCTATTAACGAACTCAAACGCCGAGGCTATCAGCCGAAGCCGCTGAGAAGAGTCCACATCAAGAAGAGTAATGGCAAACTGCGACCGTTGGGAATACCGACTCTGAAAGACAGAGCCATGCAAGCACTCTACCTGCTGGCATTGGAACCCGTATCGGAAACAACAGCCGATACACGTTCATACGGTTTCCGAAAGGAAAGACGCTGTATGGATGCGGTGCAACAATGCTTCAGCATACTCTGCAAAGGATATTCTCCCGAATGGATTTTGGAGGGTGATATAAAGGGTTGCTTCGACAATATCAGCCATGAATGGCTACTCGCCAACATCCCTATGGATAAGGTGATGCTTCGCAAATGGCTGAAATGCGGCTATATCTTCAACAAACAGATGTTCCCGACCGAGGAGGGTACGCCGCAAGGCGGCATCATCTCCCCGACACTTGCCAATATGACGCTTGACGGTTTGCAGAAGATTCTTGCAGAGAAATATAAGCGGCATCGTGTAAACGGCAAATTATACTCACCTATGGTGAACCTTGTCCGCTATGCCGATGATTTTATAATCACCTGCGAGAACCGAGAAACCCTTGAAAACGAAATCAAACCGTTGGTGGCTGAATTTATGTCCGAGAGAGGTCTGACACTCTCGGACGAAAAGACAGTCATAACCAATATAACGGACGGTTTTGATTTCTTAGGTTTCAACATCCGCAAATACGGCAATGAAATATTGACGAAGCCAACCAGGAAAGCCGAGAAACGCTTTATGGGAAATATCCGTAAGGTAATCAAAGGCAACAAGGGTTGTAAGCAGGAGTCATTAATCCGATTGCTGAACCGTAAAATCCGAGGATGGGGAGCGTATTATCAGCATGGGGCGACACGTGATTCATTTCACAGAATCGACCATCAGATATTTCTCTCACTATGGCAATGGGCCAGACGCCGCCATTCCAAGAAAGGGAAGCGGTGGATTAAAGACCGCTATTGGCATAACATCCGAGGAAACAGCTGGACTTTCGCGGCCAAGTTCAAGAAATCAGACGGAAAAGATGACCAACTGTCACTGCTGACATTGACATCTTCATTTCCTTTTCTGAAATATACACAGATAAAAGGCGATATGAATCCGTTTGATAATGATTGCAGATTATACTTCAATCAGAGAATGAAAGCCAAAATGCTTGTGACTCTCAAAGGACGGAAGTCCCTGCTTTTCCTTTGGGAGAAGCAGAACAGACTCTGTCCGATATGTGGTGAACCGATAGACACGAATAAAGCGTGGAATGTAATGCCGACCGTTCAAAACGGCAGGAAATGCAATCTACTGGTTCACGATGAATGTTTCAAATTATCCCGTAAATACAATGTCAACAAGAAGTAATCGGAGCCGGTCTCTGCAAACAAACAGAGGCTTAGAAAAGCTTGAGCCGTATGAGGGGAAACTCTCATGTACGGTTCTGAGGGGGGAAAGGGGCAGTAATGCCCCTGACCTACCCGATAGACCGGCCGACATGGAACAGCGCAATGGTCGAGCAGTTCGCAAAGGCAATACTGTGAAGCTGTGGGGCGGTAACGTTGTCGATTTGGTGATTTACGGCACGGAAAAGACACTCGACGCCTACAAATTCAATTTGCTTAGAAACAAGCAGATGTTCATATCCCAAATCAACAACGGCACTATTGCTGTGCGCCGCATAGACGAGGGCGGCATGGACGAAGACAACGGCATGAACTTCGCCGAGTTCGTGGCTATTCTGTCAGGCAATACCGACCTGCTGAACAAGGCAAAGCTCGATAACAAGATTATGCAACTTGAAAAAGAACAGGCCATTTTCAAGAAAGAACGCATCCGTGCCGAGCGAAAGATTGCAGCCTCTCGTGAAGATATTGAAAAAGCGAAGCGCACAAAGGACTGTTTCATAAAGGATTTGGAATACATCACCTCTTACGAAGGCACAAAGGCAACGATGCTTCTGAACCTGCCACAAGCAACTGCAGAGGAAATCGGACGCGAACTGCACCACCTATCCAAGGCCTACCGCAGCGGAGCATACGCCACTATCGGCACGTATGCAGGACTTGACTTGTTGGTGCGCAGCGAGTACAGCATCACAGGAGTATTTGAGCGTAACACGTTCTTTGTCGCAGGATTAAGCGGACTGAAATACCAATGCGGACTAAGCGGCGCATTGCCCCTTGGATTCGTGGATGCGTCACGTTATCCGCAAGGTGCACTAAGCAAATTGCCCTCACTTATCGAGAAACAGCAGAAAGCGGTGGAACGGGCTGAAAACGAAATCCCCGTATTACGGGACATCGTTTGTCGCAAGTGGAGCAAGGCCGATGAACTGGCAAAGCTCAAACTGGAGTGTAAGGAGTTGCAGCGTAAGATTGACGAAAGCCTCAAAGAAGCGGAACGCTCGCACTCTCTACCTGAAACAACATCTGCCGAGTACGAACCCAAGGCTGCCTAATTCATTTCATATTTAACCTTTCCCTCTGTTCGGTAGTGATTGCCGGACAGGGGGATTTTCGTTCCGGTCTGCCGACGGCAATATCCATTTATAGGCGGAACACTCGTATCGTCTGGTGTACGCGGTGCGACTATGCCCTTATAGTATTCTTTTTCCTCTTTTATACAATTTTCCGGTTCATCCCCTTATAGCTTCTCCATGACCGCTTTCCCGACTTCGCTCCCTGTCGTACCGGTTTGGTTTTATCAGATGCAAAGGTCGGCTGTCGCGCTTGATCCGGCGGCTTGAAGTGTATTTCCTGCAAATTCTTCCTTTCGATGAAAGCGTAATTGGCAGGAAAAGCCTGACGGATGAAGCTGTACCGACTGCCGTGTACCGCATCCATAAAATCCCAAAGCAGTTCCGCCAGAAAGGAATCGAGCAAAGGGAAAAATAAAAACAGAGATTCAAGGTAACGGCAGGACTAACCACCTGCCACAAACAAATTTCTATTATGTTATACGTTCATACTATCGGTCGCATCGGCAAAGATTGCCAAGTTATCACTGGAACACACGGCACGTTCATCGCTTTTGATATTGCCGTTGATGATTATTCACACGGGAATAACGTCACTACATGGATAAGGGTAAGAAGCAAAAAAGAGAGCCATATCCGGCTGTCAGAATATCTTACCAAAGGACGGCTGGTACTCATTGAGGGAACACTGTCGGCTTCTTTGTGGAAGGACAGGAACGAGGACTACCAAATCCAGTTCTCCATTGCAGCGGATGCGTTGGAGTTCATCAATACCGGTAAACGGGACAGCCAAAGCAATAACCCCGATGCGGATAATCCGGTAAGTGACGCGGAGGATGTTCCTATGCCGCCTGCCGATATGCCGCAGGATGATACGGACGATTTGCCGTTTTGATATTGTCCCATATATCACAGATAATAAGGCAATACTAAGTGTAGTATATACTATATGTAGTAAATTAGGAAACATGCCGTTTACTCATCGTAGTATATGCTGCATTTAGTCATGTATCATTTTAGTATTGTAGTAAATACTTATATACTACATTACTAATATGACTGATTGTAGTAAAATAGTATATACTAATCGTAGTATTTACGAATAATAGTATTATCTTTGTATCATAAATTAAAGAGTGAGACAATGACAAAAATAATTGCAATCCTTAACCATAAGGGCGGTGTCGGGAAGACGACCACCACCATTAATCTGGCTGCCGCCTTGCAGCAGAAGAAAAAGCGCGTGCTGGCTATCGACATGGATGGTCAGGCAAACCTCACGGAATCTTTCGGCCTCTCTATCGAGGAGGAAAAGACCGTTTACGGGGCGATGAAAGGCGAATATCCTCTGCCGCTGGTCAAAGCGGAAAACGGCATTTCTATTGTTCCGGCCTGCCTCGACCTCTCGGCGGCGGAATCCGAACTTATCAATGAACCCGGACGGGAACTGATTCTGAAAGGACTGATTGCCCGGCTGCTCGACACGCAGAAATTCGACTATATCCTTATCGACTGTCCTCCCTCTTTGGGACTGCTTACGCTGAACGCCCTTACCGCAGCCGATTATCTGATTATTCCCGTTCAGGCACAGTTTCTCGCCATGCGAGGCATGGCAAAGATTACGAACGTAATCGAGATTGTCAGGGAACGGTTGAACCCGAATCTGAATATCGGCGGCATAGTCATCACACAGTTTGACAAACGCAAGACGCTGAACAAAAACGTGTCAGAAATCATCAACGATTCATTTTGCGACAAAGTGTTCAAGACTGTCATAAGGGACAACGTGGCACTGGCCGAAGCCCCGATAAAGGGAAAAAACATTTTTGAATATAACAAGAACAGTAATGGAGCCAAAGACTATATGTCACTGGCGCAAGAGGTACTGAAATTAAAGTAAACGGATATGGCTAAAAAAGATTTGACTGGAGATATGAAAAGCGGGCTGGACGGTCTGTTGTCACCCACCAAGAAAACTGTCGGTGAGAAACGGCAGGAAGCACCCACTACCAAAAAAGAACCGGCAGTGCATTGCAATTTTGTCATAGACAAGAGCATTCATACCCGGATGAAATACCTTGCCATAGACAAAAACATGTCTCTCAGAGATATTGTGAACGAAGCAATGAAAGAGTATCTGGAGAAGCATGGGAAATGACCCGGTGCGATTGCTGTGTCCCTCTGTTCGGTTGGATGCGGCAATCCTACGCCGGAGCCTTTTATATATTTGAATAGCTTCCCACCGCTCTTAATCTCAAAACCGGAGGCTTTCTCTTTTTTATATCCGCACACACCTGTAATCTGTCCGCTTGGTGTAATATTCCGGACTGAACTTCATTTATAGATCATCTGCCCGGAGGTAGATGATTTTTCTTTTTTACCACGCCATTTGTAACTGCAGGCTATATTCCTCTTCTATTCATCTTTCTTATCGCTTATCCGGCTTCGTTCCCTACCATCGCCGGTTGGTTTTATCAGACGCAAAGGTAGGCTGCCGCGCTTGATTCCGTCACTTTGAAGTGCATTTCCTGTAAAATTCTTCCTTTCTGCGAAAGAGTAATTTTCCGGAAAAAGCGTCGGAAACAGCT
This sequence comes from Butyricimonas hominis, assembly GCF_014287455.1. Classification (NCBI taxonomy): domain Bacteria; kingdom Pseudomonadati; phylum Bacteroidota; class Bacteroidia; order Bacteroidales; family Odoribacteraceae; genus Butyricimonas; species Butyricimonas hominis. The sequence continues at coordinate 29,043 of NZ_JACOOH010000005.1, forward strand.
TGTCCGGCAGCCCTGTACCGCATCTGTAAATCCCAAACGGTTCAGGCAGGAAAAAGAACCGAAAAAAGGGAAAATAAAAACAAAATCAACAAATATAAACAATTAAAATTAAACGCATTATGGAAACAGCAATCAGTCAAACGGCAGTGAAGAACATCGTATCGGTAGCATTGGCAGACATTCAGCCGAGCAACTACAACCCTCGCAAGAACTTTGACGAAAAGAGCCTTGCGGAATTGGCAGACAGCATTCGTCAGCAAGGAGTGTTACAGGCTATCGGGGTACGTCCCATTGCGGAAAACCGCTTCGAGATTGTTTTCGGAGAGCGGAGATACAGGGCTTCGCAAATCGCAGGTTTGGAAGAAATACCTGCTGTCATCTTGGATATTTCGGACGAGACAGCCGAGGAAATGGCAGTGACCGAAAACCTACAACGCAAAGATGTGACACCCATTGAAGAAGCCAACGCATACCAAAAGCTCATCGAGAGCGGTCGCCATGATGTGCAATCTTTGGCGGTGCAGTTCGGCAAGAATGAGAGTTATATCCGTACACGGCTGAAATTCGTTTCTTTGATACCCGAAATTGCACAACTATTAGAACAGGACGAACTGACTATCAGCGTAGCAACCGAAATCTGCCGTTATGGGGAAGACATACAGCACGACATCTACGAGAAGCATCTGAAAGAGGGTGTGCTGTATAATAGTTGGCGTGGGATGAAAGCCTCCGAGGTGGCAAAAAACATCGAACGAAGCTACACCACCGACCTCAAGCGGTATTTTTTCGACAAGACGGTATGCCTTTCGTGTCCCCACAATACCAATAACATGATGTTGTTCTGTGAAGAGGGCAGTTGCGGAAATTGCGCCAACCGAAAATGCCTTGAGGAAATGAACGCATCGTACCTTGCGGAAAAAGCCGTACAGCTCATGGAACAGCGACCCTTTGCTTTACTTTGTCGGGATTTTTACGGTTGCAATGAAAAAGTGGTCGAACAACTCGTGGCATCAGGCTTTGAGGTAGAGAAACTTTCGGTACGTCCTGCCGACTATCCCGAAGAACCCGAAGCTCCCGACATGGAGGATTACGAAAACGACGAGGAATATGCGGAAGCATACAAGGAGTACGAAAAAGAGCTGTCGGAATACAAGGAGGAATGCGAGGACGTGAACCGCAGGAGCGAAGCCGGAGAAATCACGCTATATGTGACGATTGGACACAACGACATATCATTATGTTATGTAGAAAATGCCGAAGTACAGGCTGTGGCAGGAGAAGCCAAAGATGCGGTCGTTTCCCCGATTGAAAAATTGGAGAAACAGGACAAGCGCAACAAGGAGATCGCGCAAGAAAAGACCGTAGAGGACACCAAAAAGCAGATTTTGGAGGTCGATATGACGGAAACCAAGTTTGGCGCAGACGAGGACAGGATGATTTATTTCTTCATGCTCCCATTTCTTCGCAGAGAGCATTTCGAGGCTATGGGTATAGAGACAAAAGAAACCTACTACTACCTTAAGGACGAGGACAAGATGAACATCATCGCCAATCTTACCGCCAAGCAAAAAGCTATTATCCGCAGGGATTTCTTGATATCCAATTTCAAGAACGCATCGGGCAGCAATGCCACCGCATCCCTCTTGCTCGATTTTGCCAAGAAGCACATGCCCGACCAGTTGGCAGACATCCAAAACGGACACAATGAGGTTTACGAGAAGCGACACCTACGCATCGAAGAAAAGATTGCTGTTCTTTCAGTACAGGAAAAGGCGAAGCAGGAAGCAAACGCCACCGAAGACGGACAGCCCGAAACGGAAGTGCAGACCGAGCAGCAAACCGAGGAAATTGCAGCTTGACAGCCTCTTGGCTGATGAATGGAGGACGGAGAAATCCGCCCTCTATTTTTTGTGCAAAGTAAGGCATCTGTGAGTGGCAGCCCACATCCTTTTATACCTATCAAATTCTTGCTTATTCCGGCTCGTTGTACACGAGCCGACACCCTGTTCTATCTCTGTTATTATCTCCTTTATAGCGTTTCCCCGGATTCAGACAGCCTGTGTCGTTTCCGGTCTGTTTTTAGGATGCAAAGGTGGACTGCCGCGCCTGATTCCGCCGCTTTGAAGTGCATTTCTCGAAAAATTCTTCCTTCCTGCGTAAGCGTAATTTTCCGGAAAAAGCGTCGGAAAGGGCTTTTTCGTCAGTCTCTTGAACGCATCGTAAAACCCGAACGGCTCCGACAAAGGGATGCCGAACAAAGGGAAGAAAAACAAATCATTAAAATTCAAGACAATGGACAACATCAAAGAAAGCAAGGAGTACAAACTCGCCAAAGAGTGGGAAATGGCAGTAAATAGTTTCAGTTTCAATCCCAAGCGGTTTGCTGCCGCTATCCCTGATATGCACCCCACACTGCAGCAGAGCCTTTACCGGCTTATCAAAGAGTGTATCGTGGTCATGGCAGACGAGACACGGCGATATGACGACCGCAACCGTGCATCGCACGAGGAAGCGAAACACATCATGGAATACCTCAATGAGAACGGACGAAATATCCCTTTAAGATAACAGCGTATGAAAACACAGGAAGTACAATTTAACGGCATCACATATACCTGCCGTGTGGTGGAATCCAACGAGGGCGAAGAATTGCAGATCGGTTCGACCCTCCTGCTCGATGCCCTTCATCCGGGTAGTTTCGAGGACGAGAACGAAGGTTTTGCCAGCAAGGAAGCCGAACAGCTTTACGACGAGATATTTTTCTTCACAGACAAAAACACCCTCAATTTGCCGGACGAGGAGCTGATTGCCGAACTGAAGCAAGACAATCCCGAATGGTTCGACTAAATAAATCAATAATCATCTAAAATTAAAAGTTATGGACAAAGAGTATGTAATGCAAATCGCACAGACCATCAAAATGCAATTAGTTTCAATGACACCTATGCCCGTTTTCATGTCGTGGGGTGTCACGGAGTTTGCTGCCACCGTATTCAAAGACCTGCCGGCGTTGCGGCTTGAAGTGAACGGACGGCTTCATACCGGATATGTCATTATCGCGCTCAACGGTTCCGATTATTACGAAGTATATCTACTGAAAGGCGCAAGCTCGGAGTGTGTCAATGAGGAAGTCTGCTTCGACGAGTTGGGCGATGTTATCGACCGTGCCATCGAAAGCGGTACGGATAAAGAGGAATACGACAATTTCTGTAATCAACAGCTTGCCGTATTGGTAAGTGGCAAACGAGCCTAAGCAAACAGGTGAACAAATGAACACTGCCCACATCTTCATGTGGACAGTGTTTTCATGTACGCATAGATAGTCCAAGCCGCAATATCCATTTATATTATATACTACTGTAACGTTTACAAGAACTTTTTTTGTCCGAAAGCCTGTTTTAGGATAGGGTGAAAATATAGAAATACCTGCAATAATATCGTGAGTATTGCAGGTGTTTCACATTTTTATTGACTCTCTTATCTTATCTCAGCCTCGACCGCTATTTCGCTCCGCGTTTGTTCAGCACATCTTTTATCATTTCTTTGACATCCAGCCCGACTTGCACAAAATTCTTGTACAGGATGCGTTCTCGCTCATCCCTTGACTTGAATGTATAGAACTTCGGTAACGGTACGTAACCGGCTTCCTCTCTTTTAATCTCCCTCATGTCGAAGTCGGTTTTGCAGAAAAACTTCGTGGTTTTGAACTCCTCCGATTCCTGAATGTTCATCGAACCTCCCGTGCCGGTTTTCGTCTTTGTGAAGTCTCGCGCCGTCTGGCCGCAGATCCATCCCGTCGCCATATCCGAAATCTTCGAGGCAGGTACAAGGGCATCCATGTTTTCATTGAGGTTGATACTCGTTTTATCCCGGTCGATGGTCACACCCTTTTTGACTTGTACCACCTTACCGAAGATGTCATTCGACAGCCATTCCAACGTTTCTTTCGCACGAGCCGAACCGCTTACCACGTTGCCCACCGTTGTGATGATTTTTTGCATTCCGACCTTTCCGTAGTCGGCTTCCAATTGCGGCAATTCCTGAAATCCCAGCGTCACGCTTACTTTATTGCTTCGCGCCGTACCTATCAGTCGGTCAATTTTGTGGAAATACAAGGTTGGCAACTCATCTACGATGATGCTTACTGGAATGTTCTTTCCCTGACCCGTATTCACACGGGTAACAAGTCGATTTAGAATCAAAGCGTTCAGCGCACCGATGATACTCTCCATTTCCGGATCGTTGGCTATCAGTAGATAGCTGGGATTCTTCGGGTCGCTCACTTTCAGGTCGAAATCGTCACCGTCACGATGGAAGACCCAGTAGCTTTCTTTGGTGGCCAAACGCGAAGTATATACACGCAGCGTACCTATCATACCTTCCAACTGCTCCATCGCTTTGTTCTTCAACGCGGTTTGGAACGGGCCGAGCAAAGGAGCAACCTCATTGTCTGTCTCCAACACCTCGAAGATGGTCTGGTAACTCTCATTGAGGAACGACAGGATATGCGGCATATCCGAGTATTTACCCAGCCAGTAAGCAGGCTCCACGATGTTGCCACCCTCACGGTCACGCACCACTCCGGTCGGCTTCCAGAATTTCGTTTGCGGATCTTGCCGCTTCTCCGCATACAGCTTCTTGCCGTTGGCATCATAGGGTTCACGTTCGTAATTCACGAAGAAATAGATGCAGGCAGCAAGGAAGTTCACCGCTGAAGTCTGGAAAAACTGGTCGCTACCGCCGCCACCTTCTTTCTTGCCCTTTTGTAGGGATTCCAACAACGTTTCCGCTGTTTCACTCGCCGCAGCGAGGTTGTTGATATACTTCGCCTGAATCGGATTCACCCGTCGGCTGTACTCTACATCCACAAAGTTTATGATGTTGAACTTGCACCCTTTGGGCACTTTGCCGAGTTTCTGGTTCTTCTTATAATGATAGTATAACTTGGTGGCAAGTGTCGGAAATTTATAATCATAGACCACCATCGCGAAGCCCTTGGCACTATGTTGTCGGATGAACGGTTCTATGATGCTGAACGTCTTGCCGCTGCCCGGAGTTCCGACTACCCATGTGCCCCTGAAACAGTTGCTTATCGAAATCCATCCCTTGCGGAATTTGCCTTTATAATAGTACCGCATCGGTATGTTCACGCTGTATTCGTTCTCAACTTTCTCCTCGCATTGCTCGAAGCTCTCGTTCTCGAAGTTAAAGCGGTCTTTGCCCAGCCCTTCCTTGATAAACTTCGAGATATTATCCAGTGCAATATGCACCAATATCACACCTACCAGCGTGGTAGCCATGTAGAAAATGATATTGAGCGGTAAGGTATAAAACCTTGTTTCCATCGGATGACGGAACAGCCATACGGACAGCACGATCAGGAAAAGTCCGCTTACCAACGGGTATAACACCTGCCTGCGTGCATCAAACTCCAAATGTTTCTTGTTGCGTGTTCCGATACAGGTGATGCAGATGAGTAGGAACGTGGCGACCTTGCTGTACACAAGATTGCCGTCGTCGTATATCATCCACCGTTTGATGCGCCCGTGAATATCGATCAGTATGCCGCCCCAGTGGTCAAGTATGGCCGGATCGATGGCATACTCGAAGAACTCCAATAGCACGGAGATATAGATGACCGCACGGAATATCTTGTAGAACCCTTGTAGCTCTTTGCTTTCTTCCATTGTTTTGTCCTTTCACGCTTTTCGTTCCTACTTGTTCAGTGTGATAATCGGCCGCACCCGGTGCGCCTGTGTCTTCGGTGTTTCCTGCATTGCGCCACTACCCAATGAGTAAAGCCACGCTTTGGCAATCTGTTGCCCCTTGACCTCCGTCGATGTCCAGTACCAGCAGTCTTCGTCTGTATTCTGTGGCAGCGGATCACCGCCGCATTTCGTCACAATGGGATTGACCGTTTCCCGGATGGCATACAGTAAACGCATCTGCGCCACCGAGGGGACGTATGCACTCTGCCCGTACCGCCATAAATCGAAGACCGCTTCCGCCATAGGTGAAGCCGTCTCGCGAGTGTCGTATAGTGCAAAGGTGTTCGTATTCCCATCGTAGGCTCCTATATCGGCCGACGTACCCTGCTCGATGCCAAGACTGTCGGCAAATGCTGCAGGAGCAATCTCCCACAGATAAACCGCATAGCCGTTCCCTTCCGTACCGTCACGTTTTTCAGTATCAAAGACAACCGCTATCGCTCGTTTCCCAGATTGCTCATATTGCACATAGGGTAATGTTGTACCGTCCTCACAGAGGATATGCCCCGGACGTACAGCCGTGTCGGGCATGTCGATATGGGCGTCGCAGGCAGCGCACAGTCCCGCTGTCACTGCCAGTATCATCGTATGTATCTTCCGTATCATCATATTTCCGTTTTTTCTTATTTTATCGGTAGTTTCACTCCTAACACGACACCCGTGCGCAGCAGATCCGCGCCCTTTATCATCATGTCGCTCTTTACCTGCCAATACAGCGTCCATCCCGACCGCAGGACATAGTTATGTTCATAACCCACATGGATACCGGCAAGAAACTTTTTCGTATTGCTCCCTGCCGAAGCTCCGATACGCAGACTGCCGTAATGGTTGCGTCCACGCACCACACAAGGCTTGTAAGCCACGCCTAAGCCGTAGGTGCGATAATTCCGCCAGAAAGATTCCGGGCAGACATGGCCGCACGAGCCGCATTCTGCCCATTTTATATAGCCATTGGCAAAAAACTCCCACGCATGGCGATAGTTCATTTCGTGCTCGTAGGCGAGCGTCATATCCATGCCGTTCTCATACAGCAGCCCCACACCAAACGAGAGGCGACCGCTGTTGCGCTGGGCATTCGCATTTATAACGAAGCACACGCAGGCAAGCACCAGTATCATCATCTTTTTCATCGTCATTCCTCCTCCAATAAAGTTGTGTTGAACGAATCGGCGGACAGCACATCTTCATAGTCTATGTTCAGGCTGATATTGCGACCGCTGATTTGCCGCTCCGTCATTTCAATAGTCAGCAGCTTGTCGTTCGGGAATGTCATCTTCTTCACCACAATCACATTGCGGTAGCCATGCCGGAACGTCTTGCCATGTTCCAATACCAAGGCAGGTGTCAGTTCAATGATCTGTGCGTTGGTTGCTTTGGCGAGTTTTTTGTCCGCTAACTTTACCCGTATCTCGTCAATGTCGAACCGAATGTTCGTCTTGTTCTCTATGGAGAAGTCTATGAAGAAGTAGTCGCCAACAGCATAGATATTATTCAGGCGCATCACCATACGGTGAGCTTTGGTGGCGACATTACGGAATTTCGCAGGTGAACTCCACACGCGCCTCGCGAAAAGAACCATCTCTGCAGTGGACATCGAGACAGCCGGGTTGTTATAAGCATCCCGTTCATGCAACAAGATTTCTTTATCTGTCACCGCCTCTTTCATTCGTGTGGTATAAATGAGCGCGTACTGCGTGCGGTATCGCTCCGTTACAATGGTTACAATAGCCAGCACTTCGCCGTCCTCGTATCCCGTATCCTTGGGCTTCAGCCGGATGATGTTCTCTATGGGCTGGTCGCCTGCCACCTTGTCGGTGGAAATATCCACCATGCGGACAGGTTCCGATGCCGTAATGACGGTCGTTACCTGTTCATTGACCGTCAGCCGCTCCATCTCCTCATAGGTGCGCTGGGCTTGTGCGTCATGTGCAGCAAACATTCCTGACGCTATAAGAAATGCTGCCACGATTCCTTTCTTGTTCACATTCATATTCATATCATTGATATTGTTGATTTTATTGGTTTCCGTTATTTATTTCTCGATTCCCTTCTTTCGTTCCGTTTCTGCGTTTCAATTCTTCCTGAATCCGATGTCCGGCAACCTCACAATACGCCGGCTCGATCTCGAATCCGATATAATGCCGTTCCGTGCGGATGGCGGCAACGGCAGTTGTCCCCGAACCGATACAATTATCCAATACCACATCCCCCTCGTTGGTGTAGGTGCGTATCAGGTACTCCACCAGTGCGACGGGCTTCTGTGTCGGGTGATAGAACGCCCCCGTCCGATGCTCTTTGGGTATGGATATGACCGAAGTCGGATATTTCCAATCGGAGATATGTGAGGGGGTAGGCTTCATTGCACCATAACAGCGGTTTGTCATCCTTTTGAACATTCCACGAGGATGATTCCTTTGTCCGGGTTTGTAACTCATCTGCGGATGATACACTGGCTGTTTTTGGTAAAATACTAAAATGTCTTCATGTTGACGCAAAGGCATTCTGTTGGCGTTCAGATGACCCGTCACACGGTCTTTGTGCCACACGAGGTTGTACCGCCACATCCGGGGCTGTGACAGCATGAGCCGTGCGGAGAAAATACCCTGTGCGAAGAGGATAATCGGGCTTCCCGGCTTAGTAATGCGCCGGTACTGCTCCCAAAGCGGTTCGAGCGAAATTTGTTTGTCCCATCCGGCCGACTCGTTTCTGCGGTTCAGCACACCATAGGGCAAATCTGCTATAACGGCATCAACGCTGCTGTCCGCAATGAACTTCATTCCCTCAAGGCAATCCATATTGTATATGTTGTCCGTTTCTATCATGGTTTTCGTTTTTTTACTGTTTATCCTGACCGTTCACCAAATACACAAACGTGCCGTATTTCAGCTTCACCTTGTTTTTCTTGATGGCCTTGCCGATGGCGTTGCTCGTTTTCTGGTAAGCATTCGTGGCGGCCTGCATTCCCCATTGGGTAAGGCTGTTGCCGTAGCTTCCGGTATTCATGTTCATATTGCTCGAAACCGCACCGCTCGCCACATCCTTGCTCGTTTCCCGGAACTGGCTGTTGGGCACATACAGTCCCTCCATGCCGTCTGTGTCATACAGAGACAGACTGACCTTTACCAATTCGTCGTGAATGAGAATGCTGGTGATATTCCCCTTCACGCGCCCTGATGAGAAACCGCTCATGGTGGCGTACAGGTATGAGCCGCGCTTGACCACGCACTCGTTGATCTCCACATCGTCAAGCAGGCGCAATCGCACGCGCGAGCCGTCCACCGCTTTGATGTCCTCGTCGATAATGGCCTTGATGAGTTTCGGTTCATGGGCATCTTTCGCCAGCGTGTTGAAATAGTCCGAAGCGGTCTTTACTTTTCGCACGACCTCGTTGGGAGGCTCGTTATCGGACGGGGCTTTTACCGACCGGCTCTCTTCCTCTATTTTGCCCTTGACCTCTATGGCCGCCGCAGGCATCTGTACAAATGCCGCACTGTCCGTTTCAGAAGGTGGCATTACTTCATTCTGCCCTCTCAGTCTCGCTTGGGCGAGGGCTTTTTCCAGCTCTGCGAGAGCTTCTTGCTCACGTGTCTTGGCATCGGCAACTTGCGCTGCCGCAGCTTTTTCCTGTTGTTGTTCATCGAGCAGGGCGATGTCGTCCTGCGTATATTGAGATTCATATTCTTCTTTGTTGCCATCGGGTTCGTCTCGTTCTATGTTATCCACTGCGGAGTAATCCTGTATCTTACCCCACGATTTCGCCATGTTCTCGTACTTGCTGCCTATGCCGTCTCCACCCTTGATTTGGGCGTCCGGCAGGTCAGGGTTCAGGAACTCCGTCGTCTGGAGCGTCTTGTCTGGAATCTTCGCCGTTTCGGTATGGAACAGGTCGAAGATGAAATACGATGCAACCAATAGCGGAATGTACAGGATGGCCGGAAGCATATACTTCGGTTCCTTGAAATTGATTCTATCTGTTATTTTCATCATGCGTCTTTAATTGATTTGTACATACTTGCCTTCAATGGTGCAGTTTTTCAGCACCTCTGCATTGTCCTTTCCGAAAGCGATTAGGATGCTTCCGCAGCCGGGAGAATCACCTCGTGTCCCGTCCGGACGGTAGAATCGGATACGGTGGCGCAGGAATTTCATTCCGTCCGCTTTCTCGAAGATGACATCTTGAAACATCTTCGAGTCGCATCGGTTGAACAATAGTGCGATGCCGTTACCATGCTCCGCCAGTTTTCGGACAAACAGTTCGATAAGAGGGCGCGAATATGGAGGATTAAGCCATACACGCCCTTCCCATTTTCGCGACAGTCCGTCCATGTTTCGGTTATACATGACCTCGGCCGTCGGCCACAGCGGACGAACAGGAGCGCAAGGATCAAGGTCGAACTTGCCCAATGCTTCCAATATCTCTTTAGGTGTGTACCATTCGTCGGATGAATGGACTGATTTTTCAAACCGTGTATTCATAGGCACTGTTTTATTGCAGCTCATCCGCTTTATTTTCCCTCATTTCAATTCTTTGCAACCTTTTGTGCCGCTCCCGCAGCACCGAATCCTGCATCTCTGTTGCCGTGCGCGTCGTGTGGCTGTAATGGTATGCTATCGTGAGACGATAGATATTCCATATGAAACCTCCGATGGCGAACCCGAAGATGATGACTAAGAATAGCGTCCTGTGTGTGTTGGCAAACCCTTGTACTTTGGCGGCCGCCTTGTCGATGCGTGTCGCTCGGGCGAACTTGCGCCCGGCTGTCACTTCCCGTTCATACCGGTCTTTGTATTGCGGATCGTTCTTGTCCGGCATCTTTTCACCGAACAGCATCCGCCTGAATCCCTTAATATTCATAATTACTGCTGTTTAATAATTGGCTTTTGTCTTCTGTTCGATATCCTTGTTCAATAGTGTGCGCCAGTTCACGATGAGAAGTCCGTGCGGATTGTTCTCTGTCCGGGGCACGCGCTTGAGCTGTCCCGCCGTGACCAGTTCGCGCATAAGAATGTTGCTTCGTCGCTCAATGCGCTGACGTCCGTAGTAGGTGAACTCCATCTTTTCTTTATTGAAAGCTATGCTGTCACAGTAGATAGAAAAGACAGAACTCGTACCCAATATATTGGAATAGAATCCCTTTTCTTTGAGAGTATTGTATTGTGCCAATCCTGTTTCATCTACCAGATACATCGCTTTCTCCATCGTGTACCGGATATACTTGTCGTCCGGAGGCAACGTGAAAAAGAAATGATGAAACATTTCCACGTGGCTCTTGGCTTCCACGTCAAGCGTTTCGTCCATTGTCGTGCGGTTCACGAGGATTGGCACGTTACCGTCCAGCACGTACACCTTTTTCTGCGCATCCGTGACCATCGTGCGAGCCGTCCAGATGCTTGATACGCTGATGATGATGCACCCCACAAGGAACGCGGTGCAGATAATGCCCACCAGCCTGATTTTGTTTTCCAAGTTCTTTATAACCATAGTTGTCAAATATTTATAAATTCAATCATTTATCTCATTATTCCACCCATCGCTCCGGTAGCTGTCATTTTGGCCTGCTGTGCCACACCTTCACCGAAGTTTCGGGTTGAGAATGCCGTGTCGCCTTCTGGAATCATCCATGCCGCCAAGTCCGGCACGAGGTTCAGGCACTTCAAAGCCACGATGCTTGCCGCCATCAGATAACCGGCGGAGAAGAAGCTGTTTTGCAGATAAGCCGCCATTGTCTGCTCGCTGGCTGTGATTGCTGTCAGGTTCTCGATTTGGATGCACAGCACAATGTCAAAGAGCAGCAAGACATAAAACCCGACGAAGTAGAGCATGGCTCCATAGAAATGCACCGTCAGGTAGCGTGTCAGCCACTTCGCCCAAGCACCTTCCCATTTTGGCAAGATGCTGAACGCCCATTGAATCGGGCCGAATATTGTCAGCATACCGAGTAGGATTTGCTGGCAGTAGATGGTAGCCCACCATCCGATACGGAACACCACAAGGGCAATCAGCATGATGATTTTGTCTATCCCCACGATAACGCCTGCCGTCAGCGATGTGAACCAAAGTTTCGATGCGTCTTTCTCCATGTTTGTTACCTCGTCCACGCCGGTCTGTTCCATTGTCGCCTCTATCAGGTTGGGATCGGAAGTTCCCGTGTGGGCGACATCGGCCTGCGCCTGCAGGTTCGTGTACATCGTGTCCCGTACATGGATGAGTTGCTGCACCTCCTCGAACCTGTCCGAAATCTGTGATGCTTCGGCCTCGTACAAGTCGTGCGTGTACGATCCGATACAGTTCGGGATATAGGACAGAAAATCGAGGAAGCACCAGTTGCTTCTACTACCTGCCATTCCCGTGTCCGCAGGCGGATACCACCAGCAGATGATAATCGACACGGCCAACGGTCTGAACAGCTTCATCACGTCGAGCGGTTCGTGCTTCACCATCATCTTGTAGGCGATACCTGCCGCCATAACGATAGAGAAGAGTGCCGCCAGAGCCATGCACATCTGCAAAATCCACCAAAAACTCCCCTGTGCGCCGGTAAAGGTCGCATCCGTCAGGAACTCATTGGTCTGAAAAATGACATCATCTATTTCCTCTTCCAACAGGTTGATGCCGAAATCCGAAAGTATATCTCCGTTTGCCATAACCCGTATTTTTATTTTCCTCTGTTTACCGTCTCATCCCCGTCGCTGTCACCTCCGCCGTTCCCATTGCCGTCCGACTGCGCACCTCGTACCGCAAGGCGTGATTTCTGCCACCGGTTCATGGCATTATGGACAATGCTGCCCTTATGCAGGGTGCGGTTGTCCGTTGCGTTCAGCAGCGCACTTGTCACACCGGCATTCTGCCGTTTGGCAAGGAACAACACGAGCGTTTCATTCTGTCTCGCCACATCCTCATAGATGCGCAGATACTCCTTCTTGCGTTGCGAATTGGGCATATAGGCATCTTTCGTAGCGTCGATGGCAGACTGATATACATGGTAGTATTCCGTCCACCGCTCTTTGTCTGACGGAGTGCCGCCGGACAGGAGGATTCGGTCGATGTTGCGTTTGAACCGCTCCATCTCTCCATTGACTTTGCTGCCCTCGGCGAGCCATGCAATGTCCACTTGCCGGTCTGCGACATTCAACGCCTCGATTTTCGCTCGTTTGACCAGAGCGGAGTCGATGGATTCCGCTTCGTCCGTCTGATTGTATAGATTGATACCTGCGAGCGTGCGGAACGAGAGTTTGTTCTTGGCCGCCGCCGACTTTTTGTATTTGTTGTGAAGCACGGAGTAATAAAGGTCGGGGGATAGTGTCCCTGTGCCCGTTTCCATGACCGTGACCTGATTCTGTTTTGACGAATCGTGGTTGTACGTCACATACTGCGCGTGTGCGGCCGACGTTGCAACAACAGCAACCGCCATGAGTAAAAATCTTCTGTTCATATTCTTTTCCCTTTTATCGTTAATGTTCCAATCTTCCGGCTCCGCGCCACCGCCCGAAGGCATCGTCAAGAATCTCCTGCTTGGTGCGTGAGCGATATACTTTTGCTTTCCAGTAGCCGATACGAACCTGTATGTACCGCCATGTCTCGATATACGCCCGGTTCAGATGCCGCTCGATGTTGTCCAACGACCGGTTGATCGCTTCCAGCACCATCAGCAGGTCACTGGTCGAACAGGCTGCCGCACCTGTGGCATACAGCACGAGGTCGCTGACCGACTTGTATAGCTGTTCTCCTTCTGCGGCAATCGCTCGTAGCCCTCTTGCGTTGATGGCAATAATCAGCGTGTCCGCGGATTCAATGTGCCCTCGTTTCAGTATCTTCGCATTGAAGTCATCCAGTAATTCCTTGTAATCACCAATGCGGTCGCTGACTGCCGTATAAGTGTTTTTTACATTCAGCACCGTGCGTAACGACTGGTACATCACGTCGATGACGTCGAACGCACGGGTGTACCGGTCGAGATCTACGTTCAGTTCCTTATAGTTTCCGACTTCCTTCCGGCTGTACTCGTGCAACAGTTTGTTGCTGTACTCCAAAGTGCTGCGTGCAAGCAGCAGGCTGCGTTGCTTCTTATGATCATTGATGTAGGCTTCGACGGAAACCACATCGAAAGTCCACTGCGCTTTAGCGATACCGGGCAGCAGGACAAACAGCATGAGGGTAATAATCAGATTCCGTCTCATTGCCGATCCTCCTTTCTTTCAACCCCGTTTCGGAGTGTCCGTGCGTTCTCTACCCAGCGGTCATGGCACTCTTCCACAAGTGTCAGCCGGCGTCCGGCATCCATATCCAGACCGGGCAGTACATCCTTCATTACATCGAGGATGCTCCGTTTGTAGTGCATCATCTTCTCCAAGGACACAAGGTCAGCATATATCTTCGTGATACGTGAATCCACCTCCCTTGCGATTTCGAGGCGGTCACTCGACCACAGCAGATGGTACACATCTCCGGTCGGTGTCTCCTCCGCAGGTGTGGTACGGGCATATTCTGTCGTTATCTTACACGAGGGGTGTTCACGTGCAATCTCCGCGATGCGGTCGTTCACTATTTTGCTCTTCTCCGCATCGGACAGATTCGGGTCTAAGGTCAGTACGTCAGCGACGTGTGTGTCGGTATATTCCGAGGTCAGCTCCCACCGTATCTGTATGATGGCGCGGTGTATCTTGATCCCCAGAAAATATTTCGGTTTACGGGCTATCGAGACTGTTGCCCTGAACGTGATGATACCGTTTATATTCGGCATCGTCGCTTTGCGTACATACGAGTAACCGGTCCATGCTCCGCCGTCCTGCCACGTAAGGCTGTATGCCGCCTTACAGTCTTGCATGATGGCCGGGATGCGGTAATAATCATCCGTCGCCACGCTGTTGTCGTCTGCGGCTTCTATTTTCGCCTGGCTGTAGTCGGATTGTTTTTTCTTCCATTCCGCCAGCTCACCTTTCAAGCCGTCTATCTGTGTCTTGTTCGCATTGTATTGCTGGCGATAGACCGCCGCATCCTCGATGCTTGCCGTACTGATTTTTTTCAGAAGAGCCGTATTTTCGTCCTCCAAAGTCCTGATTTGTGCTTCAAGTGCGGAGACTTTGGCATTCGCCTCACTCAACATCGCATCCAGCTCCGAGAGGTCAAGGTTGTTTTCCGTGACCGAAGTCTGCATGGCGCACTCTTTGGTGTGAGCGTTCAGTGAACTGCCGCACTTGCGGCATTTGTACTGGGTGGAGCCTTGTCCGAGCGTCACTCCGTCGGAACAGGTCACGCTGATGGTCACGCTCTCGCATCCTTTCAGTTTGGCAGCGTCCGTCGCCTGATAATAGTTCCGCGTACCGGAGGATATATAATAGGTATAGCCGTCCTCATTCTCGTTGAACTCCGCAAGCCGCACGTTTAGTTGCGCCCGAAACGTGTTCAAGTCCATAGAGTAGGAATCGAAGACATCTTCATAGACGACCTCTTCCTTGTTCCAGCTCTTGCTCACATGGATTTCGTATGCGTATGCTTTCTTGGTCTGCTTGTTTTTCTTGCTGATGATATAGGCACTCATCCAATAGTTGATACTGTAGCTGAACCCATCGTTTTGGTTGTTCAACTGCAGCACGCGGTTTCTCGACCAACCGGCATGATTTTCCGAGTTGGCAAGCACCTGTTCCCGTTGCGAGGCATTGGGATAGAAATTCGGGTCGCTCGTGTTGAAACGTACCCATGCGCTTCCGTTCAGGATGCTGTTGTCATCCGTCGGAGGATAGTAGTCGCACAGAGATACGCTTCCTTGGTCGCGCCGGGCGATATACCACCGCTGTGTGTAATAGCTTCCTGTGGCCTCGCTCAGGTAGTCGCTCATCCATCCGGCCAGGTCATAGTTCCCGAAGCCGAACAGTCCGGCGACATTATCCGTACCTCCGATTTTATCGAGCAACATGGCTCCGATGCCGTTCTCCGCCTGCTCAAGCAAACCACCATAGTGGTCATACAGGGAGACGATGGCTCCGAGTTTGCCGTTCATCAGTTCGTGGAAGGCACTTTGGGGCAATAGCGCGTCACCTATGTTGGCGATGCCGGCAGTCGCAAGACCGACCCCCATGTTGTAAAGGTTGTCAAGGTCATTTTGCAGGTTTTCGCGCGTAAAACGGTTCGGTACATGGGCAAGGTCGTTCATTATCCGCTGCCAGTCGATGTTACCGGCTTCCGACAGTTTCAGCAAGGGGGCGATATCCGGATTGATTTCGAGGAATGCGATGTCCGAGAAGGTCAGCGTGCTGTTTGTCACCACGCTCTCGAATTGCATACACAGACTTTTGGTATCGTCGCAGATCTTCATCAGGTAGCTGCCCCAATAGATAGCCGTCTGCGGTGAGTGAAGCATCTGTTTCGCTACGACCCATATCTTAGGCATGATTTTCTCTGCGACCATCCGGTAGATGCGCCGGTAATAATAGTTTTCCGTTCGGCTGTTCCATATACCGAGGTCGGTCAGGGCTTTATGCTCCAAAAACTTGGAGGCGAAAATTCCGGCTGCGGCAACCTCTGCCGCCGTGTAGTGCTTCAGGATGTCATCGACCTGCTCCCGATAATATCCTTCAGCAACGGCTTCCGTGCCGAAAGCAGCTACCATTGCCGCAACGGTGCGTGTGTCGTAGTTTACACTGTAATACTGTGCATGTACACTCTGGCAGAGTGAGACCGAGACGATTATCAAAATCAGGAGAAGTCGTTTCATATCAGTCGTATTTATTGGGATTCACACTCGGAACAGAGATTGAGCACATGTCCGGTCTCGTTTACTTTTTGAGCGAACGGCAGCGACTTGCCGATGCCACTGGCTTCCCAATCGCGGCAATACGCCTCGATAGCTTCCTGATGGCTACATCCAAGCTCTTGCTTGTACAGTTTCAGAGCCTCTTTCTCTGCCCGTTCCGTCGTGTAGGTCATATAGCACTCATGCGGTTCTTCCACGCCATACACGCCGCTGGTCGTGCCGCGACGGATGAAAACTTCCCGGAAGAAACTGCGTCCCTCCTTGTTCTCAAGGCGGTTGATTGTAAAAATCTTCTTGCAGTCCACATCGGTCAAGCCAAGGATTGCCTTGATGGTGTCGAACCTTTCGCGGAACTTGCTTTGATCAAGCAGCATCACCACGTCCGAATTGTTGATAATCGCCTCTTTTACGATTTCGCTGCCGATAATATCCTGTATCTCCTGCGTTACCACGCCGACACTTGCCCAGAATTTACGGGCTGTCTTATACATAAACTTGATGTACTCCGCCATGAGCGGACTGGCGATGGCTTTCCATGCCTCTTCGATGACCAAGACTTTGCGACCCTTCTTGATACGCATTTTCTGAAGGAATACATCCATGATAATCAGCGTAACAAGAGGGAAAAGGAGAGGATCATCTTTTATACTGTCGATTTCAAAGACGATGAAGGTCTCATCGAACAGTGAACTGTCCATGTTCTCGTTCAGTGTCTTGTCGTGGTTCCCGCCCCGGTAAAAGTCTTTCATCATGTAGCGGTAGGTCGATATGTCAATGCCCGTAATGCGGTTCTCATCACAGATGTCTGGAATGCGTTGCACGGAGTATTCATAGAAAGAATTGAACGAAAGCTCTTTTACTTTCAGTTTCATGCGCCTGCTTTCTATCTTGTTGATGGTGTCCTCAATACGTGCGGCACGTTCCTGCTCGCTTTCGCCCTTTTGTTCACCGCGATTGCGGTCGTCGATGACAAGGCTTTTGCGCAAGTCCTCCCGTTGCTGGGGCGTGAAACCCTCGAAACCGTTAAAGTAGGCATCATAATATTCCGTGATGACGTGTTCTATCAGGCGGTCTTCCGTCTTGGTAATCGTTCCCTGCGTCCCTTTCCAGATGAGCAGCACAAGATTTTTCAGAAAGCCCGTTTTCTCCACGTTCATCTCCTCCCGGTTGATGCGGAACGGATTCATCGTGATAGGCTTTTCCTCTGTGTATGATATATACTTACCACCCAGATACTCGCATAGACCTTCATAGGAGTTACCAGTATCTACCATAACGACATCGGTGTTCTGTTCATGAAGCTGACGCACGACCGAGTTCATGTGGAATTGATTTTCAATGACTTTTACTGCTGATAATCAGCTATATAAGAAAATAACGGTACAACTATCCGTTAATGAAAAGAGGGAGTGAAAAAAGTTGCTATGAGGGAATGAAAGGATTAGAAAAGGAGTGTGTTTTGGATGAAATATTTAACTATATTTTAACGGTTGATAGATATTTTTATGATTTAGAGTGGAAAGCAAAGAGACAATAAATTTCAAGGGAATACGCTGTATGTCAGCGAAAATGTGTAACTTTGCGATATGGTAACATTGATAATGCTAATATTAGCTTTTGCAGTAATTCTTTCTTTTGGGCTAATGGTGAAATGTCCAAAATATGGTCTGTGGCTATATAAAGGAGCGATTTTTGGGATTATGATAATCTTTTTATTTGTAGCTCTCTTTTTCTGGCTGGGAGGAAATGCGGATGCTACCGCTCTTAACATCAATCTGCACCCTTGGAAGAATTATTTGCTATATCGTGTCTTTGCTGCGGTAGCTTGTGTAATGGTTTTTCTTGCTATATCCCAGTTACCTTTATTATTTGTCAAATGCTATGCCAAGAAGATAAAAAAGCAAATTGTAAAATATGAAGGGGCGGTCTATGCCGTAACATTGGTAATCGGGGTTATATGTCTTTCTGAATTTAGTGGCGTGGGTAAATTACACGATGAAAAATTGCAGGCTGGTAATGAAGTGGTAAGGCTTATAGATGAATACAATAAAACCCATAAAATGCAGTGCCAATCACTTTCGGACTTGGGATTGAAGCCAGTTGGTGATAATTTTTATGAATATAAGGGTATGTGGTTTCTATTGGATGCGAATGACAAAGCTTTTGAATTGCGATTTTGCAGTCCATATGGTGGGGACATTAATTATGATTATACATATTCAAGTGATGTTCAAGAATGGGATGATACTATAATCTGGTAGTTGCATTTACGGTTTGTTGTTATGCCGAATACATCTAACGCCTATTGCGCAACAAACTCAACGAAGTTCTCGAAATCATCATGAAATGGATTTAACGCTATATGGAGTTGTCAAGGCATGGCGTGCGTCCTGGAAACTGACTGATAAGCAATATAAAATCTAATTCAGTAAAGTATATGAAGGTATTTTGGGCAAGTATAGAATACAAGTATAAGGAGAATCCCGTAAAAGGTGGATTTGTATATGTCTTTGTCAAGGCTAATTCTAAAACAGATGCATATGAGAGAATTACAAAAGAATTTCTGGATATGAAGTTGTCAATATCCGTTCTTGAGTTCTTAATCCAATACGATAAAAGCACAAAATGGCACAATGAAACTGAAACGAAACACTTTATGGATTTGTATAATTCTGCAAATATGAATAGTGGCTGTGTTTTTGACACATTCTATGCTTATGAGCATGAATAGCGTTTCATGTGGAGTTGTCAAGGAATTGCTTACCACTGCTGAAAATCAACGCTATATACAATTCAAGAAACAAGCGAGGTACAAACTACGTTATTTAGCAGCCAAAACAGAAGGGAAAGGCAGGGAAATGGGGATGCAATAGCAGAATCGAGCTATAAAAGGATAATATTTCAGTTTTTCACTTATTTCAAACACTTTACGCATAGTAACGTAACGGTTTTAGCGAGAATTGTATTAATTTTGCGGCTCAGACAATAATCTCGTTTTGAACTTTCATGCTCTGATGGGACATTTGTCACATCGAATGTCGATTATTCGTTGTAACTTTGCGTATGGCAACACTCTATAAGATATTGATTCTGTGTGTTGGCTTTGCTCTCTCCTGTAACCTATGGGCGCAAAGTCAGGGGAATTCTATGCAAACAGACACAAGTCCGCTTAAAATTGAGCGCGACGCACTTGGCGCAATGTATTATTGGATAGACAATAATGCGCTTGATCTTGCTCGAATTGATTATAGCGATTTATATGAAACATATATGACCCCGATTGAAGGGCAATTGTTTGAGGACTGTACTCAGCTATTCATTGATGGTAAACTGCGTTTAGAGCCTACCTTTCTAAAAACATATAGTTATTGGGGTGACTACACTTATGATGCTCCTGTCAACGGGATACTTGGCAATGATTTCAAGCGGATAGAAGTCTATTTCTATCCTGATGCGGTAAAAACTGATTACGTGACATACTCCGTAAAGGGGCGAACAAAGGTGAAGAAGAATGTCTGCGATTTTTCGGGAGAAGTCAAAATCAAAAAAATCTACCATGTTTTTGAGCGTGACGCTGATTCTCCTGACTACTATAAAATTATCGCCGATTATTCGCTTAAGGAAGATTCTACACAAAATGGAAGCGGAGTGTTTCACGGCATAATGGGAGCATACGGATATGTAACGAATGATGCACCGGAAGTCATTAAGTTAGACAACACAGATCAGGACGGCGACGGATATATGAACCGCTCCTATGTCGGCACATGGCAAAGCTACAAGAATCCTGCGACAGTAAAACGCTGTATGTGGGGAGATAACCGTCTGCCATTCCGCTTTGATTTTGATATAGGAGCCGGAGAAATTGTTATCAATCCCAGATATTCTACTCCGGAATGGGATGATTTCTTGCAGTGGAAAGACCTTGATGTTGTAGAACCCGAAAGCGGTGATAGCCGTGCCACCTATAAAAATCCGTGGTGGTGATCTTTGACAATATCTTATGACAGCAGCAGAATTTGTAACCGCAATAAGAGCGATAACTCCAAACGAATGTGAGCTTTCGATGATGCCTGAAGGCTTTGCTCAAATATATTTGGGTGAGTTGCACATTGGCGATAAAAAAGGACATCATATTACAGAGTCGAATGATGCCGTCATAGACCTGATTAATAATTATGATGTTTCCAAGCTCACAATTATGATTTTTAGTTTTGTCAAATCTGATGATTTGAGGGAAACTGACCGATTTATATACTTTGGATGGCGGGAGGCTTTTCCTCTTGCCATTCTTAAAGAAACCGGAGAAATAGTAGAAATAGACTGGGCTGACGATGAGCGCATAATGAGTTATATTGCCACAGATCAGCAATCATATCTTGACCTTCTTTTTGCATTGGAGCAAAACAGTCAGTCTGCAATCTTTTCGGAAAAGAATAAATGGGGTATTGAACATGTAACCAATATAGCCGGAGGAAGTAAGTATAAGGAGAATCTACTGGATTTATTATCATAATATAACGATATGGAAATAGATGTACCTGAATATAACGTAAACACCGGACTTCGGCTTTGCTGGAGCGATGGTTATTCCATCAAAATTTCCACAAATGACAATGAGGTCATTATCTCAGCTAATCGAGAGGGGTTGCTTTCGTTAGCAAATCATTTGTTAAATTTGGCACAGGCTGAAGTGCCTTGTGGCACACATATCCATTTGGACGAATACAATGCGTTGGAAGATGGCTCATTAGATTTAATCATTGAGAAAATATGAAACTGACCGATAAACGATTTTGGAACGAAGAGAACAAAAAAATAAAAAGTCGGAGAACCCTATATGGAAAACAGATTACAGTTTCTACTAAGAAAAAATAAAGGGAAGCAGTATCTTCCCGAATATCAGGAACAACTGTCCAAACTTGTTATCGGTGACAATTTCAAGATATTGAGTTTGGAAGACTCCGATACAATATCTGCGGAAATTATACAGAACGGCGAATTGTTTCAGCAGGGCAATGTCGCTTGGAAATCCCAACGGATTCCGTTTTTGGAGAAAACCGAATTGAAACAGATTCTGTTACATATCGGGAGAAGATATGACGATGCGGTTTATATGGCAATCAAGCATTCCGACCTATGTGGCAGAGTAGTCTTGAATGGAATAGATTTCTTTAATGCCGATTTTCAATATGAGGATGAGCATAGCGGACTGATTGTGTTTTACGACCTAAGTTTAACCAATTCGCTGGTGATTGATTTCTACGAAGAATGGAATGAATATTATTATGATGTGGAAATATACGGTAAAGATTGGTCGCCGAATTGTATATAACAATAATGAAAAAATGTCATAAACATATCTGGAATAAAATTCTAAAGCATCCATTGTGGTATCTCTTTGGGATGTTTGTATTAGTGAAAAGAAGTTAGCGATGAAAAACGAAATTTATCATACTATAAATGTGATTGGTTGTGAGTGTTCAGTTAATTCTATTGACTATGATGCTTCCGACCTTATTGTTGCGCTTGACCGATTTGACAATAATAAGACAGTTACAATCCGATTTAAGAATGTATTTGCGTATAGAGTTACTCTTGAACATTTTAGAATTATTGAGGTAATGGACGGAGTGACTTCTCATCCATTATACGAGGTCAGTAATTCTATATATTTGAATGAAGTGATGGCAACAGGCATGAGAATGTTATACGGTTCTTCTCTCAATGTGAAACACTATGCCATAAAGACAACAGAGCATATCGTTGATGTATTAACTTCTGAAGCCTATATCATAGAATGAAACTGACCGATAAACGATTTTGGATATTTGAGGCAATGGCTTTGTTGTCATCGTTTCTAACAGTAGGCCTACTTCGGTTTTTTGAATCCGGGCCAATGGAACTGGATGATTTTTTTACGCTCTACTTCATTACTTGCCTACCGAATTACTTAATCGGACAGGCTGTAGCATGGAAGGTATTTAAACGAGGCAGTTGTTTGAAACTTGGATTGTTAATCTATGTGTGTTGTATTATAGCCTTTGCTATTATATTGGTCGTTGTCTGCGTGATTGATTACTTGTTGTATTTCGAGCAGAGAGCCGAGATTGTTCAGTCCGGTATGTCTCCGGGATTTACGGCAGCCGGAGTATCAGTTTTCATCTTATTGTATTGGACAGTCTTATCTTTTGTTCCCTCCATGATGGTGAGCGCGCTTTCTGCTGTGTTCAGACTTATTCCACAGAAAGAAGTTGATAAAAGAGATGCTGGAAATAATTTCTGTCCTGTTTGCGGCTATCCACTTGGCAATTACAATCCGTGGGGTGATGATGGAAAGACACCGACATTCGACATTTGTCCTTGTTGCGGTGTAGAATGGGGCAATGAGGATTATACTCCTGAATCCCGAAAGGAATATCGCAATAAATGGATTGCAGCTGGAGCAAAATGGTTTGACCCACAGAAAAAGCCTGCGAATTGGAATCCTGAAGAACAGCTAAAGAACATAGCCTATGAAACTGACCGATAAACGATTTTGGAAGTTTGAGGCAATGATGCTGATTTGTGGCGTCATATTGTTTTGCCAAATGTTAGTCGTACTTTTATGCAATGGAACCGAGTTTGAATCGTGCAACGGGGCTGTGCTGATATTGCTGTTGCCTGCGTTGTGCCTATATTTTGTTATATCCGGCATCCCAACATGGGTGCTGTATAAAGGAAACTCTTGGCTGAAACTTGCTGGATATCTGTATCTCTTTTCTGCCTTGCTACTGATAGTTCCGTTATTAATATTCTTATTCGACTGGAATCCTGTTACGGCAAATATGCGACCGGGAAACATACCTGCGGATGAGGGCAAATACATTACAGACAACGAATTTATAATTATGATTTGTACAGGATGGGCGGCTCTCCTCATTATCCCCGTGTTGATTACATCGTATCTTACTAAGCGATGGATTGTAAAAAGATGCCTGATATAACGAAGGAGATTTATAACAGGATTACAGACTGATTCCTCCTCGTCCTTTCTCAATCTTCCAATCATACCGACCTTCAGCAACATCGCCAACCTCATTGAGTGTATGGCGATGTTTTATTTCATCAAAGGGCTGTCGGTGTTCCGCATAGTCACAAAGCCATGTGCCGACCGCTTTCTGCTGCTCGGTGGTCTCTCCGTAGCTCTGCATCACGCTCTTGATGTCGGCGGCTTCTGAGGGAGAGAAGATTGACTTGTGCCGCTCCGTGGCGAAATGGATAATAGCTTCAACGGCTCGCCTGAACACCTCGCTTGCCTTGTAGAGAATGTCGGCGATGATATTCAGAATATCCCGGCTCGATTTCAGCGCACCTTGCAACTGTCTTATGGTCTTGTCCTTCTCCGCCGTTGCCCGGCTCACCGCCATGCTGATGCGGTGTTGCTCCCCGGTCTTCTGCTCCTGAAGCTGTCGCAGAGCCGTGTCCCTCTCGGATTCATAAGTGTCAGCGATTGCCATGGCACTGTCCCGCTCCAGTTCGACCGCACGCTTCGCCTCGGTCAATGTCTTCGTCCATTTCGCCACCTCTTTCCTGACGGCATCGGGGAAAGATTCTTTGATATGCTCGTTCTCGGCTTTCAGCTTCTCGTTCTCCTGCTCGATGGCTGCGTACTTGCCCTTGCCGAAAAGATTGGCGATGCCGGACTTTATGCTGTCCGTGTTCTCCCGGTCAACCTCTCTCGCGCGTTCCTCCTTTTCGGCGATTTCGCTGTCAAGTTCCGCGCTGCGCCGCTGCTTCTCCTCGTTCCCGATCTGGAGTTTTTCATGTTCGGATTTGGCATTGTCCGTTTCACGGATCGCGGCATCCCTGTCGGCTTCGGCTGCTTCCTTTTCCGCCTTTACCTGTTCGGCTTCCTGCTTCTGCTTGGCAAGAATGAAGTCAGCGCGTTCAAGATGCTCCTTTCCCGTCTGCTCCTTTGAGCTGCCCCTTTCCATGTCAAGAGACTCAGCCAAGAGCGTCTGCATGTCGCTCATGGCTTTCTCGTCCAGCTTGCAGGATTTCCCGATGTCGTGGTTCATCCAGTCCCATACGATATGGGCGTGAAGGTTGGGCTTCCATGTGGCGGTATCTCCGGGAGTGCCGTAATGCCCCTCGTCACGGTGGATGAAGATTTGCAAAGCTGTGATTCCCCACCGCTCCTTGCACACCTCGCAGAAATGCTGCAACTGCTCCAGCGTGGTATCATCCTTGATTACCACTACACCCTCCTTGAGCGGAGTACTGCCGCGCACGACGGTCACCTTCCCGGTCTTCTTGTTCACACGCTCCCGATCTTTGGTCTGCATCGCCCGACCTGTCTTTTCCTTTACCATCGCGGCTATCTGATTGTAGCGTTCCGACAGCGAAGTGCCGCCGAAATCAGGTGCCACCCATGTCTCGTTTGCCGCCATGAGGTCGGTGCGGACATAGAACTTTTCCTTGCCGATATAGGCGAGGTATTCCGCTGTCCGCCTGTTGTGCGCCTCGCTGCTTCCGATGTTGCAGGGCTTGATGTTGATTGATGTCTTCTGTGCCATAGGCATGATGATGTTTACAGATTTACAATAGGGAAAGGGTCATTAGGGCGAAGCCTTAATCGGAGGGTGCAGGGAGAGGGTCACTTCCTGCTCGGGGTTCTCAGGGGTCGAGACCTCTGGGCGGAGTTTCCAAAGAGAGGGTCACTCTTTGGTCAGGGGAGTTGGGGGCTGACAGCCTCCGACCGGGTTCTTAGGGCAGAGCCATAAGTGGGACGGGGCAAAGCCCAGCCCCTCGGGAGAGCCCACAACTACGGAAGCGAAGCGTGTAGTTATAGTGGGCTATATCTGGGCAAGCCCAGTCAGTCACCCCACGATAACGGATTACCGCTCAAAAACGCGCCCTGCGCTTCCCGACCTGCCGAGCCTATGCCGGAGTAGCCTCGCCGTCATCCGTGCCGTCCTGCGCCTCGCTGTGGCTCCCTGCGCCGTTGCTGCCGGATGCCATGTCGCCGCTGTCTGTGATATGCCGATTAGCGGTTGTGTACGCCATGAACATATCGGACGGCGGATTGTGGCAGCCTCCGTCATGCACATCGGCTGACGGATTGGGACTGCCTGACAAAAGAAGGGAAGAAGAAAGGGATGCCGCACCTGTAGCCAGAGTGTCCGTTTCCTTCCCTCTTGTGTGGCAGTCAATGGCTGCGCCTCCCGGTTCATCCCCTGACGGCAGAGTGTCGGAAACAGGTGTCCGCACATCGCCCGTCAGTTCTTTAGCGTTAGCCGAAGGTCTGACATAATGGGGATTGGTGACAAGGACACCTCCGACATACCAGCCAGTGAGAAAATGCAGGGAATGAACGGAAGTGCGGTTGTTGGTCCGGGTGGTCAGCATACCGAGGCGGTTGAAACTGTCGATTAGCTTGCCGACCGTCTTACGGTTGCAGTCCAAAAACTCCGCAAGCTCCACATCGGAAGCTGCCACCTGTCCCACCTCCAGCACAATATCAATGCCCTTGATTTTATAAGCGGTTCTTGTCCGCACAGCACCGTTCATCAGGCGGTAGAGGCACCTTTGTCTGAGAGGGGAAAACCTGCCTCCCAAAAGAAAATCCCATTGTCCGGCTGAGAGTATGGTGCAGTAGTGTATGTTCTGTATCTCCTTGTTCATGGTCTGTGACATTATGGTGCTACTGCGGACATCCGGCTGTTGCCGTCCGTCAACGCTCCCGGCTTGCGCTTCTTGCCGTTGCGCAGTTCTTCAAGCCGTCTTTCAATCTCGCTCTCGCTGGCTACTCCCGAGGTGCCTCCTTGTTTGATCCAAGCGATGACTTCATCCTCGAAGAAGTAGAGTTTGTTACCGCGCTTGTGGTACGGAATACGTTTGTCGGATGTCATGGCATAGATGGTTGACGCGGATTTTCCGAGTAGCTTTGCAACCTCGTTCAAAGTAAGCAAGGTGTGTGCCTCGCCATGCTGCGAGGGTGCGTCACACAGGAATTTCTCCACACGTTCAGTGAGCAGTCCCACCTTTTCAATCAGCATGGAGACCGCCTGCGGCAGTTGGTCGAATGTTATGTTGTTCATATTATATATGTGTCGGTTTTCATTTGAGTGTAATCTGTTCGGATGCCTTGCGCTTGAGGTCGTTCACCACATCGGCATAGACCTGTGTCGTGCCGACATTGCTGTGCGTGAGCATCTTTGAAATGGTATAAAGGTCTGTTCCTGCGGCAAGCTGAAGGGTCGCGTATGTGTGCCTGAACCCGTGGAATATACAAGGCGAAGCAAGCAATAATGAACAGGTAAAGATTAAACGTAAGTCGTTTGAAATGAGCTGTATTTCTGTATTCTGCAAAATGTGGAAAATGCAAACGACAACGGAATATTGAGGTTGTTCAGTTACCAAACCGTTAGCCGGGTAGTTACCGAAACGGGAATAGGTAACACAAAGCGATGAAAAGAAAACCTCACCGTTTTGTTTGCGCTCATACACAGTGTTTTGCGTATCAAAGAGCGCTTATATGGCAAGTAACTTTGCACTAAAAAAATATAAGCGTATGAAAGTAGAAAAATTCAAGGTGTTGCTTTACCTCAAAAAGAGCGGACCGGACAAGTCAGGTAAAGCTCCCATTATGGGACGCATCACGGTAAACAGGACAATGGCGCAGTTCGGTTGCAAGCTGTCCTGCACACCGGAACTGTGGAATCCCCGTGAAAGCCGTCTGAACGGCAAGAGCAAGGAAGCGGTGGAAACAAATGCCAAGATTGAGAAGTTGCTGTTGGCGGTGAACAACGCCTTCGATAACCTTGTAAGCCGTAAAGTGGATTTTGATGCCACCGATGTGAAGAATCATTTTCAAGGAAGCATGGAAACACAGATGACCCTCATGAAAATGACAGATGCAGTCTGTGACGACATCAAGGCACGTATCGGCATAGACCGTGCGAAAGGGACTTATCCCGGCTATCACTATATGCGTCTGACGCTCGGGGAGTTCATCGAGAGCAAGTACAAGGTCAAGGATTTGGCTTTCGGACAACTGACGGAACAATTCATCCACGACTATCAGTCTTTTGCCACGGAAGAGAAAGGCTATGCGATTGATACCGTCCGCCATCATCTTGCCATCCTGAAGAAGATATGCCGTCTGGCATATAAGGAGGGATATGCCGACAGAATCCACTTCCAGCATTTTACCTTACCAAAGAAGACGGAAACGACACCACGGGCATTGAGTCGTGAATCGTTTGAGAAAATCCGTGATGTGGAAATACCCGCTTACCGCAAATCCCATATACTGGCAAGGGATATGTTTCTCTTCGGGTGCTACACCGGGGTCTGTTATGCGGATGTTGTCTCGATTACCCACGAGAACCTATATACTGATGAGGGCGGTGCTTTGTGGTTGAAGTATCGAAGAAAGAAAAACGAACTTCGTGCCAGTGTGAAACTGTTACCGGAAGCGATTGCGCTGATTGAAAAATATCATAGTGAGGATAGGGACACCCTGTTCCCTTTGTTGTATTGGTCAAATCTCAGACGACACATGAAAGCGTTGGCGGCACTGGCAGGCATCAAGGATGATTTGTGCTACCATCAGGCGAGGCACAGCTTCGCCTCGCTGATTACGCTTGAAGCTGGTGTGCCGATAGAAACCATCAGCAGGATGCTGGGACATTCCGATATTTCCACAACACAGGTCTATGCCCGTGTCAGCCCTAAAAAACTTTTCGAGGACATGGACAAGTTCATAGAAGCCACCAAAGATTTTCAATTAGTTCTTTAATCCTTTAATACAGAAAACGATATGCGAAGCACATTTTCACTTTTGCCCTACATTAACCGCAGCAAAGTAAAGGCTGACGGTACGACCGCCATACTCTGCCGTATAACCATTGACGGCAAACAGACTGCCATCA
Organism: Butyricimonas hominis; assembly: GCF_014287455.1. Taxonomy (NCBI): domain Bacteria; kingdom Pseudomonadati; phylum Bacteroidota; class Bacteroidia; order Bacteroidales; family Odoribacteraceae; genus Butyricimonas; species Butyricimonas hominis. Next base: position 57,480 of record NZ_JACOOH010000005.1, read on the forward strand.
GTACGGGAATTTATTGCCGACCGGAAGAATGGAACAGCAAGAAAAACGAGATTAAATCCGTAAGGGAAAATAACCGTTTACGAGAATATTTACGACTGACAGAGGAAGCCTACAATGAGATACTGAAATCACAAAGTGTGGTCAGTGCCGAAATTTTGAAGAACCACATATCCTTGAACAACATCCATCCGACCACTCTTCTACAGATGGGTGAATGGGAACGTGAGCGGTTGAAGAAGCATTCCGAAGAAATAGACTCGACTTCTTCCTATCGAAGTTCAATGTATTATCAGAAGTACCTGACGGATTTTCTTACATCCATCGGTAAAAAGGACATTCCCCTTGAAGAAGTGACGGAGGATTTCGGCAAGTCCTACAAAGCCCACTTGAAGAAATGCAAGAACTTCGGGGTTTCCCAGACCAACCATTGCCTGCGTTGGCTGAACCGCCTGTTGTATCTTGCCGTAGACAAGGAGATTCTCCGTGTAAATCCCTGTGAGGACCTGGAGTATGAGACAAAGCCGGAAGCAAGGCACAGGTACATCAGCCGTGAGGAGTTCAAGAAGATACTTTCCACACCGATGTATGACAAGCGTATGGAACTGGCAAGACGGGCTTTCATATTTTCCACCCTGACGGGACTGGCGTATGTGGACATCAAACTTCTTCATCCCCACCATATCGGAACAAACGCTGATGGCAGACGGTACATCCGCATCAACCGCAAAAAGACAAAGGTAGAGGCATTCATACCCTTACATCCCATAGCGGAGCGGATATTGTCGCTGTATAACACGACCGATGACGAGAAGCCCGTGTTTCCTCTTCCCAACCGTGATGCCCTATGGTTTGAGGTTCACGAATTGGGAATAACCATAGGGAAAGAGGAAAACTTGACCTATCACCAAAGTCGGCACAGCTTCGGCACTTTTTTGATTTCGGCAGATATACCCATTGAAAGTATCGCCAAGATGATGGGACACTCCAATATTAGAACGACACAGGGATATGCACGGATAACCGATGATAAAATTTCCAAAGATATGGACAAACTGATGGAACGAAGAAAGGAAATATCGGCTGGCGAAAAGAAGAAATAGCAAATAATCATCATAAAATAAAGGAATTATGAGCAGAGGTATAATAACAATCAGTGAAACGGGTGCAGTCACTATGCCGACCGCACCCGTATGGATGATGCAATTTGAGATTGCCGACCTGTTCGGGGTGTTCTCGTGCAATGTCCGCAAGACGATACGGGTAATCTATAAGAACAATGAACTGAATGAAGCCGATACGATGCGATATATCAGGCAACCGGATGGTATCAGTTATGACGTTTACAACCTTGAAATGGTTATAGCCATTGCATTCAGGATATGCAGTAAAGAAAGTGCTTTGTTCAGACGGTTTATAATAAATGAAATCAGCACCACCAAAAGAGAAACGCCTGTTACGTTGTTTGTTTCCTGTGGCAGGAGTAATAACCGATGGTATAGTTGAGGTCATCCCGTCAGCCACTTGTTTCCGTTGCCACACGTTTGAAAGGCTCCGACAACGAAAAATAAGCAACTGATGGGTAATTATAAGAGCAGAAAAGGAACGGCTTACAGATGAAGTGTCAATACTGCGCTTCGTCTGTAAGCCATTCCTTTTTTCTTTTTGTCGGAAGTCTATTGCCGCCGCAATACAGGGCATACGGCAAACTGCGCTCCTTCAAGAAAAATCAAGTTATCCTTTGTCGGTAGGCGGAGCGGTAGCCGTCATTCAGCATCTTTTCAATGTCGGATTCACGGTAGAGGATTTTACCGCCCAACTGGATATAGGCGATACGCCCTTCATTGCGGTAGTCCTGAAGTGTCCGGCGGCTCACCTTCAGCCGTGCCGACACCTCCTTGTCAGTGAAGAAACGCTCACCGCCCAATGTCGGGCGGTAGTTGGCGGTCAGGTGCTCTACATTATCAAGCAGTCGGTCAAGACTGCCCATAAAGTGGATTATCCACTTGTTGTCTTTATTAATCAGTTCGTTCATATTACTTTGGATTTAGTGGAATTATTGTTGTCACTCTATTTAGTTATCAGATAGTCCTGCCTTTGAACTTCGCTTCCTTTCTTCTATCCTCCACAACGGAGACAATGAGCTCCACGTCTTCGGGACGGTAATACGTCTTGTGGTTTATCTGTGAATAAGCCAGCGTGCCGTTATCCCGAAGCGTCTGTAACGTGCGAGGGCTGATGTTGAGCATACGGCACACGTCCTGATTATCCATCCATTCGCTCATTTTCTTTTCCCCGTGCCGATGGCAGATGGCATCCATACGGCTGACGAAACGGTCGAACTTGGCGACCATTGCCTCAAAGGTCTTTCTTTCGATTGATACGATTTCCATATTGCCTTTCTTTTAATTGTTACTGTTTCTTTTGCCACAAAGAAATACATTATCCGCTGTCATGCAATGGATTTTCAAAAAGTGGCAGCGTGTTGCGCCGATATGGTAGACATTGTCCGGGGTACTGCTTTCCGTTTATCTGTGGGCAAGTCGGTGGAATACGATTTCCGTTCAGCCTTTAATTCCCTTTTTTTATAAAGAAGCCACAGCCAAAATAAGAGCTTAATTTAAAATTGTCCCCAATCGTACCTTTGTACTTTCAGCTATTCATATCCGGCAAATCGGTAAAGTCCGCACCGATTTGTCAATCTCCATAAAGCAAAACCGTACAAAAATGCCTAAGAAAATCCAAGTACTTGACTGACTGCATTAAAGCACCTTACTTCGCTCCCGATAATCGGTCAAGGTATAGACCAAGACCACATTCAACAACTTAATCAATTTGTTTTTACAATGAAAAAAGAACCAAACATTACAGAGCATCAAGCTCGTGAAATCGTGGAAAAAATGGGGCGCAGGGAACCCTACACCTCCAAGTCGATAGACGACTTCTACAGGAGTATCGGTCTGGAACCGGAGGAGCCGGAACAGCCCGGCAAGACCGTCACGGAAGAAGCAGAAATACCTATGACAGATGAACCTTCAGGAGTGGCGACCGAGGAAGCGGCAATGCCGCAGAAGCGCATCAGCAGCAAACAGCGCAGGCTGTCTTTGGAGGAGTACCGCACCACCTATCTGCAAGTTCCCAAGATTATTAACCGCAAGCCTGTGTTCGTCAGTGAGACGGTGCGTGACGAGCTGGACAGGGTTGTCCGCTACCTCGGAGGAAAGGGCATGAGCGCATCCGGACTGATTGAAAACCTTGTCCGCCTGCACCTCGATGCCTACCGGAATGACATCGAGCAGTGGCGCAAACTCTGACGGGATTACGGTGGAATCGGTTGAGCCGTTGGATGCACTCCATCGGTTCGACCGATACACAAAGTGAGTTATTACATTCGGAAATCAATCCGACAGGCGGAGGATTTTTGTGTCCTCAAAGACACAGCAAGATATATTTTCAGTTACCCGAATAATTCTAAGTAACTGAAAATGCCTTCACCGCCGTGGGCAGAATTATCCTCCGCAGTCGGATAATTTCGGGGTTCATTAATCAAAGATTAAGCAATGGACAAGCCATAAAATTAAAAGAATAAGAAGCATGAAGAAGAGCAAGTACGGGAGAAATCCCAAGTTGAACCCGAAGACACACTGTGTGATGGTGCGCTTCGATGATGTAGAATGGAACAGGTTTCTGACGATGTATGAGGAATCGAACGTGTACGCGAAGGCAGTCTTTCTCAAGGCGCACTTCTTCGGTCAGAAGTTCAAGGTGCTGAAAGTGGACAAGACGATGCTGGACTACTATACCAAACTGTCGGACTTCCACGCCCAGTTCCGCTACATAGGCACGAACTACAATCAGGTTGTCAAGGAGCTACGCATCCACTTCTCGGAGAAGAAGGCGATGGCGTTGCTCTACAAGCTGGAGAAGTGTACCATCGACCTTGTGAAACTGAGCCGTGAGATTGTAGAGCTTTCAAGGGAGATGGAGAAATGTTACCAATCCAAATCCGACTGACATGGCATCGGTCAAGGTCAAGTTTCGCCCATCCACCATAGGCGGCAAGGAGGGCACAATCTACTATCAGGTGATTCATAACCGTGTGGTTAGGCAGATATATACCGACTATAAACTTTTCGCTTCGGAATGGCAGTCCCATTCCGAAGCGGTCATACTGTATCGTGTTCCGAATAAGCAAGAGCGGAACAACCATTTGCTTTCGATAAGCTCACGCATCAGATGGGATAAGGACAGGTTAAACAAGATTATACAGACCTTATCCCAATCCGGCACATTTGTGACGGATGATGTAGTCGTGCGCTTTCAGGACAACAGGCAGGAGCCATCGTTTAACAACTATATCCGCCAGCAGATTGCCAGATTGAAACGCTTGGGGAAGATACGCACCTCGGAAACCTATACGGCAGCACTCCGAAGTTTCAGCAGTTTTATGGATGACAAAGAGGTCTTGTTTGACCAGATTAACGCTGACCTGATAGCGGAATATGAGGCTTATCTAAAAGGCAGAGGCAACTCGCCCAATACCATCTCGTTCTATATGCGTATCCTGAAAGCGGTTTATAACCGTGCCACTGAAGACGGATTGACCGAACAACGGCATCCGTTCAAGTCTGTCTATACGGGAGTGGAGAAAACTTTGAAGCGAGCCATATCGCTTGGCGACCTTAAATGCATCAAAGGGCTGGATTTGTCGTTGAAGCCAAACCTTGACTTTGCCCGTGATATGTTCCTATTCTGTTTCTACACAAGGGGTATGTCGTTCATTGATATGGCTTATCTGAGGAAGAAGGACTTGCAGAACGGCATTCTTTCCTACCGCAGACGCAAAACCGGGCAGCAGTTGTTCATCAAATGGGAAAGATGTATGCAGGAGATTGTTGACAAATATCCCGTAAACGAAACCGAATACCTTTTGCCAATCATCACAAAAAGAGGTGAAGATTATCGAAAACAATACGCCAACGAGCTTCATCGGGTGAACCATTTGCTGAAAAAAATCGGAAAACAGCTGGACTTGCCGATACCTTTGACGATGTATGTCGGGCGGCATTCGTGGGCAAGTATTGCGAAAAGCCGCAATGTGCCTATCTCTGTCATTAGCGAGGGAATGGGGCATGATTCGGAGAACACCACGCAAATCTATCTTGCTTCGCTGGATACCTCAGTGGTGGATAAAGCCAATAAAAAAATACTGGATTTGCTGTGAAGCCGTGAATGTTTTGCGAATCTGCCCAACGCTTGCCAAGAGACGGATATTATAATGCAAAATTACGCAAAATAATGATTCTTAAGTCATAAAACGCTGAAAATCTTACTTGTTGTCACGCTTTTTGTTTTGCGAGAAATACCAGATGTTTTGCGAAATCAGCTATAAAAAAGGAAAATACAACTCTATATCAACGATATAGGGTAACTCGTCCGTCTCTTGGCAAGAGATGGTAGTATAAATGGTTATTTTAGACAATGATTAAACTTATAAAACATAACCCATATCGTACTTTAGGGGTGTTATCAAACACCCCTTTAAGGGAACGCATCGCCAACCAAAACAAGCTCAATGCTTTTGCTAAGATTGGTAAGTCGGTTATATTCCCTTATGATTTCGATGGAATTATAGAGGAAGTACCTCTAAGAACTCCAGAAAACATCGCAGCAGCTATCACAGCAATTAACCTTGACAGCTATCAACTGAAACACTCCTTGTTTTGGTTTATAAATGCGTCTCCAATAGATGGAGTAGCATTGAAATACTTACAGTCTAAAGATATTATCAAGGCTAAAGAGTTATTCCAAAAGAGAGAGTCATTCTCGTCTTTAATCAATCTCGGAGTACTTGCGTTTATTGAGGGTAATTTTGCAGAAGGTTATGCAAATATTTCAAAGGTGATTCATAACGAATCTTATAGAGTCGATTTGCTTGAAACACTTGGCCTGCAAAATATTACCTTGTCAGAAAATGAGATAGCGGAAATGTTCATTGCCGACTTACTCACGGAGATACCGGCTACAAAATTATTATCAGCTGTAAACAATTCTTCGGACAAAGCGATTATCAGCGAAAAAGCAGTTAATGAACCTATCGCAGAGATTAATGCTGCAATATCTGCCGCCAAGTCAGTAAATTCCAAAGATGCCAATGCAAATCTCACCGCAGGAATGGTGTTGATGAATTCAACAAAAACAGCACTCAAACAAGTGAGAGATATTGTTGGTGTAACTAGTACGAAATATCAGATGGTAGCAGATAATCTTGCCAAACAAATACTCCAGTGTGGTATCAACTACTACAATAATGCCTCTGATGATGATGTAGAAAGCCCTCGAAAAGCAATGCCCCTTCAAGCATATGCCTTACAAATTGCAATAGGACAGCTCACCAAGGATAGATGTCAAGAGAACTATGATATTTTGAAAAAGGCAGTTGATGATATGCCTCCAGCAGAAGTTGCCATAGAAACCCGTAAAGTCAAAGAGGAACTTCGCCGTTTTTGCCAGCAACCTGATAAAATTTCACATTCAATAACGCTGCTTAATAACACCAAACCACTGCTTCAGACAATAAAGGCTAAAATTGGTACGGCCAATACGTTCTATCTGTCGCTTTCTACTCAGGTTGTAGGAAATGCTTTATACAATCTCATCGAAGAGATAAACACGGCACAAAATTATTTTAGCGCTGTAGTAAAGGTTATAAAAGAAAGTGGAATAGACCCAAAACTATTAAATTATTTAGATGATGAGCATTCACCAACGAAAATTATAGATAGTAAGGTAAAACCAGTTCTACGTGAAGCATGGAAAGCAACTACAATTATGGATGGATTTGACATGGAGACTGATTTCCGCACAAAGCGATATATTCCCAATAGAAGTTCACTCAAAGAAATGTGCGAAACTCTTCATATCTCCACGTCTTCTTCGAGTTACCAGTCTTCCTCTCGTGCATCCACAACCACCACGAGGACAACAACGCCGCCACGTACTACGCCCCCATCTTCTTCAACGTCATCATCTAATGATGAACTTCCAGTAGGGTGCTGGGTGGTTATTATAATAGCAATCATAATATTTTTAGCAAACGTTTTAGGATGACAAAAATTACTACATTATTATTTGCGCTCACAGTTCAAGTTGCCGTAAATGCAAATGCTAACGATTCGCTTCGTCATTGCTATCAGCAATTGGACATTGCGAATTCAGGTATTCAAACTCTCAAAACGGAGAATCGTGAGCTTAAAGCTAAAATCAGGACTTTGAATAAAACAATTGATACTCAAAAGACTGAAACAGACTCTCTCAAAGGTGAACTGACCGCAGCAAAAAATGACATCACAGCTCTTGCTGATAGTCTTAATGTCAACATCTCAAACACTCGTTCTGAACTTCAAGCAAGTTCAAACACTCTCAATCAAACGATTCGCGAAAAATCACAAACTGGTCTATGGATTATCATTGTGATTGCACTGATTTTCATTATACTGGCATTCATATTTGGAAAAGCAATAGCGAAACGTAAAAACGAGGTGGAAAATCTATCTGCCAAGGCCGACAAACTCAACGAGGAAATAGTCTACAGACTGTCTACTGAAATGAATGACATACAAGTTATTTCTAAACAAATTGGGGCACTTGTATCTGCACCGGGAGTTAATACCGAAAGTGAACAGAAGTTGATTACCACTCTTGCTGACCGTATCACTTTTATGGAGATGACACTATACAAAATGGATAACTCTGTAAGAGGTCATAAACAGCTTTCCAAGTCAATCAAGCAAATGAAAGACAATCTGCTTGTCAATGGATATGAGCTTGTAGATATGCTTGGTAAAGACTATCATGAGGGTATGAAGGTTACAGCAAATTTTGTTGAAGATGAGGAACTACCAGAAGGCAAGCAAATAATCACGGGCATCATCAAGCCTCAAATCAATTACAAAGGCAAGATGATTCAATCAGCTCAAATCACAGTAAGTCAAAACATTTAAAAATATATTCAACATGGCTCAAGCTAAAATGAAATTCGGGATTGACCTTGGTACAACCAATTCCGCAATTTGTAAAATGGAGAGTGGCGAGCCTGTCATTAAAAAGACAGACACGTTGAAAGACACTTTGCCATCGTGCGTATCTTTTACCAAAAAGAAAATTGCAAAAGTAGGAGATAGTGCCTATAACGACCTCCGCCAAGACAAATCACGTGCCACGAAAAAATGGTCTAATGACCGCGAAAACGTATTCATTGAGTTTAAACGAAATATGGGTACGGACAAATCGTATGAGAGTTCTAATATGGGAGAAACTTTTTCTCCGGAGCAACTTTCTGCCGAAGTTTTGAAGGCTCTCAAATCGTTTATCGGTGATGAAAATATTACATCCGCTGTTATCACAATCCCTGCCAAATTTAAAGCAGACCAAATCGCAGCTACTAAACGTGCTGCTCAAAAGGCTGGTATTGAACATTGCGAACTTCTCCAAGAGCCGATTGCCGCATCTATGGCGTATGGTCTGAGCGCATCCAACAAAAATGGTCAATGGCTTGTGTTCGATTTTGGAGGCGGCACATTTGATGTTGCACTTATCAAGGTAGAGGATGGCATCATGCAAGTTAAGGACACCGAAGGAGACAATTACCTCGGCGGCAAAAACCTTGACTATGCAATCGTTGATAGCATTATCATTCCTTACCTAAAAGAGAATTACTCTATCACAAACATTATGGAGAATGAAACCACAAGAAACATTCTTCGTGATGCCATGAAGTTCTATGCTGAACAAGCGAAAAATCAACTGTCATTCAAACCACAAGCTGACATAACCTCTCAACTTGATGAGTTTGGCGAAGATGATGAGGGGGAAGAAATAGAACTCGACATGGTTATCACTCAAGAGCAGCTTGCATCTGTACTCACACTCGTGTTTCAAAAGGCAATCGACATTACCAAGCAGCTTCTTAAACGTAATGGTTTGTCCGGAAGCGACCTTGACAAACTGATTCTTGTAGGTGGACCAACTTATTCTCCAGTTCTTCGTGAGATGCTACGCAAACAAGTCACGCCCGATGTTGATACCGACATTGACCCCATGACAGCTGTTGCAAAAGGGGCGGCACTGTTTGCTTCCGGTATAGATAGTGATGTCAAAGAAGAGTTAGCCATCGGTACTGTTGCACTCACACTTTCTTATGAAGCAAATTCGGTTCAACCAATCGAATTTGTAACCGTACAACTATCAAAAGAGGAATGTTCCGGTTATATTCCATCCAAACTGTTTGTAGAACTTGTACGTAGCGACAACGGTTGGTCAAGCGGAAAAGTCGAAATCAATGAGATAGGTGATGTCATAGAGTGTCAACTCATGGAAGGCAAAAATAATGCGTTTGCTGTCAACGCTTATGACGAAAAAGGGACAACTATCCCTTGCTTTCCTAAAGAGATAAATATCATGCAGGGTATTGTTGTCGGCAATGCTGTTTTGCCTTACAATATCTCAATTGAGGCTCACGATAGTGGTCTCGAAAAGAATGTGGTAAAGTCGGTAAAAGGTCTTGAAAAGAACCAGCAGCTTCCAGCTGTCGGTACACTCAATGGACTTAAGACTCGTAATCAATTGCGTCCCGGCATGACTGAGGACACTTTGGTGATACCCATCTATCAAAGTGAACACAACGCAGACGGCACATCTGCGATTCATAACGACCATGTCTTTGATGTAGTCATAACAGGCGATGAGATTGGACAAATAATCCCTGTTGGAAGTGATGTTGACATCACTATCAAGGTGAATCGTTCGCAAATGTTGAAACTAGAAGCATTCTTTCCCTTCAGTGGAGATACCGTGGAAAAAGATGTAAAAATCGAAGCTCGCTCGGTTATTACATCTCATGAACTGGAAAGGCTCAAAGACTCTGCGAACTTAAAACTCCATGCCCTTAAATCTTCTTCTGCAATTAAGGATTCTGAGACAGCAGAAGCAGAAAAACTCATCAATGAGGTTAACGACCGTTTCGACGGTGAAAAAAGCTCCGAAGATGGTAGGATGCATCTTCAGGCTGACATTCGCCGTGCTTTCCTGAAAATGGAAGAAGTCGAGCAAGGGCATGAATGGGATTCCATTGAAGCTGAAATCAGGGAAGAATTCGACCGCCTTGAAAAAGGGAATAATGAGCTTGGCAACAAATATGACCAACAGGTAGCCGCTGTTCGTTCACAGGTCGATTCCGTTATCCGTTCAAAGGATGTTCGTCAAGGACGAATAGTTCTTGATGATATTAACAGCTTGTTTGTTGCAGTGACACTCATCTATCAGTTAATGGGTTTCATTGACTTCCACCTTCGTAACTTTAATACCATACAATGGAAAGATGCGACCAGAGCACGTCAACTTCTGCAACAAGGTAAGGAAATTGCTAATACCAATCCGTCCGAAAGTTCACTTCATCCCATCGTACGTTCGGTCATAGATTTGATGATTGAACCACCAACAAGTGGTCCCGGCGTTAGCTTCTAAAGTGTATGGAAAAGATATGGAAAACGGAGCAACTTGAGAAAATAGCTGCTAATACATCAATATTTAAGCACATTCCCGCAGAAATCGGGAATGTGCTATACTGCGATACCAATCAGCCTGAAACCGTAAAGTTAAGTGACAAGGAATCTAAAAAAAGAAAGGTTATTGCTATTTCAATTTGTAGCATAATTTTATTATTGTATTGGTCTTTTTTTTATGAGCACTATATATGGGGAGCTATAATTACAGTGATAGCTCTGTTGGTTACTATTGGAGTTTGTGATACCACTTTTTCGGGTACAGATTACTTTGTAGGTAATAAAGGATTTGCTACCGTATCGTTTGTAGATTCAAGAGACAACATTACATCTTCCAATGTTTATCTTTTCAAGGACATGGAGTATCTCTTTACTGGCGAAACCATCGTAAAAACGAATTATACCTATAGTAATACTCAATATTACTTTTCAATATTCGGTAAAGAAGATAAGGAGACCCATCAATTCAACAGAATATTTTTTGCCGAGGGTTCTTATGATGATAAACATCCAAAAGACCCAATGAATCCTAATGGTGCAAATGAAGAATACAGTATGATGAAAATGGTAGAAAAGGTATGGACAACCCACTTCGTACTTGAACATTCCCAAGATGGGAAGGTCAAATTCGGTATTCTCAATGAAGAAACTTTATACTCTGATGCGTTATCTATTTCTCGTAATGAAGTAGATGTGTATGGGACAATATATAATCCTTCAAATACCAAAAATATCTATACATCTAATGGAAACTTGGTCATTGAACACATTAATCATTCGAAGAAATTTTTCGGCTTTATTGAAAAAGGAAATATTAGCAGTATTCCGTTGTCCTCATTAGGGAATCGTCAGGCATTTTTGATTTTTTTTGACAGGCTTTATAGAGGATAGTATGTTTACACTTGCGAAGAGACAACAATTAGGTAACTACATAATCACCTTTCAAGTCAAAGAAGGTGATTATGCAGAAACCTATCGCGTGAAAGACGCTGATGGGAAAAATCGCTTTCTCAAACTCATCAACTGCGCCAAACTACATCGTACTCAATTTGATGCAAACGGTAATATATTGGAGGTGCAGATTGCAAAGACACTTAATCATCCTAATGTCGTCAAATACCACGATAACGGTGAGGTCGTTTTAGATGGTCGCAAATTTGCTTATATCGTATTCGATTATATCAGTGGTGAAACGGCTTCACAGTACATTGCTCGTGAAGGGAGTCTTAGTGTATATGATGCAAAGACTATCGTATTAGGCATCCTTAATGGCATTAAATTCCTTCATACGCAACAAGAGCCGATTATGCACAACGATTTGACTATCCAAAACGTCATGCTGGATATGTCGAAAGGTACTAACGTACCTCGCATTATTGACTTCGGCTATGCTCGTTACCTATCACAAGGTTCTTCTTCCTTTAATAAAAACGGGTTATCTCCTTTTTATTTGGCACCCGAAGCATTGAATGGTGTGTTTTCGGTAAAGTCAGACATCTTCTCAAGCGGTGCGATACTTTATAATCTTATATTTGGTATACCACCATATTTTGTTGACTTGTCAGATTGCAAGAATGATGCTACTGCTCAACGCGAAAAGATTGATGCTCAAAGAGAATTGCCGCTTCATATTCCCGATAACGATAAATTTGAGCTTGATGAACAAATTATGAATATAATGCGGAAAGCCCTTGCATCTGACATTGAGGAGAGATTTGAATCGGCAGATGAGTTTATTCGGGCTTTGAATGGCGATATAAAAATCGCTCGTATTGACAATCAAAAGAAAGCCAAAAGTGGGAAGACTCCTACAAAGAAAGTTTCGTATTCAGTGCCAAAAGGGAAAGGCTTTTCCGCCATTGCTGGGATGGAAGAACTGAAAGAGCAAATGCGCGTAGAAGTGATAGACGCTCTTAATTCGCCAGAGGAGTATGCGAAATATGGCTTGACAATTCCTAATGGGATGCTTTTATACGGTCCTCCCGGATGTGGTAAAACCTTTTTTGCAAAGCATTTTGCTGAAGAAGTCGGTTTTAATTTCATGCTAATCAAGCCAAGTTCTCTCAAAAGCCGCTTCGTAAATGCGACTCAGGAGAATATTGCTCAGATGTTCAAAGATGCTGAAGAAAATGCACCTACCATCATTTTCATTGATGAAATGAATGAATTGGTACCTAACCGTGACAGCGATGTACACGAGATGGCGCGTAGTGCTGTCAATGAAATGCTTGCTCAAATGGATAGAACAGGAGAACGTGGTGTATTTATTATTGGGGCAACTAATTATCCAGATATGATCGACCCTGCGATACTTAGGGCTGGTCGTCTTGATAAAAAATATTATATTGGCACTCCTGATTTCAAGGCTCGTTCCTTAATGTTTGAACTTTACCTGAAATCAAGACCGTATGATTTCGGTTTAGATTATGAAAAGCTTGCCCAACTGACAGAAAATTATGTTTCTGCAGACTTGGAAATGATAGTCAATGACGCTTCACGAATAGCTCTGCGACAAAAATCAAGAATTACAATGGTTATTCTTGAAGATGTTATTAGTAAAACCAAACCGTCATTGACAAAATCCGAACTTGACAAATATTTAAGGATAAAAGCGGCAATGGCTGGTGAACAAATACAACAATCACGCCGAAGAATCGGTTTCTAAATAAAAATGCTACGAATATGAAAACAAATGAATTATATCTCAAAACATTGTTCTGTTGCTGTGCTTGTGATGGAGAAATCGCACAAGAAGAAGTGGATATGATTAAAGAATTAACCGAAAATAGTACCCTTTTTCAGGAGATTCAAGTAGAATACTCAATTAATGAGTATGTCAATCAGATTAATAGTCAAGGAAAAGCCTTTTTGAAAGATTACCTTAGTGAACTTTCAAATACAGTTCTTTCCGATGATGAACAAATCACACTAATTGACCTTGCCATAAAAATGATAGAAGCAGATAAGCAAGTCCTTTATTCAGAGGTTAAATTTTTCAAGAAAATCCGAAGCCGAATAACTGTAAGCGATGAACAGATTCTATTAAAATTATCTGGCATAGAAGATTATTTACAACCTGACATTTGCGCTGAAAATAAAGATTTCGAAGATGTTGGAGGATTTAAACAAATATCTTTCTAATAATATGGGTGAATGTAAACCATTGATTCAAGTTCAGACTTGCGCAACAAAAAGAGTTGATAGGGAAATTCATCATTCCGTGGTAGGGAGATGTAGAGGGCGGAACTGAAATCACGCAGATATTACAGCCCATACCTCTATTCTCGAAAATCAAGTAAAATAACTGGGGCAAGAAGAAACAGACTGTCATTGCAAAACTGAAAGCATTCTTCGATAGGTTCTTTGATATTTCGAGAGGAACATTCAATGTTGTGAACTGAATATTCCGTCTAATGCTGCATTGTTCAAAATCATAAACGGGTAAAAAATAGAAAGATACATGTGGAATTTTCTGTCTTTTTTGTAACTTTGCAAAAAAGACAAATTATGAATACCTCATTTTGGGAGTCAAATTTATTTCAAACGCTCGTGCTGATTGTTACCATTGGGGCAACAATCGGCATCGCATTATGGCAGTTTTATGCCCATAAGCGAAAGGAATTGAGAAACGCAGTGTCAATCTTGTTGCTTCAGATAAATGACATTGAGAAAAACATTGAGTATATATTATCTGAAGGGCTTATAAACGGCTGCATCCAAGAAGTGCCGATTCATTACTCTACTATAATTTTTGAAGAAAATCAGTGGAATAAATACGCTCACAGTGTTGTCGGGCACATATCTCAGGAGGCATTTGAAAAAATTGATACCTTTTTTAAGGTTGCCCAAAGAATACGTGAACAACAGATTTATATCAAACAAAAAATACAATTGTCAACAGAAAATAAAGCCTATTATTACTATAGTGCTGTGTATAACCAGATAGTTATTACAGGTCAACCGCTACAAAACATTCAATCAATTGTCGACAGGTTCAATGAGTCGATAGTGCCATCGTATATTCAGAAAGAATTGGCTTTGGGATTGGAGAAGACCTTGAAGCAATATCATAAATTGTCAGATGGTATCGCTTATACGGAATTAGTCAAACTAAAGCAGTGATATATTGAAAATATTTGCTAACTTTGTAATTAGGAAAAGCGTTCTTTTGAATTACTGCAAAACGAGGTGAAATACAGAATTTTGCTGGTTTCTAAATCGTTACCTATTAAGCTGCGAAAAATTGCAAGTGCTTGAATTTTAACAAGAAAGAAAATTCGCCATGTCTTGCGCAGTGGAACGTGATGTGCTTGGTGATTCCGGCAGACTTGATCCAGTCCTTGAGATAGAGGGGAAGGATTGTCTTCGTCAGCCCCTCAAACACCTGTCCCTCGCCGCGCTCGCCGCATAGTGCGAGTGCTTCATCCGACAGCGGCAGCACGGCTTCCGTCTTGGTTTTCTTGGTGACGATGTGCATGCACCAGCCGCCGTCAGCTCCTCTTATGATGTTCTCCCATTGCAGACGGATGATGTCGCTGATGCGCAGACCCGTAAGACAGGAGAACAGTGCGGCACTCCGTATAACAGGTTTCTCGCAGGGAGTGGCGGCAAGCATCCTCACCTCTTCAAGCGTCAGGAACTCGCGTTTTGTGCTTGACTCCTTGGCGTGCTTCAACCGTGGGGCGATGTTCTCCTTGATGCGTTTCTCCTCGTATGCGATGCGGAGGACGCATTTCAGCTTGTTGAGGTTGTTGTTGGCGGTCGAAGCCATCATCTTGCCCTTGGTTGGAGTGGTGAGCGACAGCAGATAGGTGAGAAATCCCTGGCAGAAGTCAAGCGTCAGATTGTCGAAGGTGCAGCTTCCGCCGCAATACTTCTCGAAGTGCTTGTAAGCGGTATTCCAGTTGCGGTAATTGTCGTCGTCCGCCATCTTTGAACGGAAATACTCAAGAAAACTCTCCTTGCCACGGTTGCGGTCGAGAAATCCGTATTCCTCGTTGATGATGGCTTCGGTTCTGCGGCATTTGACAAGCTCGGCATTGCGGAGCATGGTCTTGTTGAACTCAGCCTCGAATTTGTCTTTCGGGTCGGCATAGATGTATATTCCCAGATACTCCCGTCTTGTCGGCTTTCCTGTCTTGGGATGCCGTATAGCCGGGTAGAAGTCAAGGTAAAGCGACACCTGACCGTTCTTGATGGGTCGCTTCCTGACCGTCACTTTCGTGCAGATGTTTGTCATATCGGTTGTGATTTTTAATTGTTGTCTGATTCATTGTCCGGCTCTCTCTTGGCTTTCGTGCTTGCGCTCTTTCGCTCCGCCACTTTCCGTGCCTCGTCCCAGTCGGCTTTGAGGTAGTAGAGGCGGTTGCCGTGGATGCGCTTCGTCCTTACCCCGTGGGTGAGCGCGAACCTGCGGACTTGGGTTTTGCCCAGACCGAACAGGCGCATGATGTCGAAACAGGAATACCAGTGTTCCGACAGGTTGCTTCCCAGCCGTTCCGCTTCCTGAGCCATAGCCTT
This sequence comes from Butyricimonas hominis, assembly GCF_014287455.1. Lineage (NCBI taxonomy): Bacteria > Pseudomonadati > Bacteroidota > Bacteroidia > Bacteroidales > Odoribacteraceae > Butyricimonas > Butyricimonas hominis. The sequence continues at coordinate 73,559 of NZ_JACOOH010000005.1, forward strand.
GTCAACCTCGGCTTTCGGGAAGCACTTGGTGGCGTTGGCTTTGACACAGGGTATCGAGTAGCGCATACGGAGATTGTAAAATCGCCCGTAGGTATAATTGAATTTCTGGCATATCTCAGCCATAGTATAAAGGTCGCCTCCGGCACTCTCCCTGTCCGTGAACGTGTCGCGCACGGACTGCTTGTAGTTAGCCGCCGGAATGAGCTGCCGTTTCGGGCTACCCTTCGCTTTCTTCTTTCCCTCCTTTTGGGAAAGGTCTTTTTCAGTGTTCGGTGTATCTTCGTTCATCTTCTTTTTTGTCTTTTTACCCTGCCTGGCGAAGATTGACACGCTCCGCTTGCAGTAGGTTGTCTCTCTAATCATCAGAAAGAAATCCTCCTTGGTGATGATCGTGATGTGGTATGTCAGTCTGCAAGCCCGTAGAGTGCCTTTATAAATGAGGTTATACACTGTCCGGCTGCTCACTTGCAGGATGTCCGCCACTTCCCCGATGGTGAGGAAAGGCTTGTCGGTCATGCCCCGGTCATATCCGGGCTGACCTGTTAAATTGTGTTTAATTTGACGGTCCATTATCGAAGAAATTTGTTGCACGCTCTTGAAAGCTGTTGCACGCTGCTGAAAGGAAGTCGTGCCGTGTGACCCCTCTCGCGTGGTACAATCGCGGTACAAAAATACTCCGAAAAGGACGAATCGCCAACAGGCGAAAATCTCGTTTGTTAAAATCTATTAGCTGAAAATCAAGGTATTATAACGCTGATTTTTGCAACCGTTTGTCGCCGTTTTGCCCTCCGAAACTCCATGTGGAACGACTTTCCGCTGCCCGAAGGCCCTAAACAGAAGAAGTTTGAGTTGTCAGTCAGCTTGTTCTTTCCCTCTTTTCCCGTGATATCAATCGCTACCGGCACGCCCTGACGGTCGGTATAGTACACTTTCAGCGGTGTCTCCTCGCTGTGCTGGATGCGTTCCTTGTACATCAGACATGTCGCTGCGTCGCCGAGCGTGAGGAAACGGTCATACTCCTCACTAAGGGAGTAACAGTTGCCGGGAAATCCGCCCACAAACAGTTCTAATTGATTGTAGGCTCGTTTGCTGATGTGGATACCCATGCGCCCGAATGCGTTTTCAAGGTGATTCGTACACTTTTGCAGGTCGGCATCGGCCGGTACAGCCACCACCATGCTGAAATGGCTATACACAAGCTGCTTACTCTCACGGGCGATGACCTCCTGAACACGCTTGATGTCCTCGACAGCCATCTGGTTGTTCGGGTTGGGGATGCTCGCATGACGGTTCTTTTTCTTATCGAGCAGCGACAGCTCCCGCTTTTGGTTGGGCAGGAAGATGATTTGGTTATAAACCACAGTCTCGGCGTTCGGTATGCTGTCCACCACCGACACCAAATCCACCGGCATTTCGGTATTGTTTACCTCAATATTCGTGTAGGGACGGATCAGCGATGGGAGTGCGGCGCAGTCCACGTCCACGAGGCTGTACACTTTGCAACGCTTGTCGCCCATAGAAACAGTCTCATCGTCCGCCTTGAAGTTCGTCATCGAGACAGTGCGGTCGTTGAAATTCATGGCGAAGTAGCGATCCACATACTCGCTCGCTTCGGCTTTGTTCAGGAATCTGGCCTGCACACCGCTGTCACGCAGTTGGTCGTGTACCTTGCGGATTTTCACAAGGAAGTCACGCCATTTCTTGTTGTCGAACGAGAAAAGACGGCTTTTCTTAGCCTCCTGCGTGATGGTCAGGTAACAAAGGCTGTCCGTGTATTGGCGGCCACCGAAATAACGGAAGTAAGACGCCGAGAGAAATTCTCGTTTGCCGTCCGTTTCATTCGCAAAGCGTTTCCTGACGAAAATATCCTGTTTGTGAATGGCGTACCCTTCGCCCAATGTCTGCGCAAGGGCAGTGAACAGGTGCGTGAACTCGTAGTAACAGTCGATGTCCGCTGAATACTTCTGCACCGGATTCTCTATTTTCAGTACGGCGGAATATTCGCCGGTCTTGGTGTACAGTACGCCCACACCGTCCGTCTCTTCCGCCGAAAAATAGATATCCTGAAAGATTCGCTTGCGCTTGCCGCCTGTGCCGAACGCATAGACCGATACGGCCATGCCGATACACAGTGCGATAAAGGCTGTGATAATGTATAGGGTCATTTCGATATACGTGTAATTAAAAATAGGGGCAGGTTCGCCTTGCCTCAAGACAAACCCGCCCGCGTTCAACAATCAATATAGCCATGCACATTGCCGTGATGGTTTCTCATTCGTCAGATCTTGCGCGAGTGGGCATAGACGTACACACCCGGTGCGATCTTCTTGCTGTGCAGTCCTTTCCGCTGTTTGAGGATGATGAGCACGATGCCAGCCGATACGACGGCTGCCAGCACGACAAGCCCGGCAACGAACCCTATCAGGCAGTAGGCGGCGACGAAGCCGACAATGGCTCCGCACGTTGTCGCTGCCGCCCAATAGATGTATCGTCCTTGAATGCCCAGAAACTCAAGAGGCCGTTGCAACCCCTTGAACAGCGGATAATCCGGATAACGTTCGTCCTTGCCTTTCATCCTTTGTTAGTTTAAGCGGCAATACCGAAGAACAGGGGCAACGCCTTGGCTGCCGCAATCAAGAAGATACAGGCTCCCACGACCATCATGATCTTTTTCTTGACATCTTGCTCTTCATTATTCATGGCGATGTACACGCTTATTGCGCCCACGATGGCCACGACGCCGGCAATGGCGTAACAGAGTTTGACCATAATAGGCACGTACTTGGCAATCTCCTCCGCAACGGTGGACAATGCACTCGTACCGGCGGAGTAGTCGCCAGCGGAGTTCTGTGCCATTGCAGTCGTGCCGGATAGCAGCATGAGGGCGAGCATCTTTACCTTGGTGGAGATTCCATTGATGAATCTCATTGCCTTTCGGCACATTCGTTTGGTTCTTTGAAACATACGTTTACTGTTTTTAGTGAATACTTTTATTTATCTGTGACCGTCATACGGTCGGAGTTATATGCGGTAGCCGAAGAAGGCCGGGAAGACTACAAATGCACCGATAAGGAACAGGCACGCACCCACAAGTGTCAGTATTGATTTGGTGATGCCATCCTCGCCCGTGTTCATCTTGACATAAATCTGGAAACAGGACACGATGACATAAACTCCGGCTATGGCGCAACAGATGTACTGGACGTACAGCATCATCGTCACCACGTAGTCGTGCATCGTAGCCAGCGCATCCGCACCCCAACTGTAGTTTACGCTACCGCTTTTGGCGGAAACCGTGTAGGGGAGCGTGAGGCACACCGCACATAGTATCTTCTTAGCTTTCGACATTTCACAACCTGTCTTGAATTGGGTTCCACATTATTTCAGGCCGGTTGTCCACCCGTCCTTTGGCAATCATCGCCTTGTACATCTCTTCCGATGTACGTGCGTCAGACAGGTAAGGCACGGTTTCTTCCATCCGTTCCTCTGCTTCGGCTTTCAACCGCTCCAATTTTTCCTGCGCCGCAGTCGGGTTGTTTGCGCTTTCTTCCTGCTGTACTTCCGGAACGGTAGCTGTGCTTTCAGTGTCGTAGCTCTCGCTGCCGATACTGAAGCCCGTTTCACTCTCCGTGACAGCGACGCTTTCTTCTTCGTCCTCCGGTGCGCCGATGTCGAAAACTTCCTCGTCCTTCTTATCCGTTCCCTTTTTTCCATAAAGGTCATGCGTGATGACAGCGGCGTAGTAGATGGCGTAAGCGACTGTCAGGACAAGGGCAAAAATGAAATATGAGTTCATATCTTTTAGTATGGATATTGAAATTTATATTAGTATGATTTTGCAAAGGAATACACGAAATATTGAACTATAAAACAATTGAACAATAAACATATATTCTATTAGCAAGATTTGAGTAAAATCTTAAAATCGAACTATTAAATCGTACTATATACATATTTCACCATAGAAAAAAGGAGGAATGGGAGGGCATAAAAAAAGCCCTCACGATGGAGGGCTTTGAATGGAAAATGGCGATAAGGCATCAACGTTTCTTTCCGCGCAGATAATCGTTCAGGTCTTTGTATTCCGCATAACGACCGGATTCGTCATTGGCACGTCCGTCATACATGCCGGCAATGGTTTCGGCGGTTTTCTGCCCGGCAAGATCATTGTCGAGGTAACAATGTATGTACGAATATTCTTGCAAGTGTGTCAGTGCCTTTCTCAGGTTGTTTACCGAGTTCATCACAAGATAGTCGCACGGCATATCAATACACACCGTATTGTCTCTAATCTGCTTCAGCGTCAGATAGGAAAGAAAATCCATGAACCCCTCGAAGACACAGACCCTTTCCTGCGTTTCTTCGCTCCGGTGTCTTATCAATGAAATATCCTTGTTGTTCAAACATCCTTTATAATATGCGTTACGCACCTCGTAACCGCCGGAGACATTGCCGAACGCAAGAGCGAAATAGTGCCTTTGGCGCAGTTCATAATGCACCTCACGGCAGAACATCCGACCGATGTCCGCATCGATCAGCCGGGACTGGAGGTAAGAAAACAGTGCGTGGTGGCGCAGCGGAACCACGATTACATCTTTCATTTCCGCTTCCACCGGACGGGACGGAGCGGTCGGCACATGAATGAACGGTAGCGGTGCGGCCTTTGCGTGCCTCTCGATGAATGCCAGCACCTCGCTCACGTTGTTCGTTTGATACAGGTGCTTCCCCAGTTCCACCAGGTCGCCACCGGTAGCCTCGCCGAAATCATACCATTCATTTATCTGGTCATTCACCTTGAATGACGGGGTACGTTCTTCCCGCAATGGCGAGAGATACCAATGCTGCCCTGATTTTACATATAGCGCACGGTGGCCGAGTTGTGCCAAGAAATCCACAATGGGTATTTGTTTTGCTTCTGCTATGGTCATGTCTTTTTCTTTGCATTATATCCGGTATGTATTTGCATACGGTCTCATTCTTCATCAAAAAGCATGACCTCGGCAGGTGTCATGTCATTATAAAACAGCTTGTCCCGTTTGATGATGAGTTTGAGATTATCGGTCAGGTATTGCAACAGCTTCACCATGACACTGCGTCCCCGTTTGAATCCGATAGCCGCATAGGAATCCATGAGAGCCTGCAACATATTCTCGAAACCTTTGATGGGTTTGTCGCCAAAAGCAGCGGCAAGGGCTTCCCTGTGTTGCTCCAAGGATAAATCCATAAAACTCATCCGGGATTTCTGTTTTATATCGCCATTAAACGAATGGTGTTCCGCTATGACAGGCAGCCCGTTGTCATCAACGGTAAAAGCAAAGGGTTTGAACTCTTTTTCACGGATATGCAGCGCGTGGACTTCGCTGACACTCGGATTGTCATTGCTTTTGCTGATGACCAATACGGTTTCCGCTTTGTTACTCATCTCCGTGCCTATATGTCCCCGGACATTATTATCCCCTTTGTTCAAATGGAGCACGCAGTGGATATGCAGGTCGTATCGGGAAGACCACTCCATCATCTTGTTGATGACTTCCACCGATTCACCGGTGCTGTTGATGTCAAGCATCAGGTCGCGGATGCCGTCGATGATGACCAGCCCGTAGCCTTTGTTCTGACGCAACGCATAGTCTATGACCTCGATGCGCACTGCCGGCGTATATTCTCTTAGGCAGATAAAGTCGAGATTCTCATTATCTGTCTTCGTGGGCAGTCCGGCCAGTCGTAAGATGCGTTCTAAAACCGTATGGCAGTGAAAGCGGCTCTGTTCCGTATCGACATACAAGATTCTGCGCTTCCCCTCTGGTAGGTGTGCCCGGTAGTTCAACACCTGTCGTCCAGCCAGTGATGCAGCAACAAGAGCAGAGACATTAAATGTCTTTTTCGATTTGGCTTTACCGGTCGATGCACTAAAATTGCCAAGGGTGGCTATCGTCGAATTATCTATCCAAATGATCTGTGGGGGCGTTTCGTAGGTGTCGGTAGCCCTGATTTGGGAAGCGGCAAGAATATCCAGCAGTTTATGCTCCTCAAGCCCTGCACCTATGCTGTAATCAGTCCTTCTTTCGTTTTCCATAGCGTCTTTGCTTTAAGAATGGTTGTGTTGTTGCGGCCTCGGTAGCCATACGCATTGCATCATCTGCTGCCAGTTCATGGTTCTGCAGGAGCCATTCGTCCAATTCTTCCTTGGCGAAGTAGATCATCTTGCCGCGCGGTTTGTAATGCGGAATCTCTTTGTTGGCCGTGAGCTTGTACAGCATACTGTCGGAAACACCGATATACATGCAGGCATCCTGAAACGTAAAGACCCGTTTGGTCGAATAGATGCTTTGCTCCAACAAATCCATCCGTTCCAAGATATTTTCAACCGGTTCCAGCTTCTTGAGAACCGACTCAAGGGCGGTAATTCGTTCGCTCATCCGCTCCATGAAAGTTAGTCTGTTCGACATATGTTTTCAATTAAAGTTTGACAATAGAATTGTATCTCCGTTATCAGTGCGTCGATAACGGAGAACAAAGGTATGATATGTCGATAAAGGATAGGAAATTATCAGCATGATACTATGCAAGTATCACGCTAACTCTCATTCTTTTATCTTTCACATGGTAAATTTATTCTCACTTTCTTTCAACTGGCCGATGGCTCGTCGAATGCTATAGGTGACCGCTGTCTTGTTGTTTCTGACTGCGGAAAGCGCAGACGAAAGATTGGATGCGGTAATAAACCGTGAGCCATCTTTGGATTGCAAGAACCGTCCTTTGTCAAGAACGGATTGCCAGCGGGATTGGATGAACGAGTTTTCGAGAAGCGCATCGAATAGGATAACCACATGGCGGAGATTGTTCACCCGGATATAAAAGCCCTCTTTGCAGGAAAAGAGAGCCTCCATATCCTCGATGCGGAGCATCGAAACGCAAAACAGATGATAAGTATTGGCACAAGACACAATACCTGTCATCTGTTCTTGAGTGAAGTTGCAGCCGAAAGAAAGTGGCGGGGTATCTGCCACCTTATCAGTATGATGCCCAACCGGTGTCGGCAACGGCCCCGATCTGTCATACCTCCTTCGCAGTTCCATACATTTCTCGAATGAGAAATCTGATGCTGTAAAAAGAGGTTCGATAAAGTGAACGCATTCTGTCAGCAGTCCCTTGACGATGTGGATGTTCATTTCGTGGCAGTTCCTACAAATTGCATTATCGCAATTGATGTACCGATGACTGTTGATGAAATCATCCACATAGCGGCTGTACCGCTTACTATCCGAAATCACATCTCGAAGATAAAGTTCTCTCGCTTTGGAGAGTAACTCAAATAGTTCTTCCGCTACATCCTGTTCAGTAGCGAAGTGAGCCAGGTGTTGCTTCTCTTCAAAAAAAGAGAAGACTTTTTGATTTGTTCTTTCATATTAACTTACTTATGAGATTGTTCCCATTTACTTGAAGTGATTTGATAAATCATCTGCAGACAAATACCCATTGTGCCTGAAATATTCTTTTCCTTTCTTATCGAGTAGAACCTGCGTGGGTATCGTTACGATTCCAAAGTAATCGACCAATTCCCTGTTTTCTTTTTGGCTTACATTTATAAATACCACCTTTACCCGGTTACTGTATTTTTGCTTAATTTCAGCCATAACAGATTCCATTTGGCGGCAGGAATTACAACCAACCGAACCAAATTCGAGAAATGTACATTCGTATCCTTTCGTGTTTTTGCTATAATCATATTGTTCCGAAATGATATTTTCAACAATACTCTTTTCTTCCGGTTCCATTCCATTCGTCATGATACGGGAAGCATATCGGGTCAGACTTCCCCGAAATAATATTATGGAACAGAATGATATAAGGATAAGAATTACTGGGATATAGCAACTGTATTTTCTCATGGAATATCTTTTTTACTTGAAATACTGACGTGTATTATTCGCAATCCTAACTAACAACAGCATAACGGGAACTTCGACCAGTACACCGACTACGGTTGCCAGTGCCGCTCCTGATTGTAAGCCAAACAGCGAAATCGCAACAGCAACCGCCAGCTCGAAGAAATTGCTTGCTCCAATCATTCCGGCAGGAGCGGCAACATCGTGTGGCAATTTCAGATACCGACTCCATCCGTATGCCACGAAAAAAATCAATATGGTCTGTACAATCAACGGTACGGCTATCAGTAATATATGTAACGGATTGGCAAGGATTGTTTCCCCCTGAAAAGAGAAAAGAATAACAAGTGTAAGCAGTAGTCCGATGATGGTTACTTTATCGAATTTGTGAATAAAAACATTGTTGAAATAATCAATGCCTCTCTTTCGGACTACACATATACGTGTCACGATACCTGCTGCCAGCGGAATAACTACAAACAACAAGACAGAGAGCAGCAAAGTAGCCCACGGAATAGCCACTCCGCCCACACCGAGTAACAATGCTACGATAGGGGCGAAAGCTACCAATATAATCAAATCATTCACAGCTACCTGTACCAGCGTATAGGCAGCGTCTCCTTTCGTCAGATAACTCCATACAAATACCATCGCCGTGCAAGGAGCCGCTCCAAGCAACACAGCTCCCGCCAGATATTGATCTGCGAGGTCGGCAGGTATCCAGTTCTTGAAAAAGACGAAAAAGAATACCCAAGCAATAGCGAACATCGTGAAAGGTTTTATTAACCAATTCGTGACGCATGTCACGAGGATGCCTTTGGGACGTTTACCTACATTCTTTACACTCTGAAAATCCACTTTCAACATCATAGGGTAAATCATCAACCAAATCAACAAGGCGATGGGAATGGAAACATTAGCGTATTCCCAGCGTCCTAATACATTGGGAAGAGCGGGGAACCATTGTCCTACTGCAATACCTGCTATAATGCACAACGCTACCCAAAGTGTCAGATAACGTTCAAAAAAACCTATACCTTCTTTTTTCTTACTCATATTTGGATGTCTAATATTAACAATTTCCTCCGCAGGTACATTTCGGAAGTTCCTTTTTCTGAATCTCTGTAATGTAAAACTCTGCGAATTTCTCTCGGATTTCATCTCTTACACGACGAAATTTGTCGGTTATTTGTTCATCCGTACCTGTGGCTGTTGCCGGATCATCAAAGCCGATATGCAGACGATGGCGTACATTTCCCGTAAACATCGGACATGATTCATGCGCTCCGCCGCAAACGGTTATCACATAATCCCATTCCTGATGGAGGTATGTGTTTACATGTGTTGGCACATGCGAACTGATATCTATTCCGACCTCCTTCATTACTTCCACAGCTTTGGCATTTACTTGTGTTGCCGGAGCTGTTCCTCCCGAATATACTTTGATATTTCCATCAAATGATTGTAAGAAACCGTGTGCCATTTGGCTGCGGCAACTATTTCCTGTACAAAGAATCAATACTTTCATGACGTTCAAATAATATAATTTTCAAATTTTACACTCGACGCTTAAAAGCAGAAAATTCTCTCGTTTACCCTTTGAGGATTTCCAGCTTTGATAGTTCGGTGATATTCTTATCTGCCTAATGGGAGAATATTCAAATCCACAAATAATGGCGTGTCCCTCGTTATCATATTTCATATTCCCGGCGGTATCAAAATAGTCAAAGCGACCATAAATGTGCATCTTTGGCGTTATATTGATTGTAGTGTAAGCAGAGTATCCATTCGCATCCTGTTTAGAATCGAATTTATAATTAAAGACTCGGTTATACTCCGCTCCAATGGAAAAATATTGATTCTGGTAACCTACGAAAGTTGCGAGAGAATATTGATCTTTCTGAATAATATCCTCGTCAGTTAAAAACTTAGGTATATTGTATATATCTCCGTACAATCTGAATATAAGACCATCTATCGGCTTTACAGTTACACCTGCGCCATATTTGTAATGATTGTCCATATTCTTAAACTTACGACCTTCGCCATTCGTCAATGCAATATCAGCAGATATAACCGGAGAAAATTCATATCCGGCTACTACACCTATATCCTCACAAAATGCAATTCCATACTCTTCCTGAAAAGACTTAAAAACATATCGGTGTCCCCAGAAATTTTCCTGTTTGGAAAATTGTTTTAAGTTTACCAAGCCGGCTGACACGAAAAAACCATATCCTCTCCAATCCACCTGTGCGTTTTTCAAATATCCGTTGAATTTGGTATTCCCGTTATCATCGCTCTGGGTTTCTACGTTCATTACAACTTTGGCGGAAAAACCTTTGGCAAAAAATCCTTCATACCCGACAAAAGCACGGTCAAGATTAAATCCGGATACATTATTGACATTTCCCAATTCGGCTTTATAATTGGTAAATACCGTCAAGATAGGCTTTCCTGTAATCGGAAAGGTTTGTTCCGCCTTTTGAGCGGAACAAACCTCGATTCCAATAAATAGACTTATGATGAATAGAACTATCTTTCTCATTGCAAATCAAAAGAAATTGCCAAATACAAATCCTGAAACTGTTGCCATGACGATAACGAGCGCCACATACACAACCGTCTTCTTTGTTCCCAATACGCCACGGATTACCAGCATATTCGGCAACGACAACGACGGACCTGCCAGTAGCAAAGCCAAAGCCGGCCCTTTGCCCATACCCGAAGCCAACAGACCTTGAATAATAGGCACTTCGGTCAAAGTGGCGAAATACATGAATGCTCCGGTAAAGCTGGCGAAGAAGTTGGACAACAAGGAATTGCCTCCGACGGCCCATTCTATCCAACTGTTCGGGATGATACCGGCGATAGCCGTATTGTCATGCGTCGAACCGAGCAGGAAGCCCGCCGTTACCACACCGATAGCCAGCAACGGCATTATCTGTTTGGCAAATCCCCACGAAGCGAACGCCCATTCCCGATTTTCTTCATCGCACTTATCAAACAAGAGAATGACGGAAAGAGCGGTAATCGCTACAATCATCGGCACAAGCGGAACCAGTTTCGCATTGCCGATAAACAGATTAGCAAGGAGCGCAGAGATGGCTGTCACGACTGCACCAAGCACCACCCACAGAACACGAAGTTTCAAGATCCTGACAAGCGACCAGCACAGCAGGAGCGACAATGCCCCGACAATGTACCATTTGTAAGTGAAGATACCGTACCACAGTCCTGTATCGGAAGCCGCCGGTGCGCCCCAATTCGCAAATACGAGAATGAGAACCAGTGTAAAGAAATGGAACGAAGTCTGCCACATCGGGCGTTTTTCGGCCGGCGGAACGATATTCATCTGTTCCTCTTTCTTGGCTTTCTCTTCCTTGCGGAAAATGAAAGACATCGCCAATCCTATAATGACGGAAAAAAGTACAGCACCGATTATTCGTGCAACGCCCATTTCAAAACCCAGAATCCGTGCCGTCAAGATAATCGACAGGATACTGATTGCCGGACCGGAATAGAGAAAGGCGATAGCCGGACCCAATCCCGCTCCCCGTTTGTAGATACTCGTAAAGAGCGGCAGAATGGTACATGAACATACAGCAAGAATACCACCAGAAACGGCTGCAACCGTATAGGAGATCCATTTCTTGGCGTTCGCACCGAAGTATTTAAGCACGGAACCCTGACTGACAAATACGGCAATGACACCTGCAATAAAGAACGCTGGAAGCAGACACAACACGACGTGTTCCTGTGCATACCATTTTGCAAGGTCAAGGGTAGCATCAACGGCTGTCATAAACCGTTCGCTTCCGAGCGGAAGGAAGAAGACCGCCGCGAAAACTGCGATCATCCAAAAGAGGATTTTTAATTCTTTCCTTGTATCCATAGCCACATCTTATATGCCAAATATTTGTTTTATCTCACTCTCTGAAGGAACGTGTCCTTTTATTTTCACGGTTCCATCCACTACGACTGCGGGGGTTCCCATGACATTATAGCTCATGATTTCTGTAATATCCTCGATTTTCGTGAGCTTCACATCGAGATTGTTCTCGTTGATTACTTTCTCGATAACCTGATAGGTTGTCTTACATTTGGCGCAGCCCGGCCCCAGTATTTTTACTTCTTTTATGCCCGTTTTTGTCGTAGCTGCATTGTCTCCGCAACAACAAGAGGCTGTCGGTTTCTCGACTTCCTCTATAATCAGGTTGTCGCCACATGAACAAGAGCAAGGCTTCGGAGAGAATAACGATGCCCAAAATCCCTTTTTGTTTTCTTTCTTGTTTTCCATATTCTTACCTTTTATAAATACATAACCACACAATAATATACACCGATGGCCGTAAACACGCCTCCGACAATCCAATTCAGCCACTTTTGAATCGTCTGCATCTTACCGTAAAAGCTACCGATGTGCTGTACGCTGAATGCTAATATCCAAGCAACTATCAAGACAGGCAATGCGGTAGCGACAGCGAAAAGCACAGGCAACAGATAGCCTGCGGTTGCCGTTGCGGACATTGGAATCAGCATACCGAAATAGAACACGCCGCTGGTCGGACAGAATGCCATCGCGAACAATATTCCGAGCAATAAGGCGCCCCAGCCGCCCTTACGAGCCAGTTCCTCACCGTTACCTTTGAAACCGAAAGAGGGCAGTTTGAGTTTGCTGCCGAACAACATGAACAAGCCGATGCACAGCAAAGCCGGCCCAAGAATGAGTTCTCCGTATTTCCCGATAAACTTCTGGATACCGAACAGGCTTGACCCTTCTCTCAATACCAAAATCAACACGACACCCAATACCGTATAGGCAATGACACGACCGAGCGTGTACAAGAGTCCGTTTCGGAAAATCCGGCGGCGATTTTCAATGTCTTTACTGATGAATCCGATAGCGGCTATGTTCGTAGCCAAAGGGCATGGAGATATTGCCGTGAGCAACCCCAATAGGAATGCAGTCAAAGCAGGAGTTGTGCTGCTATCCAACAATGTCTGTAACCATTCCATAAGTTCTATTTTAATGACGTTTTGACTTTTTCAATCACTCCGCTCTTGAACGTATCGGGGGCAGTTCGAGCATTGGCGAAGGCGTACTCCGTCAGATTTTCATGCGTCTCTTTCCCATCTTTCCATTTGCAGACGAAAAGAGACGACCAAGTAACCTCATACTTTTCGGCAATCTTCTCGTTCTCGGCTTTGGAAATGTCGATTGACTTGAAAACGACCGTTCCGTTTTTCAGTTCATCGGCAAATTGTGCCTCTACCGCTTCTTTGGCATTCTTTTCTATCGCCATACAGGTAGCGCAACGCTGTTTGCCGTGAAAATAGAGAACTTCCACACGGTCTTTTTGTGATTGTTCTTCTGTTGCCTTGTTACTTTTTGCATTGCTGTTACCACAGGCAAACATTCCGAGGCACATGGCCATCATTAACATTACTTTTTTCATTTTTCTTGTTTTAATTGGTTTTATTCATTTCAGTTATCAATTCGTCAAAATATATGGCGGAATCCAATGTTCCGTTCGTTACCTTGCTTCGGTATATGATTTTTCCAAAAGAATTAACAGCTACCCATTGTGGCGGCATTGTGATATGATATATTCTGGCTAAATCTCCATTTTTATCCATAACAACATCCCATACCCAGCCATTACTGCCGACTATCGGCTTGACTCGTGATGCAGTACGTTGGTCATCAACAGAAACCAATACTATTTTTATCGGTTTTTCCGAATTATCATATTCCTGCCAGACTTCATTCAATTCATCTATCATTGTGATATTATTGGGGCAACAGGTTTTCCAAAAAACGAATAGCGTAACTCCTTTTTCAGAAGCATAGTCCGAGAGCGAATGAGTACGACCTCTCAAATCTTGTACGGAATGTTCCGGCCAGTGATTTTGAGCCATTCCCGTAATTGTTGCCATTACCAATCCAATTGATAAATAAAATGCCTTTTTCATTGTATTATAGATATTTGTATTTCGTCAAACTACGAACATTGATTCCAAAAAAATTGCTGCTATTCGCAACAATTTCCTTTTTTATACATACATTGCCCGAAAAAATCGGAAAAAAGCATAGACGCTACTTCCCAATTCTCCCGATTGATACAATACTTTACTTTCGGTGTTTCTATCTCTCCCTGTATCAGTCCTGCATCTTTCAACTCTTTCAGATGTTGAGAAACTGTCGCTTTCGAGATAGGCAACACTTCGTGGATGTCGCCGAAAAAACAGCAACTCTGCCCCGCTAAAAACTCAAGGATAGCCACTCTTGCCGGATGCCCCATCGCTTTGGCAAAACGTGCAAGTTGTTCCTGTCTTGTTGTATATTCTTTATTTTCCATCTTCACTGTTGTTTGTTGTTCGCAAAATTACAAACATCCCTCAAATGCACAAAATATTTCCGGCACATTTTTTTCAAAAAGCCTAAAATTATTGTTCCAAAACCAAGTTTAGGCTTCACAATCCGTATTATGGCTATTTGCTGGCAAGCCAAACTATAGCAAAATATTGAATAGATATCCCGATATTACAGCAGTCAAAAAGATTGCAGTAATGATAGCGGCAACCAATTTCTTGCGGAAAATACTTGCAAGCATCGTCATTTCGGGAATAGCCATACCAGCACCTCCGATAATCAGAGCAATGACTGTACCGATACCCATTCCCTTAGACATCAATGCCACGCCAATAGGAATAGCCGTTTCTGCACGTATGTAAAGCGGAATACCCAGTACTGCTGCAACAGGGATGGCAAAGATATTGTCCGGCCCGGCGATTTTCAATACGAAATCCTGCGGCATATATCCATAAATGCCTGCACCGAGTGCGACACCAATCAGCAAGTAACCCATGATAGGACGCAGACTTCCCCAAGCACCGGAGAATGCTTCTTTCAATTTTCTTTTCAGCGGCCATGCCCGTTTATTTTCACCCGGTTCATCGGTTCCGCCTTTCAACCGGACATTCTTGACATATTTCTGCATCCCTGCTTTTTCAAGCACAAAACCAAACAATACCGAGGCTATAAACGCAAGGATAAAATAGGTTATCATTGCCTTTACACCGACCATCGCTCCGAGCATACCGATGATGATAGGATTAAGCAACGGTGAGGCAATCAGGAACGACATCGTGCTGCCGAAAGGTACACCGGCATTGAGAAACCCTACAGTCATTGGTATAGTGGAACAAGCGCAGAACGGTGTCAGCGCACCGAATCCGGCTGCCATCACATTACCTAAAATGCCGCGTCCAGAAAGCCATTTCTTGATTTTTTTTTGTGGGATGTACATCAGGATGATTTCCACTGCCGCGCTGATCAGCATGAACAGCGCGATTAGCTCAAACGTGATGAATACAAAGTATTCTAATGTTACAATTAAAGAGTTCATGTATGAATGATTTTATGAATTAAAAACTAAATCAGATTGAATTATTTGTCATTTTCAAAAGTTAATTTCCGCAACAACTATTAGATGGATTACGCTCTGTTTCCGATGGACAGCACGTTGCCGGCTGGGGCGAGCCGCAACAAGAAGACGGTTCTTCTGCGTTATCACTGTTTTCTATATTTCCGCAGCAACCTGAAGGAGTTATTTCCGTTTGTGATTGTGTAGAACAGCACCCCGAAGAAGTTGTTTCCCCTCTTCTGCCGACAAAAAGCAGTGCGGCTACTATCATTGCTCCAATCCACAGGAATGCCCGCTGAATAGCTATGGAACGCGCTTTCTTTCGTTTGGCTTCCTCCGAATCACTTCCGCAGCAGGCGCACGACCGGAAATAACTTTGGTAAAAACCGAACAAGAGTGATACTATGGCAAATCCGATAAACCATCCCCGATACTCGGCGAAGAACGAAAGTTGCGAAGCTCCAATTCCGAATGCTGCAAAAATACCCGCAAGAATGGGCATGCCACAACAACTTACGATTCCTAAAAATGCCAACACCGAGGACAGAATACCCGCCACTGTTGACCAGACTGTTTTTTTGTTACTCATATTTCCCATTTTTAGTTTATTATATATTGTAAATATACGATGATGTGCAGCATAAAAAATCTAATCGTTGATATGCGATTACTGGTTATAAATAGAAAAATTACATAAATAAATCTTTGAAATACAATCGAGCTTGTTCAAAGTTCTCACGATTGATGCAATAACGTACCTTAGGCGGTGTTATCTCTCCGTCAATCAGCCCCGCATCTTTCAACTCTTTCAAATGCTGCGATACTGTTGCCTGTGCAATAGGCAAGTCATTGACCAAGTCGCCGCAATAACAGGAACTTTGTTTATTGAGCAACCGGAGAATTGCTATTCTTGCCGGGTGACTTAACGCTTTGGCATATCGGGCAGCCATCACGTCCCGGTCTTCAAAATGCTGTGCTTTACTATATGCCATAATCACTTCTCATTTTTAATTCATCGCAAAATTACGATAAACGATTAAATCTACCAAACATTCATGTAGTTTTTTGTTGTTGAATCTGTTTTTTATCTGCTATGATGCTTATGGCATTTATATCAAAAAAATCTATAATCACTTTTAATTCCTACGTTACATATTTATACAAAGCAAATTTCTTTGGTGCAGTATCGACCCTATTGAGCACCCTGAATAATGATCATGGCAAATTATATTATAAGTGCGAGCCTAATATAGTTTAATTGTCATTATAATCACTTTACTTTGTTTTTTTCCTATACATACCCGGATTAAAGTAAACCAGAATTTGGTTGCCTACGGTCATATGCAAGATGTGAAAACATCTCATTCATATCTTTCCCCAATGCCACGATTTACATTGAGCTAATCAAACAATCCGTTTACCAGATTAACAGCATCGTCCTTTTTCTGGTTGATGATTTTAGCGTACACCTGTGTCATTTTCACATCGGCATGACCGAGTAACTTCGAAGTGGTATAGAGATCCGCACCAAGTGTCAGCATCATCGTGGCAAAAGTGTGGCGCGCAGTGTGAAAGGTAAATCGCTTGTCGATTCCCGCTGCTTTCGCCCAAGGCTTGATAAGTATATTCATCATTGACGGACTGGGTAAATCGAAAACATGATCATCTGCCGCCTTATCTCCTCGTTCCGGCATCCACTTCAATGCTTCAGGGGAAAGAGGCAGGTAAATCGGTTCTTTGGTCTTTTGCATGGACACAGCCAAGCGGTATTGCCCTCTATCAACGAATACGTCTTTCCACTTCAATCCGACAATATCGCTCACACGCAATCCGCAGAAGCAGGAGAACAAATAAGCAGCCTTTACAGCTTCATTATTCATCGGAGTGGCAATCAATGCCCGGACTTCTTCGATGGTCATATATGACCGTTTGCTCTCCGGCAGGCGAATCTTATCCGAATTATTGATTTTGGTAAACGGATTGACTTTGATAATCTCCGCACGAACGGCAGCGTTCAAAGCTCCGTTCAGAATACGGTAGTAGGTGTGGAGTGTAAAGTTCGACACACGCTTTCCTTTGGGACGATATTCCGTCATTAGATAATCGAGGTAGTCCTGGCAGAATGCCTTGTCAATTCGATCCATCGTCATTCGTTCTCCTGCATAGTCTTTCAGGATGCGAATGGTAACTGCGATTTGGTTTCCGTCCTTTTTGCCTCGCTTTGCCTGATTCTCTTTATATGTATTCATCCAATCGAGCAAGAACACCTTTTCCCTGTTCTCGATACCAGCTTCCCCATTAGTCAATTCGATGATGCGTTTCGATTTGATAGCATTGGCCGCATCCATCGTTGCTTGATTCCGTTTCCGGGCATTATTATCCGTTTCCGGGATAATATACATTTTGAGGTATTCATACGTCCGCTTTCCATCGCGGTAAATATCCAGATACAAACTCTTGCTTCCGTCACTCAACGGCTTCATCCGAAGACGGATTGGTTCTTTGACTTTCGTCGGCTTCTTTACTCGTGGCATAAACAACTCCTTTATTTGTTATTTCTGTTGCAAATGTAGGAATAATAATCCGAATTGAGGAACAAACAAGAAACAAAAATGTACCGAATAAGAACCAATTAACCGAAAACAATGAAAGCAACTGAAAAGAAATACACGCACTTAAATACTTATAAAACAGTGTGTTTATTTTCACTTGTTTGGTTCTTGTTTTCTTTTTGTGGGTCTATTCTATAAATCTGGTAAATTTCACGTGGTACGGGGATTGGCGATACAAACGTTCATGCTTGCCGTATATATATTCATTATATACATGGTTTGCGTGGGGTGTCGTTTTATCTTGTACCACAGGTTTACCAGAGCCTCTAAAACAGATAATCCTAACAGCCTCACGCTTTCTTTTTGTAATAAAATTCCTATTGGGGCGGAGGAACCTAAATGTAGTATTATGGAAATATCCTTATTAATAATTTTAAGTTGGGGTTTCTTTTTCATGGTATTAATTCCATTTTGTATGTGTTTTACAATGGCTGATAATCGAAAAATAAACCCTTGGTCTTTTGCTATAATCTCTTTATTTATTTGGTATTTATCTCCTATAATTATGGCAATTATATATCAGACACCTAAAAAGGTTGTTGAAAGAAAATTAGAGATAGCCAAAGAATACAAACGAGTTATTGCATCGAAAGGTTAAAAAACTAGGATAATATTGTTAAACTCTAATAAAAATGAATTATGAAAAGAGTTTTAGTTATTACAATTATTTTATTACAAGCAGTGGGTATGTTTGGGCAAACAAGAATAGAGCAATATGAAAGTGTATTTCCTAATAATTTTGTGTTTGTTTCGGAAGACGAAAATGGATATAATGTTACTAAAAGCTTTATAGTAAAAGCTGCAACACTCACCTATAAGGCTAATGAACTTGTGAGTTTTACATTAAAATCAAGTGGTAATGCACAAGCAACCTATAAAGTAGACAAAATGATTTCTGAAATTTCACGAGTAAAACGGTTTTGGATAGATAAGACTGAAAAATATTTTGTTGTTATTGCTTTTCCGTTAGATGTTGATAACGGAATGAGTATTTCATTTGTTTCTAATATAGATGGGACTATAATGTTTGACTTTTTATTTCGAAAAGAATTGACAGAGAAGGAGAAAAAGGAACAAGAATTACTAAAGGCACAAGAACGGGAGAGAAGAATAAAAGAACAAGAACGAGAACAAGAACGGGAGAGAAGAATAAAAGAACAAGAACGTCAAGAACAGGTTCGGCGAGAAAAGGAAATCGAGCGAATTTTGCCTATAATAGAGCAAACAAATATCTCATACGCTGTAAATGATTATTACAATAAGAAATATTTCAAAGAAATAAAATCAGATAATAATGTATTAGCTTTACGCAAATTGGAATTTAAAGGTGATGTTGATGTTTTGCTTAAAGTTGATACCGCAAGGGTTGATATTGTAAAAATTGGGGAGGAAATAGTGAATGAAGAATTGAATATTTTATCTCGACCTACTACTAAATATTGTACTTTTAATGGAGTTGATTATTACAAATGTCAAGGACATATGTTTTGTTACAAGAAGATTTATGTAAGGACAAAAACATTTGAAAAAGGGTATGGAGGGGTGAGAAATAGAGGGGGAAAATTCGAATATTATAAAAATATTCCTGATAATGTAAAGAAAGAGTGTGAGCTAAATTTTACGAAACGAGGAGAATATTTCTTCGAGTATACGATTGTTGGTGATGATGTGACTGTGAAAGAATTGAGTAGTCTTGAACGTAAGCAAAAAGATGAAATGCGTGGAAGAAAAACAACAGGACGTATGATTTTAAATTTAGGATGTGGTGCGTTATTGCTTGGTGCTTTAGCTGTTGGTGCTGCTCTGTAGTGTAATAGATTAGTGATGTTGGGGCAGTATAGAATATTGTAAATTTTATAAAGGGAAAAGACATTATGTTTTAATTGTTTGGTTAGTTATGAGCTTCCCGTAAATATGTTTTAATAAAGTATAGATTAATAGGGTGAAAGTGTTTCTAATAGACAAATGTTGTAGCTAGTAATAATCACTAGCTACAATTTTTATTAGCTATACGAGGCTATTAGAAGACAAAAACGGGTACATGGCAGGGGTTGTTGCTTCTATATGGTAAAAGAGAATATGTGTGGGTGTGATAAAGTGTGATTGATGTGTGGGCATGGGTATAATAAAAAGAGTTATAGCTACCCTGTAAAATTGAATAAAGCCGGGTAATAATTCCAATAAATGCCAAAAGATATCGTGTGGTGATTGGTATTGGTTCGTATTAAGTTACCCGAAAAGTTTAATGAATGTTTAATCGCAATAAAAAAGAGAGGTCTTTTAAACCTCTCTAATTACCTGATGCTCAGTAGTCGGGATGACAGGATTTGAACCTGCGACAACACGCCCCCCAGACGTGGACTCTACCGGGCTGAGCTACATCCCGAATTCGGATGCAAATATAGTAAGAATTTTTGTAATGATGCACGTTGATGCGAAAAAAAATGTAAATATCGCTTATGGTGTAGGCTTTCAGAGAATTGCGGGGAGAAAAAAGAGAGTGGGGTGGAAAAGATTGGAGGTACAATTTTTTTTTGGTAACTTTGCGAATCGTTACGTGGAATAGATACATTGTAAATTAATAAAAGGAATAATTTATGTCTACAGAAAATGCAATAGAAAGAGTTAAGTGTTTGATTATAGGTTCAGGACCTGCCGGATACACTGCCGCGATATATGCTTCAAGAGCTAATTTGAACCCGGTGCTTTACACGGGAATACAAATGGGTGGACAGTTGACGACCACGACCGAAGTAGAAAACTTCCCGGGGTACCCGGAAGGTGTTACCGGACCGGTGATGATGGAGGATATGAGAAAACAAGCCGAGCGTTTCGGTACGGATATCCGTTTCGGTATCGTGAGTGATGTGGATTTTTCCGGGCATCCTCATAAAGTGACGGTTGACGGGGAGAAAGTAATCGAGGCTGATGCCGTGATTATCGCCACGGGTGCTACCGCTAAATATTTGGGATTGCCGTCGGAAGAAGCGTTCCGGGGAGCCGGGGTGAGCGCTTGTGCTACTTGTGACGGGTTCTTCTATCGTGGGAAAGATGTTGCCGTGGTAGGTGGTGGTGACACTGCTTGCGAGGAGGCTACTTATTTGGCCGGATTGTGTCGTAAGGTATATTTGATCGTTCGTAAGAATTACTTGAGAGCTTCAAAAGCTATGCAGGCACGTGTGTTTAACACGAAGAACATCGAAGTATTGTTCGAGCACAACACGTTGGAGTTACTCGGTTCTGATATGGGTGTAGAGGGAGCTCGTCTTGTGTACAAAAAAGGTACCCCGGAAGAGGCAACCAAAGAAATCAAAATCGACGGATTCTTCTTGGCTATCGGTCATACCCCGAACACGGATGTATTCAAGAAATTCATCGAGTTGGATGAACAAGGGTATATCATCACCGAGGGTAAGTCTTGCAAGACAAATGTTCCCGGGGTATTTGCTGCCGGTGACGTGATGGACCCGACGTATCGTCAAGGTATCGCTGCTGCCGGAACCGGTTGCCGTGCTGCTATTGACGTGGAACGTTATTTGGGCGAATTGAATGCGTGAATATTCTAACCATTGAATAGAATCGTTTTCTAATAAAATAGAAAAGCTGTTTGAAATAATATTCGAACAGCTTTTTTTTAATCCCCAATTGATTTCTGATGAAATACGGGATTGTTTTGATATTCCTTTAATATACAATTTACTTGATCGTGACCATTGTAGCCCCGTAACCGTATTGTTTGAAAGAGGCATCCTGATGGTTGAACCGTTTGTATTTGGTTTGCAGTTCCCAGAGAATGCGTTGTCTTAACACGCCGTCGCCTTTTCCGTGTATGAACACGATTTTCATACCCCGCCGCAGTTTATATTCTTCCAGTGTCTTGTGAAAAACGTCCATTTGGTATTCCAACATATCTTTATTATCCATTCCGACAGTGGTTTCCAGTAACTGGCTAATGTGGAGGTCTACTTCAAGTATGTTGCCGACCATTTGTTTATGGGGACGTTCGTGTTGTTTGTCTTCCGGTTTCGGAGCGGCTTTCTCCAAGAATTGCTCCGGGATAACTTCCAGACCTTCTTCTTTAACAATGCTTTCTTTGTCAAGCGGGCGGAGCAAGGTGATCGTGTTGAACCAGCGGGTATGCTTGTATGCCCCAGTTTTGCAGAGGTTGGTGGGCACGATCTTGATTTGTGCGTCTATGGCGTTTCTCAACTGGTGAACACCCTTTTGATAAAAGACGGCTTGTACATGAATTCCTTTGATGTTGTCCAGTTCTTTCAATGAATAATTACCGATCAGGTAAGTGGTGTCGGGGTTGCTGTTGCCTGCCGTGATACCGGTGTATTTTTCCCCGTCATGGAACGAAATGGAATACAAGCTTGTCTGCGTGGTATCGTTCACGAGATAAATGTCGAAACGGCTACCCGTGAGATCATTGAAGTTCTCGGGTACGAATGCAAGGTAGACGGTATCGGCTGATTGCATCACCACGTTTTTTTGTTTTACCGCGGGTGATTCGTTGATTTTGTTTACCGGGGCAGAATCCGTGTGTATCACGACAAGGTCATTGGTCGAGGCGGGTATCTCGAAACCATATTCGTCACAGAACACGTTTACCGTGTTATTATCTATGATGCCCGTTACTTTTCCTTCTAGTTTTTCGGATATAAACCGAACGATATCTCCTATTCTTACATTCATGATATGTGCTTTTTTGTCCTACAAAAGTAGTGTTTTATCTCTTTATTACGAGATGTTGGAGTGAATGATTTGAAAGCGTATAGCAAAAAAATGCCCCAATTAATGGAAAAAACCATTGGAATGTATTAATTTAGCGAACTGATAAGTAGGCTATACGCTGAAAATCGGATGATAGCGGTACTAGTTTGTATGCCGTGTGGTTATTGAAATAATAGATAGTAAAATATAATTATAATGACATTACAAGAGTTTCAACAATCAATCCGGGAAGGTATCCCGGCGGAGTTACCGGCTCCCAAAACGTACGAGCCGGAGATCAACCATGCTCCCAAGCGGAAAGATATTCTCACGAAAGAAGAGAAAAAATTAGCGATTCGTAATGCCTTGCGGTATTTTGACCCGAAACATCACGCCGTGTTAGCCCCGGAATTTGCCGAGGAGTTGGAAAAATACGGGCGTATTTACATGTACCGTTTCCGTCCCGACTACAAGATGTTCGCTCGTAATATCAATGATTATCCGCACAAGAGTTTGCAAGCCGCGGGGATTATGTTGATGATGAGCAATAATTTGGATTATGCTGTGGCGCAACATCCTCACGAGTTGATTACTTACGGGGGGAATGGTGCCGTGTTCCAAAACTGGGCGCAGTATCGTCTGGCGATGAAGTATCTGTCGGAAATGACGGACGAGCAGACGCTGGTGTTGTATTCCGGTCATCCGATGGGACTGTATCCCTCTCACAAGGATGCTCCCCGTGTGGTTGTGACCAACGGTATGGTTATTCCGAACTATTCCAAACCGGATGATTGGGAACGTTTCAACGCTCTGGGAGTTTCTCAATACGGGCAGATGACTGCCGGTTCATTCATGTATATCGGACCGCAGGGTATCGTGCACGGTACGACGATCACGGTTTTGAATGCAGGTCGCAAGATTTCCAAACATGGCGAGGGACTTGCCGGGAAATTGTTTATCACTGCCGGGTTGGGCGGTATGTCCGGGGCACAGCCGAAAGCCGGAAATATAGCCGGTTGCATCAGTATCACTGCCGAGATTAACCCGAAAGCGACACATACTCGCCATTCTCAAGGTTGGGTGGATGAGGTATTTGATGATTTAGATAAATTGGTGGAGCGCGTGAAAGTAGCTCGCGAGAAGAAAGAGGTGGTTTCTATCGCTTTCCAAGGTAATATCGTGGATGTTTGGGAACGTTTTGCGGAAGGAGATATTCCTGTCGAGTTAGGTTCCGACCAGACTTCTTTGCACAATCCTTGGGCGGGTGGGTATTATCCCGCGGGCGTTAGTTTCGAGGATGCCAATCGTATGATGGCGGAAGAACCCGAACTGTTTAAACAGAAGGTACAGGAATCTTTGCGTCGTCACGTGGCGGCTATCAATAAATGCGTGGCTCGTTTCAATACTTATTTCTTTGATTACGGGAACGCGTTCTTGTTGGAGTCTTCCCGTGCGGGTGCGGATATTTTGAAACCGAACGGTGATTTCAAATACCCGTCTTACGTGCAGGATATCATGGGACCGATGTGTTTCGATTACGGGTTCGGCCCGTTCCGTTGGGTATGTTCCAGTGGCGACCCGAAGGATTTGGCTAAGACCGACGAGATCGCGGCTCGTGTGTTGGAAGAGATCATGACTCACTCCCCGAAAGAGATACAACAACAGATGGCGGATAATATCCGTTGGATCAAGGCGGCGATGGAAAATCATTTGGTTGTCGGCTCTCAAGCCCGTATCCTGTACGCGGATGCAGAGGGACGTATCAAGATTGCCGAGGCTTTCAACAAGGCTATTGCTGCCGGTGAGATTTCCGCTCCCGTGATTTTGGGACGTGACCATCATGACGTGTCCGGTACGGATTCTCCTTATCGCGAAACGTCCAATATATACGACGGTTCTCGTTTCACTGCCGATATGGCAATCCAGAACGTGATCGGGGATTCTTTCCGCGGTGCGACTTGGGTATCCATTCACAATGGTGGCGGTGTCGGTTGGGGAGAAGTGATTAACGGCGGTTTCGGGATGTTGTTGGATGGTTCTGCCGATAGCGACAGACGTCTGAAGAGCATGTTGTTCTGGGACGTGAATAACGGAATCTCTCGCCGTAGCTGGGCGCGTAACGAGGGTGCCGTGTTCGCTATCAAGCGCGCGATGGAGGCAAATCCGAATCTGAAAGTGACGTTGCCGAACTACGCTGATGACCAGTTAATAGAATCGTTATTTTAATCATAATATTTTGATATTGGTGGGGAATGCTTTTCACGGGCATTCCCCGTTTTGTTTTCAAGGGATAAGTACACGCGGAATAACCCCGTTTATACCCGATTTGCCGGGAATAGGTTTCTGGTTGCTTTTTTGTTGCTTGGGTGTGCGAATGGCATGCGGGTAGCGTGTCTGTTTACAATCTGTTAAAACGTGGGCGAAGTGTGGGCAATGTGTGGGCGAATAGTAGGCGATGCCGCCTACAACCCGCCCAAAAGTCACTCTAGATTTGTCCGAAAAGGTAGGTCGTCCCTTGAAATAAGGTTGTTAATTCTCGTGTCGCTCTTTTATTTGAATAAGGCGGTGAACTTGGCGGGTACGGGAGTTTCAAAATTCATTTCTTTTCCGGTGACGGGGTGAATGAAATGGAGCTTGAAGGCGTGCAATGCCAAGCGGCGCAAAGGATTCTTCATGGCACCGTATTTTTTATCCCCGGTGACCGGATGTCCTATCTCCTGCATGTGTACTCTGATTTGGTTCTTGCGACCGGTTTCCAGATCCAATTCGACGAGCGAGAACTGCCTGTCGGATTTTAATACGGTGTAGTTCGTGATTGCCAGTTTACCGTCTTTGGAGGAGTGAACGACGAAG
The DNA here is from genome assembly GCF_014287455.1 of Butyricimonas hominis. NCBI lineage: Bacteria > Pseudomonadati > Bacteroidota > Bacteroidia > Bacteroidales > Odoribacteraceae > Butyricimonas > Butyricimonas hominis. The sequence goes on from NZ_JACOOH010000005.1 coordinate 99,056, forward strand.
GCGCGGTTTTCTGATATGTATGATTTTATTTGCCCGTGCTCTTGTCGCGGGCAGCCCTCGATGATAGCCACGTATTTTCGTTCCAGAATCATGTTATTCCAGTCTTTTTGTAGCTTTTCCTGTACTTTAGCGTTCTTCGCGAACATCATGATTCCGGATGTTTCTTTATCCAGACGGTGAAGGATGAAAACGTGGTTCCGGGGATTTTTGTTTTTCACGTAATCGTTCAATATATGATACGCTGTTTTCGTCTTGTCCCGTTCCGTTCCCATGGAGAGCAGGCCGCTCGCTTTTTCAGCGACGATTAAATCATCATCTTCATGCAGGATGGTCAACATCGGGTGGTGGAAAGGGGCTGCCGTTTTGTTCATGCCGACGGTGACCGTATCGCCCGGATTCAGACGTGTGTCAAATTGTGTGGTCGGGCGGTTGTTCACTTGTACAAGTCTGTGAGCGAGTAGTGATTTCACGGTAGTTCTACTTTGGTCATGCAGAGCTTGTAACAAGAAAGGCATGAGAGTATTCTCCTCTTTGACTTCGAAGCTTCTGCTTCGCGGGGCCGGGTAATGGGATTTCATATGTTTATTTTTTAGCCGTTAATCCGAAACAAAGGTAGTGAAATAAAGTGTTAATTTTTATATTTGCGGGAATAGACATGTTAATTCTTGTTCTGTTGCGGAGATAGAGGCGATAATTTGTAACGCGGGCTTGGTCTTTGTTGTAAAAGAAAACCTAGGAATTTGTTCCATAAGTTATTAACAAACAAATGATCAGTTATGAGAAGAAAATTTTTGTTTTTATGCACATTCGTGAGTGTACTGGGTTTCTTGATGTCATGTAGTGATGATAAGAAAAAGCCGGATATTCCGCCAGTCCTTGAAGATGTTATCGGGGAGTATGCATCGGATAAGTTGAGCGTGAAGGTGGACGGGAAAGATGCGGATGCAAATGCAAAAATCCATGTTCTAAAGGAGGCGGACAACACGGTTTCTTTGAAATTGACGAATATTGTACCCGGTGTCGAAGAATTTATTATTCCTAATGCCCAATTTAACACGGCTAGCCGGAGTTCGTACGTTGCAACATTAAGTGGTAAGCATGCCGATAACGTGAGCGGTTACGAGGTGTCCGTGGATGGAACCGTGGATAACGATGTATTGACGGCAATCGTGTCGATAAAGGAGATAGCGGGAGAGTCCGTTGAGCCGGAACAATTTATCGGGGCTAGGTATAAGGGCGAGATGAAGATTACCGCCGGGAATTTGCCGGCACCGGTGACGATAGAGCAACAAGTGTATATCACGAAGACCGAGACGGAAGAACCGAATGTTTTCTGTTTGAATATTGATAATTTCGGGCTTGGGGAGGATCTGCAGTTGGGTGATATTAAGCTGGACGGAGTGACGCTCATGAAGAGGGGTGACGTGTACGGATTCAGCGCGGAAGGTTGCAAGATCGATTTGGATATCGTGGGAGAAGTGACGTTGGACGTGAAGGGAGCTATCAATGGTTCCACGATGACGATGAATCTGGATATTGATGCCCTAGGGATGAAAGTAACGGTTGCTTTCACTGGAGAGTATTATTTCGGTTTTGACATGACGCAATGGGTGGACGTGACTTCGGGGAAATATACTTTCCAAGAACCGTTGTTTATGGCGACGTCGAATCAAGCGGGAGTATACCTTATGAATATGAAAAAGATCGATTCTTTCTTCGTGGTATATGACGAGGATGAAGGGGCTGCCAAGATTGACACGAAAGACACGGAAGGTTCAAGTTTGTTTGGAGTTGTTATTCCTAAATCAACAGCGGGAACGTTGTTTACCGGTTCTTTTGTTTTGAACGCCACGAACACGTTAAAGAGTACGCATTTCGGTGTGCCTTACCGGATGAAGCCGACGACGTTGAAAGTGACGTATAAATACACGGCAGGTGAAAAATTCTATGAAACGACTTCTACGGGAAGTGGTTTAAGTACAAAAGTTACAGTCACGGAATTTCCGGATATAGTGGATAAATGTTCGATTGCCGCTTATTTATTCGAGGTGGATTCGTATGACGATGATGATTATTTAGATGGTAATACGATTAAAGATTCTGATAGTAAGATTATTATGGTAGCTTCTTTGACAAGCGAGGGAGAGGCGAATTTTACCAGTAAGGAACTGAAGTTTGAAGAAACTGGTAAAGGTGCGTATGATCCGAATAAAAAATATAAATTAGCCATTGTTTGTACTTCAAGTAGCGAAGGGGACGCTTATCGCGGGGCCCCGGGAAGTACGTTGTGGGTGAAGAATTTAGAGGTTCTTGGAGAATAAAATAATATTATAAAAAACTCCCGGTATCTGATAGGTGCCGGGAGTTTTATTTTATTCTATTATTTTAAATCTAAACCAATTCCAATACTTTCGGTAATAGACCAGTATTGAGGTAGGTATTGAATTAATAGTTTCGCTTGCGCATATTGACTTGGCATAATTCCGGCTGTTGTTAGTATATCCCATATTTTTATTATATCAGCTGACGTGGGATCACTGGGGTCGCTTGGTTTTAGCAAAGGTTCCAGAGCCTCTTTGTCAAGATAGAGGCAGGTGTGATTTTCTTCTTGTTTTATGTTTAGAGGGAATCCGGTATTAACCCACTTGAGTAAAGTGTTGATGGATTCATCACTAATAGAACTTATGTCGATATTAGCAAACTGCTTTATGATGGTTTTGATAGTTGCGGCATCAGCTTGAAGTATAGTATTGATGATACTGGAAAGGTCAAAGCTACTTTCTGATAATGTTGAAGTTTGGTTATCAGCCATTGCTTGCGTGATAATATTGGCAATATTAAGTTTTACATAGACTTTCTCATCTTTCATGAACCAAAATGCGAGATTCTGGGGAGAATTAGTCCAATCGGTAGATGGTATAAGAGCCTTCACTTGTTCTGCGGTAGGAACTATTGCAAACCAAAGTGGTTTGAATGTTATTTCATTTGCTCCGGTGTAGTAACTTGCTAGAATATTACCGTCCGCATTGAATGTTACAGATTGTAATATCTGGGGTAAAATAATACTTCCTATTGCGCGGTACGATTTCCCGTAAGCAACTCCATATTCGTTATTTTCGTCTTGGGCAACCCAATCCACGTGTAGGGCTCCCGCCACGCAACTGGCTATAGTGTTTGATTTGCCATTCCATTGGTACGTGAGTTTGTCTTTCACGTAATCGGTTAAAGTGTATGTTTTGACTAAATTGGCATGGTCTGTAAAGGAAACATTTAGATTAAGGGTTAATTCCCCTTTCTTTACTGACCCACTATAGGAAATATTGCCTTGTGATTCGATACTTCTACTTATAGAAGTAGAACCTTCGAACGTGTACATTTCGTTTTCCTCGATGAGTTGAATGTTACTGATTGTCATTTCCGTTTTGCCCGGAATGATATCTTTTAGTGTTAGCGTGGCTGTTTTATTGTCTTGGGTGTTAAAGGTCACTTGTTTCCCTTGTAATTCAACTCCACTATAGGTCATTTTTAAAACGGATTCACCGTTACCAAAGGTTGTATTTATATCTGCGGGTGGAATTAGCGGTTTGTCGTCATCATTGCTACAGGAACATAAGAATGTTATTCCTAGAAATAGTAATAAAAGAAATTTGTTTTTCATACTTCATTAAATATTAATTAGACATCTTTTTATAATCAAATTTGTGTAATATCAATAAACCTTCGTTTATTAATAGCGTATGAATAAATATTTTTCAAGTAAAATCAAAAAGAAGTATGGCACTATATGGCTATAATTTGTTGAATTTTTAAATTTTTAAAGAGGTGATAATTAAACACCTGCGAATCTTAAAGTGTTAAAATTGCAAATCACTTGTAACTTCTGATTAAAACTGCACGTTTTTTGCTGGGTAAATAGCTACGTGGCGTAATAAACGAAGGTTTGTTGATTGCACGTTTGATTATAAAAAGATGTCTAATTAATATTTAATGAAGTATGAAAAATCGGTTTTTATGGTTGTTGATTTTAGGGATGGCGTTGTTTTTTGGGTGTAGTGATGATGACGATGATGATACGTGGAAACAATTACCACAGGAAGAACTCAATATTCAAGATGTTGCGTTTGAAATAAATGGAGAAAAAGCTACTAGAGGTAGTTTGCAAATGACGGTAAAGAACGAGAATGAAGCGGTGTTGAATTTGAAAAACGTGATTCCGGGTTATGCGGAAGTGCCTGTTGACGTGAATTTAAAAAAGCAAGCTGATAATTCTTTTACTTTTTTAGGGGAGCAAGGATTGACTACTCCACCTGCCATGATGGTTCGGTCTGATTTACAGCCTGTAATTATGACTGTTCGAGTGGAGGGTAATGTGAATTTGGAGGGTAAAGTATCTGCTACAGCTACCACAAAATTGTCTGAATCTGCTCAAGCGGGGTTGACTGGTGCTTGGACTCTGTTAGGTACAATGAGTAATAATGATGAACTCGTGACTGCTTCTCCGTTATTTTTGACTTGGACCGCAATTAATAAAGAGGAACCTAATTTTGAGTATGGTGCAAATATGGTTAGTTTGTTCGGTTCTTTGGCTGTATATAATATGTTGAACCAAGTTACATTCCATGAGGATGGGAATATCACAGCAAAATATTGGGATGGAGAGTTCGCTATGGCTGGTGCCGATGAGAATAATGTTCTTGAAGCTACCCATGAGGATTGGAAAGTTTCCCCGAAGAATTTGGCGTTCTGGTATGCAAGAAATGAAATGTTGTATATCGTGCCTAATATTAATGCAATTCTTCAACAAGTGGGAGCAGATAATGAAGACGTAGATATTAATAATCCAGAGAGTTTGAATACCATTCTTGAAAAATTGGGCGAATATAATATTGATATAAATGCTCTTCTGCCTTCGGTTATGCAATGGATGACGACAGGAATTCCGGTGAAGTATACGAAAAATGGTAATGAATTGAAAATTAGTGTAGACAAGCAAATGGTTGAGCCGTTTATGAAAGCGCTTCTTCCTGCTTTAGGTAAGTTGCAAGAAGAGGTGGATAAAATATTAGCAGATCCTACTAATGATAATTCATTTTTGATACAAATGGCTTTAGCTATGTTGCGGATAGAGAAGTTGACAGATATTAAAACAATCTGGGAACAAAATACAGCCGAATTTGAATTGTCACTTAATTTTGTAAAATAAATTTTTTGATTATATTTGCAGCACGAAAAAGACAAAAATATGAATAGTACGTTACATCATATGCATCATCATTGCCATCACTGTTTTCAGGTGAGATGATGCTGTTGTGCTGTAATTAGAGATAAAGAAAGTATAAATGAGCTCGCCTGAATCAGGCGGGCTCGTTTTGTTTTTTTCGATATCATACATAGCCTTTCCGGATTCAGAGCGACGATAAAATCAAATGAAGATGGTAAAATTGAAAGTCGCGATTCAGAAGTCAGGACGTTTGAACGAGGATTCCCTCGAATTGTTGAAAGAGTGTGGCATTTCCATTAATAACGGGAAAGAGCAGTTGATGGCACAGGCCTCTAATTTTCCGTTGGAGGTGCTTTATTTAAGAAATTCGGATATTCCTCATTACGTGGAGGATGGGGTGGTTGACGTGGCGATTATCGGGGAGAACACGATAATAGAGAAACGGGCGAATGTATTGAAGTTGTTGGATTTGGGCTTTTCCGGGTGTCGGGTGTCGATAGCGATTCCGAAGTCGGAGGAGTTCACGGGATTGGAGTGGTTGCAGGGGAAGAAGATTGCGACGTCGTACCCGAATACATTGAATGATTTTTTACAGCAGAATAACATACAGGCAGAGGCTCACGTGATTACTGGCTCGGTGGAGATTGCGCCGGGGATTGGGTTGGCGGATGCGATTTGTGATATCGTGAGTTCGGGGAGTACGCTTTTCAAAAACGGGTTGACGGAGGTTTACACGTTATTCAAGTCTACTGCTGTTTTGGTGGCGAACCCGAATTTGGACGAGGAGAAACGGATGTTGTTAGAGCAGTTGATGTTTCGGATTAAAGCGGTGTTGGCGGCGAAATGTAACAAGTATATTTTGTTGAACGCTCCGGAGGATAAGTTGGAAGAGATTTGCAGGGTGTTGCCGGGGGTGAAAAGTCCGACCGTGATGCCGTTGCGGATGAAAGGATGGTACTCGCTTCATTCGGTGGTGAACGAGAATCGGTTTTGGGAGTCGATAGGAGCCTTGCGTGCCGCGGGGGCGGAGGGGATACTGGTGGTGCCGATTGAAAAAATGATTGAGTAAAATTAATGTAATAAGGTTATGAATAAGATATTATATCCGAAAAAAGAGGATTGGGCGAAGATATTGGAACGTCCGGTAAATAAGGGAGAGGATTTGGAAAAGGTGTGTCAGGCGGTGTTTGATGAGGTGGCTCGTGATGGGGATGAGGCGTTGAAGAAGTACACGTGGTATTTCGATAGGGTGAAGATGGCTGATTTTGAGGTAACGAACGAAGAGTTTGAAGTTGCTGACCGGGAGGTAGCCGCGGATTTGAAAGAGGCTATTGGGCTGGCGAAGGAGAACATAGAACGGTTTCACGAGGTGCAATTGTCGGGTATTAATGAATACGTGAATGCGAATGGTTTCCGTTGTTGGCAGGAGGCGAGAGCGATTGAGTGCGTGGGGTTGTATGTGCCGGGAGGAAGTGCGCCGTTGTTTTCAACCGTCTTGATGTTGGCTATACCTGCGCGTATTGCCGGATGTCGGGAGGTTGTGATTTGTACGCCGCCGGGAGAGGATGGACGGGTGAATCCGGTGATTTTGTGGACGGCAAGGCTTTGTGGCGTGAGTCGGGTATATAAAGTTGGGGGGATTCAGGCGATTGCCGCTTTGACGTTGGGGACGGGAACGATACCCCGGGTAGATAAGATTTTCGGACCGGGCAATCGTTTCGTGACGGCGGCTAAACAAATGGTCGGGCGTTACGGGGTGGCGATTGATATGCCGGCTGGTCCGTCGGAATTAATGATTGTGGCGGATGGAACTGCCTGTCCCCGTTTTGTGGCGGCAGATTTGTTATCACAGGCGGAACACGGTCCGGATAGTCAGGTGGTGCTTGTTACTTGCGTGGAGAGGTTGGTGGAAGAGGTGGAAAGAGAGTTGCGGGAGCAATTGGATAGATTGCCTCGCAAATCGATAGCGGAAATGGCGTTGAAATGTTCGAAGTACGTGGTGTTGAACAGTCGGGAGGAGTGCGTGGAGATGGCGAATCTTTATGCCCCGGAACACTTGATGTTGTGCGTGGAGGATTACATGGCGTGGGTTCCGCGGATACGGAATGCCGGTTCTGTTTTCTTGGGGAATTATTCGACGGAGAGCGCGGGGGATTATGCTTCGGGGACGAATCACACGTTGCCGACGAACGGGTATGCACGGGCGTATAGCGGTGTCGGGGTGGATTCTTTTATGAAGAAGATTAGTTTTCAAGAGATTCGACCGGAGGGATTGGCTTATCTGGGGAAGACGATAGAGATTATGGCAGATAACGAGAATTTGACGGCGCACGGGAATGCGGTAAGGGTTCGAGTTGAAAGTTTGTAAGGTTTATAAAGTTCATAAGGTTCATAAAGTTCATAAGATTTATGAGGTTTATGGGCTGTATGGGGACTTTGTTCTCGGCAGCGAGGCTGCCGGAATACTTTATAAACTTTACGAACATTATAAACTTTATAAACTAACATGGAAATGGAGTTTGAGAATTTGGTAAGAGAGAATATACGGGAACTGGAGGCGTATTCTTGTGCCCGCGGGGAGTTCGAGGGAGCGGGGGCGGTGTTGTTGGACGCGAATGAGAATCCGTTCGCTTCGGGATATAACCGCTATCCGGACCCGTATCAGCGGGAACTGAAACAGCAGGTTGCCCGGTTAAAGGAGGTGGATGTGTCACGGTTGGTGTTGGGTAACGGGAGTGACGAGTTGATTGATATGTTGATACGGACGGTTTGTGTACCGGGGCGGGATAATATAATCGTGTTTTCTCCGGGGTATTCGATGTACGAGGTGAGCGCCCGGGTGAATGGCACGGAGGTGCGGAACTTGGTGCTGGACGATGATTTTATGCCGGAATGGGAGGGTATTTTTGAGCGGGTGGATGAACGGACAAGGATTATTTTCTTTTGTACCCCGAATAATCCGGTGGGGAATGTCATTCCCTTGGATGAGATTCGGCGGGTTGCGTCACGGTTTGATGGGTTGGTCGTGGTTGATGAGGCGTATATCGACTTCGCGGATGTGCCGTCGGCAACAAGTTTACGGGGGGAGTGCCCGAATGTCGTGGTGTTGCAGACGTTGTCGAAAGCGTGGGGACTGGCGGGATTGCGTGTGGGGATATGTATGGCGGAACCGGGATTGGTGAAGTATCTGAATAAGGTAAAGCCGCCTTATAATATCGGTTCGGTGACGCAACGAATGGCGTTGGAGGCATTGAAGAATGTGGATTTGTTCCGGGAGAGAGTCGAGGAAATCAAACAGGAGAGGGAGCGTGTGTTAGTGGCATTGCGGGGTATGGCGTGTTTTGAGCGGGTGTATGATTCGGAGGCGAATTTCTTGCTCGCGTGTACGCCTTGTTATCGGGAAGTGTATGATTATTTGTTGGCTCACGGGCTGGTTGTCCGGGTGCGGCATATTCCGCCCCGGTTGGAGGGTGGCTTACGCATTACGATTGGGACGAGGGAGGAAAATGATTTATTGATTCGGGTATTAAAGGATTTTAGATGACGAGATGTATGAAGAAGATTTTGTTTATAGATAGGGATGGAACGATTATCAAGGAACCGCCCGGTGATTTTCAAGTGGATAATATGTCAAAATTGGAATTTGTGCCGGGAGTTATCGGGGCTTTGCGGGAGTTGGCGAGGGATACGGATTATCGGTTGGTTATGGTGAGTAACCAAGATGGCTTGGGAACGGAGCGTTTCCCGATGGAGGCTTTTTTGCCGCCTCATGAATTTATGTTACGGACGTTGGCGGGTGAAGGCGTGGTGTTTGACGAGATTCTTATAGACGAGAGTATGCCGGAAGAGGGCTCCCCTCGTCGAAAACCGGGAATTGGTATGGTGGAGAAGTATTTGGGGGATGGATTGGATAGAGAGTATTCTTACGTGATAGGGGATAGGGTGACGGATATGCAGTTAGCGAAAAACATGGGAATACGGGGAATTTATTTGGGCGAGGAGGTTCCGGAGGGGGTACCCGTGGCTTTGTGTACTGGTTCTTGGGGACGGATTGTTCGTTTTTTGAAAAAAGGCAGCCGTCGGGCAGTAAAAGAAAGAAAGACTGCGGAAACGGACGTGAAGGTTGCGCTTGACCTGAATGGTTCGGGAGAAGGGGACGTACGTACGGGATTGGCTTTTTTCGACCATATGTTGGAACAGATTGCACGCCACGGTGGAATTGATTTGGTTGTTGCCGTGAAGGGGGACTTGCAGGTCGATGAACATCACACGATAGAGGATACGGCTATCGTGCTGGGGAGTTGTTTTGCCGAGGCGTTGGGGAGTAAGAAGGGGATTGGGCGGTACGGTTTTGCTTTACCCATGGATGAGGCGAAAGCGGAGGTGTTGCTTGATTTCGGGGGACGGGGTTGGTTGGAATGGAACGCGGTGTTTACCCGGGAGTACGTGGGGGATTTCCCGACAGAGATGACCAAACATTTTTTCGCTTCTTTTTGCCAGACGGCAAAGTGTAATCTGCATGTGACGGCGAAGGGAGAGAATACACATCACACGATAGAGGCTATTTTTAAGGCTTTCGGGCGTTGCTTGCGTGTGGCGGTGGAACAGAAGGACGGGGGAGAGTTGCCATCGACGAAAAAGGTAATATTTTAATCATAAATCGTAAATCTTAAATCATAAATGGGAAAGGTTGTTATCATAGAATACGGTGCGGGAAATTTATTCTCGGTGGAAACGGCGGTGCGGCGGTTGGGATATGAGGTGGCGTGTAGTGCCGATGCGGAAGTGATACGGGCAGCAGATAAGGTCATATTCCCGGGGGTGGGGCAGGCTGCTGCCGCGATGCGCCAGTTAAAAGAGAGCGGATTGGATACGGTAATATCATCATTGCGGGTACCGGTGCTGGGGATATGTTTGGGGATGCAATTGATGTGTGAGGCTTCGGACGAGGGGAACACGGACGGGTTGGGGATTTTTCCTGTACGGGTGCGGAAGTTCGGGAGCGAGAGCAAGGTGCCGCACATGGGATGGAACGGGATTCGGGAGTTGAGGAGTCCGTTGTTTACGGGGGTGAACGAGGGTGAGAGGGTTTATTTCGTGCATTCTTATTATGTACCCGTGTGTGAAAATACGATTGCGACGTGTGATTATCAGCGGGAATTTAGTGCCGCTATTCGGAAGGATAATTTCTGGGGATGTCAATTTCATCCGGAGAAGTCTGCTGAAACAGGGGCACGAATACTTGAGAACTTTTTAAAATGGTGAGTGATATGGAAAAGGAGATAACGATTATTCCGGCGATAGATATTATCGGGGGGAAGTGTGTGCGCTTGATGCAGGGAGATTATGACAGGAGTAAGGTTTATCATGATGACCCGTTGGAGGCTGCACGATGTTTTGAAGCGGCGGGAATGGAGAGGTTGCATCTCGTGGATTTGGACGGGGCGGCGGCTTCTCGTGTCGTGAATGTCGATGTGCTGGAAAGAATATGTAAGCATACACGTTTGCGGGTGGATTTTAGTGGTGGGATAAAAGGGGAGGATGATATTTGCCGGGTGTTTGATGCCGGGGCTTCATTTGTTTGCTTGGGGAGTATGGCACAACAGGATAGACGGAAAACTACCCTGTGGTTGGAACGATACGGGCGGGAGCGGGTGATTGTAGGTGCGGATGTCCGCGGGGAGCGGGTGTATATCAACGGGTGGAAACGTGAAACGGAAACGACTGTATTTGAGTTGGTGGAATGGTACCGTCCCATGTTGAAATATTTGATGTGCACGGATATAGAGCGGGACGGGATGTTGGCGGGCGTGGCATTGCCTTTATACCGGGAGTTGGTGACCCGTTTCCCGGAATTGACGGTGATTGCTTCCGGGGGAGTGAGTTCAAAAGAAGACGTGAAGGCGTTGGCAGGTGCGGGTGTGACAGAGGTCATAGTGGGGAAAGCGTTGTATGAGGGGAAAATTTAATTAATTTATGATTTATGAATTACGATTTACGATTAAAAACGTTAGTTCGTGGGAAAAATCATAAATCGAGAATCATAAATCATAAATCTTAAATCATAAATTGGTATGTTTTTAGCAAAGAGAATAATTCCTTGTCTGGATGTAAAAGACGGGAGAACGGTAAAAGGGGTGAATTTCGAGAATTTACGGGACGCGGGGGACATCGTGGAACTGGCTGAGCGTTATTCGAAAGAGGGGGCGGATGAATTGGTGTTTTTGGATATAACGGCGAGTTGTGACAAGAGGAAGACGATGGCGGAATGGGTGGAACGAGTGGCTCGTGCGGTGAATATTCCTTTTACGGTGGGGGGAGGAATATCATCGGAAAAAGATGTCGAGGTGTTGTTGCGGAAAGGTGCGGATAAGGTGTCTGTAAATTCGAGTGTGTTGGCTGAGCCCGGTTTAATTAATCGGTTGTCGGGGGCATTCGGGCGACAGTGTGTGGTGGTGGCGATTGACGCGAAACAAGGTGCGGATGGTTGGCAGGTTTATAGTCATGGCGGTCGTTTGGCGACGGAACGGGAGCTTTTCTCGTGGGCACGGGAGGCAGAGGAGAGGGGTGCGGGTGAGATTTTGTTCACGTCGATGGACCATGACGGGACACATCAAGGTTTTGCCTGCGATGCCGTGGCTCGACTGGGTGAAATGGTGCGGGTTCCGGTTATCGCATCCGGGGGAGCGGGGTGTATGGAGGATTTTTATGACGCGTTTGTTCGCGGGCAGGCGGATGCCGTGCTGGCGGCAGGGGTATTCCATTTCGGACAGGTCGGGATACCGGAGTTGAAGTGTTATTTGAAAGAGAAAGGAATTGTTGTACGTTAAAAATGAAAAGAGAGATGATAGCATTGGAAAAATTGAAATTTGATGTAAACGGGTTGATTCCGGCAATCGTGCAAGATGCTGAAACCCGGGTAGTATTGATGCAAGGGTACATGAACGCGGAGTCTGTTGCGAAAACGTTGGATTCGGGTAAAGTGTGTTTTTTCAGTCGTTCCCGTCAACGCTTGTGGACGAAGGGGGAGGAAAGTGGTAATTTTCTACACGTGAAAGAGATACTCGCTGATTGTGATAATGACTCGTTGTTGGTGAAAGCGATACCTGCCGGACCTACTTGTCACACGGGGAGCGACACGTGTTGGGGCGAGGTCAACCGGGAGAGTGATTTTCTGCATTATTTGCAACAATATTTGCGAAAACGTAAAAATGATTCTCCGGAGGTATCGTACACGGCACGATTGATAGGCAAGGGTATTAACAAGGTCGCTCAAAAAGTGGGCGAGGAAGCCGTTGAACTGGTGATTGAAGCGAAGGATGACAACGAAGAATTGTTCTTGAACGAGGCGGCGGATTTGATGTATCACTATATTGTGTTATTGATTGCCAAGGGGTACGGGTTGGAAGATGTGGAACGGGTGTTGAGGGGAAGACATACAGGGGTGTGAGTCCGGTTTGTTATATTCTGACTCGAACTTGGAAAGTAAAATCGAATAATTTGTTGTCGTCCACTTGTGTCAAAGAGGAGCTGATAATCGTTTTGTCCGGATAATAGATTACGCCGGCTTTGAGGTATAGCGTGATGCGGCGGACGGGTTTCCAATTCAGATTCAAGTAGGAACGTACACCCCGTTCTTGGTATGCCGGGAAAGAATACCCGTAAAGTACGTTATGTTCGTAGGCGTATACGCGGGCATTGTAGCTGTCTGTATCAAAGTATGCCAAACGAAACTGGGCTTTAACGTTTTCTTTGCGGGAAGTATAGGCAATGTCTTGATAAACGAGAAAACCGGACTCTTTTTTCTCTTGTTTTGCGTAGCGGACATAGGTGGCACGGCTTTGTAGTTTCAGGCATTCACTGGGGATGTAGGAGAATTGGAGTCTGTATTCTTGTTTTACGCAAGTGACGGAGATGATTTTTTCTGCTTTGTAGTCTTCCGGTTTCCCCTCGTGTTTGAAACGCAGGCTACATTCCCAGCGGGGACGGGAGTAGGTGACTTCACCCGAGACCTCGTTTCCGGAACCGGGGAGTGTTGCTTGATAACGGGGTGCGAAGAAACGGAAATGGTCGTAGTACGCGTTAAGTTTCAAGTCGCGGAAAGGTGTACATTCCAGTCCTGCGTATATGCCTTCTTCGTTGGAGGTATTCGAGTATTCGGCGAATCCGCTGTTATAATGGGAGCGGAAGTCTTTATCGTATCGGCGATAAATGACGCTTAGTGCTGCGGGGCGGAAACCCGTGTAACGCAATCCGTTGATGGTTGCCCATGAGCCATTGTCGCCGCGGGCGATTTCCCCGAATAGAAAGCAGTGGCGGGCTCCCGTTTTATAGTCGATGCTGATGAGGGTGCGATGGCGTCCCCGGTCGTTGTATTGCTGGTAAGTGGATTTCCCGATGGCGAGAGCGGGGGTGAAATTGTAATATAGAATTTGTATCCCCGCTCGAAAGTAGCGGTGATTCAAGCGGGTGGAGAGTCCGGTCGTAAATTCTTTCAGCGTGTGTTTCTTCTCTGATTCCAGTGCGTTGCGGTGATAACCTGTTTGATAGAGTGTGGCTGTGCGTAAGGCTTCCGGGGTGAGGGTATCCGTGGCGAGCGGGTTGCCGTCGGTCTTTTTGTAGGAGATGAATATTTCTGTTGTCATATCCCGAAAAGGTTGTAGGCTGATGGCGCCACCCCGGAGAAAGCGATTCTCGTCGGTGGAGAAGTAGGGCATGATGCCGTTTCCTGATTTTTCGTTACTCAGTGAAGCGGATGATTTGCCGGTAGAGAATCCGCCCCACGCGATTAATCCTTGTCCCCATTGTATTTTATAATCTCCGACGCATATTTTTTGAATGGTATTACCGGGCGTGTAGCAGAGGTGGGCGGAGAGAAAGTCGAATCCGGGTTTCTGGTTTTTCGTGAAATAATTCTCACCCGCGTCGTTTTCGAGGGTGATACCTCCGTGCCAGCGGTTTCCGGCGGTAGCTTTGTATTTTAACAAGGTGCTTACGGGCGGACCTTGGAAACGGTTTCTTTTTTTGGTGAGGTAATCTTTTTCATAAATGAATGCATCTCGGCTGTATTGCTTGTAACCGGCTTGTTGTGGGCGTGTGGTTTTGACGCGAGCCAGTATCTCGTGGTGCAATCGGGGAAGGCGGGTTGTACCGGGAGTGTAATCCCCGATGCGGATAAAGGGTTTGATATTTTCTAAATCTCTAGTGCCGATACCTGTAACCAATAGAATCTCGTTCGGGTGCATGAAAGCACCATGCTTTTCCCGAAATTCCAGTAAATTGTCAATCTGTGCATCTGACAGGAAAAAGAGCATTTTCAGGCTGTCGAAAGGTGCGGAATTAATATTTATAGGGTTTGTGGACAGATTCAAAAGGGTTGCCACGATATCTTCATAATAAGATTCGGAAGCTTCCACGTCATTGTCTTGTAATAATTTCTCTATATCCGTGATTTCCTGCGAGTGAAGAATGGCAGGGAGCATGAATAGAAATATACAGAAAAGTACTGCTCTACACATCTTTGGAAGTTTAGGTTATTGGTATGAAAGACGGCTTTGGAGCCGCATATCCAAAGATATGAAATTTATAAGTTATAACTTATAAAAATGGGGAAAATGTGAATTTTATCAAGTACGATTAATAAGAGGATGTGGCAAAACACATCCTCTGGTCTGTAAGGTCTATAAAGTCCATCATGTCATAAAGTCAAGAGTATTTATGAACTGAAGGTTCGTCTTTTATAGACTAGAGGTGTGTAAAACACACCTCCTTAATTCGTCTTGTAATCGTATTTTACTTTTGCCAGTTCATTGTTGGCGTCAACGATTTTCTTTTTCAAGGATTCTTTGAAATCAACGATTTTCGCTTTTAATGCATTGTCACCCACGGCAAGAATCTGTGCTGCCAATATTCCGGCGTTCATGGCTCCGTTGATGGCTGTGGTGGCGACAGGGATGCCCGGGGGCATTTGGGCGATAGCCAAGAGGGCGTCCATACCGTCGAGGGAGGCATTGATGGGTACTCCGATAACGGGGACGGGAGTCATGGCGGCGATAACACCCGGCAGGTGTGCTGCCATTCCGGCTCCGGCGATGATAACTTCGATGCCCCGTTCGCGAGCGCCTTTGGCGAAGGCTTCCACTTCTGCCGGCGTGCGGTGAGCGGAAAGAGCATTGATTTCGAAAGGTATGCAAAAGTCATTCAATACTTTTGCGGCTTTTTCCATAACGGGTAGATCAGAAGTGCTACCCATGATAATACTTACTTTTGGATCCATATTTTTACCGGATTTTAAATTCAAAGTTGTACTTTTGCGCAAAGTTAAATAAAAAAACGAGTCCGAAGATGGAAAACAGTCATTCGGGAGAAATATTTGTGATATGAAAACAATCAGACTGCATGATCGGGATTTCCGGTTATTGATCGGGGCAGAGGAGATTGAACAGGCGATAGACCGGGTTGCCCGACAAATGAATAAGGATTTGGCAGGGGAATCTCCCTTGTTTATTGGTGTTCTGAACGGGGCTTTTATGTTCGTGTCCGATTTGCTGAAGAAAATCACGGTGGAAGGGACAGAAATCAGTTTCGTGAAGATTGCCTCGTATGACGGGCTTGCTTCTTCCGGAAACGTGCAGAACTTGATAGGTTTGAAAGAAGATATTGCCGGACGTACTGTCGTGGTTTTGGAAGATATGGTAGATTCGGGAGAGTCTATGGTGTACTTGAAGCGTATGTTGGAGGAGAGGAACCCGAAACAAGTGAAGATCGCGGCTATGTTTTATAAGCCGGGGGCTTTGAGGTATGACTTGACTCTTGATTACACGTGCATTCCCTTGGGGAACGACTTCGTGGTCGGGCGAGGCTTGGATTACGATGGGCTGGGACGGAATCTACCGGACTTGTATACAATTGAAAGTTGAAAATTGAAAATTGAAAATGACGAGTGAATGATGTCATTTTTAATTTGGAATCTAAAATCATAAATCATAAATCTAAAATAAAAAAGGATGGCATCAACGAACTTTGTCGATTACGTGAAAATTTTCTGTCGTAGCGGAGCCGGGGGACCGGGCTCCATGCATTTGCACCGGGATAAGCGTTCCGCTAAAGGCGGGCCTGACGGGGGAAATGGAGGACGCGGCGGTCACGTGATTTTGCGTGGGAATCGTAATTATTGGACATTGATTCACTTGAAATTCCAACGTCACGTGTTCGCGGGCGACGGGGAGAGTGGAAGCGGTAATTTGTGTACAGGGGCGGACGGGGAAGATGTAATCGTGGACGTGCCTCTCGGGACAGTGGCTCGGGATGCGGACACGGGTGAAACGGTTTGTGAGATTACCCGGGACGGTGAAACGGCTATTGCCGTTCGAGGAGGACGAGGTGGTCTTGGAAACTGGAATTTCCGTTCTGCCACGAATCAGACACCTCGTTACGCGCAACCCGGGGAACCGCGCGTGGAGCGTACCGTGATTATGGAGTTGAAAGTACTTGCCGACGTGGGATTGGTGGGATTCCCGAATGCCGGAAAATCGACCTTGTTGTCCGTGGTGTCGGCAGCGAAACCGGAGATTGCCAATTATCCTTTTACAACGTTGGTACCGAACTTGGGAATCGTGAATTACCGGGATAATCGTTCTTTTGTTATGGCGGATATCCCCGGTATCATTGAGGGGGCTCACCTTGGTAAAGGATTGGGATTGCGATTCTTGCGTCATATCGAGCGAAATTCGGTATTATTATTTATGGTGCCGTGTGATAGTAAGGACATTCACGAGGAGTACCGGATATTGCTGAACGAGTTGAAGCAATTTAATCCGGAATTGTTGGATAAAAGAAGATTGCTGGCAATCACGAAGTCCGATTTCATAGACCGGGAACTCATGGCGGAAATAGAACAGGACTTGCCGGATATTCCTTACGTTTTTATTTCTTCCGTCACGGGAAGCGGCATCACGGAGTTGAAAGATATGTTGTGGAAGGTACTGAATGATTAGGTTTTTTAATATAATTTTCAAAGAAACGGGTTAACCGAATATGTTAATCGCCGTATATGCATAGGTATTAAAATGAATTGCTTATGAATTACGGTATTAGTGTTTTGTTTCGTTTAATTCCCTTATTGATGGCGTTGATTTGCTTCTTTTTCGGGGGGTATATTTTCGGTTACGGGAATGATGAAGCTCGTTGGGTGGCAGGGCCGGTCGTGTTTTCATTAGGAGTTCTTTGTTTAGCCCTTTATGCCACGGCTGCCACGATCATTCGTCAGTTGATCCACACGTATAATCCTGTGGTGAAGTATTTGTTGCCTGCCATGGGGTATTTGTTTGCCTTGGGTACTATGATTTGGGGGATCACTTTGTTGAACATGGCGGAACCGCAGAATATGTTCGTGCCGGGGCACGTGATTTGCGGGGTGGCATTAATCGCCGGTTGTATCTCTACGGCGGCGACTTCATCGACTAAATTTACATTGATTCCGGGAAATTCCCACGGGACGAGTGATAAAATTAACCCGGCAGGTTTTTCAGCGACGACGGAATCCACGCTGATAGGAATCACTATCGTGCTGGCTTTGGTGGCATGGGTATGGGCTATCGTTTTATTGTCCGGGGCTTCCGAGGGCGATCATCTGGTTGCCGGGAGTGTCATGGCGGGCTTGGCTTGTATATGTACGAGTCTGATTGGTTTGGTTGCAAGTATTTCCCGTCAGATCAGGAATGATTACGGGGAAAAAGATAGAAAAAATTGGCCTAGACTGGTATTTTTCATGGGGACTATCTGTATTGTAGGGGGAATTGTAGAGTTGTTGGCTGCAGCGGCTCCCGTGAATACTACCGGTTTTATCTTGATTGGCCTCGGGCTGGTTTGTTTCAGTATTTCCAGTAAGGTTCTTTTATTGGCAAAGGTGTGGCGTCAAGAATGTAAATTGGCGAACCGGATACCTTTGATTCCGGTCATGACAGCTTTGTTTGCTCTTTTCTTGGGAGCCTTCCTTTTTGAAGAGGCGTCACTGGATAACGCTTTCTTTGTACCTTCGCGTGTACTGATCGGTTTGGGAGCGATATGCTTTTCCCTGTTCTCGATTGTCAGTATTCTGGAAAGCGGTACATCGAGCAAATAACTATACTTTCGGAGGTTTTGATTTGAGTTTATATTTCGTGTCGTGAGGACTCTCTGCAAAGGGTTCTCACGATTTTTTCGTGTGTACTTTATACATGTTTTGTTTTGAGTTATACAGGCGGTTATTGTTTTAGAAGCTAAAAATTGATTATTTTCGCCGTTGAAATAAATGAAAAAATAATGGCAAAGAAAGAAAAGGTACAGGAGATGTTCAACGGGATTGCGCCCAAGTATGATTTGTTGAACCACTTGTTATCTATGGGGATTGATAAACGTTGGCGGAGAAAAGCGATGAAAGTGGTAGGAGCCGGGCGGAAAGAGCTGGTGTTGGATATCGCTTGCGGTACGGGTGATTTTTCTATCGAGGCGTTGAAGCATGGCGTGAAGCGTGTGGTTGGGGCGGATATATCCGAGAATATGTTGGTTGTTGCCCGTGAGAAAGCGAAAAACAAGGGACTGGCAGACCAACTCGATTTCCAGTACGGGGATAGTGAGAATCTTTCGTTCGGGAATAATACTTTTGATGCCGTGACAGTGGCTTTCGGCGTACGTAACTTCGAGCACTTGGAGCAGGGGTTGACGGAAATGTGCCGGGTGTTGCGTCCCGGGGGAAAGGTGGTTATTTTAGAATTTTCCACGCCTGAAAGATTTCCTATGAAACAGCTATACAATTTTTATTTCAGAAATATACTGCCTTTCGTGGGAGGGATTATTTCCGGTAACCGGAAGGCTTACGAGTATTTGCCGGCTTCGGTATTCGCTTTCCCTCAAGGAGAGAAGTTCTTGGAAATCATGCGTCGTTCCGGTTATGCTAATGTTTCTCAGCAACGGTTGACGTTCGGAATCGCCAGTTTATATATCGGGGAGAAATGAAAAAAGCCTCCGTTCGGAGGCTTTTTTCATTTCTTTACCACTCTACTTCATCCCGGTTGATCGGCATGGTCATGCATCTGGCACCTCCTCCTCCGCGGGGAAGTTCCGAACCTTCAATGGTAAGCATGTATTTGTTGTAGTTCTTTAAATCTACTTTATTGCTAATCACGTCACAAGCGCGGATAATCTCGAACCCGGCGTTGCTCATGGCTTCCACGGTATAATTGTTACGAGCGTAACCGATGACTTTACCCGGTGCCACGCAGAAGAAGTTTGCACCACTGTGCCATTGTTCTCTTTCCATGTTCCAAGTTTCGTCTTCGCCGCCACAATACACGGGCTCCAAGTCCATTCCCAGTTTTTTCAACGCATGTAACA
Source organism: Butyricimonas hominis (assembly GCF_014287455.1). Taxonomy (NCBI): domain Bacteria; kingdom Pseudomonadati; phylum Bacteroidota; class Bacteroidia; order Bacteroidales; family Odoribacteraceae; genus Butyricimonas; species Butyricimonas hominis. The sequence goes on from NZ_JACOOH010000005.1 coordinate 118,650, forward strand.
AGGTTTTCTCCCTGCGGATACTGATTAATTTGCCGTGTTGAATCTTGATATGCACGGTCTGGTAGTTGCCCGGGCTCATAATCAGGGGCTCGTAAACCATACATTTGTCTTTATCCAAGAAGGTAAATACCATATCCAAGTGGATGAATGATTCTGGAGAATGGGGTAATTCCTGTACCAGAATATGTTGTACTTTATCTTCGTTCCGGTTGATGAAGTTATACATCAGTGCATCGATACCGCGAGTGGTGGTACGTGCCCCGTTACCGATTACTAAAATATCGTCACGAGCGATCAGAACGTCACCTCCCTCGATTGTTAATTTGCGGGTGGGGTCGTTTGTCGTGTTCAAATTAAGGGTGTGTGTTTTGAACCCGGGGGTGAAATCAAAAATAGACTGCATGATCACGGCTTCGCGATCGCGTACTGCATTTGCCATGCGGCCGATGAGTACCTCGTTATACATGCTCATGGATGCATCGCGAGTGAAGAAGAAATTATGCAACGGACGCAGGTCATACCAATCTTTATTCAGGAATTTGGTCAACGTGTCCCGTTTCATTTCCACCCCTTCGATGAGTAAACGGGCTAAATCTTCTGCATCTTCATCCAATAATTTATCCTTGATCGAACCTTTGGGTGTTTCTTCCGCGATAAAAGGTTCTATTTTTTCGATGCGGTTGAGCACTTCCAACTTGATGGCATCGTCCTTTAAAATGTTCGTCAGCAAGTCTCTTACTTGATAAGTTTTCGTGATCTTACCCAAGACTTCACTGAGCTGTTTGTATTCTTTTCGTGCAATTGATAGATTTAAAATATCGCTGTAGAGCGCTCTCTCAGCGTTTTCAGGAGTCATGTTTTCTACCTCCTCGCCTGGTGTATGGAGGATAACTCCATTCAGTTTTCCGATTTCGGATTGAACATTTACCTCAACAATCTTAGACATAAATTGGTTTTTTTGATTACATGACAAAAATACGATATAATGAATGATAAACCTTATAAATCACCACTATAATTATGCAAAAGCTGAAAATAATTATGCACGGCGGGAGAAAAAAGGAGAAAGGGATACACTCGGTATCCCTTTCAATATCTCGAAGAGTTGTCCGGCCTCTCCGAGCTGGTTGCATTTTCAAATATTTTAAATGTATGAATACCTCTTTCTACTTGGCTTTTCGAAAGGAATCCGATACATGATATTTTCAAAACTAGGCTAAACACTCGTACGACGCAAAATTATAACATTTAATTTAGAAATACAAATAATATTCTACATAATCGCTTTGGGGAATTTCGTTTGCGAAATGGTGACTCTGCCGCCTGTATCGTGTCAGATTAATATTACTCTTTTCCCTGTAAAAAATCTTTTGTCAGCTATATTTTATATAAAAGAGCGAGGATGTGTCAAAACATCCTCTGCTACTCCCGGGAAAGACTCCCGTACGTTCTGGTTGCAATATAATTTGTTAGAATCGGAATCCGATTTTCAACATTGGGTTAGACAAAAAGTCGATACCGTGTCTGTCTGAAGATAGAAGTTTTAATCCGACTTGCGGGCGAATATTGTACACCGTGTAGTCGTATGCCAACGGGCGTATTTCGATTGAAATGAAAAATGCTTTCGAAACGAAATAATCGAAGCCGGTCACCCCGGCTACCCGGTAGCCGAATGCTTCCCCGACGGATTTACCCAAGTAAGATTCGTCGTCGGCTTTTGCCGTTTGGCGTCCGTAGGAAAACCCGAACTCACCCCCGTAGCGGAAAAATAACTTATTGTATTTGGTTTTCACGTAACGTTCAGCCCCGAGTACCACGGAATATTTCAAATTATCTTTCGAGGTTACGAATTTGTAATCCGGGACGTCCCCTTCTTCAAATTTTCCCTCGGTGCTACTGCCGGGAACGGCTTTGTACTCGGGGTTGTTTTTGAACGAGAATCCTCCCATCGCTTTTAATGCCCATTTCTCTGCAAACATCCATTTGAACTCGAAGTTCAAGGATAGCTGTTTGTCAAACCAGCTGGTTTGAGGTGCAGAGATATTGTAGCTGCTTAGATTCGGAGCCGGGGCTTCCATGCCGACAAAAGAACCCACGCCCAAGTTCAAGGAAACTGCCTTGTCTCCTTTCTTCGGGGTGACATCTTCTTGCTTCTCTTGTGCATTCGCCAGCAGAACCGAACCCGTCATGATGATGGCAATTGTCAATACTCTTTTTAACATATTAGAATAGTGTTTGTTTTCATCGGGCGATTAACGCCCGATGATGTGTTCGTCAGTATTTTTATTCAGCTTCTTCCAAAGAGTCGATAACTCCTTTCAAACGGTCAACTTCTGCTTGGTTATATACGATGATTTCTTGCAGGTTCTTGATTTCTTGTTCAAGTATTGCAATTTCATTCCTCAAGGTTTCATGACCTCTATTAACGATTTCGTCTTTCTCAGCCTCTTCTGCTGCTTCGAATTCTTTGATTAGGGCTTGATTTTCCTCAATGGTTTCAGTGTATGTGGCGATATTTTCGTTACACTCTTTGATTTTAGCTTCGATACTTTCCTTGTACTCTGTCAGAGAACCATCATTGATTAACTCCTCGTATTTAGTGATTAAGGCATCGTAAACAGCTTTTTCACTCTCGATGTTCTCTCTTTCTTTCTTGATAGCCGAGTATTCAGAATCTTCTATTGCTTTTTCTGCATCTTCAACAGCTTTTACGGATGCTTCCAAAGTTTCTTCGGCAGTGGCAAAAGCTTTCTCTGCTTTTTCTTTATCAGCTAAGAAATCGGTAAGAGTTTTGTTGGCAGCCTCTAGTCTCTCTTTGAAATTAGCTTCAGCTTCTTCTGCGTTATTAGCGTTACTTTCCGCTATTGCGATCTTGTTTTGCAATTCACCGCCCTCTTTCACGGCTTCCATCGTGTCGTTGTAAGTCTTTTCGGCTTTTTCCATTGCAACCACTGCTTCAGCTAAAGTTTTTGCATTTTTCTCGATTTCTTTATTTAACTCTTCGATGCTATCTTTTGCTTCTTTGAGTGCGGCTTCGTTGTCGTCGTGTGCTTTTTTAGCGGCATCGTAAGTTATTTTTGTTTCAGCTGCCAGTTCCTCTGCGATTTTTAACTCTCTTTGGTATCCGGCGATTTCATCGGCACTTAATGACTCGTCTTTTAAAAGCTCGGTTAGCCGTTTTACTTCGGCGAGATGGTTGTCATACACGCCTTTTTCTGTTTCCATTTTTTCTTTCAATGCAGCTTGTTTCCCCTCGCAAACAGCTTTTTCCTCCGTTGCTTCAGCTAATTCTTTTGTCAATCTTTCTGCTTCCTTTTGAATAGGTTCAACAGCTTTTTCAGCATTTTCTTTGGTGGCGAATAATTCCGGAATACTGGTCTTTGCTTTTTCTAAAGCAACCTTTGCTTCTGCTAATGTTTTTGCCGTTTCGGCGGTTGCTTTTTCTAACTCTGCTTGTTTTTTCTCGATATTGGTAGTAACCCCGTATTCAAATTCCGGGAACTCGTTGATGATATCTTGTTTAGCTGAATTTAGACCATTTTCAGCATCCTCGTACGCTTGGGTTGCCTTTTCTAGCTCTTCTCCAGCTTTGTTTTTTGCATTGTTAGCGTTGCTTTGATTTTTTTTAGCTGCATCTAGCGCTGCAAGCAATTTGCTTTGGTCGGCTTGTAAGTCGATTAATTTTAAGGTTAAATCGCTGTATTTTTTATCCAACGCTTCTTTTTGGGCGTTTAATTCTTCAACTTTTTTAGATGCTTCGTCTTTAGTCACATCTGTGTTGTTTTCCATCCATGTTTCCAGTGCTGCTTTAGCCTCCTCGATATTTTTTTGTGCTGTGGCAATTTCTGTTTGCAGCCCTTTCACGTAGCCATCATAACCGCTGTTAATCGTTTTCTCTTTCGTGGCAATTTCCTGTTGTTTTTGGGAAACTTTAAGTTCTGCACCGCGCAACTTATTTAATGCTGAAGTGTATTGATTGTACACTTCAATAAGTCCCGAGTTTAATTTGCCATCGATGATAGCTTGGTTTAATTTGTTTTGGAATTCTTGTAATTTGTAGGCGGCTTTTGCCTCGGCTACTTGGTATTCCAGTTCGTTCAACCGTTGTTGGTATTCGAATTCCAAACGAGCTTGCTCCACTTCTTGGTTGATTCTCTCGATTTCTGCACGGATTTGTTCAGCCTCGGCTTCGGTCTTCGCGGCTTCAGCTTGGGCTTTCAATTTCTCTATTTCGATACGTGCAGCCTCGTTTTTGGCGTCATTTTCCGCTTTTAATTTCTCTGTTTCGGCTAAAATCTTTTGGGCTTCGCCTTGTGCTTTTATCATTTCGGCTTGAGCTTGCAACCATGCAGTTTTTGCCGTACGCATTTGTTCAACTGTTGCAGATTCTTTGTCGTCCACGCAAGAGAACATTACCATAGTTATTAAAACAACTAGTAAACCAATTTTTCTCATAACACTTTTTTTATTAAACATTGAATAATTCTATAGGTTTATTTATACAATAACAAGTGAATTGTTGTATTAACTTTACAAAAGTATGGTATAAAATTTACTTATGCAAGAATTGTGCAACATTTTTGTGATTATATAATACAGATGGCGGTTCTTTTGTCTGTATAATTCTCGTATTTTTATTCCATGAAATTAGATATAGGAGAGATAATAAGGCAAGAATTTGAGAAGAGTGGTTTGAGTATCAGTCAATTCGCTCGGATGATTAATAAGGAGAGGACAGTTGTGTACAATCTTTTCAAGCGTCAATCAATTGATACACATCTGTTGTATCAAATTTGCATGGTGTTGAATGTCGATCTGTTTCGCGTATTTTCGGAGTGTTTAGGAGAGGAGAATAAAGTTATTGGTGCAGACCGTGTGAATGAGTTACAAACGACTTCTTCCAAACGGAAAGTCATGTTGGAAGTGGAATTGGATGATATGGAATATGACCGAATCATGCAAAAAATGTTTGAAAAAAAGAAAGATTTAAGTCGTTGATTTTTCATGTAGAATTCCCGTGTTCACGGTATGATCAATAACTTTATTATTATTGGTCATGATAATACTGTATATTGGTATATGCTTATTTCAAAAATGCAAGATAAACTCTTGTCAAAAAATTTTTACAGTTTTTCTTCCTTGTTCGAGGTGAATTTCTGTCCAATTCAGTTATCGGGCTAGAATAGACTATAGTTATACCATGTATTTTGCTATTATTAAATTTTATTCAAATTCAATTTAAATTCTATTATTCAACCTTTGTAATAGGGGATGAATGGGAGTTGAATGGGAATTGAATGGGAGTTGATATTAATCAAGTACAAGTCACGTATATTAAATATATTTATTATTTAACTTATTTTGACTTAAACACGAGAGAAATTTGGTTCTCTCGTGTCCACTATTTTAGTTTGGCGTGTTTTTCAGATATCCAGTTTGACAACCGTGATTCCTGAGCCTCCCATTTGCACGTGTTCGTCCCCGCAATGACCGACGACGGGATTCGTTCTCAAGTAATCCCTGATAATCTGCCGAAGGGCACCGGTACCCGTCCCGTGCAGGATACGCAAGTCTTTCATGTTCAGCATGACAGCCGAGTCTATAAATTCGGCTACTTTCATGAGAGCCTCGTCCCCCCGCAACCCGCGGACGTCAATTTCCGGCTTGAAGTCCATGCGTTTCTGGCTGATGTTTTCCAGATAGGACGAGGTGCTTTGCCTCGGCTTGCTTTGTGTTATTTTCTTTGCCACGCTGTTGGATACTTTCGTTAGACGTTCCGTTTTCACGGTTGTCATCAGTCCGCCTAGGGCAATCACGGCGCTTTTATCATTGATTTCGATAATTTCGCCGATAGCTTTATTGTCGAGTTGCACGAGATCTCCTTTATTGAGCGCGAGTGTTTTTCGGGTTTCTTGTTCCGGCGTGGCGGTTTGCGGTTGTTTTCCCCGTTCTTGACGTTTCTTTTCCCGGTTCTTCAGTTTCTCGATTTTCTTTTGAAGACGTTCTTCTTCGCCTTGTTCTTCCGCGAGGAGGCGTTGTTTTTCTTCTTCAAAGGCAGCCTTTGCCAATTTCGTTTGCTCTTTTTCTGCTTGGCTTTCCTTGATTTCCCGGATGGTTCTCTCTATCGTGCTGTTCGCACCGGATATGATTTCCTTTGCTTTTTCCTGCGCTTCTTTGATAATCTCTTTTCTTAATTTGGAAGCATCATCCAGTTCTTTCTTGTAACGCTCCAGCACTTCCTCGAGGCGTTTTTCGTTGTCGTGAATGCGTTTCCGTTTTTCTTCCCAGTACCGTTTGTCCCGTAGAATTTCTTTCAAGTGCTTGTCGAAGTTGACCCTGTCTTCCCCGATTTTGCCGGCGGCATCGTCGAGAATCTCCTTCGGGAGTCCTATCTTCTTGGCTATCTCGAATGCGAAAGAGGAACCCGGTTTGCCGATTTCCAATTGGAACAAGGGAAGCATCCGGTGGGAATCGTATAGCATGGCACCGTTCACGATGCCCGGGGCAGAGGAGGCAAAGTGCTTCAAATTAGTGTAGTGGGTAGTGATAACTCCTTTCACTTGGTTCTGGTTCAAAGCGTTCAGTATTGCTTCGGCAATGGCTCCTCCCAGCATGGGTTCCGTGCCCGTTCCGAACTCGTCGATTAGGATTAATGTATCGTCTGACGCGTAACGCACGAAATTTTTCATGTTCACCAGATGGGAACTATATGTACTCAAATCGTTTTCGAGTGATTGTTCGTCACCCATGTCAATAAGTATCTTGCGGAATATCCCGAATTTACTCGATTCTTCCACGGGTACGGGAATGCCGCATTGGAACATGTACTGCAAGAGTCCGGCAGTTTGCAAGCAAACGGATTTACCCCCGGCGTTAGGGCCGGAGATTAGGACGATACGTTGTTCCTCGTTGATTTCGATATCCAGAGGTATGACTTCCTTGCCGTTGGCTTTTAAACTAAGGTATAACAGGGGATGTTTTGCCTTGTACCATAACATCTCGGGACGATTCTCGAAGACGGGTACGATAGCGTTTACCCGAATGGCGAAAAGAGCTTTCGAGCGAACGAAGTCCACGAAAGCCATGAAATCGTATGCTGGGATCAAGTCGTCGATATAGGGACGTATGTCATCCGCGAACTGGCGGAGGATACGGGTGATTTCCCGTTTTTCTTCTAATTGCAACTCCCGGATCTCGTTGTTGGTTTCGATGATTTCCGTGGGTTCGATATATGATGTTTTTCCGGTTGTCGATTCGTCATGCACGATACCGTTTATTTTTCGTTTGTAGGCGGCGGGAACGGGAATAACCATTCTGCCGTCACGGATGGATATGTTCGTGTCTTTGTCCGCCCAGCCCTCTTCCTGTGCTTTCTGCAATAAGGCTTGCATGCGGCGGGATATTCCGGATTGTTTTTTTGTGATACTATGCCGGATATTCGCGAGGGCAGGGGAGGCGGAGTCTTTTATCGTGCCGAATTTGGAAACGATGGAATCCAGACGCTGCAATATATACGGGAATACACGTATGTCCCCGGCACGAGCGACCAGTGAAGGGTATTGTTCCTGTTTGTTGTTGAAAAAACGGGTAATGGCGTTCAATGATTCCAGCGAGTTTTTTAGTATTACCAGTTCGTTTATTTCCAGAAATAGCCCTTCGACTCTTACGCGAGCGAGAAAAGGACGGGCATCGTGATAATAAGATACCGGGAAATTCTCTTCTTCCTGACAGATGCGTATAAATTCCGCCGTTTCGGAGAGTGAGGTGCGAATCCAATCCGCGTCGGATGAAAACGTGATATTGTCTACCAGCTCACGTCCCATGTCACTCAGGCTGTTGTTGCTGATAAGTTGTCTTATTTTGTCGAATTTTATTTTTGTCTCGAAATTTTCAGGATAAACCATACTAATTGAAAATTGAAAATGCAAAATTGAAAATGATTAATAAACAAGGGAGAAGTTGAAGCTCTCGCCTTGACTGGTTTGGATTACAAGTCGATCGGCGGGAGAGAACGCGGTGTTCTCGTTTCCGGTGTAGCGGATGATGAGGTTGCCGATCATTCCTTTCTCCATGGTGAAGGGGGTGTAATCTACTTCTAGGTAGTCGGGTTTGACGATGGATGTAATGGATATATTTTTTTTGCCGGTATTGATCATATTCACGATTTGTTGTTTTGTTTTTAATTGGTTTATGGAGATGGTGTCCGTGTTGACGCGTAACTCTCCCGCTGTGAAGGGATATTCTTTATCTATGTCCGCGGGTTTGCCCACGACTTCTCCGTTTAATTTTAAGACAAGATTGGGCGGGTTACCATTGGTGTACACGATAATTTTCTTGGAGAAGGTACCGGGACGGTCTTTCGGGTTGAAGACCACGGAGATGGTTCCGCTGTCCTGTGGCAGGATCGGACGGCGGTTCCATTTTGGAACAGTACATCCACAAGTCGTTTCTACGTATTTTATTAGTAACGGTGCTTTGCCCTTGTTCACGAATTTGAAGTTATACGTGATTTTTCCTCCGGTTTCCTGTACCAGACCTGCGTCGATCGTGTTTTTCTCGAACGCGATCTTGGCTTTCTGCCCGAACGCGAGAGCCGGAATGAATAGCATGATGAAGTATATTAGTGTTTTCCCTTTTCTGATCATGTCGTTGTAATTTTGAGTACAAAAATACAAAAAGGGATGGAAAAGATTGTTTGATGTCGGAATAAAGTATATCTTTGCGGCGTTAAAATAATTTTTAAATTTAAAGAACTGAACATCATGTATTTGACATCAGAAAAGAAAGAAGAACTTTTTTCACAGTACGGGAAGTCTAATAAAGATACCGGCTCTGTTGAGTCACAAGTAGCTTTATTTTCCTACCGTATCGCTCATTTGACCGAGCATTTAAAGAAAAACCACAAAGATTTCGCTACTCAAAGATCTTTGATTAAACTGGTTGGAAAACGTAGAGCGTTGCTTGATTACATGAAGAAGAAAGATATCGAGAGATATCGTGCTATCGTGAAAGCATTGAATTTACGTAAGTAATTACATACCGGACGATCCGGATTGCCCGGATCGTCTTTTTATTAAAATCCTCCCCTCCTCCTCCTTTTATCTTAAAGAATTCCGTTAAAATGTTTTATATTTTAACAGTATTATTATTTCTATGAATGTAATTGAAAAAAGCATTACCCTGAAAGATGGTAGGGTAATTACGCTAGAGACCGGAAAGCTCGCCAAACAAGCCGATGGGGCTGTTATGTTGAAGATGGGCAATACGATGCTTCTGGCTACGGTTGTTTCTGCACAGGATGCAGGCCCGGACGTGGACTTTATGCCTTTGTCCGTGGATTATAAAGAAAAGTTCGCTTCTCTGGGACGTTTCCCCGGGGGATTCACTCGCAGGGAGGGAAGAACTTCCGATTACGAGATTCTGGTATCCCGTTTAATAGACCGTGCGTTGCGTCCCTTGTTCCCGGATGATTACCATGCCGAGACTTTCGTGCAGGTAACATTGTATTCGGGCGATGCCGAGACGATGCCGGATTGTTTGGCAGGGTTGGCTGCATCTGCCGCTATCGCCGTGAGTGATATTCCTTTCCACGGACCGATTTCCGAAGTTCGTGTAGCTCGTGTGGATGGCGAGTTGGTGATCAACCCGACCAGAAGCCAATTGGCGACGGCTGATTTGGATATTATGGTTGCCGCTACTTACGAGAATATCATGATGGTGGAGGGTGAGATGAACGAGGTGTCCGAGAAAGAGATGCTGGAGGCTATTATCTTCGCTCACGAGGCTATAAAAGATCATTGTCGGGTACAAGAGGAATTGGCTGCGGCTGTCGGTAAAGAGAAGCGGGTTTACAGTCATGAAGTGAATGACGAGGAACTTCGTAAAGATATTTGGGCTAAATGCTATGACAAGGCTTACGCTATGGCCCGCCAGTGCAACGCGGATAAACATTTGCGCGAGAGATTGTTCACTCAGGTGAAAGATGAGTATTTGGAATCTCTTCCGGAAGAGGAGAGAGAGGCGAAGAAGATGCTTGTCGGTCGTTATTATCATGACGTGGAGAAAGAAGCTGTACGTAGAATGATTTTGGACGAGGGTTTGCGTCTGGACGGTCGTACTACCGATCAGATTCGTCCTATCTGGTGTGAGGCAGGTCCTCTACCCGGACCTCACGGATCGTCTGTCTTTACCCGCGGTGAAACACAGGCATTGGCTACCGTTACTCTGGGAACCAAACTCGATGAAAAGATTATTGATGAAGCCACGGAACAAGGAAAAGAAAAATTCTTGTTGCACTATAATTTCCCGCCGTTCTCTACAGGTGAGGCAAAGCCTTCCCGCGGTGTGGGACGTCGTGAAATAGGTCATGGAAATTTGGCTCACCGCGCATTGAAGCGTATGTTGCCGGATGGTTATCCTTACTCCGTGCGTATCGTTTCGGATATTTTGGAATCTAACGGTTCGTCTTCCATGGCTACCGTGTGTGCCGGAACATTGGCATTGATGGATGCCGGTATCCCAATCAAGAAACCGGTAACGGGTATCGCGATGGGATTGATTACCGATAATGAAAAATATGCCGTGTTGTCGGATATCTTGGGTGACGAGGATCACTTGGGGGATATGGACTTCAAGGTAACCGGAACCGTGGATGGAATCACCGCTACCCAGATGGATATCAAGGTTGACGGACTTCCTTACGAGATTCTGGAGAAAGCTTTGGAGCAAGCAAAACAGGGACGTTTGCATATCATGAATATTATTAAAGAAACCTTACCTGAGCCTCGTCCGGAGTTGAAACCGCACGCTCCGCGTATGGTGACTCTCACGGTGGATAAAGACCAGATCGGTGCTATCATTGGTCCCGGTGGAAAGATTATTCAAGATATTCAAGAGAAATCCGGTGCCGTTATCGTTATCGAGGAAGTGGGTAATCAAGGTATCGTGGATATTTCTGCCAGCAACGCCGAGGCTATCGAGCTCGCGGTTGCCCGTATCAAAGCTATCGCTAGCAAGCCGGAGGTTGGGGAAGTTTATGAAGGTGTCGTGAAAACGATCACTGCATTCGGTGCTTTCGTTGAATTTATGCCCGGTAAAGACGGATTGCTGCACGTTTCTGAAATCGACCACAAACGTATTGAAAAAGTGGAAGATGCCTTGAAAGAAGGTGATAAGGTTCGCGTGAAATTGATCGATATAGATCCTAAAACCGGTAAGTTCAAACTTTCCCGGAAAGTGTTGCTTCCGAAACCCGAAGGGATGGAGCAACAAAACGATCGTCCCCGTGGTGATCGTCAGGATCGCGGAGATCGTCAAGACCGCGGCCCAAGACAGGATAGAGGTCCTCGCCATGATAGAGGTCCGAGACCGGAAAGAAGAGATAGAGAATAGATAGAAAGGGGCTTAACGCCCCTTTCGTTTTTAAAGTTTATAAGGTTTTTAAGGTTCATAAAGTAACGGGTATCCTTCGGGCAAAGTTTATCGGCAGTTCTGCTGCCGTAGGTAAAGCCTACGTTAGGGAGCTATACTTTATAAACTTTATGAACCTTATAAACTTTATGAACTATTTCATTATCTTTGTGCAAATGAAATATTGTATAATATGGAAAATAGATTAAATGTAGGTATCACGCATGGAGATGTAAACGGAATATCTTATGAATTGATCATAAAACTGTTGGCGGAGAACCGGATTTGTGAGTTGTGTGTCCCTATTCTATACGGGTCGCCCAAAGTGGCAGCCTACTACCGGAAGGTATTAAACGTGGAGAATTTTAATTTGAACACGATTCGGGAACCTAGAGAGGCGAACGGGAAAAGATCTAATATTATCAATTGTGTGGATGACAACGTGAAAGTGGATTTAGGTAAGGAGACTCCTGATTCGGATCAAGCCTCGATGATTGCTTTAAAATACGCTCTGGATCAGTTGGAGCGTAACGAGATTGACGTGTTGACGTTGGCTCCTCAAGGACCGGAAAGTTTTCTAAAGGAAGAGGCAAATTCTTTGGCAGAATATTTGTCAAAACGTTATAATACTTCCGAGGCTATGTCACTTTTCGTGAGCGAGAAGATGAAAATGGGATTCGTGACGGAATATTCAAAATTACGTGATGTACCCCACCAGATTACACGGAAGAATATCTTGAAAAAATTGATGTTGTTGGATGATACATTGAGAATTGATTTCACGATATCAAAACCTAAAATTGCCGTGTTGGGTTTGAATCCTCAAGTGAATTGCGGACAGAACGGTGATGAAGAGGTGAATATCATCGTGCCGGCTATTGAGCAGGCTCGTCAAGAGGGAATCATGGCAATAGGCCCATTCTCTGCCGATCGGTTCTTCTCCGAGAAAATGTACGAGAAGTTTGATGCCGTTCTCGCGATGTATTACGATCAAGGAGTGGCAGCGTTTAAGGCAATAGATGAAGAAAGTGCCGCTTGTTATGTAGCCGGACTTCCCGTGATTTGTTCTACCTCCTTGACGGAGCCCGGTTATGATATCGTGGGACAGAATATAGGTGATGAGCAAGGAATGCGTAACGCTCTTTATCTGGCAATGGATGTGTTTGTACACCGGGAACAGAATATCGAGTTACAGAAAAATCCTCTTCCGCATTATGATATCGCATCGAATAGTAACGAGAGCGATTTGAATGTTGAACAGATTGAAGGAGTGAGGGTTGAACTTGATGATTAGAGCATGAAAAAAGCCGCAATTGCGGCTTTTTTCATGCTTCCGCAACCAGTTCCGCTATATCTCGAACCGGAATCTTGGTTGAAGTTTTGCTTAATGTTTTCTTGCATAACGGGCATGCCGTTACGATTACATCCGGATGATAAGCGGCGTAAGCTTTTACCGTGTCCCCGCTGATTTTTGTTTTTTGTTTGGAATCGATAGCCGTGTTTGCCAGACTACCACCACAACAAAGTGATTTTTTGCCGTCGTACACGGTTGTTATCTTGTAACTTACTTGATTCAACACGTTCTCCGGGGCACTCACGATCCGGCTTCCTCGTCCCAATTCGCATGGATTGTGGAACACGGTTTTCAGATCCATGTTGTTGACCTTTAGTTTACCGTCCCGGAGTAGCATTTCGATGTATTCCGTGTGATGCATTACTTTTGCCTTCAAAGTATAATCCTCTTTGAAGGTTTTGTAGCATATCGGGCAGGAGGTGACAAGTATATCGGCGTTTGACGCCTCAATCATTTCCTGATTTTTGTCCATAACAACTTGAGCTGCTTGCCAATTTCCCGAAAGAGCTAACGGGCGTCCGCAACAGACTCCGGCTTTTTCGTCAATAAACGAGTAATCGACGTTAGCTTTCGCGAATATCTGCTGCATGGATTTGATAATTCCGGGAGTGAGGTGACTCATACAACCGGCAAAGTAAGCTACTTTCGCCGTTTTTACTTGCGGTTGTGGCACGTAAGTGTACGTGTCTTTCGTCACACGAATGGTATCCGGGCGTTGACTTTGCCGGATGGCGTTCAAATTGATTCCCACGGGGCATGATTCTTCGCAACGACCGCACATCAAGCAATCTTCGGCTTGTTGAGAGAGTGGTTCGTGATTACGAATACGGCGTAAGAAATAGACCGGTTGCGTGTCATTAATACCACATGAGCTGTTCAATTGACACGTGTTGATACAGATTCCGCAACGGGAGCAGGAGTTGACTTGTATTTCACTGAACCCGTTGTATTCTCTACCTTGTTTTACTCCCCAGTTCTTCAAGAAAATATATACCATTTCCGTGGGAATGTGCATGTAGCGCGAAAAGGGTAATAACAAGAAAAATAACCCGAGAAGGGATGAATAAACCCACCATGCCGGATAGGATAGGTGTTCCAACGGGAGGAAGCCGCTAAAGAAGTTTCCCGCGTTATACGTGAGAAAACTTCCCCCGCCATTCAAACCGCTCGTGAAACTTTCGGCAAGAAATCGTACCGGGAAAATCAACCAGAGTACGGTCAGTATCAATAAGTCGTACGCTCTCTGTTTGGTTGTTTTCTTCATCCCGAAAAGGCGGGAATAGAACCGCTTGGTAACAGCTAATCCTATGCCGATTAACAAGAATAGCAGGATTAAATCCATCAAGAATGCAAAAGTTTCGCTGTAAGGGAAGGTTTCATTAGCCGGGTGGAAATACCGGAAAAAGATGGCAAAATAGGGGGGATTAAATGCACTGGTATGGTATATCATGGACTCGATTTTCCCGACAACTATCAGCAGAAACCAACCGAAAGCGAAGGTCATGTGCATGTAACCCAGCATCGGGTTGGTTTTGAATATATTGTGATGTAGCAAACTCTCCCGGAATATTTCCCACCCGGAACGAATCGTTTGCAAGGAGAATAACCCTTTACGGATTTTCTTGCGTTCCTCCTTGGGAAAACTCTTAATCCACTTGTAGTATTTGATACACAAGTAGACCAGTAGCGTTATAAGCCCAATCGTGAAAGGTAGGACAAAATGGTCGTAGTACATAGCTTCAATCTTCTAGTTTATGGTTATTTCTTATGAAATTCAGCATTTCGAGTATCATTTTTCGGGTTTCCACGCCTCTTGGACATACTAGCATGCACTTCCCGCACAGCATACATTTTTGCAGTCGCTCTTTGGTGTCTTTCGTTTCACCCCGTTTCATGAGCATTTGCACTTTACGGATGTTGAAGTTCGTGAGGTTCCCGGCGGTACAACCGGCAGTACATCCCCCGCAACCGATGCAGAGCTTGCTGCTCGGGACGGTCTTGGCAATGTATTCTGTCATCGCCTTGTCGTTTCTGTCGTAATTGATACTCCTCGTTTCCGATATGCTATATCCCCAGAAATTTATCATACCCTTTTAATTTTAGATTTTAAATTTTAGATTTAAGATTCCAACCGCACGGGCTGACGCTTTTTGCGTTTTTAATTCTAAATCATAAATTATTTAAGTATTGTGTTATTGAACTTGCGGCAGAGCGGGCATCTGCCAGCGTATCGGTCAGGTTCATCGGGGCACTTCCGCATCCTGCCACGAAGACGCCTTCCATGTTGGTGAAGTTATTCCGGTAGTGCGGGTCTTGTGACTGGATAAATCCGTTTGGAGCTAGATTCAAACCTAATTTTTCCGCGGTCTGACGGGTGCCTTCCGAGGATTCCATGCCGACCAACAATATCATCATGTCCAACGCCATCCGTAACGGTTTCCCGACAAGTGTATCTTCGACCTTGATTTGCAGTTGTTTTTGCATATTCTCGGCGGCCTCGGACAAGCGCCCGCGGATAAACTTGATGTTGTGTTTCTCTTGGGCATCGCGGTACATTTCCTCGTATCCCGGACCGAACATACGCATGTCCATGTAGAAACAGAGGATTTCTGCTTCAGGTAACAACTCCCGTATCTCGATAGCTTGTTTCACTCCCGTGATACAGCAGAGTTTGGAACAGTGGTAATTACATACCTTTTCGTCACGGGAACCCACGCAATGGATGATTCCAACCCGTTTCGGGGTATGTCCGTCAGCCATCGTGATGGCGTGATTGTAGAACATGTTTTCCAATTCCACGGAAGTGATGACGTTCTCGTATATCCCGTATCCATACTCTTCTTTCCGCCGGGCATCGAATATCTTGAATCCGGTAGCAACCAAAAGCGAGTCACCTTCCAAGAGGCTTCCGTCTGACAAGGGAACATTGAATTTCCCGTTTTTATCTTTCTCGATATTAGTCGGTTCCATCCCGAGATGAAGCCGGATATTCGGGTGTTCCAAGTGTCCTTTTAGTATCGTGTTTAAATCTTTAGCGTATTTGCGGTCAGGGAACAATTGATACCAATTATTCAAGTTGCCACCTGTTTCGTTGTTTTTCTCGACCAACTCTACTTCGACACCTTGATTTGCCAATTGGTGTGCAGCCTCGCAGCCTGCCGGACCTCCACCGATGATGATGACTTTTGCCATGTATTCAATTGAAAATTGAAAATTGAAAATTGAAAATGAATGACTTCATGGTTCTTTTTTCAATTTCGCGGTTTAACATTATAAATTTGCAACTCTCAAGTACGTGGGACATTTCGGGGTGCCTATGTTTTTACCTCGCACGTTTTTGTATTTCGCGTCCGGATCGTAAGGGATTCCCATCTTGTCTAACAAGGGTTCCACGGATACTTGGTGCATCTGCAAGCCGATTTCCCACGGATCGTAACCCAATACCAACGCGGCAAGTTCCTCGTAGGTCAGCACGGGAATGCCGTACCCGTCCTGCCCGTAGGTGGTTCCTTCCATTTCACTGATAGTGTATTGCCATTTATCCATAAACATGGCGCATCCCGGACAATTGTTCACGATAAAGTCGGGTTGATACGGTTGCATGGATTCGAATTTCTTTTTCGAGTTCGCTACCGAGTATCCCCGGTTTGCCATAACAAGGTATTGGCGGAAACCGAACCCGCAACAGTGTCTTCTTTCCGGGTAATCAATCACGTCGCCGCCCCACGCGTAGATTAACCCGGACAGTACGGCGGGAAATTCAGCTCCCCCGATCCCTTTCGTGGGGAACATTTTGGAGTAGTGGCACCCGATGTGGTCGACTCCTCTTAGCGGTCTTCCCGTGTGGACGTCCACCAGTTTATATTTAGACTGTGCGGCAATTTCGTTTCTGAATTTGTAGACGATATCCGAGGTGTGTGCCAGATTTTTCGGTTTCTTGAATTCCCGTTTCGTGGCTTTCCACAAGTATTCGCGGATCTTTTCTTCAATTTCCGGATGGTGTTCCCACGTTTCCAGAATCTCTGTATATATCCCGAAAGAGGTAATGCACGAGGGGGTCATGTTCTCGTATCCCGCCTCTGTCATCAGCGCGAAGTGGCGTGCCACAACGGTCATGATTGTTTCCGCCGGAACAATATCGGAATGATACCCGATCCCGGTACATGTCGTGTGGCGCGGGTCGTCGATGATATCTTTACCCAGTCTGTTCTTCATGATGTCCAAATACGCCCATTCCGAACCCGGGAAGAACGTCTGCCGGATACAACTCCTCGCGTAGAAATAATGATCATCCGCGATCTCTTTCTGATAATCATTCCATATCTGTTGTTTTCCCTCTAAATTCATCTTCCAATTTTAGATTTTAAATTTTAAATCCTATTAATTTCTTGATTTATGATTTTAGATTAGATGATTCCCTCTCGCTAACCAATGTTTCTATTAATCGTAAATCATAATTCATAAATCATAAATTAATTAGTTTTCAATTGCATTATTGATGTTCTCCCGTGTTCTCCATGTATGTTTTCAAGAAATAGGCTTCTTCCAAATCAACCTTTTCTTTGTTTGCCTCGCGTTGAGAATATTGGTCTATATTGTTCAGAAAGTCCGTACCGCCGGTAACGTCGAAAATCTTTCTTAACTCTTCCATGCTTTCATTATCTACTTCCCGAAGGGCGCCCGCTCCCGGTTTGCGATAATTCGAGTGCATGCGTTCGTACACGTCGTCCAGATGTTCGTAAATCCATTCCCACACCGGCCCCTGTTCCGGATGCATCTCCGGCTTCACGAGGTCGGGTGTCACGCAGTAGCCCCTAGCCAGAATGGATTCCCCGATCACGTGCTTTAAAGCGTATTGCTGGCGTCCTTTTTCAGAGTAAACGAAATAGCCCAGTTCCTGCGAAGCCTTACGCAACGCCATGATAATCAGTCCGGGAGTATTACAACGAGGACAACGTGTTTTGCATGACATACATTCCCCGCAATACCAGATAGTTTCTCCTTTCAGTAATTCCTCAATCTCTTCCTCGTTTCCTCTTTGTACGGTTTCCACGATCACCCGGGGATCGTAATTATAGAATTCTGCGGCCGGACAAATGGCGGTGCATACCCCGCAATTCATACAGCTGTTCATCCCCTCGATGAAGTGAATATCTTCACGTAATTTGTTTAATATCTCAGACATATCTAATTGTTGTGTGAAAATTTATTCTCCATAAATTTCTATGGTTACAAAATTATATTTTAATGAACGAGAACTAAAGGATGAAAATGCGTAAATGTGAATGGTATTTATACCACCGGGAAATACCTTTCCGGTGATATGTTGCAAATTAGCGGGTTGCAGGTTATTTAGAAACAAACTATATTTGAACTTGCAACCTGTCAACCTGTAACTTGCAACTTTTTCTTTTCGTATAGAAAAGGAAAAAGCTATGGCAAAAAATGTTAAAGGTTCCATGACGGAAGCCAATTTATTGAAATCATTTGCCGGGGAGTCACAGGCAAAAAATCGTTACACGTTTTTCTCCGAAGTAGCCAAGAAAGAAGGTTACGAACAGATCGCCGGTATTTTCTACGAGACGGCATTGCAGGAAGAAACTCATGCTAAACGCTTCTTCAGTCGTTTGGAAGGTGGTATGTTAGAGATTACGGCGGCTTATCCTGCGGGTATTATTGCCGACACGGCTTCTAATTTGATTGAAGCTGCCGAGGGAGAATATGACGAATGGCATCACTTGTATCCCGAATTTGCCAAAGTCGCGGAAGAGGAAGGATTCAAGGATATCTCCGTGATGTACAGAATGATCATCGAGGCCGAAAAAAATCACGAGACAAGATACCGTAAATTGTTATCCAATCTGCAAGAAAATTTGGTATTCGAACGTCCGCAAACCGTGAGATGGTATTGTCGCAAATGCGGTTATATCCACGAGGGACCAACAGCCCCGAAAGTATGTCCCGCTTGTTTGCATCCGCAGGCATTCTTTGAATTATTCCAAGAATTATACTAGATTTCGATATCGTTAGAAAGGAGCAGTCCCAAAGATTACTTTTGGGACTGCTCCTTTTTTATAGTTGAAATATATTTTAGAGCGATTCTATAAAAAGAAAAATAATTGCTCTTGAATTTGCGTAATCCGAAAATTTGGTATATTTGCAACGCATTAATCGGATAGTTTTTCAGATTGATTGCAATTTTTGAAACAAATTGGCGTGTGTTCATTTGTGACAAATAATTGAAAGGATCGGTTTCCCCGAGAAAAGACAGTTCTCACAAGTTGTACCTGTTTAAGGATGATAAGTGGGGCATATGGTAAAAACGTAAATTCCTAATGTAAAAAGGTCAATGCACGAAGTGTGTCCAGACGTTTTTCCTATTTTCTTTTTGTAACCAATCACGAGAAATATTCGAAGACGATAAACTTTAAGCATGTCAAGTGTAGAAAGAAAGTTGTACTGGTTTGCGGCGTACACCAAAATCAACCAGGAGATGACAATCAAGAAACGATTAGACGGGATGGGAGTGGAGAACTACTTGGCCATGCGGGACGAAGTACGAGAAACTCCTTCTGGGAAAAAGCATGTGCGAGTGCTACTTATTCCTCATTTGATTTTTATCAAAACCGATAAAGTGACCGCTTATTCCTTAGTGAACGAGCAAGGTATAAATGTTGTATATTTAAAAGATTTGGCAACTCGTCATTTATTGGTTGTTCCCGATAAACAAATGCGGGATTTTATGTTCTCGCTCGATTTCTCGGATAGTACAGTTGAGGTAATCAATAAAGAATTGAAGCGTGGTGACCGAGTACGAGTAATCAAAGGCCCGTTGATTGGTCTTGAGGGCGAATTAATTCGGATTAAAGGACATAAACGAGTGATCGTGAAACTGGAAGGCGTGGTTTCTATTGCCACGTCATATATCCCCGGTTCTTTCTTAGAAAAAATTAAATAGCGATTGTGGCGATGAATCTTAATGATTTGTACAAAAAATTATCGGATATTCCAATCGAGGAATTCCCCTCGTCTGCGTTGTCCGGTTTATTGCACGGGTATTTATCGGTTTATTCAATGGTAAGGGTAAATCCTTGGCTGGAAGAAGTGTATGGTAGCCAGTGGATGATTCACGAGCGAATACGGGAGATCGCGGGGGAATTGGCTGACTTGGTTAAAGATCCTTCCATTACATTAGAGGAACGGGTTGGGCATGTTGCGGATTTGATGGAAACATATTTGACGTATTCCGATATGGATTTTTTGGATATAGCCTTAGATGCGGCTTATGGGATACTATTTTCAGAAGGGAGTGATAAGATTATTTTAACTTGTCGGACGTCGGAGATGTGTCGGATGCTGTGTAGTTGTTATTATTTCATGGGAGAGCAGAGGTATGCGGAGGTAGCGAAAGAAATCGTAACGGAACAGGAGTATCATGTTGAAATAAATCTTGGTGATTTAGAAAAAGAGAATATATGGGGATGGTATCGGGCTGTTGAATTTTATGAGACTACAATTGGAGGTGAAGGGAAGAGCAATCGATTGGAAAATATAAATCTTCTAGAAGACAACCTTTTGGCGAGGTTAATAACAAAAGAGCAAAATATGAATGTCGTTTCCTTGTGTTTTGATCTATTAGCAACGAAAGAATATATTAATTTAAAATAATTTATGAAAGCTTGTTTTATGGGGTTAGGCTATATCGGTCTGCCCACGGCAATTATTGCCGCAAAACATGGTATAGAAGTTACTGGGGTTGATATAAATCCGGGTGTGGTGGAGTTGACAAACCGGGGAAAATTGCATATTGTGGAACCGGGAATGGAAGGATATTTGCAAGAGGTGGTAAAAAATGGGCGCTTGAAAGCTTCCTTAAAACCGGAAGTTTGTGAGGCTTATTTTATGGTAGTTCCAACTCCTTTTAAAGGAAATCACGAACCTGATATTTCTTACGTGGAAGCGGCAACACGTTCCGTGTTATCCTTATTAAAAGCAGGAGACTTGTATGTTATAGAATCCACTTCTCCCATAGGCACGACGGAGAAAATGCGGGATTTGATTTATGGAGAACGACCGGAATTGAAAGATAAAATATATATAGCTTATTGTCCAGAACGAGTATTACCGGGGAACGTGATTTATGAATTAGTGCATAATGATCGTGTGATCGGGGGAATTGATGAAGCGTCAACGAATAAGGCTATTGAGTTTTATTCACAATTTGTTCAAGGGATCTTACATAGGACCAATGCTCGTACGGCTGAAATGTGTAAATTGACGGAAAACTCTTCGCGAGACGTGCAGATTGCGTTTGCGAACGAGTTATCTTTGATCTGTGACAAAGCCGGGATTAATGTGTGGGAATTGATTAATTTGGCTAACAAACATCCCCGAGTGAATATTCTTCAACCCGGTTGTGGTGTTGGGGGACATTGTATAGCTGTTGATCCTTATTTTATTACGGCAGATTTCCCTATGGAATCCAAGATTATTGCTGATGCCCGAGAGATAAATAACTATAAAGCGTTCTGGTGTGCGGAAAAAGTACAGAACGAGATGTTAAAATTTGAATTACAACATAATCGTAAGCCTGTTATCGCAATGATGGGACTGGCTTTCAAGCCGAATATAGACGATTTGCGGGAATCCCCAGCGAAATACATCACGACTAGGGTAATGCAATCTTGCAGTAATGCAGATATTCTTGTCGTAGAGCCTAACGTGCAAAAACATAAGGTGTTTAAATTGACAAGTTACCAAGAAGCTTATGAGCAAGCGGATATCGTGGTGATGTTGGTGGCTCATGATGAATTTAAGGCTTTACGGTGGACAGACCGGAAGGTGATTCTTGATTTTTGTGGTATTTACAAGAAATAAATTATTTCGATGAAAAAAATAATGTTAGTTTTTGGGACTCGGCCGGAGGCGATTAAAATGGCTCCCTTGGTGAAAGAGTTTCAAAAATATCCGGAAGAATTCCAGACTGTCGTTTGCGTGACAGGACAACATCGGGAAATGTTGGATCAAGTACTTCATATATTTGAGATTGTGCCCGATTATGACTTGAATATCATGAAACAAGGGCAGGATTTATATGATGTGACAGCACGGGTTTTAACCGGGATGCGTGATGTTTTAAAAGAAACTAAGCCTGATGTGGTATTGGTGCATGGAGATACTACAACGTCATTGGCAGCTGCTTTGGCTGCATTTTACCAACAAATACCGGTAGGTCATGTGGAGGCTGGTTTGCGAACGCATAATATTTATAGTCCTTGGCCGGAAGAGATGAATCGCCAGATAACTGGTCGAATTGCAACCTATCATTTTGCACCGACACCTTTAAGTCGTCAAAATTTGTTAGATGAAGGTGTTTGTGATGAAAAAATTACAGTAACAGGGAATACTGTTATTGATGCTTTATACATGGTTGTTGAGCGGATAAAAAATGATAAAATATTAAACTTTGGGTTGAATTGTTCTTTGACCAATGCTGGGTACGATGTAGATCGTTTAAATGAAGGTAAGGGATTAGTGTTAATAACTGGACACAGAAGAGAGAATTTTGGTGAGGGTTTTGTTAATATCTGTAAAGCAATAAAAGCATTAGTTGAAAAATTTCCGGATGTGGATTTTGTTTATCCGATGCATTTAAATCCGAATGTAAGAAAGCCGATACATGAAGTGTTTGGAGAAGATTTATCGAATCTGAAGAACATATTTTTTATTGAACCATTAGAGTATTTGAGTTTTGTGTACTTGATGGAAAAATCAACAATTGTGTTGACTGATAGTGGTGGAATCCAAGAAGAGGCTCCAGGATTAGGAAAACCTGTTCTAGTTATGCGGAATACAACGGAACGTCCAGAGGCCTTGGAGGCGGGAACCGTGAAATTGGTTGGTACGGATTTTAATAGAATTGTAGAGGAAGTTTCCCATTTATTAGAAGACCAAAGTTATTATGGAATAATGAGCGAAGCGGTAAATCCTTATGGAGATGGAAAGGCATGTGAACGAATAGTTAATAAATATATTTGATGTCTGTATGAAAGGAATTGTTCTAGCGGGAGGAAGTGGGAGTCGACTATATCCTATAACTAAAGGTGTTAGTAAGCAATTACTTCCTATTTATGACAAACCGATGATTTATTATCCTATTTCGGTTTTGATGTTAGCAGGAATTCGGAGCATATTGATTATTTCTACTCCGCAAGATTTACCGGGATTTCGTCGTTTGTTGGGAGATGGTTCTGATTATGGAGTATGTTTTGAATATGCGGAGCAACCAAGTCCGGATGGATTAGCACAGGCGTTTATTATTGGAGAAAGATTTATAGGAGATGATAGCGTTTGTTTGGTGTTGGGAGATAATATTTTTTATGGACAGGGATTTAGGCCAATGCTGGAAGAAGCGGTTTATCAAGCTGAGAAAAAGGGTAAAGCTACTGTATTTGGTTATCACGTGGATGATCCAGAGCGTTACGGAGTAGCGGAATTTGATGAACGTGGAAATATATTGAGTATAGAGGAAAAGCCAGAAAAACCGAAATCTAATTATGCTGTTGTAGGGTTGTATTTTTATCCGAATAAAATTGTTGATATTGCGAAAGTAATAAAACCTTCCGAGAGGGGAGAACTGGAGATTACGGCGGTAAATCAGAAATTTCTTGAAGATAAAGAATTAAAAGTAAAATTACTCGGAAGAGGTTTTGCATGGCTAGATACGGGCACTCATGATTCTTTATCTGATGCTTCAATTTTTGTGGAAGTGATAGAAAAAAGACAAGGATTGAAAGTCGCTTGTTTGGAGGCAATAGCTTATCGTAAAGGGTGGATTACAAAAGAAAAAGTGAAAAAGATAGCAGAAGCAATGAAAAAAAATCAATATGGAAAATATCTTTTAAGCTTGATAAAGGAAAATAACGATAATATATGATTAAGCAAGCGAGAATAATAGAACTTCCCAAATTTTTAGATACGCGAGGAAATTTGTCTTTTGTGGAGGAATTGATACATATTCCTTTCAAAATAGAGAGAAGTTACTGGATATACGATGTACCTGGGGGAGAAACTCGGGGAGGACATGCGTATAAAGAGAATCAAGAGTTTATAGTGGCTCTTTCTGGTAGTTTTGACGTACTTCTCGATGATGGAGAGAAAAAAGAAATTTATTCTTTAAATAGATCTTACTATGGTTTATACGTACCACAGGGAATGTGGAGACAAATGGAAAATTTCTCAACTAATTCTCTCGCTTTAATTATAGCCTCTACTCGTTATTCTCTTGCTGACTATATATATGATTACGAGGAGTTTAGAAGATGGATAAAATGATAAAATCTACAGTTTATGATTGTTCACTTATAGAATTGAGTAAACATCATCATGAAAAAGGAAATATTACGGTAGTTGAAAATAATCTAACGGTTCCTTTTGATGTACAAAGAACATATTATTTGTATGATATACCTGGGGGAGAATCAAGAGGAGGACATGCCCATCGGGATTTGTATCAATTAGTAGTGGCAGCAAGTGGGAGTTTTAGTGTCACATTAGACGATGGAAGTGTAAAACGTACTTTCGTCCTTAATAGACCTTATCAAGGATTATTAATAGTTCCAGGGATATGGCGTACTCTTGATGATTTTTCCTCTGGAGCAGTTTGTTTGGTGTTGGCCTCACAAAAATATAATGAAGCAGATTATATTCGGAATTATCATGAATTTATAGTTTACAAGAATAATGGAATTAAGTAGAGTTTCTGCAAAAGAATATAAGAATAGTTTCGATGTCGTATTTCATGTTTTCAATACAGTAGAATTTTCGGAATTAAATTCAGATAAATGTGAATCTTTACATTATTTACTTTTTATAGATAAAAAGGTTCGTTTGGGAATAGTCTTAGGGGAGAGGGAGAATATGTTATTATCTCCTTTTTCTGCACCTTTTGGAGGATTTACATTTGTTAAATCTAATACTCGTTTAGAGTATTTGGAAAAAGCGGTTAAGTTGTTGGAAGATTACGCTTCAAAAACGGGTTTTTTGATAAAAATCTCGTTACCGCCATCTATTTATGCTCCTTCTTTTATTGCCAAAGAAATTGGAATTTTTGAACGTTCTCGTTTTGGTGTTCAACATATAGACTTGAATTACCAGTTTGAAACACGAGATTTTTTTTCTTATGAGGAATGTATTGATCGAAGTGCGAGAAAAAATCTTCACAATTCTTTTAAACAAGGCTTTGGGTTTGAAAAATTGAATTCGGAATCTATAACAGATGTCGAGAGGGTCTATGATGTGATTCGTGTTAATAGAGAAAGTAAAGGATATCCATTAAGGATGAGTTTGCAAAATGTATTGAATACGATAAAGGTTATAAAAGCCGATTTTTTTATTTTAACCCATAATGCCAAAGATGTGGCGGCAGCACAGGTTTTTCATGTTGCAGCAGATGTGGTACAAGTGATTTATTGGGGAGATGTTCCTGGCTATACAGAATTGAGGGCAATGAACTATTTGGCTTACAAAGTATTTGAATATTATGCTGCATCGAAAATAAGATGGATTGATATTGGACCTTCTTCTGAAAATGGAATACCTAATTATGGCCTTTGTGAATTTAAGGAAAATATAGGTTGCTCTGTTTCTTTAAAATACACGTTTTCGTTATGATTAGTTTAGAGTTTGTAGAGTTTGATCGTAATTTTTTGGAATCAAGTTGGAAGTGGTTAACTGATGATGAAATACGCATATTAACGGGTACTCCTTTTATGACAAAACGTCAACAAGAAGATTGGTTTTTGTTATTACCGTTTCAAGTTGATTATTATATATGGGGTGTAAAATATAATGGTATTCCAATAGGAGCATGTGGAATTAAGCATAAAACATTTGATAAAGGGGAGTACTGGGGATATATAGGGGAAAAAAAATATTGGGGAAGAGGAATAGGTAAAAAAATGCTTCAATATATAGAGCAAAGAGCTAGAATAATGAATCTTACTACACTTTATTTGCACGTTTCGACTGATAACGTTCGGGCCTTTAATCTGTATTGTCAATTTGGATATCTTGTAATATCAATGAATGGGAATTTAGTAAAAATGAATAAACAATTATGATAAAATTCTTAGATTTACAAAAAGTGACCGCAAAATATGGAGAGGAAATTCATCAAGCGGTCAGTCGAGTGCTTGATTCTGGTTGGTATTTACAAGGGGAAGAAAATAATGAATTTGAAAAGGAGTATAGTCAGTATATTGGTGTAGAACATACGATAGGGGTAGCCAATGGTTTAGATGCCCTTATTTGGATATTTCGCGCCTATATAGAGATGGGGGTGATGAATGTAGGAGATGAGATTATCGTTCCTGCTAATACATATATCGCTTCTATAATAGCAATATCGGAAAATGGATTGAAACCAGTTTTAGTCGAACCAAACCTTATGACTTATCAGATCGATGATCTGAAAATAGAAGCGGCTATAACTTCTAGAACCAGAGGAATTTTACTCGTACATTTATATGGGCAATGTGCATATACAGATCATATCGGAGAACTTGCAAAAAAATATGATTTGAAATTGGTAGAGGATAATGCACAGGCTCATGGGTGTTTGTATAGAGGTCAAAAGACAGGTTCTTTGGGCGATGCTGCTGGACATAGTTTTTATCCTGGAAAAAATCTTGGAGCATTGGGCGATGCTGGTGCTGTAACGACGAATAATGCTGAATTGGCGAGCGTGATACGAGCATTGGCAAATTATGGTTCTATCCGTAAATACGTGTTTAAATATACTGGAAGGAATAGCCGTTTGGATGAAATTCAAGCAGCTGTGTTGAGAATCAAATTACGATACCTTGATGAAGCTAATGCTTATAGGAAGCGTGTCGCTCAATATTATATAAAAAATATTGTTAATGAAAATTTGGTTTTGCCGAAAGTTGAAGATTGGGATGCGAATGTGTTTCATCTTTTCCCGGTAAGGTGTAAACAACGAGATGTGTTACAGCAGTACTTATCGAATAATGGGGTACAAACAGTGATACATTATCCAATACCTCCTCATAAACAAGAATGCTATAAAGAATGGTCGAACTTGTCATTTCCGATAACAGAACGAATTCATTCTGAAGAGTTGAGTTTACCTATAAGTCCGGTAATGTCGGAAGAAGAAGTTGTAAATATTGTTTCGCTTTTGAATAATTTCTAAAATGCTTGAACAAAAGGAAGTATATAGGCAAATTTTTAAAGCAACAAGTATTTTTGGTGGTGTACAGGTATATAATATTATTGTTGGGATCATAAGAGCAAAAGTTATTGCAATTCTTTTGGGACCGACAGGAGTAGGTATAATAAGTCTCTTTACTTCGACTATTCAGTTATTGAATCAAGCGACTGGTTTTGGGGTTGAGCAGAGTGGGGTGAGAGATATAGCGGAGGCTTATGGCACTCAAGATGAAAAACGTATCTCCATCACTTTTACAGTTGTTCGAAAGATTATTTGGTTTACTGGTTTACTTGGTGCAATTGTTTGTATTATTTTTGCCGGTTCTCTAAGTGAGTTAACTTTTGGAACAAGTGCTCATAGGTGGTCTTTTGTCATACTCTCGGGAGTCATTTTATTAACACAATTGGGAAATGGGCAATCCATGCTCTTAAGGGGAACTCGTCGAATTAAAGAATTGGCAAAATCGTCCATGCTAGGGGCTACTCTTGGCTTACTTACGTCAATTCCACTCTACTATTTTTATGGAGTTAAAGGTATCGTTCCTTCCTTGTTTCTTTCATCGGTATTTATTTGTAGTATTTATTGGCTTTATGCTCGTAAATTAAAAGTACTACCTTTTTATTTGCCATTGGGGCAGATTTTTAAGCAAAGTAAATTAATGGTGAAATTTGGAATCATGTTAGTGTTGAGTTCTTTGCTTGGAAGTTTGATCATGTATATTATAAGAATATTTATTTCTAATACAGGTAGTGTAAATGAGGTTGGCTTATTTTCAGCGTGTTTTATGATTATAGAGAATTATGTAAGAATGGTATTTTCGGCTATGGCTACCGATTTTTATCCTCGATTATCAGCAATCAATAAATGGAATGACAAGCTTAATGAAATGACTAATTATCAGATTACAATGGGAATATCAATAATTGCTCCTTTGATTGTTGTATTTATCGTATTCGCACCTTTCTTATTAGTTCTTTTGTATAGTGAAGAATTCGTTCCAATAACTACCATGCTTCAATTGGCTATCGTGGGTGTTTTATTTCAGGTTGCCTCGTGGGCTATGACATTTATTATGTTGGCGAAAGCTGATACTAAACTGTATTTTGTGAAAGAAAGTATAGCTGGAATTTTTATGTTGCTAATTTATATTTTAGGATATTACTGTTATGGATTAGTAGGAATAGGAATTGCTTTTATTTTAGCTAATATCTTTCATTTGTGTATTTGTTTTGTTTTTGTGCATAAAAGTTCAAAATTTCATTTTGATGATAAATATTTTTTAATGTTATCGATTTATCTATTATTGATTATAGGGACATTATTGTCTGCCTTTTTTCTAGAAGGAAGGTTGCAGATATTTATTTATACATTGTGTATCATTTGTTCCTTTTTAAAGGCATTTATAGATTTAGATAAACGAATAGGATTGAGAGAAATATTTCTTCGCTATTGGAAAAATAAGTAGAGTATGAGTAATGTAGTGAAATATATAAAAAGGCATCGTTTATTGTATAATGTTGTTTTTAAGTTGAAAAAATGGAATGATTACAGAAAGGATGGGTTGAATATTTATAAAACTATTCTTGTGAATTTCAAGCTATTTCCATTAAAAGAAGCTTTAAAATTTCCGATATTTGTTTTTGGGAAACTAAAAATTTATCATTTAGGTACAGTAATTATTGAATCCCCAATTTTTACTGGTATGATTGAATTAGGACGTAATAGAGATCGTTTTAAGGCATCAGCTGGTTCTGCAATGATAGATAATAGAGGTATAATTATTTTTAAAGGAGCAGTTCATTTTTCAATTGATTACGGTATTTATTCTCAACCTACAGGTAGAATTGAATTTGGTAAGTTTTGTTTTTTGGGTAATAACGTGAAGTTATATGCTTATAATAAAATTGTAATAGGAATGGGATGTAGTATAACTTCTGAGGTTCAAATTTTTGATAGTGGATTCCATTTTATGAAGAATGTGGAAACAGGTGAAATTGGAAATATAATGGGGCAGGTTGTGATTGGAAATTGGTGTTGGATAGGTAATAGGACGACTATCGCTCGTAAAACGATATTACCTGATTATTCTGTTGTGACTTCCAATAGCTTGGTAAATAAGGATTTTAGCATGGAAAAGTTTCCATTAATTGGAGGGATTCCGGCTAGAAAAATTTCTAATAGCTTAGTAAGAATATTTAATCGTGAGGATGAAAATCGTTTATGGGCTTACTTTGTTGAACATAGAGATGTTGATTCTATTTATGAGCATGCTGGATTAATAAATGAATACGAGTTAGTAGAAAAAGAATTTGAAGGTCAATTTTTGTATTATTGAAAATAAATGGAAAATCTATTAGTATCAATACTTGTAGTAACTTATAATTTTACTGTTGGGTAGTAGAAATTTTTGAATCTGCTAGAAATCAAATGTATAAATATTGAGTTGGTTATATCTGATGATTGTTCGATAGATAATACGGTGGGATTTTGTAAAGAGTGGCTAACTGTAAATAGAAAATGTTTTATTCGGACTGTACTTATTATTCTCTATTCTTTTATGATTTTTGAGCCTGAGAATTGGATTTTTATACAGAAATAAATTCTTTGTAATCAAGCGCCGAAAGGTTTATGCGTTGTTTTTCGATAGTGACAAGGATATCGGCTGTATATTATATAGTCATATCGACTTGCAAGATACAGGGCTACTGGTGTTGGGATTCTTCAAGAAATTCTTTGGCGAGATTATCAAAGGATGTAAAGATTGTGAAAACTTATAGCTATTGTCTATTGGAGTAAGTAATAACAAATATTAAAAATCAGTTCAACTTTTGATTTTATTGGTGGGAAAATACGCTTTAGGGTGGCTTCCCTTGACTGACATTCAAAATTGAACGCTAATATTTATGATTGTGAATCTGTCGATTAAGGCTTCTGCTTTTAATATATTTTTCTCTTATTTATTTGGAATATCTTTGTTTATAACTTCACTCCCTTATTTTGTATGGGATAATTCTTTATTTAGATATATTTTTCAGATAATAATAGTTTTATTATCTGTTATCAATTTGCAAAAACGGAACTCTAATTCGAGATACATATTAATGGGGATATTATTGTGTATACTTTTTTACAAATCAATAGGGAGTTCTGTATTTACATTGTTATCACTATTATCATTAGTTTTTATCTATCTTATAGAAGATGAAAGGAAACTTATTTTTTATAATGCAGGTAAAAAGATATTCGCAATAATGTTTTTATTTTCTTTGATTGTTTATTTTCTTACTTATTGGCTTTCTGTTGATATATCTTATCACCTTGCAACTCCTCTAAATCCAATGAAAGATGGTGGGTATAGAATATATCCTTTTTTGGCTGTGTATGATTCTTCTTTTAGATTTGCGGATATTCGTTTTGCTGGCTATTTTGATGAGCCAGGTGTTATGGGTACGCTATCTAGTATGTTTTTGTATTGTGAGAAATATAATTTAAGAAAATGGGAAAATATAATATTTTTTATAGCAGGGATTATGTCTTTTTCTTTTTTCTTCCTTTTTTCTTCCTTACTTTTTTTTCTAGTGTCAATGCCAAAATCTAAAATA
Organism: Butyricimonas hominis; assembly: GCF_014287455.1. NCBI lineage: Bacteria > Pseudomonadati > Bacteroidota > Bacteroidia > Bacteroidales > Odoribacteraceae > Butyricimonas > Butyricimonas hominis. The sequence goes on from NZ_JACOOH010000005.1 coordinate 149,248, forward strand.
TTTATTTTTATTCTGGCGGTACTAGGAATACTCTTGTTTTGTTTTAAAGATACTGAAATTGTAAAGACATTAGTATTGGATAGATGGCAAGTAACCTCTTCGGGACAATTTGGAGGTACTCGTTCATTTGAAGGCTTTGAGACGCATTATAAAAAAATGTTGTATAGTCCAGCCGTTTTTTTAGGTAAAGGAACAAATTCTCTTGTTTCAATTATGGATGGAAGTTCTACATATAAATCTCTAATTTATGCGCATGGAATTTTGTGGTTTGGGGTGATGTTGCTTTTCTTTTGTCTGTTTGCACTGTTATTAATCAAGAATCATAAAAAGAATCTGATTCTTTATATTTTGTTTTTCGGAGGATTAATCTATCAGCGTCCAGGTATTTTTAATGTAGTATTTTTTTTCCTTTTAATTGTTATGCCTCAAAAATTATCTCAATGTAATGAATAATTTGTATATAGAAAAATTGCCATTAGTGTCAATTGTTGTTGTTACTTATAACTCCGCTAAATATGTACTTGATGTATTGGAGTGCATAAAAGAACAGACATATGCTAATATAGAATTGATTATTTCTGATGATGCCTCACAAGATGAAACCCTTGATGTATGTAAAAATTGGATAGAGCATAATAGAGATAGATTTAAATTTTTTCAATTATTATGTTCTTCTCAAAATACAGGTACTGCTGGAAATATAAATAGAGGAATAGGTGTTGTTCATGGAGATTGGATAAAGTTAATGGCTGCAGATGATATTATTTATCCTGATTATTTGACAAAAGTTATTCATTATATATTAGACAGTCAAGGTTTAATAAAAATACTTTATACAAATCTCTCTATTTTTAACGACTCTCCTTTTCATGATACTCAAATTGGAATTCCATCTCAAGGAACTTATTTTACATCTAATATGATTACTGCGCAAGAACAAAATCAAGTGTTATTGAGATTTAATCCAATTTTTGCAGTTGGTTTGATTCTTTCAAGAGACATATTTCGTATTGTAAACAATTATGATGAGAGGTTCCCTCTCTGTGAAGATTGGTTTTTTTGGTTCCGGGTAACGAGACAAAATATTAAAATATATTATTATAATATTAATGGTGTAGGATATAGGAAACATATTGATTCAGTACAAAAGAAAAGAAAAGATGTGTTTTTATCTCGATATGAACTAGATAAACAAAAGGGTATTTCAGAAATGTTTTTACAAGAATATCCTTTTATTGAAAGAATTCTAGTTCGTTGGATGTTGTGTGTGGACATGAAATTATATATTTTTTTTAAAAATAAAAGAAATAGAAAAATATTGTTTCTAAAATTCTTGCTATGTTGTATACCTAATTTGTTTCTAAAAATAATACGATATAAATATTACAAGATGATATCACCTCTATAGTTATGCTGTTTGTGATATTTTAATGTTCAAGTATGAATTGTAAACATTGTATTTACAAATAAATGAATGTATGAATATTTTGATTAATGCTTCTAATCTCAAAGTAGGAGGAGGGTTACAAGTTGCTAATACAATTATTGGGGGATTGAATAAATTTGCACAGCATAATTTTGTTGTTGTCGTTTCGAATAAAGTTCAATTACCTCCTTGGTCAATGTTGGATTTCCCTTTTATTCAAATAGTAGAATACAATAAAAATGGATCTATTTTGAATGCTTTTTTAGGTAGAGATTCCTTTTTAGATAAATTGGTTGAAAAACATCATATAGAACGGGTATTTACTATTTTTGGTCCTTCCTATTGGCGGCCTAAAGTGAAACATATTTGTGGATTTGCTTATCCCCATTATATTTATAAAGATTCTCCATTTTGGAATATAATTAGTTGGAAACAAAAAGTTCGATTCCTAATCGTGTTGCCGTTAATAAAATATGCCTTTCAGCATACAGTTGATTATTTTGTAACAGAAAATAAAGATGTTACAGAAGGAGTGAAAAAAATATTTAAAACAAATAATGTTTTTACTGTTACTAATTTTTATAACTCTGTTTTTGATGATCCAAATTTATGGGATAGATCCATAAAATTGCCAGTATTTGATGGGATTACATTATTAACGATAGCATCTAATTATCCTCATAAAAATTTGGCTATAATTAAAGATGTATGTAAATGTTTGAAAATTAGATATCCATCATTTAAATTCCGATTTGTTTTGACTATAGATAAATCCGCTTTTCCAGAGATAAACAAATGCACAGAAGTGTTGGTTTTAGGGAAAGTTGATATTAGTCAATGTCCATTTTTATATGAACAGTCGGATATTATGTTTTTACCAACATTGTTAGAGTGCTTTTCGGCTTCTTACCCGGAAGCAATGCGAATGGGAAAACCAATAATGACTTCGTCTATAGGTTTTGCTAAGGGATTATGTGGCAAGGCTGCCATTTATTTTGATGCTTTAAATGCAAAAGAGATTGCGGATAAAATTTATAGATTAAGTATGGATAGTACACTAAAAGAAAGGTTAATTATAGAAGAAATAAAGCAATTAGCTGAGTATGATAATAATATTCAAAGATTAGAGAAATATATGCAAATAATAGAGTCGATATAATAGTTACGAAAATAGTAAATATGAATTAAAAGGAGTGTGAATTATGCTTTTTTGTGGTGATTTTGTTTTTCCTTATTCATATAATTCTTCTACTTTTCAAGGATTGGGTGAAGAGTTTATCAATGAACCGAAATTATTGAATTTCGAATCAACATTGAAATTTTTGAATAGAGAAAAAGTGACTAACGGCATAGCTCTTTATTCAGATGTTGCAGTTTTAAATATATTGAAGTATTTGAATGTGCAATGCGTTAGTTTGGCTAATAATCATATTGGTGATTTTACTTTTGATCCAGAAGATTTTATTACAACATTTATTAAAAATGAAATTCATACGCTTGGATTTGGAAAAAATATAGAACAGGCTTCTTTGCCTTTTATTAATCATGCGGAGAGAATGATTGTGTTATCTTTTGGGTGGGAAGTAATTCGTTGTAGATTAGCGGGAAAAAATAAAATGGGAGTAAATCCTTACCGATATGAATGGGTGGAACAACAAGTTGATTTGTATAAAAAAAAGTTTCCGACGTATAAATTGATTCTATTTTTGCATTGGAATTATGAATTTGAAAATTTGCCACATCCAGCTGATAGAAAATTTTCTCATTATCTAATAGATAAAGGTGTTGATGGGATTTTTGGACATCATCCACATATTATAAATAGCGTCGAAGTTTATAATGGTAAGGTTATTTTTTATAGTTTAGGTAATTTCTACTTTCCTCAAGGTAAATATGATAATTGCTATGTCAAATTTAGAAAAGATGCGTTATACGGTATTTCTGTTCATTATACGGGGGAATTAGAACATCTACTTATTTATTATCATAAACAAGAAGTAGACGGAAAAGCTATAAAGTTAGAATGTTCGTTTACTTTAGAAGAATTTTTAACTTCTGGAATATGTGTTAATATAAACGGGTTAAGCGATTCTGATTATATTGATTTTTATAAACAAAATCATTTTCATAAAAGAAAATTACTTCCTATTTATAAAGATTTCACAAACTTAGGTTTAAATAGATGTTTGGATAAATGGGTGAAAATTAGGCAATTACCTATAGATATTTTATCGCAGTATTTACATGTTAAAAGAAAAAATTAAGAATATACTACAGAATGTGTCTTATCCGATGGGACATATTTTAGCAAAAATACCTTTTCATATCCGATTGGGCTCTAGTTATTCAATATATTTGAATGTTATAAAGGGAATAGATGACGGACAAATTGATAAAGAGCAATATATTATTAATCATTTTGCAAGAATATTTAAATTCGCTAGAGATCATTATTCTTTTTATAATAATCTTTACAGGCAAATGGGGGTATATGATTTGAAAATAAAAAGTTTGGAAGATATAAAGAAGGTTCCTATTGTTACTAAAACGATGTTAAGAAATCATGTGAAAGAATTCAGTGGAAAAATGCTGATAAATACGGGAGGAACGACAGGAGAACCATTTAGTTTTTATGTTGATAAGAATGCTTTTGCAAGAGAATGGGCACATATGCATACTATATGGAAATTGAAAGGTTATTATTATACAGATTTGAAATTAACCTTAAGAGGGAAAAATTTAGGGGATAAAAATTTTGTGTATAATGCTGTTCATAATGAATTTGTACTGAATACATATAAGGGGGTAGATTCATTTAAAGATGAAATAGTTAATTTATTTAAAACTCGAAAAATAAAATATTTGCATGGCTATCCATCTACTATTTTTGAGTTTCTTAAAAGTATAGAACTATTTTGTGATTTTCGAGAGCAAGAAATTATTCGTAAAAATTTAATTGCTTGTTTGTTAGCTTCTGAATTTCCTCACTCTAATATTACGGAGTATTTTACTAAAGTGTGGAATTTGGATTATATTTCTTGGTATGGTCATAGTGAAATGTGTGTGTTGGCTTATGACGAGGCTAAAAATAATAAGTATAAACCATTTATTTCGTATGGATATCCTGAGGTCGTGGATAGTAATTTGATAGGAACTTCTTATCATAATTTTAATATGCCGTTGATTCGGTATAGTACTGGAGATATCGTAAAGGGGGTTGAGGATGAAAAAGGGATACTGGAATCTTTTAGTGTTACAGAAGGGCGTAATGCAGATTATATTACAGATTTGGATGGAAATAGAATAGCTTTGACAGCTTTGATTTTTGGAAGACATCATAAAGCTTTTAATTTGGTGAATTTCGTTCAAGTAGAACAACTTGATAGAGGAAAAGTTATATTTTATTTAGTAACAGAAAATGATAACATTTTAGATGGAACTGAATTATTAGATTTATCTAATGTAAATATTAATTATGAAATAAAGATAATTAATAGTCCTTTTAAGACTAAAGCTGGTAAGTTGAAATTAAAAATATAGTATGAAACAAATTATACAAGACCTTAAGTCAGGAGCAACAATTTTGGAGGAAATTCCGGTTCCGCAGGTAAAGTCGGGATATGTCTTGATTCAAACAACTCGGACATTGGTTTCGTTGGGAACGGAACGGATGTTGGTGGAATTTGGAAAAGCTAATTTAATTGATAAGGCTCGGCAGCAACCGGATAAGGTGAAACAGGTGTTGGATAAGATTAAGACGGATGGATTGCAACCGACGTTGGAAGCTGTGTTTAATAAACTGGGACAACCGCTTCCATTAGGATATTGTAATGTGGGGAAAGTGGTGGCAGTGGGAAGAGGAGTAACTGAATTTGCGGTTGGAGATAGGGTTGCTTCTAATGGAAATCATGCGGAGTATGTTTGTGTCCCCAAGAATTTAGTGGCTAAGATACCTGATAATGTGACAGATGAAGAGGCTACGTTTACGGTAATTGGTTCTATTGGTTTACAAGGAATTCGCTTGTTGAATCCTCAACTGGGGGAATGTGTTGTGGTGATTGGATTGGGATTGATTGGATTGGTTGCGGCAGAGTTACTAAAGGCAAATGGCTGTAAAGTGATCGGGGTAGATTTTGATCAGCAAAAGGTTGATATTGCAAAAGATAAAGGTATATATGCGATTAATCCTAAAAGTGGGATTGATCCTGTGAAGTATGTTGAAGAGATGACCGGGGGTATTGGTGCGGATGGGGTATTAATTACCGCATCAGCTAAAGGGGACGAGGTGATTCATCAGGCTTGTCTGATGTCTCGTAAGAGAGGACGGGTGGTGTTGGTCGGAGTGATTGGACTGAATATGAGAAGGGATGATTTTTATAAGAAAGAGTTATCCTTTCAGGTATCTTGTTCATATGGAGCAGGGAGATATGATGAGGAATATGAGAATAAGGGGCATGATTACCCGTTGGCGTATGTGAGATGGACAGAGAAGAGAAATTTTGAAACTATACTTGGGGCAATATCATCGAAGGTGCTGGATGTACAACCGCTGATCACGGAAGAGGTGGAACTGGGCAATTACGCGGAGATCTATGGAGATATGCGTAAACATGGATCGATAGCTTCGATCTTAAAATTCCCGGTTGATTCAACGATAGAGAGAGTTGTTTCCGTTGGGGAGAATCGTGCGATGGTTGGAAGTGGCAAATTAGGAATTATTGGTGCAGGGAATTTTGCCTCTGCAACAATTATCCCTGCTTTGAAAAAAGTAAATGCTCCCATAAAATATATTGCCAGTGCACAAGGATTGACTGCGAAAGTATTGGCCAAGAAAGCCAAAGCGGAGAATGCGACTTCTGATTATCATGTCATGTTGAACGATCCGGAAATAAATACGGTAATTATTACAACAAGACATAATTTACATGCTTCGATGGTGATGGAAACTTTGGAGGCGGGTAAGAGTGTTTTTGTTGAAAAGCCACTTTGTTTGAACGAGGAGGAATTGCAAAATATAGAAAATGTGTACATGAAGGTGAACGACAAAATAACGTTGACAGTTGGTTTTAATCGTCGTTTTTCTCCGTTTGCTGTAAAAATGAAAGCGTTGGTTGGTGGTGGACCTAAAAATATCGTGGCAACAATGAATGCTGGATATATTCCACCAGAAGTGTGGGTGCAGGATATGGAAGTGGGAGGAGGGCGTATCATAGGTGAAGCTTGCCATTTTATTGATTTGTGTTCTTTCCTTGCAGATAGTAAGGTAATAGCTGTTTGTATGAATGCATTGGGAGAGAACCCACAAGAGAATACGGATAATGTTTCGATTTTGTTGAAATATAAAAATGGTACAAATGCCGTGATTAATTATTTTGCTAATGGGTCGAAATCTTATGCGAAAGAGCGTGTTGAGGTATTCTCGCAAGAAAAGGTGTTGGTGTTGGATAATTGGAGGAGACTGGAAGGGTTTGGCGTGAAAGGATTTTCAAAAATGACGGGGACGATGGATAAAGGGCACAAACGTCAATTTGCTTTATTGAATGAGCGAGTACAGAAAGGGGGAGAAGCCTTGATTCCATTTGAAAGTATTGTAAATACGACTCGTGCTTCTTTTGCTTGTATTGAGAGTTTGAAGAAAAAGACTTGGATAGAGATTGGATAATTTTGTCGGATTGTTTTTTTTAATAAATGTCAATTTCCAGTAAGATTGATATACTATGGAATACGGTAAAGTACTTGAAACCGATTCAGTGGCGTTATCGTGCTAAGTTGTGGCTTCAACGATTTTTTCCACAATATTTAGAATCATCAAGTATGACTTCTGGCGGGCAAATTTTGAATTTTATACCGTCAATCCCGAATGAAATCACGTATTTTGGAGACAATTCTTTTAAGTTTTTGAACTTACAGAAATCTTTTGGAGAAAAAGTTGATTGGGAGTTTGTTGAGTTTGGAAGATTGTGGGGATATAATTTGAATTATTTTGAGTTCTTGAATCAAAAAAGTATGGACGTAGAGGTGGGGAGAAGATTGATTCGGGATTTCATTCAACATCTTCCGAAAGCCAGAATGGGTATGGAGCCTTATCCATTGTCGTTAAGGTCTATAAATTGGATTCGTTTTTTGTCGTGTAGTGGTGTAAATGATGTTGACATTGATACTGTTCTATACGCCCAATTGAGTTTGTTAGTTCATAAACTTGAATACCATTTGTTGGGAAATCATTTGTTGGAAAATGGTTTTGCATTATTATTCGGAGCCTATTATTTTAACGATCATATCTTCTATAAGAAGGCAAAAGCGATATTAATACCGGAGTTGCAGGAACAGGTGCTGGGTGATGGTGGGCATTTTGAGAGGAGTCCTATGTATCACTGTATAATGTTGTATCGGATATTGGATTGCTATAATTTGATACGTAATAATGCTTTGTTCGGAAAGGAGTTGGAAGATATTCTGAAAGAGAAGACAGAAGTTATGTTGGGATGGTTGGAAGAAGTTGTTTGTAGTGATGGGAGGATTCCACTACTGAATGATGCAGCTATGGGGATAGCCCCGACAGCCAATGAATTAATTGAATATGGTCAACGATTGGGGATATTTTGTGGTAAAAAAGTGAGGTTGAAAGAGTCCGGGTATCGGAAGGTTCGATGGGGAAAGTTCGAGTTGTTTGTTGATGTTGGGGAAGTTGGACCGGAGTATCAACTGGGGCATGCACATGCGGATACATTTAGTTTTGAGTTATATGTCAATGGACGGCCTGTCATTGTCGATACCGGAACTTCCACGTACGAGGTGAATAATACTCGTTTTTATGAAAGAAGTACGGTAGCTCACAATACCGTGGTTGTATCCGGACAAAATTCCAGTCAGGTTTGGGCGGGACATCGTGTGGCTCGACGGGCAAGGGTTCAAGTCCTTTGTGATGAAGAAGAACGTATTGTTGCCGTACATGATGGTTATAAACGTTTGGGGTGTTTGCATACCCGTGGTGTGGAAAAGGTGGAAGAGCATATCCGAATTGTTGATGAAGTTGCTCAAGAGGGGGCAGCTTATTTGCATTTCATGCCTAAAGAGAATATTGTTTTAGATGGAAACAGGCTTGTCGGATCGGATTACTGTATAGAGTTCGATGGAGCACGTGAGATTGCACCATTTACGTCTATGTATGCTCCAGAATTTAATAAAAGAGAAGAACGACGAAGTTTTCGAATTTCTTTTGACAGGAGGCTAGAGACTATTATACAATGAAAATTTTATTCTTGACTTTTTATTTTGAACCGGATCTTTGTGCCGGGTCATTTCGTAATACATCATTATTTCGGGAGGTATTACAGCAGATGGATAAAAAAGATTGGATTCATGTGATTACGACACAGCCGAATCGTTATCGGTCTTTTCATGTTGAGGGACAAGCAAGGGAAATAAGTGATAATTATAGGATAGATCGGATTCGTGTACCGGAGCATAAGAGTGGTTTTGTTGATCAGGCTCGTTCTTTTCGGGTATTTTATAAAGAGGCCTTGCGATTGGCGGGAAAAGAGCATTATGATTTAGTGTATGCTTCTTCTTCGAGATTATTTACAGCTTTTTTAGGTAGAAAAATTGCGGGTAAACAGGGAATTCCTTTGTATTTGGATATACGTGATATTTTTGTTGATACGATAAAGGACGTATTCAAGGGGAGGAAGATGCTCCGCATTCCGGCAGGGAGCTGTTTGGGATGGATTGAACGGTATACATTTGCGGGGGCAAAGCATATTAATTTAGTGTCGGAAGGATTTAAAACATATTTTGAAAAATATAGAAAGTCTGCTTATTCGTATTTTACGAATGGGATAGATGATATTTTTCTTGATGTTCCGAAATCTGCCCGGCAAGTTTCAGAGGTAAAAATAATTACCTATGCCGGGAATATTGGAAGTGGACAGGGGTTGGAAAAAGTGATTCCAATGGCGGCGCAGAAATTAGGAGAACGCTATTTTTTTCGGATTATCGGGGATGGGGGAATGAAGACATTGTTGAAGGATAGGATTGAAGAGTTGGGGGTTCATAATGTGGAATTATTGAATCCAGTATCAAGAGAAAGGTTGATAGGGTATTATAATGATTCAGATTTTCTATTTTTACATTTAAATGATTTGGAGGCATTTAAGAAAGTGCTTCCGTCAAAATTATTTGAATATGCGGCATTTGATAAACCTATTATAGCAGGTGTCGGCGGTTATGCTAGTCAATTTATTCAAGAGAATTTAAGTAATTATATCTTGTTTGCACCTACTGATGTTAAGAGTATGGTGGAACAAATATTGAAATTTGATGGTGGGGAGCAAGAACAGGGTGATTTTGTTAAAAGGTTTGCTCGAAAAAATATAATGAAAGAGATGGCACGCTCTATTCTTGAGTGTCGTTAATTTTATTTGGTGTACATTTATGAATATTCTTATTACAGGAATCCACGGTTTCGTGGGTTCTAATCTTGTGTTGTCCTTGAAAGATCGGCATGTTCTTTATGGTTTGGATATTGTTACCCCGGAAAAAGAGGGGGTAGCGAGGACGTATTCGTGGGAGGAGTTGGAAGGATTGGGAGGGTTTGATGCGATCGTGCATTTGGCGGGGAAAGCGCATGATACGAAAAATGAGGCATTGGCGGAGACGTATTTTACGATAAACACGGGATTAACACAGAAGGTGTTTGATTATTTCGTGAAATCTTCGGCAAAGAAGTTTATTTTCTTTAGTTCGGTAAAGGCGGCAGCGGATTTTGTGGTGGGGGATAAATTGACTGAGGAGGTGATTCCGACACCGAAAGGACCTTACGGGGAGAGTAAGATTGCTGCGGAGAATTATATTTTGGAGCGATTGAAAGTTAAAAATGAGGAATTGAGAATGCAAGGGAAGAAGGTGTATATTTTGCGGCCTTGTATGATTCATGGGCCGGGGAACAAGGGAAATTTAAATTTATTGTTTAACGTGGTGAAGAAAGGGATTCCGTGGCCGTTGGGGGATTTCGAGAACAGGAGGTCGTTTACCTCGGTGGATAATCTTTGTTACGTGGTGAACGGGCTGATTGGAAAGGATGTGTCTTCCGGGATTTATCATATGGCGGATGATGAAACGGTATCCACGAATGAATTAATTCGGGTTATGTGTGAAGTGATGCGGAAAAAGACACGTATATGGCATATGAATAAAGAGTTGGTGAAAGATTGTGCTGGATTGGGTACTTTGTTGCATTTACCGTTGAATCTGGAGCGGTTGAGAAAGTTGACCGAGAATTACGTGGTTTCGAACGAGAAGATTAAGAGGGCGTTGGGGATAGAGCGGATGCCGGTGAGAGCCGTGGATGGGCTTAGAAAGACGATAGAATCATTTATTGATTTTAAATTTTAGATTTTAGATTTACGATTTCAGATTGGAAGTTCAGATGTGTTATTTGTTCGTGGTTGTGATGTTATTTGCCTTGGAATTAGTTTATTTTCGGTTGGCGGATAGGTTTAATGTTATTGATCGTCCTAACGAGAGAAGTTCGCACACGAGGATCACGTTGCGGGGAGGGGGAATTGTATTTTACTTGGGAGCGTTGGTTTATTTCGCGGCGAGTGGTTTCATGTACCCGTGGTTTATGTTGGGGTTAACATTGATTGCTGGGGTGAGTTTCGTGGATGACGTGCGTTCGGTGTCTTCCGGGTTAAGATTAGGAATACATTTCTTGGCGATGTTGTTAATGTTTTACCAGTGGGGAATGCTGGAGTTACCTTGGTGGTATTTGCTTGTTGCTTTGGTGATTTGCACGGGGATTATAAATGCTTATAATTTCATGGACGGCATAAATGGAATCACGGGAGGATATAGTTTGGTGGTGCTTTGTGGGTTGGCTTACGTGAATACACGGGTTGTTTCGTTTGTTGAAAGTGATATGATTTACACGATGATAATAGGCGTGGTAGTGTTTGATTTTTTTAATTTCCGGCAGAAGGCAAAATGCTTTGCCGGGGATGTCGGTTCTGTCGGTATCGCCTTTATTATTTTGTTTTTGCTGGGGAAATTAATACTGACGACGGGTGATTTTAGTTATATCATATTTTTGGTAGTCTACGGGGTAGATAGCGTGTTGACGATCGTGCATCGGTTGATGTTGCACGAGAATATAGGATTGCCGCATCGGAAGCATGCATACCAATTGATGGCAAACGAACTGAAAATGCCGCATGTGGTGGTTTCCGCGTTGTATATGTTGGTACAAGGGGGGATTGTTGCGATGTATTTGGCTCTGCCGGAGTTGCATTATGTCTGTTTGGTGGCAAGCTTGGTATTACTTGGTGGGGGATATGTGTGGTTTATGAGAAGGTATTTTAATTTGCATTTAAAGATTGGATAAATAGAGAGAGACGGATTTTCTATTACGGAATTTGTTATGCCTCGGGAAAGCCCGGGGCATTGTTGTTTATTACGTCCTCAACATTGGAATAGCGAAACGTCTTAATGAAATGCAGAAAAAAAACAATAAGAAATTTGTTGAGTTACCCGTGTAGATTCATATCTTAAATCATCCGTATTTCTATCCTGTTGCTAGGGGGATAATATCTCTCCTCCATAGCCTCTTCGTTGCTCAAATATAGCAACCCTATCCCGGCATATTTGTGCTCTGTAGAAGCTTTGGCAGGGCTACGGCAGAAGGGTAGTGTATCCTTGGGAATACCATTGGTTTTCCCAAGGATATTGCTTTCTCGTTCGGGATAATTTAGCCGGGAGTATATGTGATTTCAAACGAAAAATGAACTTACACAAGTTTGTGTTACACAAACTTGTGTAAGTTCAGGAAAAATTCTATCTTTGTTGTAAATATAGCTATTAATAGAGTAATTATGGCAAAAGAATTCATATTTGGAGTTGCGGTAAGCGGGGAGAATTTCATCGGACGAGAAAAAGAGATACACCGTCTTTCCTCTAATTTTAAGAATGGGATAAACACGATCCTCTCTTCCCCGAGGCGTTGGGGAAAAACATCTTTGATAAAGAAAGTGAAAGCGATAGTGGAATCGGATAAATTGCGCGTGATTTATGTTGATATATTTCCTTGCCGGAGCGAATATGACTTTTATAATATGTTTGCCGAGGCTGTTTTGAAACAGACTTCATCTCGTTTTGACGAGTGGAAAGATATTGCTTACGAGTTTATTTCAAGATTAACACCGAAATTCGCGTTTAGCGTGGGACCGGATTCGGATTATTCTGTTTCTTTAGGTATTACGTCAAAAACACATTCGGCAGAGGAAGTTTTGCAGTTGCCGGAGCGCATTGCTCAAAAAAAGGGTATACAGATTGTGATTTGTATCGATGAGTTTCAACAGATCGGAGAGTTTCCCGATTCTGTGATTGTTCAGAAGAAAATGCGTTCGGCGTGGCAGCATAATTCGAGGGTGTCTTATTGTCTTTTGGGAAGTAGAAAACATTTGATGGATGAATTGTTCCAGAAGAGGAGTTTGCCTTTTTACAAGTTCGGGGATATAATTAATCTAAAATTGATTCCGACAGAGGTTTGGGTTCCTTATATATGTAAACAATTCAAAAAAGTTGATAGGGTGATATCAGAAGAGTTGGCTGCTGAGATTTGTCGAATTGTAGAAAATCATTCGTCCTATGTGCAACAGCTGGCTTGGCTTACTCTTTTGGAGACGGAAAAAGTGGCAACACGGGAAGGGGTAGCTCGGGCTTTGAACGAGTTGTTGGACGAGAATACGCCTCTTTTCACGCAACAAACCGAATTGTTGACGACTTATCAAATGAATTTCCTTCGGGCTATTTTGGCTGGGATTCATAAGGAGTTCGGAATAGCTACCGTTCTTTCGGAATACAATCTAGGATCGAGTTCAAATATAAGTAGATTGCGTAAGTCGATGGTAGAAAAAGAATTAGTTGAGTTTCGTCAGGAGGGATATTTTATAGCAGATCCGATTCTTAAAATCTGGCTTGAAAGGCAGAAGTGGTGATTGTTATATTTAAATGTAAAGTGAAATTATGCGTGAATATCAAGTAAGTGGATTTCGGGTATTGGAGTACGAGGAGTTGGATTCGACGAATAATCAGGCGGAGAAGTTGGGATGGAATGTGTTGGAGGATAAAATGGTGGTGGTGACACACAGGCAGACGCGGGGACGGGGGCAAGTCGGGAACCATTGGGAGAGTGAACCGGGGAAAAATATTTCGATGACAGTGGTATTGCGACCGGAGGAGTTGTCGGCGGTGGAGCAGTTTGCCGTTTCGATGGTGATTGCCTTGGGGGCTTGCGATTTTATTTCCCGGTACACGGAAGGATGTACCGTGAAATGGCCGAATGATATTTACGTGGGGGATAAGAAAATATCGGGTATTTTGATAGAACACGTTATCATGGGACCGTACGTGGGGGGCTCGTTGTGTGGAATCGGGGTGAATATTAACCAGTCCGGCTTCCTGTCGGATGCACCGAATCCGGTGTCTTTATTTCAACTTATTGGTAAGGAGATTCCAGTGGAACGGGCGTTGGAGGAGCTGTTGGAGTGTATCGGGAAGCGGTACGGACAGGTGTATGATTATGCGGCTTTGGAACGGGATTTCCTGCAAGTGATGTATCGGCGTTCGGGGGTGTTCGATTGGGAGGACGAGAACGGAAGATTCAAGGCGTCTGTCACGGGGATAAACGAATACGGGCAGCTTGTTTTGAAGGATACGGGGGGGATGGAACGGGTTTACGGGTTTAAGGAAATCACGTATCTGTTTTAGATTTACGATTTATGATTTTAAATTTTAGATTTTAGATTTTAAATTGCGGAGTTTTGATTATTTTTGTGCAAAACATGGAGGACATATGGTAGAGAATTATTCGGAAGATTCTATTCGTACGCTGGACTGGAGGGAACATATACGTTTGCGTCCCGGTATGTATATAGGGAAGTTGGGCGATGGTGCAGCGATGGACGACGGAATATATATACTGGTTAAAGAGGTAGTGGATAATAGTATCGACGAGTTCGCGATGGGTGCGGGAAGCGAGATTATTATCACGGTGGAGGAACGTACGGTTTCGGTACGGGACTTCGGGCGCGGGATACCTCTCGGCAAGCTGATTGACGTGTCGTCGAAGATGAACACGGGGGCGAAGTATGATTCCGAGGCTTTCAAGAAATCCGTGGGGTTGAATGGTGTCGGGATAAAAGCGGTGAATGCGCTTTCCGAGAGTTTTATTATACAATCATTCCGGGACGGGGAAACGAAGCGAGTGTGTTATAGCAAGGCGCTGATCGTGGAGGAACGGGAGATTGAACCGACGAATGAGCCGAACGGTACGTTGGTGACTTTTATTGCCGATAAGGAGTTATTCGGGAATTATCACTTCATTTCGGATTATCTGGAATCGATGTTCAAGAATTACGTGTTCTTGAATTCCGGGCTCACGATTGTTTTTAACGGTCAGAAGTTTCATTCGAAACGGGGACTTTATGATTTGTTGTCCGAGAACATGAGTGGTGAGGGGATTTACCCCATTATTCACTTGAAAGGGACGGATATCGAGATGGCAATGACGCACGGGCGGCAGTACGGGGAGGAATATTATTCTTTCGTGAACGGTCAGCACACGACGCAGGGTGGTACGCATCTGATCGCGTTCCGGGAAGCCGTGGTGAAGACCATTCGTGATTTTTACAAGAAAGATTTTGATTTAGCCGATATTCGCACGTCGATTATTGCGGCAATCAGTATAAAGGTACAGGAACCGATGTTTGAGTCACAGACGAAAACTAAACTGGGGTCAAAAGATATTGCCCCGGAAGGACCCTCTGTACGTAATTTTATTATGGATTTCGTGACAAAGGAGTTGGATAACTACTTGCATCGGAATCCGGATACGGCGGAGTTGTTGCTGCGCAAGATCGTGGAAACCGAGAAGGAGCGCAAGGCGATGTCCGGTATACAGAAGATCGCGCGGGAGCGGGCAAAACAGGTGAGCCTGCACAACCGGAAATTGAGGGATTGTCGGGTACATTTTAATTCGAACCACGAGCGGAAGACGGAATCGTCGATATTTATCACCGAGGGAGATTCCGCGAGCGGGTCGATCACGAAGTCGCGGGACGTGAACACGCAAGCCGTGTTCAGTTTGCGCGGGAAGCCGTTAAACTCGTTTGGTTTGACTAAAAAAATCGTGTACGAGAACGAGGAGTTCAATCTTTTGCAGGCGGCTTTGAATATCGAGAATGGAATAGAGGAGTTACGATATAATAATATCATTGTTGCGACGGATGCCGATGTGGACGGTATGCATATCCGGTTGCTGTTGTTGACGTTCTTTTTACAGTTTTTTCCGGACGTGGTGCGTTCCGGGCATCTTTATATTTTGCAGACCCCGTTATTTCGGGTGCGTAACAAAAAAGAGACTCGTTATTGTTACTCGGATGCGGAGCGGGAGAAAGCGATCAAACAGCTGGGACCGAAGCCGGAGATCACGCGCTTTAAAGGTTTGGGAGAGATTTCACCGGACGAGTTCGGCGGGTTTATCGGGAAAGATATTCGTCTGGAACCGGTACGCATGACCAAGCAAGACCCGATAGGGACGATTTTGTCTTATTACATGGGTAAAAACACGAACGAGCGACAAGATTTTATTATTGATAACTTGTACGTGGAGAAGGATGAAATCTAATAATTTTAGATTTTAAATTTTAGATTTAGGAATTGGGATGAGGTGATTCATTTTCAATTTTCAATTTTCAATTTTCAATTTGTATGAGCGAAGAGATAAATAACGAGGAAGTAGAGGATGTGGTGCCTCAAGAACCGGAACATCACGAGGAGAACGGGCGGGTGCGGTCGATTCAGCATCTGTCGGGAATGTTCGAGAAGTGGTTTTTGGATTACGCTTCCTACGTGATTCTGGAACGTGCCGTGCCTTACGTGAACGACGGGTTGAAGCCCGTGCAGCGTCGTATACTGCATGCTATGCGGGAGATGGATGACGGGCGTTATAACAAGGTGGCGAATATCGTGGGGAGCACGATGTCGTATCACCCGCACGGGGATGCTTCTATCAAGGATGCTCTGGTGCAGTTGGGGCAGAAGAATCTGCTGGTGGACTGTCAGGGAAACTGGGGAAATATTCTTACCGGGGACGATGCCGCCGCGGGACGTTATATCGAGGCTCGTTTGTCGAAATTTGCGTTGGAAGTGGCTTTTAACCCGAAGACCACGAATTGGAAATTGTCGTATGACGGTCGCAAGAGAGAGCCGGTCACGTTGCCCATCAAGTTCCCGTTGCTGTTGGCGCAGGGAGTGGAAGGTATCGCCGTGGGGTTGGCATCCAAGATATTACCGCATAATTTCAACGAGTTGCTAGATGCTTGCGTGGCTTACCTGTGCGGGGAGGAGTTCGTGTTGTACCCGGATTTCCCGACGGGAGGTATGGTCGACGTGTCGAAGTATAATGACGGTCTGCGGGGTGGAAGCGTGAAGATTCGCGCCCGTATCGAGAAAGACGCGGGAAATAAGTTATTGCGTATTACCGAGATTCCTTTCGGGCGTACAACTACGGCATTGATTGATTCAATACTGAAGGCGAACGAGAAGGGAAAAATCAAAATCAAGAAGATTGACGATAACACGGCGGCAAACGTGGAGATTCTGGTACATCTGGCGGCGGGCGTGTCGTCGGACAAGACGATAGATGCTTTGTACGCTTGCACGGATTGCGAGCTTTCCATATCACCGAACTCGTGCGTGATAGAGAACGATAAGCCTGTCTTTATGCCCGTGTCCGATATTTTACGGAAATCGGTGGACGATACGGTTGCCCTGTTGTTGTTGGAGTTGAAGATCAAGTTGGGAGAGTTGGAAACCGATTGGCAATATTCTTCCTTGGAGAAGATTTTTATCGAGGAGCGAATATATAAA
Source organism: Butyricimonas hominis (assembly GCF_014287455.1). Classification (NCBI taxonomy): domain Bacteria; kingdom Pseudomonadati; phylum Bacteroidota; class Bacteroidia; order Bacteroidales; family Odoribacteraceae; genus Butyricimonas; species Butyricimonas hominis. The sequence goes on from NZ_JACOOH010000005.1 coordinate 166,601, forward strand.
GACAAGGAATTCGAGGAGAGCGGATCGGTAGAGGAAGTTGTCGTGCATGTACGCAAGCGTTTGGAGCCGTTTATAGCGCATCTGATTCGTCCCGTGACGGATGATGATATCAAGCAGTTGCTGGAAATCAAGATGAAGCGTATCTTGAAATTCAATTCCGAGCAGGCTGAGAATTATATCAAGGGATTGGAAGATGAGATTGCCCGGGTGAAACACGATATAGAGCATATTATTCCTTACTCGATCGAGTATTACAAGCGAATCAAGGCGAAATACGGCAAGGGACGGGAGCGCCTCACGGAGATTCGTAATTTCGAGAATATAGAGGCAACGAAAGTGGTAGTGGCAAACGAGAAGTTGTATATCAACCGGGAAGAGGGATTTGTCGGTACAGCGTTGAAGAAAGACGAGTTTATCTGCGAATGTTCGGATATTGACGATGTGATTATTTTCCGTAAAGACGGTACCTATTACGTGACGAAGGTGGCGGATAAGCTGTTCGTGGGTAAGGACGTGTTGCACGTGAATGTTTTCAAGAAGAACGACAAGCGCACGATATATAACGTGGCTTACCGGGATGGGAAATATGGGCCGTCGTACGTAAAGCGATTTTGCGTGACGGGGATTACCCGCGACAAGCAGTATAATCTGACCAAAGGGGCGGCAGGTTCCCGCGTACTGTATTTCAGCGCTAACCCGAATGGGGAGGCGGAAGTGATCAAGGTATGTCTGAAACCTAAGCCGGGGATGAAGAAACTGGTTTCCGAGTATGATTTTGCCGCATTGGCGATTAAGGGGCGTGATTCTCAAGGAAATTTATTGAGCAAGAATGATATACACAAAATATCGCTGGTGCAGAAAGGGGCTTCAACCTTGGGCGGGCGCAAGATATGGCTGGACGAGGACGTGTTGCGTTTGAACACGGACAGCCGCGGACGCTACGTGGGCGAGTTCCAAGGAGATGACCGGATACTGGTAGCGAATAAAAACGGTACGTATAATACTTCCGATTATGATTTGAGCAACCACTACGAGGAGGGTTATCTTGTATTTGAAAAATTTGATTCCGAGAAAGTATGGTCGGCAGTGTTCTTTGATGCCGAGCAGCAATACTATTACTTGAAGCGTTTCCGGTTTGAAGATACGGTGAGAATTACCTCGTTTATCGGTGAGAATGAAGGTTCTTATCTGGTATGCTTGAGCGGTGAGAAACGTCCTCGGTTCGAGATTGTATTTGGCGGTCGTTATGAGAATCGTCCGGCGGAAACGATTGTCGCCGACGAGTTTATTGCCGAGAAGTCATACAAGGCTAGAGGTAAGCGTTTGACGACTTACGAGGTGAAGGAGATTCAGGAAATAGAACCCTTGGATGGCGGGGAAGAGGAGAAGCCGGAAGAAGGTGGCACGGATGTCGATTTCGAAATCACGAATCCCGATATGTTGAGTGACGAGTCGCAGATGAAGCTGGACTTCGAGTAATTGGCGGTTATGAAATTCTTTATTGTCGGGTATATGGCGAGCGGCAAGACCACCTTCGGGAGGGAATTGGCAGAGGAAAAGGGAATGTCTTTCCGGGATTTGGACTCCCTCGTGGAGGAGAGAGCCGGGTGCTGTATACCGGATATTTTTGCTCGTGAGGGCGAGGGGTATTTTCGCGAGTTGGAACGAGATGTCTTGCGAGAGTTTTGTGCCCGGGGGGATGATTTCGTGCTGGCAACGGGAGGGGGAACGCCGTGTTTTTTTGATAACATGGAGCGCATGAATGCGGCGGGACACACGTTATTTTTAGATACGTCTTTGCCTGTGATTATCGGGCGTTTGCGGGAGCAGCGGGCAACACGTCCCCTGTTGGCGGGGCTTTCCGATGAAGAGTTGGAGAGTCACGTGAAAAAGCATCTCGACTCCCGGCTTCCTTTTTATTTGATGGCGAAAGAGAGATTGTAAAGTTTTTCCCGGGTAAACCTACTGAGAGCCTACCGAAGAACTACCCAAGTAATACCGTAATCATACCCTAGCTTCGTTGATGCCGCGATGAATTTGTGGATATTCTATATTCTCCATAGTAGAAAGGTCGTGGAAAAAGCACGGGTGCAAGCTATGTAGGGGATGATTTGGGTAGTTCTTGGGTAGGATTGTGTTGGGACTTCGGTAGGAATGTCTCATTGGTGGGGAGGGCGATGCTATCCTCGTTTACATATCTCGTTATAAGAGCAATGGCGGCATTTTTCCGGGAGTTCCGTTTGGGTGAACGGGACGTCGGGGGAGAATAATTGCTCGAGCAACTCGGTTAGCAGGGCTTGAAATTCCGGTTCGTAAGGTTTGAAACGGTGAATGGGTTCCTTGTTGCATTTCAGCGAGTAGGTATAGTTCGGGGTAAACAGTAGTTTGGTGCTGTATATACCGGGTAAAATAGGGTCTGTACCGGGATTCTCGTGCTCGTACATCATGCAATACAACAGGGTTTGGAAAGCTGCTTTGTTGCGTTGCCTGTTGTTGGAGTCAAAGATAGAAGGGAGGTCTTTGAATTCGGTCTTGTCTGCCCCGGTTTTATAGTCGATGACTCGTGTTCCCCGGTCTGTCCGGTCTACCCGGTCGATATCTCCTTCCACGTGAATGACAAGCGGGTGCTCGAGCGTGTTAATCTCGAGTGACATCCGGTATTTCCTCTCCATGGAAATCAGCTGGAAGGGGCATAGGGTTTTATCGTATTCAAGGACTTTTTTCACGTACTTTTTCACGACGGAAAGTACAAGTTCGTTCGCACCGCTTTCGAGCATGCGCGATACCGTGGAGTCGTATAGTTGCAGGTAGGACTGGCGAATATGTTCCTTTATCAGTGTGTCATTTTGCATCAAGGAGTCGAGCCCCTCTTCCGTGATTTCGCCATTCGGGAAGGTTTGGTAGAGGGATTGGGTGCTCTGGTGGAATATGGTACCTAGCAGCCGTTGGTCGAGTTCCTCGGCTATCTCTTCTTTCTCTTTAATCCCGGCTATATATTTAAAATAGAATTTCAGATGACATTCCATGTAAGTGTTCAGTGCCGACGGGGAGATTCCTCGTTCGTCGGGAAGCGTGTAGCGATGCAATTTTTCCAGAATGGCCTTGTTTTTCGAGATGGAAATAACAGGATTGTCCTGCACGGAAATATTATTTTGGAAATGGGTTTCCCGGATGGGTAAGCCCGATTCGTATTTCATCTGGTAAAGAAAACGGCTCATTTCCCCGCTAGTCATTCCCTTGGTAACATCCGTGTAAAGGATTTTCACGTGTTCTGCCCGTTGCAGCAAACGATAGAAATAATATGCGAACAGGGCATCCATGTGTTCCGGTGTAGGGAGCCCGAATCCCAGACGCAAGTTATATGGGATAAAGGACGAGGCGTGTCCGCTTTTCGGGAGGACACCTTCGTTGGCGGAGAGAATAATCAGGTTTTTGAAATCCAGCATACGGGTTTCCATGAGTCCCATGATTTGCATGCCTTCCAGCGGTTCGCCGGAGAAAGGAATGGATATTCCTTGCAGGATTTTGTTGATGACCTGTAGATAGAATTTGTCTTCCGGGACGATGTTTTCTTCCCGGAACGTGTTTTGTATCCCCTGTATGGCGGTGAAGACCGTGAAAAGAAATTCTTTCTCGATAGCCAGTCCTTCCTGTTCTTCCGGTCGGAAGGCGGCAATCATTTTTTTCAAGATATTCAGAAGGTAGTCCGGCAGGCTTTCCGTGGAGGAAGAAAAGATGGTGCGGGTGATGTCGCTGAATTGGAGGCTTTTTTCTGCCACGTACACGATGTTGTTCGTGTTGATGTAGTTCGTGATTTCCGGGATGTCATTCGGGCAACTGCTTTTAATCAGTTTATGGTTGAGGAGGGCGATGACCGGTTTGTAGTAATAGTGCGTGGCGCCGTCCACTTGCTTGGCGTAACGTTTTAGGTCGCCCAGCATGCCGATTAGTGCTGCCACGGAGGTGTTTTGTGCCGGATACCCCATGGTAATATTGATTTTGTCAATCGAGTGAGGGATTGAATGAATCACGGGGGTGAGCAGCGTTTCGTCGCAAAGGACGATAGCCGTGTCGGTATATGTCTTTCGCGGTTGGGGATGGAGTTGCTCCACGAGCGCGGGAAGTAGTTTGGCTTGTCCGATGGTGGAGGGAACGGAGATGTATTCTACCTCTTTATTGTTGTAGCGAAAGTTGTTGAAATGTTCCAGTCCCAAAGCGTTGGGAAACAGCTTCATGTTTTCCCGGATATAGTGTCCCGCCTCGTGATTTTCGTTTGCCGAGTAATAGAGGTCATAATCCCAGTAAAAAGATGCTTGCCCGCTGTCCCGGAAGTGAGAGAATATTCTTTTTTCACACTGGTTCAAGGCATTGAACCCGGCGAAAATGAGTTGTTTGTCCGTGTGGTAGTGGGATAACCGTTCGCAGAACAGTCGCTGCCCCATACCCTCGTAACAAAGGTTTTCCCCGGTTAGTTTTGCCTTGAAATTTTTGTAGGTGGGATATAATTTATCCCATACGTTAAGAAATTCCTGTTGTTCCCGGCTGTATTTTTCGCCATTGAAACTACGCCAGAAGCTCTGGATAAATTCTATTTGTTCGGGAGTGAGGTAAGGGAACGCGTTCTCGATTTCTTTTAATGCCGTGATGTTGGAGAACAGGTCTTTGGCGTCCACGAGGTATTTGTCGATATCGTCGAAATCCCCCAGTAACATATTTCCCCAGAAATAGAAATCGTCGAATCGTTCCGTGGTACCGGAATATTCTTGGTACGTTTTGTAGAGTTTTATAATAAGGGGTAATTCTTCCGCTTTTTTCAGTCCGGTTTGTCGTTCAATAAATTCTCCAAGCGTGAGGATTTCGGGCATCCACACGGGTTTCGTGATCAGGTGCGCCAATTCTTCGGCAAGAAAGAGTCCTGCCCGTTTGTTCGGGAACAGAATGGTCAGGTTGTCAAATTCATGCCCGTATTTTTGAATCAAATCTTTTGCCAGCAATTGGAGAAACGAATTCATATTTTATTATTATTTTTGTTTCGGAACAAATTTACAATTTATATATCAAAATCTGTTCGGATTTATGTTGAAAGAATTGCTATTGAAAAACAGGAGTTATCGTCGGTTTTACCAAGATGTTTGGATTTCCCGAGAGGAATTGCTCGAATTCGTGAAACTGACTCGTTATTGTGCTTCAGGGAGGAATGCGCAAGCGTTGAAATATAAGCCGGTTTCAGACGCAGCGATGTGTGGAAAAGTGTTTCATACGTTAGCTTGGGCGGGATATTTGAAGGATTGGGACGGTCCGGAGGAAGGCGAGCGTCCATCGGCTTATCTGATCCAGTTGTTGGATACCTCTATCGTGGAGAATTGCCTGTGTGACGACGGGATTCAAGCGCAGACCATTTTGCTGGGAGCGGTGGAAGAAGGGTATGGCGGGTGTATTATCAAGGCATTCAAGAACGAGGCTTTGCGGGAAATATTACAATTGCCGGAACATTTAAAGATTATGTACGTGATAGCCCTCGGCAAGCCGAAGGAAACGGTGGTGCTCGAACCGATGAAAGACGGGGATTTCAAGTATTGGCGGGAGGCGAACGGGACGCATCATGTACCCAAAAGAGAAATAGATGATTTAGTGATTTAAGATTTATGATTTTAGATTGGGAGATTGAATATTTTTGAGGTTCAATCTTTGGGTTCACGGTTATGAAATTACTTTGCGCGGAATATAATGCTTCGGGAGAAGTGGCTTATGACGTTATCGGGGATAACGCTTTGTTAAGGAATAATGATGATTTCTATATTCCGGCGTTTGCTGGGGAATTGAGTTGTGTCCCACAGATCGTTTTACGGGTGGGGAAGATTGGTAAGCATGTGTCGGAGCGTTTTGCCGGGCGTTATTATGATGAGATCGGCGTTGGTATCCGATTCTATGCGGATGATTTCGGGCGGAGATTGGCGGGCATGGGGTTACCTGCTGTCATGGCTTATGGTTTTGACGGGGCTGCCGCGGTATCCGTGTTAAAAAAGTGCGATTCGGGGTTGCGGGATGTCGAGTATAGTTTTCGGGTAAACGAGTTGGAAGTTTTCCGGAGGAAGATGAACGACCTTCCTTTGCTGCCGGAAAAATTGATTGCCGGTATGTCTGAATATTGTATGTTGAAAATTGGGGATTTAGTCTATTGTGGAAATTCTTTCCGCCAAAAAGAATTGAAAATCGGCGATCGCCTTCAGATGTTTTTGGGTGAAGATTGTTTGCTGGATTTTCATATAAAATGATGGGGATGTGTTTAATTTAATGTTGGCGAGTAGATAACAATAACAAATTTAATAAGAGTTAATGAATGTGCAACAAGTAGTTGTACATTCATTTTTTTTGAGGAGTTTTTTTAGGTAAATTAATGGTTGTTTGTGTTGTTTTTTTCTTTTATAAAAATTACTTTTGTTGAGAATGAATGAGGAAAAAGTGTGTTTTGTGGTATTTCGTATTGTTGTGAAAGTGTCTTTATGAATGATAATATAGTATCGGATATAAGAATGGGGGATAAAAAAGCTTTCCGGGTATTTTTTGAAGATTACTATCCGGTGCTTTATTCTTTCGCCATGAAATATATTCGGGATACGGATGCTGGTCGGGACGTGGCTCAGGATGTGCTGTTGAAATACTGGGAAACAAAGGAGGAGTATTTTACTTTATCGGAGGTGCGGGGATTCCTGTATGTATCGGTGCGAAATCGTTGTTTTAATTTGTTGAAAAAATCACGGGTAGAGGAACGGTATATACAAGAGATGCTTCAAACGGGAGCTGAGGCTTACGAGGAGGATGAGATAGAGAACGAGGTGTTTTTATTGTTATACAAGGCCGTGAATGCGCTTCCGACGCAAATGCGTTGCATTATCACGGGGGCGATGGCGGGAAAACGAAATGCGGAGATTGCCGAGGAAATGGGAATTGCCGACGGTACGTTGCATACCTTGAAAAAGATTGCCTACCAGAAATTGCGACAAGCGTTAAAAGATATATTCATTCTTTTATTCTTTTTTCTTTTCCTTTTAAATCAGTTGTTTAGATAATAAGTGTGATTTTTTTTGAAAAAAAACGCTATTCTCATTACCCCTAAATGCGATTGAAGTTGTAGTGAATATATATAACCAGAATTGTGTTTATAGTAATGGAAACTGAAGAACAAAAAAGAAAGATTATAAAAGCTATTGCGGCTCACTTGGCAAATGTGTCTACCGAAGAGGAGGACTTGTTGCTGAAGGAGTGGCGAGCTGAATCCGAAGAGAATGAGGCTCTTTTTCAACGTTTTGCGGAAGAGGGATTTGTCGGACAGAAATTGGAGCGTATGGCGGAAGTTGATGTGAAGTCTGCGTGGTACTTGATGGAGAAACGGGTTGACAGGAAGAGGATGGAGGAAAGGCGTCGTCGGTTGCGTGTATACATGAATTATGCCGCCGTGGCAGCCGGGATTTTGTTGGTTATAACACTGGCGTATGTACTTCAGCCTTCGGAACAAAAGAAAGAGGTGATAGCTCAGCAGGAGATAAACGTGAGCAAAGAGGCTCATTTGGTATTGGGGAACGGGCGTATCGTGAAGATTGATGAGGCAGGGAATCAGGCTATTGATGAGAGTGGGGGGGTAACCATATATAAGGAATCCAATCATTTGGACTATTCGCGGAGCAATGAAGGGAAGGATTCCGTGGTTGTGTACAATGAAATGCACACGTTGAATGGGATGGAATATATGATGATTCTGGCGGACGGTACCCGGGTATTCTTGAATGCGGAGAGTAAATTGCGTTATCCGGTCAGGTTTCACGGTGAACGGGTGGTTGAGTTTGAGGGAGAAGGTTATTTCTGCGTGGCAAAGGATTCTTTGCATCCTTTTATTGTGAAAACGAAAGGAATGGACGTGAGAGTGTTAGGTACGGAATTTAATTTGCGGGCATATGATGACGAGAATTCTTTTGAAACTACATTGGTGAAAGGGCGGGTTGCAGTGAAAAGCGGTGAACACGAGCACGAGATTGTACCCGGGGAACAGGTCGTGTACGAGCGGGCTTCCGGTTTATTGAACATGCGTGAGGTGGATGTGAGTCTTTACACGGCTTGGCATTACTCGGAAATCAAGTTCAAAGATACGTCAATGGAACGGGTTGCCCGTAATTTAGCCCGTTGGTACGGGGTGAAGTTCGAGTTCTTGGATGAAGAATCGAAACGGGTAGAATTAGGTGGATGTATCAATCGGTACGAGAATATCGCTCCCATCCTCGATATGTTAAGACGGACGGAGTTGGTAAATGTTGTGTTGGAAAATAATACGGTTTACGTGTCTATAAAAAAATAACACGTGGGGAATTGGAGCTCACCACGTGTTTGTTTGTTACAGTTAATTAAAGTATGTCGAACTTTAATCTTACAAAAGTATGAAAAAAAGAGAAAGGAGTATCTCTTTGTTTATGAAAAAATTACTAAAAGAAATTTCAAAAGCAAGAGGTAAGTTGTTTATTTTGTTGTTGGGGGGGATTCTGGTCACGCATCCTGTGCTGGCACAAAATAAAAATGTGACGCTCAAGATGACGAAAGTGAATCTTGAGCAAGTGATCTGGGAAATCCAGAAGCAGACTGTTTACGTGTTCATGTACGGGGCACAGGATGTGAAGGCTGTTGTGAACTTGAACGTGGACGTGAAGAATCGTCCGGCCTTGCAGGTGTTGGATTCATGTTTGAAGGCAACCAACCTGACTTACACGGTGAACGGGAATAACGTGGTGATTAAGAAAAAAGAGGTTGTCAAGAAAGATCCTCCGAAGAAAGTCACAATCACGGGAATCGTGAAGGATGAGCAAGGAGAACCGCTTCCGGGGGTGGCTGTTATCGTGAAGGGAACCGCAACAGGTGCTGCCACGGATATAGACGGTAATTTTAAGTTTGAGGCTGACCGAGTGTCCGGCATGATTTTACAATTTTCGTTCGTGGGAATGGAAACGCAGGAGATTCCTTACACGGGGCAAAAGAGTTTGGCGGTTGTTATGAAAGATAAGTCCTTACAGGTGGACGAGGTGGTGGTTACCGGTTACCAGAAGATTGACCGTCGGCTGTTCACGGGGTCTGCCGACATCGTGAAAGCAGCCGATTTGGCGGTGGCGGGTTCCAATGACGTGGGACGTATGTTACAGGGAAAATCTTCCGGGGTACAGATTCAGAACGTGTCGGGTTCTTTTGGTGCGGCACCGAAGATGAGGGTACGCGGGGCGTCTTCCATTTACGGTGACCAGAAACCGTTGTGGGTAGTGGATGGTATCGTGTTGGAGGATGTCGTGGATGTTTCGGCTGATGACTTGGCTTCGGGAGATGCTGCCACGTTGATCAGTTCGTCGGTCGCGGGTGTGAACTCGGATGATATCGAGAATATACAGATTTTGAAGGATGCTTCCGCGACGGCTCTTTACGGGGCGCGTGCCATGAACGGGGTTGTGGTGATCACGACGAAACGGGGAAGTAAAGGTTCGATGCGGGTGAGTTATTCCGGGGAGTTCACGATGCGGATGAAACCGATGTATCAAGAATATAATATTATGAATTCCCAGCAGCAGATGATGTTTTACCGGGATTTGGAAAATAAGGGTTGGTTAAACTATGCTGATGTTTCCCGTGCGGCTCAAGGTGGCGTGTATCGCAAGATGTATGATGCTTTGGATAATTATGAGCCGACTGGCGGGTTCGAGTTACAGAATACCCCTGAGGACAGAATGCGGTATCTGTCTAAATATGAAAAGGTGAACACGGATTGGTTTGATATATTATTTAAAAACTCTATACAACAGAGTCATTCGGTTAGTTTTTCCGTGGGATCGGATAAAAGTAGTTTTTTTGCTTCGTTGAGTTTTTTCAATGATCCGGGGTGGACGATAGGAGATAATGTTTCCCGTTACACGGCTAATATGAATTCATCCTTTGAAATAAACAAATATTTGAAATTCAATTTTTTGACAAGTAGCTCTTATCGTAAACAGAGGGCTCCGGGTACGATAGGACGTGAAACTGATCCGGTAAATGGTTCTATATCCCGTAATTTTGACTTGAACCCGTTTAGTTTTGCGTTGAACACGAGCCGCACGATGCGTCCTTATGACGAGAACGGGAATCCGGAGTATTACGTGATGAATTACGCCCCGTTTAATATTATGCAGGAGTTAGACTTGAATTACTTGGACATTGATATGTTGGATTCGAAGTTTCAAGCTGAATTTGAGATTCGCCCGAAGGACGGGTGGGATATTAAGTTGTTAGGAGCGGTACGATTTGTGAAGTCCACGCGTGAGCATAAAATTAAAGAGGGTTCTAATTTGGCGGAATGTTATCGTGCGGATTACGATGCAACAGTGCGGGGTAGCAATAATTTCTTGTATAAAGATCCCAGTACGCCCGGGTTGCCGGCTATTTCCGTGTTGCCACAAGGGGGATTCTACAACCGGACGGACAATCGTTTGTTGAATTATTATTTTCGAGCAACAACCAATTATTCCGGGATGATTGCAGAGAGGCATATGTATAACGTGATGGCGGGAATGGAGGTACGGAGTACCAACCGTCGGGAAACTTATTCTAAAGGTTTCGGTATCCAGTATAACCGGGGAAACGTTCCTTTTATAGATTATCGGATTATCAAACAGATTCTGGAGCGAAATGATCAGTATTTCGGGTTGGAGAATGCGTACGATCGTTTTGTGGCTATGTTTGTAACCGGAAGTTTTTCATGGGCGGGAAAATATACGTTAAACTTGACCGGGCGTTATGACGGTTCGAATAGAATGGGACAGGCGACTTCTTCCCGGTGGTTGCCCACGTGGAATGTCAGTGGTGCTTGGAACGTGAAGGAAGAGTCTTTTATGCAGGATATAGATAATATCTCTCTTTTGACGTTGCGTGCCACGTATGGTTTGACGGCAAGTATGGGACCGGCAACGAACGCTAAGGCTGTGTTCATGGGTGATGTTTCTTTCCGTCCCACGCAGGCAGAGAAGGAGAATCAGATCGTGATTTACTCGTTGGAAAATTCGGAATTGACTTGGGAGAAACAATACGAGTTGAATCTGGGTGTAGATATCGGTCTTTGGAATAACCGGGTGAGCGTGAGCACGGATGTTTATTTCCGTAACGGGTTCGATTTGATCGGAATCCTGCGTACGATGGGTATCGGCGGAGAAGCGTTAAAATATGCCAATTATGCGGATATGAAGTCCAATGGGGTGGAGTTGACTGTTAATACTAAGAATATGATCCGACCGAAATTCTCGTGGACAACGAATCTAACGTTTGCTTATAATAAAAATGAAATCACGAATTTGGCATCCAATTCGCAAGTGATGCAATTGATATCACCGAGTGGGGCACCCATGGAGGGAAAGCCTGTTAGGGGAGTGTATGCAATTCCGTTTAAAGGTTTGAACAGTCAAGGATTGCCGACTTATTTGAATCAGGATAACGAGGTTACGGTATCGGATTTGAACTTGCAAGAGGTGCAGAAGACTGATTTCTTGAAATACATGGGGTCAGCAGACCCGAAGTTCACGGGAGGTTTCGATAATTCATTCAAGTATGGAGATTTCCGTTTAGCCGTTTTTTTTACTTATCAGTTCGGGAGTAAGATTTGGCTGGATCCCGTTTTTAAATATCGCTACTATGATAATGAGGCAATCCCGAACGAGTTTGCCGATCGTTGGATGGCAGCCGGGGACGAACAACATACGAAGATACCGGCTATTATTTCTCGCCGTCAATACAAGAGTAGTCCTGAATTGGAGTTAGCTTATAATGCTTATAATTACAGCACGGAACGTGTGGCAAAAGGCGATTTTATTCGTTTGAAAGAGGTTACGTTAAGTTATGATATTCCCAAGGATTGGATAAAAGGATGGAAAATCGAGAATCTTTCTTTCAGGGTTTCTGCGTCGAATTTGTGTATTCTATATGCTGATAAAAAATTGAAAGGTCAAGATCCGGAGTTTGCCCGTTCAGGTGGTGTCGCTTTACCTGTACCAAGGCAATTTACGTTGGCTGTGAAACTAGGGTTTTAATTAATAACGAGATATTTATGAAATCGTATATTTTTATTATATTGTTGTTTTCGACTTTTTTCCTCGGTTGTGAGTCATTTTTGAGCGAGGTACCCGATGACCGTACCGAGTTGAAGGATGTGGAGTCGATCAAGGCCTTGTTGGTTTCGGCGTACCCGGAGGGACATTATATGCTGCAAGGCGAGTGGATGAGTGATAACGCTGACGATAAGGGTACGTGGCAGATTTCTATATATCCACAGATGCAGGGAGAGGCTTATAACTGGGAAGAAAGTACGACGAATGATTATGATTCGCCCACGAAATACTGGGATGCTTGTTATCGTGCTATTGCGGCGGCAAATCATGCTTTGGAAGCCATTGATAATCTTGGTAATCCCTCTGAACTTCAACCGTATAGAGGAGAGGCGCTTGTTGCGCGGGCATACGCTCATTTCATGCTGGTTAATTTCTGGGGGAAACATTATAATCCGGCGACGATGGCAAGTGATTTAGGCGTGGCTTACGTGGAGAAACCGGAAAAGGAGGCTCTTGTGCTTTATACTCGTAACACGGTGAAAGAGGTGTACGAGTTTATTGAGCGTGATTTGACGGAAGGTTTGCCTCTGTTACGGGATAACGCTTACGATGTTGCCAAATATCATTTCACGAAAGCTGCCGGGGCGGCATTTGCAGCCCGTTATTATCTTTATCGCGGTGATTCATGGGATAAGGTACAGGCGTATTGCACGGAGGTTTTGGGAGAAGGAACTGGGTACAAAGATCTGTTAAGAAATTACACGCAGAATTATTTACCCGTGTCTTCGAATGTGATTGAGTATATGAAATTGTACACGAATTACGGGGAACCTGCCATATTGTTGTTGACCAACGGGGTTTCCATCTGGTGGCGGGCGGAGAGTTTCTCCCGTTACGGGCTTTCGCTGAGCAAGAAGAACGAGATATTCCCGGACAACGATCCGGTGTGCGGCGGGAAATTGATTTATCCGATTTATGGTGCGGCACCGACTTACGTTTTGTATAAATCGTACGAGTATTTCAAGAACACTTATCCTGGGTCAACAACAGGACGTCCCTATGTTTTCTGTGTGGCTTTCTCGATGGAAGAAGTGGCGTTGAACCGGGCGGAAGCTTACACGATGACAAAGGATTATGACAAGGCTTTGGCGGATATCAATTTGTTCCTGAGCACGCGTATTACCAGCTATACCCCGACTTCTCATACCGTGACATTGGAAAAGATCAAACGTTATTACGGGGAGCAGAAGAATGGTATAGAATTGGACCCATGGTATAAAGATCAGATAGATGCAGACCAAATGTTGGTATTGAAATATATCACCGATCTGAAGCGGAGAGAGTTTTGTTCGGAAGGTATGCGTTGGTTTGATGTCAAACGCTTCAATATAGAGGTGACACACAAGGAATACGGTACACAGAATGAGAATATTCTGACTAAGGATGATCCCCGGCGATTGTTGCAGATTCCGGTAACAGCGGTAAGTTATGGGATGGAACCGAATCCCCGTTAATAGATAAAATCGGATGACTATGAAAAAAGTTTTATTTAGCATTATTATATTGATTTCTTTCCAAGTATTATGGATGGGATGTAGTGAGAATGCCAAGTTCGACGATACGATCTATGATATAAAGGATCCTGTCTGGAATGAAGTAGACACGTGGATTTTTGAAAATTACGTGAAGCCGCATAATATAGAGGTTCTTTATCGTTGGAAAGATATTGAAACGGAGACCAATAAGAACTTGATACCTGCGCAGATAGATACCATTGTTCCTTTTTTACGGATGGTGAAGCACGGGTGGATAGATACCTATTTGGAACTTTGTGGGATGGACGTGATGAATCCGGTTTTCCCGAAGCAGATATTGTTATTGGGAAGTGCGGGTTGGAATGAAGACGGTACCAAGACGCAAGGTACTGCCGAGGGAGGTAAAAAGGTGGTGTTGTACGAGTTGGAAGAGTATGATCCTAAAAATTGGGATAATGTTATGCATTATATCCGGGTGTTGCACCACGAGTTTACGCATATATTGAATCAGAAAAAAGAGTATAATCTGGCATTTAAACAGATTACGCCGGATACTTATTCTGCAACGTGGACGGGAAATAGCGTGGAACAAGCCCGTTCTCTGGGGTTTGTGACTCCTTATGCGATGGCGGAACCGGGGGAGGATTTCGCGGAAGTGGTAGCGGAGTACGTGACAAACACGGCTGAATCGTGGGAAGCCTTGTTGGGGAAAATCTCGAACGAAACGGGGAAAAGTAATATCCTGAAAAAGCTGGATATGGTGAGAACTTATCTTGACGAGTCGTGGGGAATAGATATCGATAGGCTTCGGGAGCTTGTAAACACGGCGATAGATGATGTTGTACAAGGAAACTATTAAAGCATAGATTATGAAAAAAATATACTTATCATGGATAATACTGGGGCTGTTCTTCACTGCCTGTACCGTGGACAACGATACGGTATTTGACGAGAATGCGGTGGTACGGGTTCAGAAAGTGATTGATAATTGTGCCCAAGAATTGGTGAAACCGGAGTTCGGCTGGAGGATGCTTTACGTGCCTAACCCGGAAACCCACGGGGGGTATAATGTGTTGATGAAGTTTTTGGACTCGGAAAATGTCAGAGTGTATACCGACTTCGTGGAGGAAACTACGGTTTCTACTTATAGTTTTAACGCTTCCCAAGGTCCGGTGTTGAGTTTTGACACTTATTCCTGCCTGCACTATTTGGCAGATCCGAAAAACAAACCCCAAGGAAAAGGATTACAGGGAGAATTTGAGTTCGTGATACAAAGTATTTCGGCGGATTCTATCGTGTTTCTGGGAAAGAAATACAGCAATAAACTTGTATTTACTGCCGCCGAGGAAACCGATTGGACCGAGTTAATGGAGGCTTCCCGTAAGAATATCGAACGGATGGCACCACCGAAAGACGCACCTTTTTTCAGGGGATTGATGATGAATCAGACAGCTGTTAATCTGATTTATGATCCGGATACCCGTAGCGCAAGTTATACGTATGCCGATGATGAAACGAAAGAAATCAAGACGGCCCGTACGGCTGTTTTCGGGACGAAAGAAGGAATTGCCTTCCAGCCGAAAATTAAAGTAAACGGGGTCGTGTTGGGCGCATTGAAATATAACGAGGCAAAGGATTTGTTTGAATCGAATACTCCGGGTGTTATCGGTAGTTTGAAATATAGTCATAAACCGCCTTTCCAATTCTACAATTCGGTGAGGGATATGCAGAGCGGTAGTGATCTGGTCGGTTTGGCGAAAATTGGTAAACTTGAACCCAGTATGGCTATTATGTCGGAAATCGTGAAAATGCTTTCCAATATGTCGTTTATGTGCGAGGAGTTGAAAAACGGGTATCCGTTGGCGGTGCTTGCCGGTTTGAAACAAATTAGAATCGTGTGGCAGTTAAATTACAATGGCACGATGGTCGGTCCGTGGCTGAGTTTCTTCGGGGCGGAAAACGGGTTTGCCGAAGCGAATTGTTCATTGGATTTGGGTATGGAGATGGAGGTATTACGTGATGATCAGTTGCGCTTCTCGCTTATTCCGGGAATGGTGATAAGTAATAATGATAAATTTTGGTCGAACATGGAATCCCAGATTACTTACGAAACATTTCGGCGGTTCTTCACCGACCCGGCAGGATTCACGATTGTGCCGGCCGGTAATAATCAGTATTATTTTGTGAATCTGGCAGACTCCAAACGTTGGATCGTGTTGACAAAAGAATAATCGATGTGATTTAAAAAGAATGTTTATGAATATGATTCAGAATAAATTACGAAATATATACTTGCTGTTATTTTTTCTTGTAGCGTGGAACGGGCATTTGTTCGCGGAGCGGGAGATAAGTAACGTGATGACGGCAAGGAACGTTTTCACACGGGATACCGTGAAAAAGGATTCCAGTGTCATTATACAAGGTCAGGTTTTTGATGAAGCTAATACTTCGCTTCCCGGTGTGACGATTAAGATTAAAGGTACACAAGCGGGTACGGTTTCTGATGCCGATGGAAAATTTAAATTGACACTTCCGGGAGGGAAATATACTTTGATATTTACTTATGTCGGTTACAAGAACCGGGAAATAAGCAGCACGGACACGAGGGCGTTGAGAAAGGTCGTGTTGCAGGAAGATGTACAATCTATTGACGAGGTCGTTGTGACCGGTTACCAGACGATTGACCGTAAACTCTTTACCGGTGCGGCATCCGTGGTGAGAGCCGATCAGCTGGAATCGGACGGGGCGAATGACATCGCCCGTATGTTGCAGGGAAAAGCTGCCGGCGTTGCCATACAGAACGTGTCGGGTACTTTCGGTGCGGCGCCTAAATTGAAAATTCGGGGTTCTTCTTCTATTTTCGGGGAAATGCGGCCTTTGTGGGTAATCGACGGGGTGGTGTTGGAAGACGTGGTAGAGGTTAGTGCCGACGAACTTTCATCGGGTGACGCCACTACTTTGATCAGTTCCGCCGTGGCAGGTCTGAACGGGGATGATATCGAAACCTTCCAGATATTGAAAGATGCTTCGGCAACAGCTCTTTACGGGGCGAGAGCCATGAACGGCGTGATTGTAATCACGACTAAAAAGGGTAAAGTAGGACAGATGAAGTTGAATTATTCGGGAGAGTTTTCCGTGCGGCAAGTGCCTTCCTATCGGGAGTACAACATCATGAATTCTCAGCAACAGATGGGTGTGTACCTTGATTTGGAAAGTAAAGGCTGGCTGAGTTACGTGGGGATACGGAACGGTGCTAACGGTGGTGTTTATCGTAAAATGTACGATGCCTTGAGTGACTATTATGACGAGTCGGGTTTTGAAGTTGAGAATACCCGAGAAGGACGGGCAAAGTTCTTGCAAAAATACGAGAAGTTGAACACGAATTGGTTCAAGGCACTTTTCCGCCCGAGTATACAGCAAAGTCATTCCGTGTCCATGACAACGGGATTGGAAAAGGCTAGATTCTATGCTTCTTTGAGTTATTTCGGTGACCCGGGGTGGTCGCCCACGGATGACGTGAAGCGTTTTACGGCGAATATCAATACAACGATAGATCTTGCCAAATGGATTAGTATAAACATATTGACAAACGGCTCCATGCGTTTGCAGAAAGCACCGGGAACCCTTTCCCGGTCAGTGGATGCGCAAGCGGGAACAATTTCGCGGGCGTTTGATATCAACCCGTTCAGTTATGCCTTAAACACAAGCCGGGTGCTGCGTCCGAGGGATGACAATGGAAATCCTGAGTATTACGTGATGAATTATGCCCCGTTCAGCATCTTGAACGAGTTGGATAATAACCAGATTGATATCGAGTTGTTGGATACGCGGTTTCAAGCGGAAGTGGAGTTGAAACCGTGGAGGCCGCTTAACGTGAAATTGATGGGTTCCGTGCGTTACGTGAAGAGTAGCCGGGAACACCAGATTCACGAAAATTCCAATATGGCGGAGTCTTACCGGGCGGATTATAACACGATGGTACGCGAATATAACGGTAATTTATACCGGGACCCGGATAATATTACCGGGGTACCTGTTTCCGTGTTGCCGAAAGGTGGTTTCTATACCCGTTCGGATAACTCCCTGCTGAACTATTATTTCCGCGGGATGGCGGGTTACAACGATTTATTGAATGATTTCCACAACGTGAGCGTGTTGGTGGGAATGGAATTGAAAAGTACCAAACGTACGGCTTCCGAGAACTATGGTTACGGGATGCAATATGACCGGGGAAATGTTCCTTTCGTGGATTACAGGATATTGAAAAAAGCGATAGAACAAGGACTTTCTTATTTCGATTACAAAAATATGACCGATCGGTTTGTGGCTCTGTTTGCCACGGCGGGGTATTCCTTCAACGAGCGGTACACATTGAACGGTACGGTACGTTATGACGGTTCCAACAAATTGGGTAAATCGAAGACTTCCCGTTGGCTGCCGACGTGGAACGTCAGTGGTGCATGGCATTTGAAGAGTGAATGGTTCCTGCGGCATACTGAGTGGTTATCAAGATGGACATTCCGCGCGACATACGGGTTGACGGCTAACATGGGACCCGCCACTAATGCGGCAGTGGTATATAGAAACGCGATACAGTATCGTCCGGTGGATTACCGGGAGAACGGTATTTATATCGAGGAACTGGAGAACTCTGATATTACTTGGGAAAAGCAATACGAGTTGAACATCGGTATGGACTTGGGTATATTCAATAACCGTTTCAGTCTGACTGTTGACTGGTACAAACGTTCCGGTTTCGATTTGATCGGTTTGATGCGGTCTGCCGGTATCGGGGGAAAGAGTTTCAAGTTTGCCAACTACGCAGATATGACTTCTCACGGGTTCGAGTTCACGTTGAACACGAAAAATATCAATACCCGTGTTTTCAAGTGGGAAACAAATATGACCTTCTCTTACAACAAGAATAAAATTACCAACTTGTACTCGAACCCGCGGGTGATAGACTTGTTGCCGGTAGAGGGATACCCGAAGGAAAATTACCCTGTGCGGGGACTCTATTCCATACCGTTTGTCGGATTGAATAGTGAAGGTATGCCCGTGTTGATGAACGAGAACGGGGTGGCTACTGTCGGGGAGGTTAATTTTGAAGAGGTGAATAAAACGGATTACTTGATTTACGAGGGACCGGTTGACCCGAAAATGATTGGTGGGTTTGACAACACGTTTAACTTCAAGAATTTCAAGGTCGGTATATTCTTCACGTACCAGTTCGGAAGTAAATTGCGTCTTTACCCTTCATTCAGTGCCCGGTATTCCGATTTGTTGGGAATGGGACGAGAATTTGCTGATCGCTGGATGTTGCCCGGAGATGAAGAGATAACCAATATTCCGGCTATCCCTACCGTGCGCGATAATCAGAATTACCCTTATCTGGAAAGAGCGTACAATGCTTATAATTATTCTAACGTACGCGTGGCTAAAGGGGATTTCATTCGCTTGAAAGATATTTACGTGACCTACAACGTGCCGTCGAATATCGTGAAGAAAATAAAGTTGAATAATTTATCCGTAAGAGCGGCGATTTCTAATGTAGCCCTGTTATTGTCGGATAAAAAACTGAAAGGGCAAGATCCCGAGTTCGTGCGTTCCGGTGGGGTTGCGCTTCCCGTGCCGAGGCAATACACGTTTACATTGAAATTTGGATTCTAACTAAATATTTTGCTATGAAGAAAAGTAATTTGACATTTATCATGATGGGACTACTGCTATTCTGCGGGTGTGACGACTTCCTGAATGAGGAACCGGACGATCGGGCAAAAGTTGAGAGTCCAAGTGATATAAAAGAATTATTAGTGAATGCTTATCCGCGCGCCAGTTATTTTGTGATTTGCGAGATGATGAGTGATAACGTGGCGGATAGAGGGTTCAGCAATAGTTGTGCGACCGCAGTAACCGACGATGAGATGTACCATTGGAAGGACGGGACGGATAGTGATGCGGATTCTCCTTTTGCCGTGTGGACAGGATGGTACGAGGGAATCGCCGCAGCGAATTATGCTTTGCGGGTGATTGACAGTAAACCGGATCAGGAGAACTATAACGCAATGCGGGGTGAAGCCTTGTTATGCCGGGCTTTGGGGCATTTCCTGCTCGTTAATTTGTGGGCGGAACATTACGATCCTGCCACGGCATCGACGGCTCCGGGGATTCCTTACGTGACGGAGCCGGAAACCGTGGCGATCAAAGAGTATACGCGCAATACAATGGAAGAGGTGTACGATATGATAGAATCGGATCTTCGCCGAGGTCTGGTTTTGATAGACGATAAAAGTTATACTATGCCTAAATTCCATTTCACGAAGCGGGCGGCTCACGCGTTCGCTGCGCGATTCTATACTTACAAGGGTACGGATTGGGATAAGGTGGTTTACCATACTTTACAGGCGGCACCGGAGAATTTTGCCACGGAAATGCGGGATTATAGCGTGTTGAATAATATGACTATCATGGAATACATGAAAGAATACACGAACCCCGCTTTGGCAAACATCCTGCTTGCCGTGTGTATGGAAACTTACTGGAATGATTTGTACCAGACTTGTCCCCCGAAGAACTCGCGTTACGTGTTGAGTCCGGCGATGGCTTATTCTTTATTTCATCCCAATTCTTCCAACAATCTTCAACGCGGGCGTTGGGTGTACCGGAAGGAAGGTACGGGAACTTCAGTATCATCGATGGTAAAGTTTTATGCTTACTTTAAGAATATATCGGAAACATCTAATTGGGGAAACACTTACGTGAATATGCCGATGTTCACGGTGGAAGATGTCGCGTTGAATCGGGCGGAAGCGTATACGATGCTGGGGGATACGACACGTGCTTTGCAAACGATTAATCGCTTCTTGAGTATGAGAACATCGGATTACGATCCGGTAAAGCATGGTTTGAACATGAAGAGAATTATAACCTATTTCCAAGAACCTTCATGGGATGACCAGCGTCCGGAACCTCACTATAAGGCGGAATTGGATGCCGATAAGAACAAATTGTACCTGATGATGGCTATTGCCTACCTGCGCCGCAAGGAATTTATGCAGGAGGGCATGCGTTGGTTTGATATCAAGCGTTTCCACTTGCCCGTGGTGCATACGTTGCATTGGGAGGGAACGGAGATTGCTTTGGATCGCTACGATAAGCGGCGTGCGTTACAAATCCCGCAGGAAGCACAGAAGGTGGGGGTAATACCCAATGAACGTTAACCTTAAATTTATCCTTATGAAAATGAATCGTTTAAAATATTGGATATTTACAATCTTGTTTACCGGATTGTTGGCAGCTTGTTCGGATGATGACGATTTTTCAGATACAATTCTGGATACGACTCCAGAACCGTTGACGGAAACGGATGTTTGGATCATGGAGAATTTTACTCAATCTCATAACATAGATGTAATTTATAAATGGCGCGACTTTGAGACCAATCAGGAACTGAATCTGGTTCCGCCTTCTGAAGACCGGGTGATTCCCTTTCTCGATGTGATTCGTCGGGTATGGATGGAGCCGTATATTAAATTGGGGGGAATCTCTTTCTTCAATAAAACAGCCCCGAAACAGTTGATGCTCGTGGGTTCGGCTGGATACTTGGAGGACGGTCTTTATCTTTTGGGTGAAGCGGAACAGGGTAACCGGATTACGGTCTATTCGATCAACAATTCCGATCCTTACGAGGAAGGTATGTTGTTACGGAACACGAATACGTTCCATCACGAGTACGTGCATATCTTGCACCAGTTGGAAAAATATCCGCCGGCTTTCGAGGAAATCAGCGCGATGGACTACACGACGAATTGGGCTGCAATCTCTGATCCTTATCAATTGGGTTTCGTGTCCAATTACGCGGCGGCGGATGCTAACGAGGATTTTGCCGAAACAGTAGCAAAATTTATTATGATGGATGAAGAAAATTGGCAGGGGATGTTTTTATACCCGGATTCCGAGGAAGCAAGAAAAAAATTGAAAGAAAAAGAAACCATCATGCTACAGTACATGAAGAATGTTTGGGGAATTGATATGCACCAATTGCGTAAACTGGTGCAGGACGAAATTGCCAAGATTCTGAAGGAAGGTAAACAGGATAATGAAGAAGAACAATCTAATGACGACTAGCTATGAGTAAGATAATGATATACGTATTGATCGGGATGTTGACCTTCATCGCGGGGTGTGAGGTAAATAACGACTACGTTTTTGATGATATATCAACTCACCGGATCACGAAATACATAGAAGAATGTGAAGCCGTGTTGCAGGAAGCTCCCCACGGCTGGAAATTAGTATATTACCCGGACACGAGCCAATACGGGGCTTTTACCTTTTTGATGAGGTTCCATGACGGCAATCGTGTAGCGATGCAATGGGACGGAGATCAAGATGTGACGGAAAGTAACTATTCTTTTAATACTTCTCAAGGACCGATATTAAGTTTCGGAACCTATTCCTTATTGCATAAGTTGGCGGATCCCACACCCGATGTTATCGGTGGTAAACCGGGACTCGGTTTCGGCGGGGAGTACGAGTTCCTGATCCAGAATGTCAGTGACCGGAAAATCGAATTTCTCTCGAAGAAAAAGAAAAGGAAAGTGATATTGGAATGGGCAGCCTCGGAAGATTGGGATAACATGGAGCATAACCGGGAAATGGTACAGCGTTTCGCTGTTGACCCGCAACTACCGTTATACCATTATTTACAAATCGGCGATCAGCTGGCTTGCTTCCTGTATAGCCAGAAAATGCGTATGGTTTACATGGTATGCCCGGAAGGAAATTCGGTACAGGCGTATCGTCTGCCGTGGTCTTCCACTCCGCGGGGGATTCGTTTTGATGAACCGGTCACTTTTGCGGGTATCACTTTTTCGGAAGTGACGATTGATGCCAATGGTGTCATGAGTATCGTGGATGCCGACGAGAAAGGTCATTTTTTTAGAGCGGAAAGCAAAGAACAGAATTGTCTGGTACGTTATTCGGGAGCTGTCGCTGCTTCCAAAAAGTATGACGGTTTTAATCTGGTGGAGTGTGGAAGTGGATTTGACGTGTTGGTTCCTAAAGATAGAGGAGTAGAAGAATTTCGTTTCTACTGGAATCTGGCGGGTTACGCCGGGGTGGAACTCTATATGCGTAGGGAAACCGGTATTGCCACTTATGCAACTTTATACCCGCATACGGTTGTGGATGACGGAATCGGAGATTGTATCGTGTTCACGAAACCTGAATTTCCGAGATACGAGATTGGCGGGGCAGTGACGAATACCGATTATTCTTGGTTTGGTTTTTCTTACGAGAAAATATTGGAGCCATTGTTTCTGACATCGGAAGGATTGACCGTGCTTGCCTTTGGGAAGCAGACGTTTATCGTTAAAAACGGCGATAGTACCGTTTGGGGACTATGTAGCGCGAAAGAAGGTAGGGATTAATTAATTAACAATGAAGATTATGAAAACGATAAGATTACTGATAATATTGTTGATAACCTACATGGGGTATAGCTGTAGCGATGAGGAAGAATCATTGAAAAAGTTTATCTCCGACAAGGTGGAAATATCAGATTTAGAGTTGATTATTCCGTCAGGAAGACTTACCGAGAGGACAATTATTACTTCAGATATTGATTGGACGATAGAGGGAGGCGATGGTTGGTGTTCCTATGAACCGAAAAGTGGAGGGGCGGGAACGACAATTGTGAATTTTACCCTAGAACCCAACATGGAGTATGATGATCGTAGTGTGAATGTCACGCTTTTAGCGGGAGGAAAGAAGTACACATTGACCGTGTACCAGAAAAAGAAGGATGCTATCATTCTTTCGAAAGACAAGTTCGACGATATCGGGATGGAAGGGGATGAGATAACAGTCAATTTGCAGACTAATATCGACTATCGGGTAGAGATTCCGACAGCATCCGCCTCTTGGATCACGGTTTTGCCGGAAGGCAGGAGTAGTGGTTTGGCTCGTGGGTTGGAAAATAAATCCATGTCTTTTAAAATTGATGCGACACGGGATGAAAGTGCCCGGGTAGGAGAGATTATTTTTATGAGTGTCGAGGACGAGAAGTTGAGAGATACCGTCTATGTTTATCAAGTGCAACGGGATGTTATTGTGCTTTCCCGGTCAGAATATGTCGTGCCGCTAGAGGGGCAGACGTTGAAAATTGATTTACGTTCGAATGTAACATATGACGTGGAGATTCCGCAAGACGTGGACTGGCTGCGTTTGGAGCCCGGGCGTCAACGTTCGCCCAGAGTGGATCGTTTGTTGCTGCAAGTAGATGAATTTATGGATGGAGAAACCAGAAATTGCGTGGTTACCGTCAGGGATAGAAATAATCCCTCGTTATATGCGGAAATAAAAGTTTTACAGATAGATCGGGAGATTATTGTGATCGAGGATTCCGAATTTGTTGTAGACAGAGTATTGACAGCTCCGCGGGAAGAAGCAACCTACATGTTGAACATCTCGGATAATATTGACGGGCGTTATGAACTTGTTATTCCCAACCATGCTAATTGGATTCAGCCTGCTCCCGTGACTTTCGGGTTAGCATCGGGAAGTATGCGGATCAAATTGACAGAGAACCCGATTGATAAAACGCAGCGTATGGCTAAAATTTTTGTGCGAGGGATAGATAATCACGAAACTGTTGATACATTGACCGTCGTTCAGGCCGGAGGTATAGAAGCGGATCTTGACGAGCGGAAAATCATCTATGAAATAGCATTAGCTTTGGATTTCGAGAATTGGCCTGACGTTTTTAAGAAAGCTTGGTCTATGGAAAAACCGATAGAAGAGTGGTATGGGGTGAAAACACGTGACGGTAAAGTGATTGAACTTACATTCCCGGCGGATGGAAACGGACAGATTTCACCTAAAATCGGAGAACTTACTTATCTGGAAACCTTGAGTTTCGGTGGTAGTTACTCTGTTGCCGGGCGTAGGGTTTCCGGACCGATACCGCCGGAAATCAGTAGGTTGACGAACTTGAAAAAGTTATCGTTGAGAGGTGATTTTACAGAATTTCCGGTAGAATTTGGGGCTTTGGAAAGCCTTGAAGATTTGACCTTGAATTTCTCTTTCTATGATGCGTTAGATGTGATAGGTGATCTCGAGAATTTGAAAAGATTGACCATCACAACCGGTTTTGCCGGTCCGATGTCGGAGAACTGGGCAAAATTGATAAAATTGGAATACCTGAGTCTTTCTACGACTGGATTCACGTCAGTAGAACCTGTCGAACGCATGGTGTCGTTGAAGACGCTTTCTTTGTCCAATTGCAAGAATGTGCAAGGTGCTCTTCCCGGTGGAGTGGGATATTTGACGGCTTTGGAATCGTTGTCTATAACCAATAGTTCGTTCTCCGATCTGTGTACTTCATTGGGAAGTCTGGTGAATCTTAAAACTTTGACCATCACTGGAAATAACTTCAATTTTATACCGGAAGATATTGGTGGATGTAAATCATTGATCACGCTGAACATGAGCGGTAATAATATTAGTGGGACGATACCGGAATCTATCGGGGATTTGGTAAATGTTACCACGTTAAATTTGAGTAACAATCAATTGACAGGGAATATTCCCGCAACGATCGGCGGAATGAGGGAAGTTACTTCCATTGAATTGAAAAATAACCGATTAACGGGAATTATTCCTTCTTCTGTCGGCAACTTGGTAAAAGTAACTAAGCTTGACTTGAGTAACAATCGATTGATAGGTTTATGCCCGGAGATCGGTAATATGTATGCCTTGAAAACATTGGATGTATCGGATAATCGTTTGGAAGGGACGATACCTTCATTGGGCAAATTAACAGCATTAGCTACTGTTAAATTATCCAGAAACTCATTGTCGGGGACCATACCGATGGATTGGAATAAGAACATGACGGGATTGTCAAGGATAGAATTAACTAATAATCAGTTGGAGGGTGAAATACCGAGTACTTTAGCGTTGTTGCCTAAATTGACATACTTGTGTCTGGATTCGAATAGGCTGGTGGGAGAGATACCGTCTACTTTATTTAAGGTAACCACTTTGAAGGACCTTTATTTGCAAGATAATCAATTAAGTGGAGAACTTTCTGTTGATTTCGCTAATTTCAAGTTGAACAACCTTGATTTACGTGATAATAATTTTGAAGGTGCTATTCCGGAGAAAATTAGTGAAGGTGGTTTTACTCTTTCGAAAAGTGTTTTACATTTAAGTGGCAACAGATTGACAGGGACAATTCCGCAGAATTTGTGGTCTAAAATGGAGAGTCACCCTAACTGGTCAATTCGAGAACAGCAGAATGGGGTTATATTGGCTCCTCCTCCCGGTAAAACGGAATGATTGAAATAGAGATTGTTCGAGAGGTATAAAGACTCTTGATGTTTGCCTCTCGAACACCTTTTGAACTTAAAAAATATTGGATATGAAGACTAGATGGATACACATATTGGGAATACTTTTTCTGACATCTCTTTTTGTCGGATGTAGTGATGATAACGAGAACGAGCCGGAAGTGCCTGATCCCGGTACAAAAACCCCGGAAGCATTGGTCGCCCCTTCGGATTTAAGGGTTGCAAGCTACACGTATAATAGTGCGATTTTACTTTGGAAAGGAAACGCCGATAAATATGAAATAAGATTTAACGAGGGTGAAGCCATGGAATTGGAAGGTACCTCGTTTGGGACGGAGTCTTTGCAACGTGAAACGGATTATAATTGGGAAGTACGAGGAATCCGGGGGGAGGAATACACGCAATGGGTTAAAGGAGAACCTTTCAAAACTACGGCTTACGTGGACCCCCGTGAACGTTGGTGTGGTGAATGGATGAGCCAGAACTGGGGACTTGCCTTGTATTTTTCCGGTAAAGAGATTTCGTTAGATGATTTTATTCCGGAATTGCCCGAGGGAACCTTGAATGAATTGTTGGCTCTATTCTATTTCACGATAGAGAAAGAGGGTGGAGAGGGAAGTAATTTGATTCGGGTAATCTCCCCGCTATTGACTGAATTGGAATTACCGGATTCTTTCACCATTCCGCTCGAGGAAGATGAATTCCGTTTGGATATTCCCCGAACAGACACGATCACCATACTTAAAGATGTATCTTTGCCTTTGGCAGACTTCCCGTTTATTTCAGAGATTGACGGAATTAAAGAGTTGATTCAGAACAATAATTTGACGGATTTCAAGTTATTAATTAAACAAATTTCCATCGAATTGGGACCTATGGATACAGAGGAAGATATTATTCCCGCTAAAATCAGCGTGTCTACCGGAATGATTCTGAAAACAGATAATGAGTTAGTTAATGTATTAATCAATATGTTTGACCCGAAATTGAATGGGAATTTCACGGCGGATTTAATGATAAATACAAGAAATTGAAAGAATCGAAAAAGAGGTTGTCTAGGCAACCTCTTTTTCTTGTAAATATTCTAGATAAAAAAGAATGATTAATTCATTTTATTATAAAGAAAACGCTTGATCTTGTGAGTCGGGGTTTTTTCAAACGGTTCGTGTTGAACCATTACCAGTTGTAATTTTGAGAAATTATTTACCCGTGCATTCACGTAATCGCGAAGTTCTTGTTTTTGTTCTTCGATATAATCGTTGATCTTCTTTTTATAATCTCCGGCTTGATCTTTGAATTTCTGGTATTGTTTTTCCAGTTCTTCCATGTTGAAATGAACCATGGCAACAAGTTTACCGCTATTTTCAACGACCAAAGACTCGTTCACGAAACGGAAATTATTGATGATAGATTCTATTTCTTCCGGGTAGATATTCTCACCGGACGCACCTAATATCATCGTTTTGATTCTTCCCCGGATAGCCAGACGACCTTTCTTGTCCAATGTACCCAAGTCCCCGGTTTTAAACCAACCGTCTTCGGTGAAGACCTCGGCATTGAGTTCCGGGCGTTTATAGTACCCTTGCATCACGTTGGGACCTTTAATCCAGATTTCCCCTTGTCCGGATTTGTCCGGATTGTCGATACGGATGTCAACCCCTTCCATGATAGGACCTACTCCTTGCAGGAATGTTTGCGAAGGATTCGAACCGGCAGCCATGGGAGCGGTTTCCGTCAGACCGTAACCGATAGCGTAGGGGAATTTAGCTTCCCGCAGAAATTGCTCCACGGTACCGTCCAGTTTGGAACCACCGATTCCGAAAAATACCAATTCTCCCCCGAATGTTTCCATCAGTTTCTTGCCCGCCATACGATTCAAAAGTTTACGAGTCGGTGCAAACTTATAAACCGCGCTCATGAGTTTTGAACTCGTGAATTTGGGTAAAACTTGTGATTTGTATATTTTTTCGATAATCAACGGCACGGACAAAACAACGGTAGGACGAATCTTCTGCATCGCCGGAACCAGTAATTTCGGTGTCGGTACACGGTCGAGATAGAAAACTTGAGCACCGAACATAAGCGGTAGCAAAAGTCCCAGCGTGTTCTCGTAAGTATGTGCCATCGGCAATATACTCAAGAAGCGATCGGCTTCACTCACGTGTTGGATAGTACAGCATTGGCGTGCGTCCCACACGAGGTTTTTGTGTGTCAGTACTACACCTTTCGAGAATCCGGTTGTTCCTGAAGTGTAGATGATCGACGCGATGTCTTCCTCCTCGATGGAAATTTCCGGGAGAGGAGTCGTGTTATTCAAATCGATATCCGGTACTAACTTGTCCAAATCTTCCGGTTGGTAACATCCTTCCGGCATCGTGGCGAAGTTATTGATCAGGATTTTATGTTCTAGATAAGGTGTTTTCACATCTTCAAGACATTTTGCCAGTAGGCGGGAAACGAAGATTACCTTTACTTCCGCGTGTTCCAGAATATTCTGCAATTCCGTGGCGCAGAATCCCGGCAAGACAGGTACGGCAATAGCCCCGATGTTCGCGATGGCAAATTGGGTGATTCCCCAGTTCGGCATATTCGCGCTTAATATGGCTACCTTATCACCTTTCTTTACGCCCAAATGAAGTAAATGATTGGCAATAGATACAACTTCGTTATATAAATCTTGGTAAGTTCTTTTTCCGCTTGCGACAAAATTTAAAGACAAATTTTTTGAAAACTTGGAACAGCTTGTTTTCAAGAGTTCCGGTAACGTCAATTTCTTTAAAGTCATGTTCTAATAATATGAATTTTCCCTACAAAGATAATAAAGAAAATAATACGTTGTCGTTAAAATATTGCAAAATAGAGTAAATGACTTGAAGATGAGGCAGAAGTCGTAACTAAAGGAACCATGTTTCGTAAACTATTGGTTGTAGCGGAAATGTTTGTAAGTATTGTAAAATATAGGTGTTTACGGGTTCTAACTTTTCATAAAATTATATCTTTCCTCTTGATAGCTAAAGAGAAGGATAAATATTGAAGGAGGTGTGTTGAAACACACCCTCTTCAATGATATTTTTTATTTCGTCGGAATAGCAGCCAATGTCGCTTTCAAGAATTCCCAGAATTTACCAACGGATTCGATGTTTACTTTCTCATCCGGAGAGTGCGGGGAACTGATGGTCGGTCCGAAAGAAATCATATCCCACTTGGGATAAGTCGAGCCGAGGATACCGCATTCCAGTCCGGCATGGATAGCCATGATAGCGGGTGTCTTCCCGTAGAGTTTATTGTAAACCTCTTCCATTTCTTTGCGGATAGCTGAATCCGGATTCGGTTTCCATCCCGGGTATTCTCCGACAAAATTAATCTTGGAAGCTCCGGCGAGTTCAAACACGGAGTCAACTACTTGCGCGAGCGATGTCTTGGCTGTTTCCACGGATGAACGCATCAACATGTAAATCTCGATTTTACCGTCACCGCCCTTCACGATTGCTAAATTGTTGGATGTTTCCACCGTGTCCGGCATAGAGTCAATCATGCGCATCGCGCCGTTCGGGCAAGCCTTGATAGCGTTGATTAAATTGTATTGCGTTTGTTCCGGCATCACGTTTTGCGGCATAGCGCTTTCTTCTGCCGTGAGGATAAGGTTCGGTTCTTTAGCGCTTAATTCTGCTTTAAAGATACCCTCGTACTCCTTCACTTTAGCAAGGAATTTATCCACATTGGCAGCCGGAACGGTGACAATACCGAATGCTTCACGCGGGATAGCGTTTCTCATGTTACCTCCCGACACCGAAGCGAGGCGGAGTCCTAACTCTTTGCTGACAGCTTTCAAGAAACGGAAGAACAATTTGTTGGCATTTCCTCTGCCTAAATTGATATCCATTCCGGAGTGTCCGCCCTTCAATCCTTTTAAAGTTAATTGGAATGCTTTACTTCCGGCGGGAACGGCTTCCGGCGTGTAAGTGAATTCGATTTCCCCGTCGATACCCCCGGCACAACCCACGTATAGTTCTCCTTCGGTTTCAGAATCGAGATTCAACAAAATATCGCCTTTTACCCAGTTCGGGCGGATACCGTTTGCCCCGTCCATACCGGTTTCCTCGGTAGCGGTAATCAATACTTCAATCGGTCCGTGAGGAATGTCTTTTGACAACAAGATACCCATTCCGGCGGCAACACCGATACCGTTATCCGCGCCGAGCGTGGTTCCGTCAGCCGTTACCCAATCCCCGTCAACGTATGCCTCTATCGGGTCCTTGGTGAAATCATGTTGCTTGTCTTCATTCTTTTGAGGAACCATATCCAAGTGTCCTTGAAGAATCACTCCTTTACGGTTTCCCATACCCGGGGTAGCCGGTTTGCTCAATAATATATTGAAAGCCTCGTCCATTTCAGCGTGGATTCCGTTTTCCTTTGCCCAGTTCATCACGAATTCTCTCGCTTTTTCCTCGTGGTTGGAAGGACGCGGAACTTGAGTCAGTTTATAAAAGTTTTCCCAGATAGCCTGAGGTTCTAACGTACAGATACATTTACTCATAACGTTTTATTTTTTAGTTTTATGGTTTAAGATTCCAACCCCGTTCTCGTGAAGACCGAAAGTGTGAAATCCGAATTATTTCTATCGTTGGCAAGTTATAAAAAAAATAAATAAGTTGCGATTTAAATCGCAACTTATACATTTTTTATTTCAAGTGTTGATTCAAATAGTCAACGAATTTCGTGTAAAGGTGCAGCCGGGTCACGCCACCGTAAATACTGTGATTCCGGTTGGTGTAAATCTGCATGTCGAATTGTTTGTTCGCCTGCACGAGAGCTTCCGCCAACTCGTACGCGTTCTGCACGTGCACGTTGTCGTCGGCGGTTCCGTGGCATAACAACAAGTTTCCTTTCAAGTCCTTCACCCAGTTAATAGGGGAGTTGTCGTTATACCCGGACGGATTGTCTTGCGGGCGACGCATGAAACGTTCCGTGTAAATGGAATCGTAGAATCCCCAGTGCGTCACCGGTGCCACGGCGATAGCGGTCGAGAACACATCGTTTCCTTTCATCAGGCACAATGAAGACATGAACCCGCCGAAGCTCCATCCCCAGATACCCACTTTGCGGGCGTCGATGTACGGTTGCTCCGCGAGCCACTTCCCGGCGGCAATCATATCGTCACTCTCGATCTTCCCGAGCTGCATGTAAGTGCACTTGCGGAACTCCTCTCCCCGGGCGGCAGTTCCGCGAGGGTCGATACAGGTCACGATATACCCCTCTTGTGCAAGGTATTGCGCCCAATCCATGCCCCATGAATTTCTTACCTGTTGTGAATTCGGACCGCTATATTGGATAATTAACACCGGGTAAGCCTTGGACGCGTCGAAATCGGTCGGTTTCATCATCCACGCGTTCAACAGGGTTTTGCCATCGGCAGCCGGGATTTGGATATATTCCCTTTTGGCTACATTGTATTCCCCGAGTTTTTCTTTTAGCGCGGCATTATCTTCCAGCGTGCGAACGGCTTTCCCGTTGGCTGTGTAAAGCGTGTACAGGGGAGGCATGTCTGCGTTGGAAACTACGTTCACGAAATATTTAAACGATTTGCTGAATTCCGCCTCGTTCCATCCTTTCGTGGGAGTTAATTTCTTTTTTTTGCCCTTCGCGTCAATGGAATAAACGTATTTTTCAAGGGGTGATTCCTCGTGTGAAGAGTAATAATATAATTTCTTCACCGGGTCGTAACCGTAGAAATCGACCACGTCGTAATTGCCGGAAGTGATAGGTTGTACCTCCTTGCCCCCCATGGTATATAAATAAAGGTGCGAATAACCGTTTTTCTCGCTGCTCATGATAAAGTTTTTCCCGTCTTCCGTGAAAACCAGATTATCCAGATTTTCTTCCGCTATATAGTACTTGTTTTCCTCGCGATAAAGAACGGTTGTGCTTCCCACGCGGGCGTTGGCAAGGAGGATTTCCAGACGGTTCTGAAAACGGTTCAATTTCATGATTGCCAATCTCTTGGGGTCTTTCGTCCATTTGATTCTGGGAATGTAGATGTCTGTTTCTTCCCCGATGTTCATCGGGGTGGTAACCCGGTCTTTGATGTCATATACATGAACGCTCACGACGGAGTTCGCTTCTCCGGCTTTCGGGTATTTATAGGAATAGTTGGAAGGATAAGTTGCGTTCTCTTTTAGCGCGGGGTATTGTCCTTGAAACATGTTCATGTGAAATATTTTCACGTTCGATTCGTTGAATTTGATAAATGCCAAGGCGGACCCGTCGGGAGCCCACTCGAAGGCTTTGTTGAAAGCGAACTCTTCTTCATACACCCAATCAGGAGCTCCATTGATAATCTCGTTGAATTTCCCGTCAAAAGTAATCTGAATCTCGGAACCGAAACGCAGGTCGGAAATGAAGATATTGTTGTCGCGCACGAACGCTATCTTTGTTCCCACGGGCGAGAAAGTCGCCAGACGTTGGCTGCCGCCCTCTGAAAGAGGTTTCAACTCCCTGTTCTTGAAATCAAAAACGTAATAGTCGGCAGTGAATGAACGACGGTAGATTGGTTGGATATTCGTGTAAATCAATATATGGCTTTCGTCCGGGCTGAACTCGTAATCTTGAATCATTTTCACGTCACCGTATTTCGGGTCGTTCAAATCGAGAAGAGTCTCGACAGCCTTTCCGGTTTTATAACTGTACATGACAAGCTTTTTCCCCCGGTCTTCCAGTACCGTGTAATGTTCCCCGTCATTCAACGAGCGGAGTCCCGTGATTCCTTGCGTCCTGAAGGTGTAATTCAGGCAGAAATCATTCAACGTGAATTTTTTGCCCTGATTCTGCGCGCTTCCGGGGAGGGCGAACCCCACGATAAACATACATACAATAAACTTATAAATCATCCTCATGACAATTATTTTTAATTTTTAATTTGGGCAAAGATAAAAATATAAGATTAAAAAAAGGAGTACGCTGGAATGTTTTAGACTGGAACGGGAAGAATTAATCGTAAAATAAGTAAAATTATTGTTATTATATTTGTATATTATTTATACTTGATTAGTACCATCTCCTATTCAATTCCCATTCAAATCCTATTCAAAGTCTATTTTAATGGTCGAATAATAGAAAAATAATTATAATTGAATAAAAAATGTTACATGTATTATATATCGATAATAACATGATGAAATAATGATGATTATAAAATAGGGTTGAAATCTTTTTGGATGTAGGGCTGATTTTGTGACGTGATAAAACGATCGTTTTTTGATAGAGGAATTGTGAATTTAATCGTGCGTTAATCGATTGAAAATAATATTGTTGAAGGTGAAAAAGGTGGTTTTGAATTGGAATATGATAGAGCAACGATGGATGTATATTTGTTGTTTGTTCATGTGTTTGGAGGTGAATTGTTTGTATGCGCAAGAGGAAACGATTTACCGGACAAAGCAATTGGAAGAGATAGGACAAATGTTGGAAACCCGCGGTATATCGGCAATGAAGCCGGGAATATATGATGCCGACGCTATATGTCCGGGAAAAAGAGTACGCGTGGAAGCGGGGTTCGGGGGATTGATCTCGAGTATCGGACTGGAACTTTTTGATACACGTGTGGTGGCGGAGTATTTGCGTCCGGTCTATGATTTTGTGGAACGCTATTTATTGCGTTTACTCTTGATAGATAAACCGGACGAGATTCTTCGGCTTTTGAATGATGATAAGGTCGGGCTTGTGTTGAACGGGGTACCTTTCGAGAAAAGTCCCGTGGCGTTGGTTTCGTTCGTGGCGGCGATCCAGCCGGGGACGGATTTCGTGTTCGTTGCCGATACGACTGCTTACAAGGTGGGCTGGGACACCGGAACGGGCACTTTGCAGATGACCTTCCCGAAACAGTACGGGTTAATTGCGGGAAAGGATAAAATCGAGATGGAGGATGATTTCCAGAAAGAGTTGTTCCTGTATATGCCGGAGACCCCGGCGGTGGAGCAAGTCCCTTTGTCTGTGCTGACGGCTGTCCCCGGGTGCGGGTATTACAGGCGGAGGGGTGAACATTATATCATTCCGGCGTTGTGTTCCGACCGTTATTATCGTGTTGCTCCTGATAGTGTGGTTACTCTTTTGTTTGATAAGGATTGCCCGGAAGCCTCTCTCGCGAATCTTTTTTTGGAAGGGGAGCGGATCGGGCAAGAGGTGTTTATGGAGGTTGAACATAGGCGTTACGGTAAGCGTCGCGATCATTTGGAATTGCCCGTTAATAGCTGGGTTGCTTTTTGCAAGGGTGAAAAGTGTGTGCCTTATTTTGGTGTGGAGGAGATTGCCCGGGGAAAGGTCACGGGTACCGTTATTATGGTGAACTCCGATTTGGGTTACAATCACGTGTTGTATTACGAGTGCGACCGGCAGAAATTTTTGAAGGGGGATTATTCCTTGAAGGGATGGTTGTACACGTATGTTCCCACGCATAACGTGTTGGATTTATTCGAGGAATATAAATCGAAAGTGAAAAAGTTGAATTATTAAATATGTTATTATGAAACGGTTGTATCTGTTTTTCCTCTGTTTATTTGTCTTGCACGTGGCGGGAGCGCAAGAACAATATCAAGAGGAGAAAGCGAAAATCAAAGAAATCAAGTTGAGTGGTAATTATTATTACGCGGATGTCACGATGGATAAGCTGAATGACGCGCGGGAGTTGGCTTTGCAGAACCTGATACTGGGTGTCCAGTCGGATCTGTCGGTGGGCAAGGAGATTATTCCGCGTATCAAGGAGAAGTGGCAGCATATCGCTTTGACGCGGGAGAACAAGCAGCGGGTGTTTGCCTATATATATAAAGGGGACGTGAATGAAAAGTTCGCGGGACAAAAAGCAACTACCGGGGAGACGATAGAGAAGAAGGATTCGGTAGAGGTGCTTCCGGTGAAAAAAGATACTCTGGCGGACATTCCGGTGAAGGATGTTCTCGTGGATAAGGATACAACCGGTAGTGAGGAGCGGGTGGACGTGACGGCTGTTGCTAAAGAAGAGGTGGTGCCCGATACGGTGAAGACGGTCGAAGTGCAACGGGTGACGGATACTGTCACGGTTGTGCGGAAAGACACGGTAGTGGTTACTCGTCGTGACACGGTGGTGGTGCGCGAGGTCGTGAAGGAGGAGGCACCCCGGGGTACGGGTAACCCGATGCTCGATAAGATATTGACGTTCCGGAAAATCGACGAGTTGCAACGTTATTTCGTGGAGCAGAAGGAGAAGGGAAAATTGATGTTCGGGAAATTGAGTTCCGCGGTTACCCCAGAGCAGTGTTACATGGTGATTTTCTCCCGTTCGGGGGAGGTGACAGCTATCTTGGGCAAGGGAATGGCTACCCGGCGCAACCTGACGAAAGGCACGGAGGGCGACCGGCTCGAGAATTACCCGAACCAAGGTAAGGTGTGGTTCCAGTTGTATTGATAAGGTGTGAAAAAACAGATAAATGCTATGAAAAAGAAGCTATTTTTCGGGTGGTTATTTCTCTGCGCGTGCTGTATGCTCGGGGGAAATGTTTCAGCCCAGTACAGTACGGATTTTTTCTTGACGGATATGCAGGATGAAGTAGTGAAAGAGCGGGTGCAGCAGTCGCTCACGAAATTGTTGACCGAGGTGAATATGGCACAGTTCGAGAGGAGGCAGCCGGAGTTGGCGGGATGCGGGTTGGATGGCGGTGCGGTGTCGGACGTGATGGCGTTGTGGAAGACGAGCCCGTTTCGGTGTGCGGAGACGGAGGTGATCGAGAAGTGTTTGCAGACGCCTTCCGGTTATCAGGTGCGCAATATCCCCTTGGTGATGGAACCTTTAGACCCCGAGGCGTACGGGGACGACACCTATCAGGAGGCTGTCGTGAATTTCTCCCGTTCGGGGGAGATTACCGGGGTTTATTTCGCTATCGGGATGCATCTTTATAGCAAGGTGATTCGGAGTAATATCACGGTGACCGATCTGCGCCGCAGGCAGGTGATCCTCGATTTCGTGGAGAATTTTCGGACGGCGTACAACCGGAAAGACCTTGTGTTTCTTGATCAGGTGTTTAGCGACAATGCTTTGATCATCACGGGAAAAGTGGTCAAGTCGGTGAAGGGCGGCGATAACCCGTTCCGTTTGAATCACGACATCGAGTATAAACGCCAGACGAAACAGGAGTATATGGCGAATTTGCGGAACGTGTTCAATAGCAATAAGATGATCCGTGTCATTTTCGACGATATCAAGGTGGTGAAGCATCCCGCCAAGGAGCATTATTACGGGGTGACGTTGAAACAGGGGTTCACGTCCGACCGTTACCATGACGTGGGGTACGTTTTCCTGTTGATGGATTTCAAGGATGAAACGAACCCGATGATTCACGTGCGCACGTGGCAACCCGATAAGTACGAGGACGGTACGGATTTGCCCGCCGATAAGATTTTCTCCCTTTCGGATTTCGATGACGGGGAGTGAGCGGGTGTTTGCTTTTCACCGGATAAGTGAACCTGTTACGGTCGTTCTTTGACATGCTGGAAACGAGATAGAAAATGATGGAATTGTCATGGAAAAAATGTATCTTTGTATCAAGTAACCAAAGAGAAAGGAGTTTTGATATGACTACAATGGAGTTGGACGCTTGTAAGATGCAATTGATACGTGATATTCTTGCGATAGATAGTTCCGAAACCTTGGATAAGGTGAGGACGTGTGTGAAAGGATTGTTGAGCGGAAATGCATCTTTTGATAAACCTACGCGAGTTCCTCGTATCGTGGAAGAAGTGCTTTCTGATGTAGAAATCGGATTGCGGGATATTGAAGCGGGACGAGTGAAATCAAGTGAAGAGGTGTTTAAAGAGATGGAGGTTAGATTTCCGTGGTTATGCGAGTAATTTGGTCTTTAAAAGCGAAAGAACGGTTGGCTGAAATTTTGGAACAAGGTTCTTTGAATTTCGGTCGTTCTGTTTCTTTGAAATTTTACAAGAGGGTTAAATATTTTTCCTCTTTGTTGGAAACTAATCCTATGATGGGGAAATTAGATCCTTTATTGGAGTCGATACTCCTTTCGATACGAACTATTGTTGTGCATGATTATTTTAAAATAGTGTATTACGTGGATGAGGTGGAAAATTGTATTTATATTCTGACGCTTTGGGACACTCGTCGTGATCCTGATGAATACGTGAATGATCTTTTTTACGAGAAAGTAGACTAAATTTTTGATTATTCCATCGTTTTCTGTCCCGCCGTAGCGAATGTCGTTGCGGCGGGACAGTCGTTTTTTGTTATGAATGGTAGTGAAATAGAATTTTTAAAATTATGAATATGAGATGTATGAAATTTTTATTGGTATTGGTGTTTTGCAGTGTCGGGTTCGCCCAGTTGCAGGCGCAGAAAAAGCTGGTGATTCAGCAACAAGAATCACGAACCTCGTTCTTTCCCGAGGAAGGGAAGGCTTGTGTTGAGTTTCTTTCGCCGCTGGAGGATTTGAATATTAAGTCTACTTTCGGGGAGCAGCCGGAGAAGAGTGTGAACGAGGACGGTTTGCACGTGTACCGCTTCGTGTTTGACTTGACGGACGAGGTAAAGCGGACGTTGTATATCTCTGCCGAGGGTTTCGTGAGGGAGGAGTTGCGGTTGGTGATGTCGCCGAAGCAACGGTTGTATTACACGGTGTTCCCTCCCGACGAGAGTCCTTACCGTTGGGGTATGACGGCGGAGTATTTGTACTCGGGTACGGCACCTGTCGGCGGGCGTGTAGGTTTCGGGAAACGTTTCGGTTTTTACGGTTCTTTCAAGAAATCGAACGTGAAAGAGGAGGGATTCCGTATCGAGGAGATTACCGAGGAGTATGACACGAAAGGCTCGGTGGACAAGGGGTATATCCGGGAGAGTTATATTGCCGGCGTGAGCATGGGGCTTTATCGCTGGTGTTTTCTTCATTTGGGAGGCGGTTTCGGTAAATACGGTCGCCAGTGGGAGAGCAAGAGTGGTGAGCGTTACGTGAGTGACTTTCAGGAAGGTCCGGAGGTCGAATTGGGATTGAGTTTTCGGTTGGGGCATATTGTTCTGTCGGGGACGGCTAATGCCTTGATCGGTGACGATTTCATGTGTGATTATACTGCGGGTATAGGTTTCGTGATTAATTTCCAGAAAAAGAAGAAACGGTAGGGGTATTAAGTTAAAAATTTAGAGAGGATTATGATGAAAGCAAGAATATTTAAAGCGTTTGCCTTGTTGCTTTGGTTGGGGCTTTGGCAAACGGGTTGCTACCCGGACAAGTTTGACCCGGAGGGTGACGAGGTAGGACCGATTGCCACGTTGGATTTCTCGAATCCCAGCGTGGAGTTCAAGGCGGAGGCGGAGAGCCGCACGGTGATGGTGACGACGAATTACAAGACTTACCGGGTGGATGTGCCGGAAGAGGCGGCGACGTGGTGTCACGTGACGTCAGAGGGCATGACGTTGACGATTGCCGTCGACGAGAACCCGTTCAACCGGGAACGCTCGGCGACAATATCCGTGACCGTGGGAAAGGGGAGCAAGGAGTTGACGAAGACGGTTTCCGTGTTCCAAGCGGGCACATTGCCGCAAGTGAAATACAGTTCCTCGCAATTGATTTTCAAACAAAAGGGAGCCGTGAAGGAAGAAGTATCGATAAGTACCAATCAGGACGAGTGGACGTACAACGCGGTGGGGGGCGATGCCGCTTGGTTCGAGGTTACCCGGGACGGGGATAAATTGCAAATCGTTCCGAAAGGGGATAATCCCGAGAGGGCTACCCGTAAAGGGTATATCAACTTGACCTCGTCGAGTGCGGCGACGGAAGTGACAGCCACGGGATTGATCACGGTGGAACAGTTGGGAACCGATCCGGCTCTTCGGTTGTCCGAGAATGCATTCTCGCTTTCTGCCGATGGCGGGGAACGCCGGGTGCGGGTGGTGACGAATCAGCCCGAGTGGCAACTTCATACGCCTCCGGTAGACTGGTACGAGACTCGTGTCGAGGGCGACGAGGTGGTGGTCTCCGTGAAGAAAAACACGGGTGGCAACGCCCGGAAATCCGAGTTGACGGTGGCAACGCCTAACGGCAAGGTGTACGCCAACCTTTCGCTGGCGCAGTTGGGAACGGCATTCTCGTTGGAAGTATCTGCGGACACGATTGCGGTGGATGCATCGGAATCGTACACGACGCTTTGGGTAACAACCAATGCCGAGGAGTGGACGGCTTCGGTGACGGGAGGTGCGGACTGGTGCGAGTTGATGGAAGACGCTAACACGGTGACCGTTTATACCAAGGCTTATGGTAATACAACTGTTGCCCGGGAGTGTGCGATTACTTTCACGGCGGGTAGTTTACAGAAGACGGTTCGCGTGATCCAATTGCCGGATATGACGTTGATGCTAAATCACGATACCTTGCAAATGGCTCCCGCGGGCGAAAACCGAAACGTGTTGGTGCTCACGAATCAAAGTTCTTGGACGTTTGCAATAGATCCGGAAATCACCGGGTGGTGTAGTGCGGTGGCTAGCGGTAATACTCTTACGGTAACGGCAACCGCCAATAACGGGAGTCCCCGTTCGGGAGAAATCGTGGTAAGTGTCGGAGAACCGGGGATGAAGAGAAATGTTGTTCTCACGGTTACTCAAGAGGGAGGTGTTTCGGACCGGGAGACGTTGATCGCTTTTTACAACGCGACGGGTGGTCAGAATTGGATAAATAATGCGAACTGGTGTAGCGATAAACCATTGTCGGAATGGTATGGGGTGACTTGTAATGGAGATGGAAGGGTTATAAAATTAGAATTAGATGGAAATAATTTAATTGGGAATATTCCCTCTGGGCTTGGAAAATTAAGTGAATTGCAATACTTGGGATTAGGACTTGGTGAAGAAAGAAACCAATTGACCGGAAATATTCCTCCAGAATTAGGAAATCTAACAAATCTGCAGACATTACGTTTGAGTAGTAATGCATTAACCGGAAGTATACCCAAGGAATTGTCGTTATTGGTAAAATTAGAATATTTAGAATTATGTGATAATCGTTTATCCGGTGAGATCCCTGTCGAATTGGGTTTGTTAACGGAATTAACAAATTTGTTTTTGCATATGAATCAATTAACCGGAAATATTCCTGCTGAACTAGGGAACTTGCAGAAGTTAGAAAGATTGTTTTTGATGTATAATCAGTTGACCGGTAATATACCGAAAGAGTTTGGAAAACTTATTACTCTTTCGGTTTTGGCATTGCATGATAATAATTTATCCGGAAATATTCCGGAAGAATTGGGTAATTTGACTGGTTTATATTCTTTGCTTTTGCATAATAATCAATTAACTGGAATTGTTCCCGCATCGTTGGGTAATATTACCGGTTTGGGGAAATTGGTTTTGTATGGCAATCGTTTGACCGGAGTGTTTCCGGAAGAGATTAAACGCTTGCCCAATTGGAATACTTTCAATGCCGATGTATACATTTATCCACAGCAAGAGGGATACGGTTTCTCGCAAGGAGGTGGAAGTACGGTGGTTGACGATGTATGTTGTGTGAGTAGCGGGAAGAATATAGTTTCGGTAAACGTGTCTTCCGGTGGGATTCCTAGCGTGGACATCCCAAGTGAGTATTCGTGGCTAAAATGTATCTCGTCTCTTGACGGGGAAGTAAGTACGTTGCAATTCTCCGTGGATACGAACACTACCCGCGATTATCGCAAGGGATTGATCACGGTGAGGGAGAATGGTACAGCTCGTACTATCGGTGTGTATCAAGGTGTGGGCGATAGCCTGTATATTCACGTGAAGACTCCGGGAGCTTTGAGGGAATTGGTCGGAAAAGAGCGTATGACGACTACTTGCGGGGTGAAGTTGAGCGGAACATTGGGACAGGATGATTATGACGCCATGAAGTATTCCATGACAAAGTTGACAAGTATCGATATGGAAGAGGTGGAAGATACCAGTATTCCCGCTCGGGCTTTTCACGGGAAGAGTGCTTTCCGGTATATTGTGTTACCATCTCGGCTGGAGGAGATTGGGGACAATGCTTTTTATGATTGCGGTTTTAAAGGGGAATTGAAACTTCCGGGAAGCGTGACGAAAATCGGGTACGCGGCTTTCCAGTCTTGTAATAATTTTACCGGAACACTGGAATTGCCTGACGGGTTGAAGGAAGTAGGCGAGTACGCTTTCGCGCAATGCACCGGTTTGCGTGGCGATTTGATTTTGCCTGATGGAATAGAGGTGATTAGCCGTAGGGCTTTTTATGGAAATTATTTTGACGGGAAATTGGTGTTGCCTGCCACTTGTGTTGAAATTGGAGAGTCGGCTTTTAATGGTTGCGAATCGTTAACGGGGGATGTAATTATTCCTGATGGGGTACGGATAATTGGTAAGGAAGCTTTTAATTATTGTAAGAAAATTACCGGGGTAACTTTGTCCGCGGCGTTGGAAGAGATAGGGGAGAGTGCTTTCGATCATTGTATTCAATTAGCCGGTAATCTGGTTGTTCCTTCTAACGTGAAATCGATTGGTGACAAGGCGTTTGCCGATTGTGCTTTCGAGGGAGCGTTGACTTTACCTTACGGTTTGGAAACTATAGGAATGGAGGCTTTTAGAGCTTGTTCTTTCACGGGGCAATTGAGTCTTCCGTCAACGCTTACACGAATCGGGAAAGGGGCGTTTTCATCTTGCTCAGGTTTCACGGGTAATTTGATTGTACCGAATGGAATAAAGGTGATTGAGGCTTCTGTGTTTTCCGATTGCAGGGGATTCAACGGGGCGTTGACTTTGCCTTCCGGTTTGGAAGAGATTGGAGATAACGCATTTTGGAATTGTAAGTCCTTGTCCGGAGCTTTGGTGTTGCCTGCTTCGTTACGCATGATAGGGGAAAATGCTTTTAGTTATTGTGACGCTTTCACGGGTAATTTGACTATTCCGGAAGGGGTGACTACGGTAAAGAGTTATGCCTTTGCTTGTAAAAGTATAGGAAATACGATAATTCTCCCGAGTACCTTGGTTTCATTGGGATATCAAGCTTTTTACGGGATGCCGGACATAAAGTACGTGCGTTGTAATCGGGCAGAACCTTTGGTTTTATCGCTTTCACCGTTTGCGAATGCGTCCGAGTGTACATTGATTGTGCCTAAAGGTTCTCTTGAAACTTATAAAGCAGCTAATAAATGGAATGAATTTGCCGTGATAGAAGAGGAATAAGTTTAATTTAATCGTTTGAATATGAAAACAAAATTATTTAGTTTGATGTTGTTACTCGTTTGCGGTTTAATGGCATCATGTGGTAAGTCGGATGAGGAAACAGTGAAAGATTTGGCGTTGAAGTTTTATAAAGACTCGAAAGAGGGTAACTATTCATCCATGGAGAAATACGTGGTGGGAAATGATATGCTTTTCCAGATAGTCAAAGCGGGAAAAGCTAAAGATAAACAAGTATTGAAATTCATGGAAGAAGAGGCAGCCAAGTACGAGGAAACCGTGAAAGGGATTGAGTTTTCGGAAGATGGCACTAAGGCAAAGGTGCAGGTCTTGTTGAAAGAAAAAAAAGGAGAGAGAGAAAGAACGGATAATTTGGATGTGAGGAAAGTTGATGGGAAATGGATGGTGTACCAAGGTGTCCCCGGTCGTTAAAAAGAGGAAATTCATGGAAAGACAGTTGTTTTTCGCGATGTAACGGATAGAGATAAAAACTATGGAGAAAAGTATCGGAGATTTAATTAAGGAGGAATTGGAAAAACAGGAGCGGAGCATTAGTTGGTTTGCCCGTAAATTGTCATGCGATCGTTCAAACGTTTATCGTTTGTTTCAAAAGGAAAGTATTGACACGACTCTGTTATTTCGGGTTTCCCTGCTTTTGAAACGGGACTTTTTTTCATACTTGTCCGAGCGGTTAAAAGAGAAAATGCAGTCGCAAGATTCGCAATAAAATCGTGTCATTCCCGCATCGTTATATTGCACGGGAAATTATGATTTTCTTGTATTTTTGAAAAAATATTAAAAAGAGCGTTGTTACAAGAACCTTATATTTAAAATTTAAAAATAGAAACTATGAAATCAATTAAAAGATTATTGTTACTAGTGGTAGTGGCAGCGGGTATGTCAAGCTGTGCGTCTTTGTCAAGTCAAGCCGGAATGGGAGCTATTTACATGGATGTGCAAACAGGTGAACACGTGACATCCAACCCGCTGGGCTCAAAGGTAGGAACTGCTTCCGTGAACAATATTTTGGGAGTGTATCTGTCGGGAGATGCTTCTATTCAAGCCGCTGCCAAGTCTGCCGGAATTAAGAAAATCAGCCACGTGGACAGCCAGAAAAAGAGTATTTTGGGAATTTTCAGTACTTATAAGGTGATGGTTTACGGGGAGTAAACGGAAGATTTAATTGAAACATGTATTAATCCGACTAGGTGTAAATTTGGTCGGATTATTTTTATATATATAATAGTTATGAGAAGATTGTTTTTGGTGTTTGTGTTGTTCATGGCTTTGCCGCTGGGAGCCCAGAATCTGAAAGGTTTCTACGTGCAGAAAATACATCCGGATGGATTGCTTTATTTCGTGTATCCTCAAAAAATGGCGGAGATGAAAGGGAATATGAAATTGTGTCGCGGGTCTTTGTTGTATGATTATACTTATTTGGATGCAAGGGATTCCGTGACATTATTGATTACGGTGGAAACGAACGCGGTTTTCAATACGGATTCTTTATTCGTGGATCTCCCGGATGGTTCGAGGTATGCTTGTGCCGTGGAAATGAT
Source organism: Butyricimonas hominis (assembly GCF_014287455.1). Taxonomy (NCBI): domain Bacteria; kingdom Pseudomonadati; phylum Bacteroidota; class Bacteroidia; order Bacteroidales; family Odoribacteraceae; genus Butyricimonas; species Butyricimonas hominis. The sequence continues at coordinate 210,344 of NZ_JACOOH010000005.1, forward strand.
TTATCGCGAACCGCGTAAAAATGCTTGGAGATGTCGTGCGTGTTGTATGTTGACTTATGACGTGTGGGTGCGAATGTATAAAGAGCAACCCTTCACGCTGACACTATTCTCGATAAAGGATAATGTCGGTTTATGCTTTAGGGACAAAGCGGGGACGTGGTCAAAAGTTTGTGCCCGTTTTAGGCGATTACAGGAGATGATTCGTTTGAACCGAAAAAGTTAGTGTTGCAACTCTCGTTTACTTGTGCTATCTTTGCAGGCTCAAAATCATGATTAGATGAAATATACCCTTTTAGCGAAAGACAAGAATAGTGAGGCACGATGCGGTGTGTTGACCACGGATCATGGGAATATCGAAACTCCGATTTTTATGCCCGTGGGCACGGTGGGAACCGTGAAGGCCGTGCATGCAAGGGAATTGAAGGAAGATATTAAAGCCCAAATCATTCTGGGAAACACGTATCACTTGTATCTGCGTCCGGGCACGGGTATATTGGAAGCTGCCGGCGGCTTGCACAAGTTTAACTCGTGGGATGGTCCGATCCTCACTGATAGTGGCGGTTTTCAAGTATTTTCTTTAGGGGACTGCCGGAAAATCACGGAAGAGGGAGTTGTATTTCGTTCGCATATAGATGGTTCGAAGCATTTATTCACGCCGGAGAACGTGATGGATATTCAGCGAAAGATCGGGGCGGATATCGTGATGGCGTTTGACGAATGTCCCCCGGGACAGAGTGATTACGGGTACGCGAAAAAGTCGTTGGAACTCACGCAGCGTTGGTTGGAAAGATGCGTGCGGCAGTTTGACGCGACGGAACCCTTGTACGGGTATCACCAGTCACTTTTTCCTATCGTGCAGGGTTGCGTGTATAAAGATTTACGGGAACGTGCTGCGGAGCATGCCGTGGCTTTGGGACGGGAAGGTTACGCTATCGGGGGATTGGCCGTCGGGGAAGAGGCGGAAACCATGTACGAGATGATTCAGGTTGTCAATCGGATTTTGCCGCGAGATAAGCCCCGTTATCTCATGGGCGTGGGAACGCCGGAAAATATTCTGGAAGCGATTTCCCTTGGAGTGGATATGTTCGATTGCGTGATGCCGACGCGTAACGGTAGGAACGGGATGTTGTTCACGACAGAAGGGGTTATCAATATAAAGAACAAGAAATGGGAGAATGATTTCAGTCCTATCGATCCCGCCGGGTTGAGTTTCGCGGATACCGATTACTCGAAAGCTTATTTGCGACATTTAATAAAAGCGGATGAAATTTTAGGCTTACAAATTTGCTCGATCCATAATTTGTCGTTTTATTTGTGGTTGGTGCGGGAAGCACGCCGACATATACAGGCAGGGGATTTTGTAGAGTGGAAAACGAGAACGATTAAAAAAGTTACAAGAAGATTGTAGTGCCGCGAGGTACATGTGAAAATGAAAAAAATAGACATCTATATTATCCGGAAATTCTTGGGTACCTTCTTTTTCTCGATGGTGCTAATCTTGAGTATTGTGATTGTTTTCGACCTCTCGGAACGTTTGGAGAAATTTCTTGAAAAAGAAGCCCCGGTGCAGGCGATTATTTTCGATTATTACGTGAATTTCGTGCCTTATTTCGCTAATATGTTCTCCGCCTTGTTCACGTTTATATCCGTGATCTTTTTCACCTCGAAGATGGCGTACAACAGTGAGATTATCGCTATTCTGAGCACGGGAATCAGTTTCCGGCGTATGGTGCGCCCGTACATGATTTCGGCGGGGGTAATTGCCGGTCTGTCACTCTTGTTGAGCGCGTTCATTATACCCAATGCCAATAAAAAACGGATTGATTTTTCTGAAAAATATATCTGGAAACCTTATAATTTCAAGGAGAATGATATTCACCAGCAGGTGGCGCCCGGTGAGTTTATTTACATGAGCGGGTTCAGTATATATGCCAAACGGGGAGATAATTTCACGTACGAGGTGTTCAAGGATGACACGCTGGTCAGCAAATTGTCTGCGAATTCTATCGTGTGGAATGATAAAAAAGAAAAATGGACTATCAAAAATTGGGTTTTACGGGAATTTGACGGGACGAATGAAACTTATACTGTCGGGAAAGAAGATATCGATACCGTACTGAATTTCAGTGTAAAAGAATTTACTGAAGACCCGAAGAAAATCAAGGAACGTCTGACATTGCCGGAGTTGGACGAGTATATAGCCCGTCAAAAATTGCGGGGAAGCAGTAACGTGGTGGAATACCAGATCGAAAAGTACAAGATGTTTTCGGGTGCTTTTTCCACTTTTATATTGACGTTAATCGGCGTGTGTATAGCCTCCCGAAAAATACGGGGAGGAATGGGATTCCACTTGGGATTAGGTTTATTAATCAGTTTCTCGTACATTTTATTCATGCAATTTTCAACAGTTTTTGCAACCAATGGAAACATGAATCCGTTATTAGCTGTATGGATACCGAATATCCTGTTCTCTGTGGTGGCGTTTTTCGTTTATAGGGCGGCACCGAAGTAATTGAAAATTGAAAATGTAAAATTGAAAATGAAAGATAAATAGGGTGATCACTGTTTCAAAATTAGAAATGGGCATCGGCTCGCGTGATTGAAATAAAATCAAAAATTAAATTGAGATTTAGAACATGAGTAGGGAAACTAAAAGACCTAGAATTACTAGACCGACAGAGAATCGTGATGAGAATCGTCGGGGCAGAACACAGAATTTCGAAAACCGTGAGGGTGGAGAAAGAGAATTCAGAAGACCTAGCCGTTTTAACGCGGAGCGGTCTGACCGTGAACGTGGATATAATGGTATCCGTGATTTGAACAAGGAAAGAGAAAGAGAACAATCCGGGGATTCCGACAACGGGAATCGTTATCGTCGGGAGACGGATGGAAACCGGGAAAGAGGAACACGTGAAGGCAATCGTTTCGAGAATCGGGATAACAATAACCGTGCTCCGAGAAGATCTTTTGATCGGGATAGCCGGGACAACCGTGATAACCGGGAAAGACGGGAGTATCGTGATAACAGGGATAGTCGAGATGCTCGTGAAAGACGGGAATATCGCAATGACCGTGATAACCGAGATAATCGAGATAATCGTGAGAGAAGAGAGTATCGTGATAATTACCGTAATTCAGACCGTGAAGACCGTCGTGAAAGACGTCCGCAAGATCAGGATAGAAACAGAGAAAATCGATTCCAAGACAGAAATCGTGACGCGTACCGGAGAGATGATCGTCGGGAGCAGGGAAATCGGGATGATCGAGGAGATCGTCGCGAACGGTTTTCCGAGCGTCCCAAGAGATCGTTTGATAACGAGGAGGCATCCAGAAGTGTATACAGCAAGAAAAAGCAAATCGAGTTTCGCAAGAAAAACGAGGGACAGGAAACAGAACTGCGCTTAAACCGTTATATTGCCAAAGGAGGTGTTTGTTCCAGACGTGATGCGGATGTTTTGATTACTACCGGACGAGTGAAGGTGAACGGTGAGATTGTACAGCAGGTAGGGGTGAAAGTGAAACGGACGGATAAAGTTGAAGTGGATGAGCAAGTGATTGTTCCGGAGCGCAAAGTATATCTCGTGTTGAATAAACCGAAAGATTACGTGACCACGGTGGAAGATCCCTTGGAGCGTAAAACCGTGATGTCGTTGATCGACGGAGCTTGCAAAGAACGGGTTTACCCGATTGGGCGTTTGGACCGTCAGACCACAGGAGTGTTACTTTTCACGAATGATGGCGATTTGGCTAAAAAATTAACGCATCCCAAGTATAACCAGAAGAAGATTTATCACGTATTCTTGGATAAGGTGGTAAAAACCGGAGATTTGGATGCCATACGGAAAGGTATTGACCTTGAAGACGGTTTTATTAAAGCCGATGAAGTTATGGTATCTGCTGACGATAAGACTCAGGTCGGGATTGAGATTCATTCCGGTCGGAATCGAATCGTTCGCCGGATATTCGAGCATCTGGGGTACCAGATACTCCGGTTGGATAGGGTATTTTTCGCCGGGATCACGAAGAAAAATCTGCCGCGGGGACGTTGGCGATTTTTAACGCCGGAAGAGGTGAACGTATTAAAAGCATATTAAAAAAGTTTTCTTTTTAATATATTTCTATTACCTTCGCGGATGTCCACCTTTAAGGAATGGTAATCCGCGAAGGTTTTTATTTTATACTAATAATGATATGGTTGCTTTTATAACAAATGGTCTTTACAGAATGAGGACATTGCATTCATTTTCTTACACGCCTAGATGGATTGTATTCTTGATAGACGTGGCGTTGTGCATAATGGCTGTGAGTGTTGCCTATCTGATCTGGGTTAATTTCCAAATTGACCGGATGAGGTTGGATTTTGTTCTGAACGGAGCCCTCGTGATCGTGGGAGTCCGAATTATCAGTTTCGTGTTGGGGCGTACTTATTCCGGCATAGTGCGTTTCTCGGGAACAGAGGATGCTTTGCGTATCTATTACGTCTTGACAGCGGGTGAGATAGCTCTTTTGATGGGAGACGGTATCTATTTTCTAGTGTTTGGCGAGACTTACATCCCTTTGTCGGTGCTTCTTACCGAGTACGTGGGATTGACAAGCGTGATGGTGATGAGTCGTGCGATCGTGAAAAAAATCTTTTCCCAGTACGTCGGGGCCGAGCGCACGAAAAAGAACGTGATTATCTGTGGTAGTGACGAGTACGGGATTATGGCAAAGCATGCCATGGATAACGTGGAAGATGCCACTTATAACGTGTTGGCTTTTATCGACGTGAACAATCGCAAGGCGGGGAAAGTACTTGAAGGAGTCAAAATATACAAGATGTCCGCTTTGCCCGGGCTGTTGAAACGTCACCGGGTAGATAAAGTGGTGATTGCCAAAAAACAGATTTCGGCTGATAAAAAGCGAGAGATCGTGGAAACCTGTTTGACCGCGAATGTCAACGTGCTTGAGGTACCTCGTTTCGAGAGTTGGATAAACGGGGAATTGAGCATGCGGCATATTAAAAATATAAAGATCGAGGATTTACTCGAGCGTGAAGTGATCCACATGGACGAGATGAATTTGCGTAAACAATTATTGAACAAGGTCGTGCTGGTAACGGGTGCGGCAGGTTCAATCGGTAGTGAAATCGTGCGCCAGTTGACTCATTTCAACCCGGCGATGATCGTGTTGTTCGATCAAGCCGAATCTGCTCTTTATGATATCGAATTGGAATTAAAGGAAGAATGTGGTTTTACCGATTACAAGATCGAGATCGGTGATGTTCGTGACCAGAGTCGGGTAGAAGGTATATTCAAAACATGCAGACCTAATATAGTGTATCACGCGGCGGCTTACAAGCATGTCCCAATGATGGAAAAACACCCGATCGAAGGTGTGAAAACCAATATTCTGGGAACGAAAAACGTGGCTGATTGTGCTGTCAAATATGATTGCCAACGTTTCGTGATGATCTCTACCGATAAAGCGGTGAATCCTACCAATGTCATGGGTGCCAGCAAGCGTATCGCGGAAATCTATACACAATCTTTAAATCGAATAGCGAATACTCGTTTTATCACGACGCGTTTCGGAAATGTTTTAGGCTCCAATGGTTCGGTTATCCCTCGTTTCAAAAAACAGATAGAGGCCGGGGGGCCGGTTACGGTAACTCATCCCGAGATTACCCGTTTCTTTATGACTATCCCGGAGGCTTGCCAGTTGGTACTTCAAGCCGGGGCATTGGGTAACGGTGGTGAAATATTCGTGTTCGACATGGGTAAGAGTGTCAAAATCGTTGATTTGGCGCGGAAGATGATTAAACTTTCCGGTTACGAGATAGGTAAAGATATTCATATCGTGTTCACGGGCTTGCGTCCGGGTGAAAAGTTGTACGAGGAGGTACTTAACGTGAAAGAAACCACTTTACCTACCGTGCACGAGAGAATCAAGATTGCTAAAGTGCGTGAATATAATTATAATGAAGTTGTCGATTCGATCAAAGCTCTTGATATCGCTTTGCAAACGAGGGATAACTTTGCCGTGGTAAAACAAATGAAATGTATCGTTCCCGAGTTTAAATCCAAGAACTCTACTTATGAATCCATTGATTTTCAAATGGAAGAAGAGGGAGTTCAACACCACATGCAGGAGGTGCTGGATAAAATTCAGGTGACTGAAAATTTAGAAGTGAGAGAATAATGGAGCAGACGAATTGGTATGCTATATATACCGCTTCTCGGGCGGAAAAACGTGTAAAAAAACGACTTGATGAAGCCGGAATCGTGTATTATATCCCTTCGCGTGTGGTGGAGTGGAATTCGGATAATCAGGTAAAACGGGTGGAAGTTCCTCTGTTTAGCAATTGTGTATTCGTGCGGCTTACACGTTCCGAGTTTTCCAAAATTCAAGACATTACCGGCATAATATCTTTTTTACGAGAGGGCGAAACCCCTGTCGTGTATTCCGAGCAACAGATTACATCCTTGCGTCTTTTAAATGATCACGCGGAGGAAATAGATGTTGTTGAAGGTGATATTCCGGTTACTTCTCCCGTTCGTGTCATTCAAGGTAAACTTTTAGGACTTGAGGGAGAATTGCTTGATGAGCCGGGTGTGTGTCGGGTTTTGGTTCGATTGCCCCGGGTTGGTAATGTAATTGCTGCCGTGTCACAGGATAGTGTGGTTCGTTTGTGAACGATTTTGTAATAAATCCCTCTTGTGCTTTTAACCGGAAAGGACTATCTTTGCTTATCTCTTGATTATGAGTTGAACAGCTGAAATGACGATGGAAAATGTAAAGAGAATCCCTTATGGTGTTTCTAACTTTGTAGAGTATTACGTGGACAAGACGATGTATTTGCCCATGCTGGAAGAACAGCCTAATAGTTTGTTCCTTATCCGTCCCCGTCGCTTCGGGAAGAGTATTTTCCTAAGTATGTTACAAGCGTATTACGATATTTCGCAGAAAGAGAAGTTCGAGAAACGCTTCGGGAATTTGTGGATTGGTAAACATCCCACGCCGTTGCGGGGAAGGTATCAAGTTCTTTTTCTCGATTTCTCGAAAGCGGGTGCGGGCATGAGTTCTTTGGAGGAGAATTTCAATTTGTATTGTTGTCGTCAGTTAGACGGGTTCATGGCAACTTACGAGGATGCCTATCTGCCGAGAGTGGTGGAGAGTTTTTACGCTTCGATGTCTGCTGCCGACAAGTTGAGTGTTATCGAGGTGGAGGCAAAACGCTTGGGGTACCCGCTTTACTTGATTGTCGATGAATATGATAACTTTACCAACGTGGTGCTTAACGAGCAAGGTAATGACGTGTATCGTGCTTTAACCCATGCCAGCGGTTTTTATCGCGAGATATTCAAAAAGTTCAAGGGTATGTTCGAGCGTATCTTCATGACGGGGGTAAGTCCCGTGACACTGGACGATTTGACCAGCGGATTCAATATTGGTTGGAATATTAGTACCAAGCACGAGTTCAACATGATGTTGGGATTCTCTGAAACGGACGTGCGAGAGATGCTTCAATATTATAAGGATGCGGGGCGGTTGCCGGGGAACCCGGATATCGAAGCGATGATAACGGAAATGAAGCCGTGGTATGACAACTATTGTTTTGCGGAAGAGAGTTTGGTACGTGACCCGAAGATATTTAATTGCGACATGGTGCTTTATTATTTGCGTAATTACATAAGTCTAGGCAAGTCACCCAAGGAGATGATAGATCCTAATACCCGCACGGATTATAATAAAATGAAAAAACTTCTCCAGCTTGATAAGTTGGATGGTAATCGTAAAGGGGTGTTACGTAAGATTGCGGAAGAAGGACAGGTTGTGGCGAATTTGGAACTGACTTTTCCTGCCTCTGAGATAACGAATCCGGAGGTGTTTCCTAGTTTGCTGTTTTATTACGGTATGTTGACAATTACCGCTACACGGGGTACTCGTTTAGTATTGAGTATTCCCAATAATAACGTACGCAAGCAGTATTACGAATTTATGTTGGAAGAGTACCAAAGCCGGAGGTATATTGATTTGAACAATTTGATAGATTTGTTTGATAACATGGCCTACGATGGTGCTTGGCGAGAAACGTTGGAATTTATTGCCCATGCCTATAAGGAGAATTCTTCGGTGCGTAGTGCTATCGAGGGAGAGCGCAATATACAAGGTTTCTTTACCGCTTACTTGAGTGCGAATGCCTATTACTTGATAGCTCCGGAGATGGAATTGGACCATGGTTACTGTGATATATTCCTGATGCCTGATTTGCTTCATTACGAGGTGAAGCATAGTTATATCATTGAATTGAAATATTTGTCGGCAAAGGATACTGATGTCAAAGCCGAAATGCAATGGTTGGAGGCCACGGAGCAAATAAAGAGGTATGCTGTGGCTCCGCGAGTGAAGCTGATGATACATGACACGAAATTACATTGTATCGTGATGCAGTTCCGTAATCATGAACTAGTGCGGATGGAGGAAGTTTTGTGAAAGTGTTTCTGATGTAATTATTGTTTTCTCACGAGATAATGAGGTCCATTTGTGAACGAAGATTTTGAGATTTTCGGGTATTTGGGGTAAAGAGAGCTATTACTCAATTGTATGAAGACGATTTCAGAAAGATTGATCTTTCCGGGAGAGCATCAATGCTTTCTGCAATAAGTTTTCCAATAAGATTCTTTCTCGTTATCTCGTTTATACAAAGGAACTTCGTAAAGAAGAGCAAATTATTTATCTTCCCGTGTATATGGCTCAATTCCTGTGATTCGAGGTGAATGTCTTACTGAAAACCTATCGTAATACTACCCAAGACCTATAGAAATAAGTACACGGAGGCGGTGAATTGGTGCCTTAAGGGCGGGGATTCTATATTGGAGATAATAGAATCTCTGCGTGATAAACGGAGGAAGACCGGAGGTAGGGTATGACTACGGTATTACTTGGCTAGGATTGCAGTGGGTTCTCTATAGGTTTACATCTTTGTAAATTCTATTGACGAATTGTTGAGTGTTTGTCATTTGCATGTAAAGTCGTTTTCTTGTCATGAATTTATTTATCACATTTTACTTTTTTACGCAAAAAAAACGTATACACTGTATGGCGTAATCGTTTTCCAATTAAACGAATCACACTCTTCATTATCAAATTTATCCCGAATTCCGCAATATTAATTCGCCCGGAACTATACATGTATTTTAATAATCGACTTTCAGATACGACATATTTCCACCCGCCTCGTCGCTCCAGCATCGTGTAACCGCCCCTTGCCCACAACAAAGAATCCCCAATATTAGCAAAGCAATAATTGGCATTGGCTAACCTATTCCAAAGATAATAGTCCTCTAATAGATAAAACGGTTGATAACCGCCTACTGCAAGTATATCCTTTTTTCGGAACATCACCGTCATATGGTTAAATGGATTCCTCCATTTCATAAATACCTTTAACTTCTTATCTTCTTGAGGTAATTTTCTAATTGCTTCTATTTTCTCTTTACAATCAGAGAACTCTTCTATCCAGCTGCCGACAATAGTCACTTCTTGATGTTCTTTCAGAAAGGTAACTTGTTTTTCAAAGCGATTTGGTTTACAAATATCATCGCTATCCATTCGTGCTACTAGGTCAAAAGAACAAGCATCCAATCCAACACGTAATGCCTCTCCTAGTCCCCGATTTTCCTCTAAAGCAATAACCCTTAATTGTTTTCTTTCATTAGAAAAATCAGCAATTACTTGATCCAATTCTTCAGTTAGCGGACCGTCTTTCACTAATACCACTTCATTCGGAGTTAAACTCTGTTCAAATACGCTTTGCAAGGCTTCTCTGAAAAAAAGCGGTTGCTCCTTCGTGTAAACAGCCATTAATACCGAAAAACAGCTTTCCTTATTTACCTGTAATTCCTGCATAAATTCCTTTTAATATTTGCTTCATGTAACTTATACGCGGAGAGACGCATAAAGGATAATAAAAAATTTTTATACTATATTTGAAACCATTAGAAACTTTCCAATACAAGGGTACATATCCCCGATGAACCAATCTAAAATAATTTCGAAATTGATAATATGTACGAAAAGGCGTGGGTATAGCCACTTTCCGAAGAATGAACGGTCGGTCACCTTCTCCTACTTGATGACTCAATTGTACTTTCTCTGAAATAAAAAAGCGCCATCCACCCATCTTCTTGGCTCTCCAGCACCATTCATGATCTACCCCATCAATAAATAAACTCGACTCCATCCCTCCGATCTGCTTGAAATGGACCATAGGAATCAATGATGCAGAACTAATAATTTCTCCAACTTCCGTGATTCCCGGTAAAATTAATTTTCCCTTCTTCACTGCCCCCACGTAGGGTTTTCCTTCGCTCCGATTAAAGGGGCGGGGACCGATTCCTCCGATAGCAATTCCTGTTTGCTGCAAACGAGCGTAATCTGCTAGTAAAGAAATAACTAAATTTTTCGGAGCCAAGCTGTCCTGATCCATAAATAGCACGAAATCAAATTCCTTTTCTTGGAAATAAGCGATCCCTCGGTTCTGTGCCTCGGCAATCCCTAAATTCTCCTTGAAACCACGATAATACACATTGGGATATAAAGTAAGTAATGTTGCCATAAAATCCGGCATATTCACAGAATTATCCCCCAAGAAGATTTCATCCACTTGTTTATTCAATGAGTCTAAAGAAGCTGTCAACAACTCCTGTTGAGGATTATACATTACGAGTACACACCCTATTTTCATCTTCAAGTATTTTATTTGCCATTACTAAAGTTAATATCACAATCACTTGATTCGTATCCAAGATATAAGGATTCGTAAATGCATAAAGAATATAGCATAAATAAGCGAACAACAACCTAGGATCTCGAATCTTCGTGTAAGCCAAAAATAGATTCAACAATATAAAAACAATAAAATTCACAATTCCTAATTGATTAAAGAAATAAACCGTCTGTAACTCGAAATAAACATTTCCAGTGTAATCCCGATAAGCTGTTTTCTCCGAAACCGTATTTCCTAATCCTTTTCCCAGCCAAATAGTCATGTGTTCTTGTCCCATATCTCGTATCAAGACCTCCACTTGATCTTGTCTTGTCCCCATAGAATCTACTTTTTTAGACATGACATTCTCCACGAAAATCAATCCGGGGATAAAAAACAATACAATTAGAAAAGATAATCCTAGAACCTTCATCTGTAATCGTCGGAGAGACTCATTCTGTAAGAAAAAGAGTATAAAATGGAAGAAAAACAAGCTGATTAGGTAAGCAAAGTTTCCGGCAAATACGATAGCCAACAAATATATACACCTGAAGAAACGTTTTCTTTTTTCCGGAAATACAGGTACAAAATACGATAGCATATACACGAAAGGTAATAGTGCGTTACCTTTTACCGGTATATTATAAAAATATCCCGTGAACGTGTAAACGTCTCCCCATCCCTGATTGATAAAATAATGTCGGAGTGGTTCATATGTCTCTAAATTAAAAAAGAGCAAAAGAACAAACTCTAGTCCGATTAGAAATATACATTGTAACAATGTAAAAGCGAACAGCAGCTTGATCATCCGAGAAGGTAAAATGATGAAATAAACCGCTAGTAGGAAGAAAATAATCAGAGCAAAGCGAGCCACGAGGGGCACTTCGTTCCCCTGTAGCAAGGCGTAAAATACCAGAAAGAACCACCAGCAGAGAATAGGCAGAAATGTGCGATAAAATCCGGTTGCATTATAACGTATATTCAATACGACAATACCTAGCAAAGCCAGATTACCGAATATACTATACGACACGAAAGGTACTTGACGAGTAATAATAAGAATCACTACTCCCCATAGTAACATCGATAACGTGTCTTTCAAGCCGATTTTTCTTTCTTCGCTCATCCTTAACCCTTATAACAAAATGCAATCATTCTCAATAAAGCTTGTCCTACTCCTACGACAAAAAACGAGCACCATCCCACGAGTAAATAGAACGTGGGAATTTTCGTGAAATATTCCAACAAGAATATTAATGGAAACAGCAATATAAAATTCGGATATTGGTACATTTGTCGGAAAATATATCGAAATACAGAAGGATTATCAATATTTTCCGTGCCTGTTTCTTTCCGGTGATAGGCTTGAAATGTCAATAAAGCCCGATGTTGGAATTCTATCGAAATAAATACTATAAACACAAAAGCCAATAGCCTCTCGTCATATCTCCCAAGTTGCAAATACGAATACCAAAGAGCCAAATTCATTAATGGATGACAAGTTAGGTGTGCCCAATAATCCATATCCCGCCCGTATGTAGAGAATTGTTTTGTGATTCGAGCCACTTCTCCATCACTGCAATCCATCACATACCACAAATAAAAACAAATGATCCCCGTCACTTTAAAACTCCAATCGGGCAAGGCAAAAAACACAGATCCCATAACCCCGAAGAAAATCATGAATAACGTGATTGTATTCGGTCTCAATTTCCACTCCACGAATCTTGTTGAAAAAAAAGGAGACAGCGGCATACATAGCCAATCCGCTACCAATCTGGTATTCCATTTCCCCATGGGAGTAAAAGTTCGTACCTCTTTATAACTCAAACTCATTTTATTACTTTTTTTATTATACTCTGTCCGTAAAGCTGATATTTATGTCCGCCCCAAGCCCGAACTAATAACAATAATGTTTCTGTCATCACCACGACCCAAGCCACGCTATAAATAGAAATCCATCCGCTACCCCACAAACAAGTAATTATAACAATATGTACCAATGAAACTCCAACTAGCGAATAGTTTGTAAAATTAGGATGTCCCAATGCTGCCAAAAATGGATATCCCAGCAATGTGTTTGGCAAAGCTACCAAGCAGGCAAGCAGAAAAATATACATCACGTTCACACTAGATTCATCCACATTCTGAAACAATAAATGCATAATATCCGATATACATAAGGCAACAATAATAACCAAGCAAATATTAGCCAAATTCGACCAAATAAAAATCTTCTTGAAAAGGGCTACTCTTTTGTTTTTCGTCATATAAGGAAATATTGCAGACACTAAAGGTTGGTATATCCCTGTTAACGCTTGATAAACCTTGTCTGCCAAAGAGTAATAGCCAACTGCGGTGTTACCTAAAACCAATCCTAACACAAAGGTATTGGTATTCGTAAACATCGAAACAGAAATTCGTGATAGAAAATAATTGGCACTATCTTTTGTCACGGTCATAATATTTTTTATTTTTGGAAAAAAGAAGTTTACTCCAAACCGTTTTTTCATCAAATAAAGGCAAATGATTCCACTCCCGATACTCCCCACACTATAACAAATCGGGATATAAAAATAATCAGCACTATCTTTTACCACAAAGAATAAAGGTGTTAGGCTCAATACTTTTGTTACGACAGTCATTATCGTGATAAATCTCATTTGCTCCATTCCTTGAAAGAACCAGTAGGGAGACATAATATTTCCTACTACCTGCCCAAAAAATAACAAGAAGAACATCTTTTCTTGTCTTAGAGAAGGAATTAGAAACAAACAAATCAATAAGATGACGAAAGAAACGATACAAATCCCCATGCGGGAAAAAGTTGCACTATTCACATAAGTATTGATCGCCTCTTTCTGATCTCTGTTTTCTGCGATATAGCGAGTCCCAGATAATCCGAAGCCGAAATCGGTCACGATCAGAAAGTATTGCATAAAAGCAATAGCAAAATTTACTAACCCGTAATGCTCCACTCCCAGATGGTTGTAAAGATAAGGTATCGTGATCAACGGCAAAAGATAATTTATCCCCTGCAAAATGGCTAACGAGAGAAAATTCTCAACTAGCGGATTTCCTATCAGTCGCTTATTCAACATCTTTTACTTGATCCCCTTTCACCGAAAAATGACGCATCAAAAATTTACTTCGAGTCACTTCTGCTATATAAGGTAGTGTGATTACCAATACCATTCCTAAAAATAGTCCGAGAGCCACGAATGCGGTTAAAATAATTCCCCGTCTTGGAGCTGATGCTTGATAAGGTACGTAAACTTCTTCTAACATAGTAAATACCGGCGTGTTATCCTGTGTCTTTAACTTTAATCTTTCCAATTTTCCATTCAACTCTTGATAACTACCGTAAAGATGTTGATATTCAGCTAATAGATAGCCTTTCTGTATATCAATATTTCCAGTGGAAAGAATATGTTGTTTCGTCTGCAATTCTGCCATTTCCTGTTGTTTGGCTTTCAATTCCTGCATAACTACTCCTATTTGCCGTTTTAAAAATACCCATTGTTCTTCAATTTTTGCAGAACGGTAATTCGTTACTTCTTCTTTCAGCAACGACAGTACATTTTGGGCTAAACGAGCCGCAACCACGGGGTCTCCTGTTGTCACTTGCAACAAAGCATTGTCCTCCCCAATCCATAAAACCACACCTCTTTGCAATACATCTGTTGCCCGTTGTTCTTTTGGTGATAATATAAGCAATGAAGTGTCTCGTTCCATAGCATTTTCAAAACCTCCCTTTTTTGCCGTTCGAATCGTGGCGGGTAATCCTATCGTGTATTTCTTTAGCCAACGGCCAAAATGAAAAGGATGATACTCATCAGAACTCAAGTATTCCACTAAATTAACTTTTTTCCCATCTTTTCCTTCCCAAACGGGCATATACATGACCTTTTTACGAAAGGTCACATTTTCTACAACTCGTGGGTATAATCCTGGGTTTAGCACTTCATTTGCCTCGTAAATACTTGGACTCTCCCTTTGTAAATAAGCATCCAAAGCACTTTTGTCTAAATCCGTTTGCGGTTTTTGGGGTATAAAAGAGGAAATAGAAGTATATTGTTTTGAACTCAATAACACAACAAGCACGCCCAAACACAAACATATAAACGTAGTCTTAAGAATAAAAGACTTTTTTCTCCATAACAATCGGATCAAATCCGTTACATCAAATTCTTGCATAAAACATTTTTAAAAGGTTAGCCAACTTATTAAGGATGCTGTATTTGCGAAATAGTTGCGTTAACCTGTGATTATTTATATTATGGGAGGGTAAACCACCCCTCTCTATTCTTTCTCCGCACAAAAGTACATTATTTGTTTTCAACTCACAACTGCCTGAGGCTGTAAATTAAACTCTACATGTACCGAAAATCATCTTTATCAATTTCAAGGTGCTCTTTAGAATTGGTTGATCCAGTATTATATAAATTGATTCAACGTGTAATGGTCTGGGATTGATTTATGAACAGTAAATATAGTGGGAATCGTATTATTTTATGTATCTTTGGCGAGTTTCTATACGGCATAAATTTTTTCATATTATTGAGTAAATAGTAGGTTGATTTTCAGTATAATTTGAAATTAGAATATAGAATTGTAGAGTATGCAGAAGGTGGTTTATTTAGGCATGACGGCGGATATAATGCATCCGGGATTAATTAATATTATTAAGGAAGCTACCAAATATGGAGAAGTTTTGATCGGATTATTAACCGATAAAGCTATAGCCTCACATAAGCGTTTGCCTCATTTGTCCTATGAACAAAGAGAGGAAGTTGTTGCTAATATTAAGGGGGTTAGTCGAGTAGTTCCGCAAGAAGAATGGAGTTATGTCCCCAATTTGTTGAAATATAAACCTGATTATATTATTCATGGGGATGATTGGGTCGGAGGTCCTTTGAAACAAATTAGGGAAGATGTTTTTCGTGTAATGAAAGAAATTGGAGGCGAAGTGATAGAGATCCCTTATACAAAGGGAATTAATTCGTCAGGTTTGGATAAGGACATTAAAGCTATCGGGACAACTCCGGATGTCCGACTGAAAACTCTTCGTCGATTGATTGCCGCAAAGCCGATCGTGAGAATACTAGAGGCACATAGTGGTTTGTCCGGTTTAATTATCGAGAGTATTTCTTTACAGAAAGGGGATAAATTACAAGCTTTTGATGGTATGTGGTCCAGTAGTTTGACGGATTCTACCAGTAAAGGTAAACCGGATATCGAGGCTGTTGATCTTACGACTCGTTTGCAGGATTTGAATAATATATTGGAGTGCACGACGAAACCGATTATTTTTGATGGAGACACGGGTGGAAAAATAGAACATTTTGTGTTTACGGTTAGGACGTTGGAACGTCATGGTATTTCTGCTGTTATTATAGAAGATAAAGTTGGATTGAAGAAGAATTCTTTGTTTGGAACGTCTGTTCAACAGCACCAAGCTACAATCGAGGAGTTTAGTGACAAGTTGCGTGCGGGAAAAAATGCGCAGGTTACAAAGGAATTTATGATTATCGCTCGAATTGAAAGTTTGATTTGCGGACAGCCAGTAGAAGATGCCCTCGAAAGGGCTTTTGCTTACGTGGAGGCGGGTGCTGATGGTGTGATGATTCACAGTAAAGACAAGTCGGGAGAAGATATAAAGGCGTTCTGTCAAAAATTCCGAGAGAAAGATAAAGTGACTCCTATCGTGGTTGTACCCACGACGTATAATCAGTTTACTGAAACAGCACTGAACGAATGGGGAGTAAATATCGTGATTTACGCCAATCACATGTTGAGGGCTTCTTATCCGGCAATGTACAATGTGGCAAGAATAATCCTTGAGAATGAAAGATCTCTGGAGGCAGATCCTTATTGTATGCCAATAAAACAAATATTAGAATTGATTCCGGGAACAAAATAGATTGATGATGGTTGATGTAAAAAAAGTGTACGACGCCTTTATTGCCCAAGGAGTGGATTTCTTTACCGGGGTTCCGGATTCATTACTGCAAAGTATTTGTGCGTATATTACAGATTTTACCCCGGAAGAAAAAAATTTAATTGCAGCTAATGAAGGCGCTGCAGTTGGGGTTGCTGCCGGATATTATCTGGCAACAGGTAAAATTCCGTTGGTGTATATGCAAAATTCCGGTTTAGGGAATGCTATTAATCCTTTGTTATCGTTAGTTGATGAAAAGGTGTATAAATTGCCAATGTTGTTTATGGTAGGATGGCGCGGAGAACCGGGTATAAAAGATGAGCCTCAACATAAAAAGCAGGGGGAGGTTACTATTGCTTTGTTGGAGGCGATGCAGATTCCGTATACGATATTGGATGAAAGGGAAGAGCTAGCATTGCAACAAATACAAAATGCGATTGTACAGGTTAAAAACGAGAGTATTTCTCATGTTCTGCTTATCCGTAAAGGATTATTCGGTAAGTATAAATTGCAGAAAGAGGTAGAAAATGATTATCCGTTGTCACGGGAAGAGGCTTTGAAGATCACTGTTGCTCACTTGAAGGAACGGGATATTGTTGTGTCTACCACGGGAAAGTTGTCAAGGGAATTATATGAATATAGGACAGCGTTAGGGCAAGGGCATGCGAGAGATTTTCTGACCGTTGGTTCTATGGGGCATGCATCTTCAATTGCATTGGGGATTGCTATTGAGAAGACTGATCGGGAAGTTTTTTGTTTTGATGGTGATGGGGCTTTTATTATGCATATGGGGGCGATTAGTAATATTGGCGAGTTGGCACCAATGAATTACAGGCATTTCGTATTTAATAATGGAGCACATGAGTCTGTCGGCGGACAACCGACGGTGGCATTTTATCTGGATATTCCTGCTGTGGCAAAAGCCTGTGGATATAAACATGTGTTTGTGGCAAAAACTAAAGATGAACTTGAAAGAATATTGATGAATATAAGGGAAGTTAAGGGGCCAATGTTACTGGAAATTCGAGTGAGGATTGATTCGAGAGGAGATCTTGGGCGTCCAGCAACTTCTCCTGTTGAGAATAAGCATGATTTTATGAATTTTCTTAAGAATGGGTAGTAAGTTTGTTATATTATCGGATATACACGCGAATTTATCTGCACTAAAGGCGGTAATACGGGATTTTAAAGAAAAGTATAAACCTGATGGAATATTTTTTTTAGGGGATATCATAAATTACGGGATGCGTCCTAATGAGGTTATACTGGAAATAAAAGCCTTGTCAAAAGAATACGAAGTAATGTGTAATTTATTCGGTAATCACGAAAAGGCTTTGATGGATAGTACACATTTTTCTCGTTTTTCGAGTGAACGGGGACGTGTTACTTTAAAGTATACGAAAGATATTTTGACAGCTGATAGTTACGAGTATATTCAAAGTCGAATGCAGGGCGAAGGATATGCAGAAATATTATTAAATGGTCGTTCTGTATTGTGTTTGCATGGGGAGTTGCGGGATGTGTACTGGGGAAAATTGACTTCAGAATCAATGAAAGAAGAAAGTTACTCGAAGTATGATTATGTATTGTCAGGACATACTCATTTCCCTCTTCATGTAGAAATGTTTTATGCTGGAGGATGTATTGAGTTTAGGGGAAAGAAAAGGACTGTGTTTATGAATCCGGGATCGATTGGACAACCGAGGAATCACAATCCCAAAGCTCAATATTTATACTGGGATATGGGAACCGATACATTTCACTATAATGCTGTCGAATATGATATTGCTTTAGAACAAAGTTTATATACTGATGCGGTAGATGTGTTTTATAAAAACAGATTGTTAAACGGTATTTGATAAGATATGAAAAAGAATGCATATATAATAAGTGGGGTGACGGGGATGACTGGAAATGAGTTGGCTCGTCAATTAGTAAAAAAAGAGGAAAATCGAGTAGTGGGGTTTGACAATTTTTTTGCTAGTTCTATTGATTCGGTTCGTGATCTACTCGGTAGGGAGAATTTTGAATTCTTCCAATACGATTTGAATAATGCGAAGCAGATGGAGATGGTTGGTCGAATTGCTCTTGAAGCAGTAGAGGATGGTTGTGATGTTTTTTATATAAATTGTGCTGCCGTTGTTCATACCGAGCATTTTTATAAAGTTGAAAATACTTTTATGACAAATGTTACTGGCATGAAGAATTTTTTGGATCAGGCAATAGAAATAGGAGCTAAAGCCTATATTAATTGCTCAACCTCAGAGGTATATTCTATGCAATCGTGGAACGAAAACGGAGGGGTGAGAGAGTGTGATTATTTAGTATTGGCTACGGCTGAACATAGCCAACGTACAAGTTATGCTGTAGGGAAATTGTTGACGGAGTTTTTCATGAAAGATGCGGTTGATAGGGGACTGATTAAAGGATGCTCTATCCGTTTTGCTAATGTTTATAGTGATCATGAGTTGTATCCCAAGCATATCATTCCCCATATTATAACAAGTTTGAAGAACAAAGGTGAAGTTGAGTTATTGGAAAATTCGAAGAAAAATAAACGTTCTTTCTTGCATAATATTGATAGTTGTCGGGCTATACTTGCATTGTTGGGTTCTATAGAGGCGTTGGATGGTTCTGTTTATAATGTGGCAACAGACGAGGAGATATCTATTGTTGAATTGGTAGAGTTAATCGCATCTAAGTTAGGGATTAAAGAACCTGCTATTTTGTTTTCAGGTTACCGGGCTTCAGATCCGGAACGCAGGATTTTGAATACTGAAAAAATTAGGCAAAGGGCCCGATGGGAGCCTATTGTGAAGCTTTCGCAAGGTTTGGATATGTGTTTAGGTAAAGAATGTAAGGAATGAAAGCCGTAATCATTACAGTTGCAGGTACAGCTACCCGCTTTAATCGGGACACGGAAGAAGAGGTCTTGAAATGTCTTTATTATAAAGATAAACCTGAAAATAGCTTATTATATCAAATTCTTCAGAAAGCTGATGGAGTAGATCAATATATTATTGTTGGAGGATATCTGTATGATAAATTAGTAGAATATGTTGATGTATTTTGCCAGAGATTTAGGGCTCGGATAAAATTAGTCTATAATGATAAGTATAACACGTATGGCTCCGGCTATAGTTTGATTAAAGGTATTGAGGCTATTAGTTGGGCGGATGAAGTGATCTTCGTGGAGGGGGATTTGTTTTTTGATTCTGAAAGTTTTGAAAACGTGCTAAGGTCTGAAAAAGATGTTGTAACAGTGAATAGGGAATTGATCTTGGCTGATAAAGCGGTTGTTTTATATGTAGATCAAGATTATCTTGTGCGTTATATTTACGATGTAAGTCATAAGTTGTTGAATATTCCGGTGGCTTTTAGAGCTGTTTATAATTCTGCCCAGATTTGGAAATTTTTGAACTTTCCAAAATTGAAGGGTGTTGTTTCGGAATTGACTGCTCAACAGGTGCAAGGAACAAACTTGGAGATAATACAAGGATATTATGGTAATATTAAGTGTCATGATATATCTGTTTGTGTTATTGAGGAATGGGAAAACTGTAATACTGTGGCTGATTATTTAAAGATATATTCTAAAATTGAAAATGATAATTCGAATGAAAGCGACAAATGATAAATTAAATCTGTTACGGCAAAAGCTGGAGGCTGATGGTGTTGTGAAAGTGATGATCATGGGACTTGGAAGTGTTGGGGGATATTTGCTAGACTATCTTGTTGGATTACAAGATGAAAAAATGGAAATTGTTGTGGTTGGAAGAAATTTGGATAAATTAATTCAAGATGTTAATATAGTGCGAACGGCAGCTGTGATTCGAGGGGTTCTAAGGAGTAAAATCACGGTAGATGGTGCTTGTGATCTAGACCATATAGATTCCATTACAGAAACAATAGCCCGTTATCAGCCGGATATTATCGTTAACAGTAGTAGGGTGTATGCAGGTTTAAAGTATGGTAGTATATCTTGGCATACTTTGAGAGCGTATGGTATTTGGACACCACTTTCAATACGCTATGCCCGTAATATTATGGAAGGATGTGAGCTTGCTGGAAGTCATGCAATTGTTATTAATACCTCATATTCTGATGCCGTGATTCCTTGGTTAAAATCTGCCGGTAAATTATATCCTGATTTCGGTAGTGGTAATTTGAATCATTTGATTCCGCGGATTAAATTTTATGTAGGAGAACAATGTGAAATTGCCAATTTGAATGATATAGATGTTACTTTGGCTGTTAGTCATTTTCATGATGTTGTGATCAGTAAGGAGGGACAGGCTGAAGGGCAAAAAATTTTATTGGATGTTAAGTACCAAGGTCATAACGTGGAGATCGAACAATCGGAGATTTTTAAACACTGTGCAATTGCGATGCCTGTGGATCAGAAGAGAAATATGATGAATGCATCGAGCAATTTCGATATCATTTATACGATCTTGGAAGCTATACGTTTAAAGAAGAAAATGAAAGTACATTCACCGGGGGTACAGGGGGAAATAGGAGGGTATCCTTATATTATCGATGGGGAGAATGTCGATTCTTATTTTGATGAAAGTATTTTTTCGATGTCCCAGATGAGGCAAGCTAATAGAGAATCAATAGCTCTTGATGGTATTGAAAATGTTATTAATGGAAATTTGGTATACACGGATGTTTTAGTGGAAAAGGTGAAGAATGCTTTTGGGGTGATTTTGCCTAAAGTTGTTCACTTTAATGAAATTGATGAAGTGGGACATTTTCTCATAGAACAAATTATTATGAGAAATAAATGATGGGTACTTATATAAAGGGTGTAGTTGTGTAATGCGGGGAGAATGAATATATGAATCGTTTTTTATTGCGAAATATTTTAGACAAAAAATAAGATTATATTGCTGACTTGTTAAGGATTTGTTAAAAACAAAAAAACTCACGTTGTTGACGCAACCTTTATCATATCTTCGCGTCTTGAAAGTAAAAAGCAACGCACACAACACACTATTATTAATTATATGAATACAAATCAAACATTTAAGGTCTACACGACGTAAACAAGCTTTGGAAAACGAGGAGGCGTTTTTCACAGAAAATGAATAATGCGTAAAGGAGATTGTTTAGGGTCCATAAAATGGACAAAGTAAGATTTTATGCCGTTTAAATAGATCGAGGAATGAAAAGAATATTGATAATTGGAGGGAGTAGCTTTATCGCTGGACAGTTTATTCGGAATTACCAGTCGGTGGATTCGATAACTTGTTATAGTCGGCGTCCTACAGGATACGATAAGGAAATCGTGGTAAAGGCGTTTTGGGATATGCCTGTGGAGTCGTTCGTCGGGTTTGACGCGGTAATTAATTTTGCTGCTATCGTACACCGTCCGGAAGAGAAGAATCAGGAACTTTATGATGAGGTGAATTATCGTATGGCTTGCGTGTTGGCTCAGAAAGCCCGTCAGGCAGGCGTTCGTCAATTTATTCAAATGAGTACGATTGCCGTGTTTGGTACTGCCAGTCGTATTTCTACAGCAACACCGGAAATGCCGAGGACTTATTATGGAAGTTCTAAGTTGAAAGCTGATAAGGAGTTGTTGGCGATGAGTGATCACGAGTTCAAGACAGTGATTATTCGTCCCCCGATGGCTTATGGTGGTGGTATGGCACCGGGAAATATGATGCGTTTGATTCGTTTGGTGAATCGTCATATACCGCTTCCGTTCGGTTCGGCTCGGAATCGTCGTGATTTTATTAACGTGAAGAATTTGATAGAGTTTATCCATTTAACCGTGGAGAAAGAGGCTGAAGGTATTTTCTACCCGACAGATAAAGAACCCTATTCAACACGTAATGTTATAGAGGTGATTTCTGAACAGTTGGGTGTTCACACGATTAATTTACCTTCCCCGTCTTTGTTTTTGAGAATGGTTGAGAAAATTCGCCCGGATCTTTATCAGAAGTTGTGGGGTGATGTTGTGATAGATCGTCAATTGGCTTTAAATTCTATCGGTTATGAACCTCGTTATACTTTGGAAGACGGGATTCGTGAGATGGTTGAATCGTTCAAGCAAAGGAAATGATAGACTGGATTTACGGGTTTGTTCTCCTTCTACTTTTTGTGATGGAGAACATTTATTTTAAAATAGCGGAAAGATACAAAATCATGGATATTCCTAACGAGAGGAGTTCCCATCATACAATTACCCTGCGAGGAGGCGGGGTGATTTTTTATTTGGGAGTGCTCGTTTACGGGTTGACTTTCGGTTTTTTCGCCCCGTGGTTTTTGTGCGGGTTGACGTTGGTGGCGGTAGTGAGTTTTATGGATGATATGCATCCGCTTTCGGCGAAGTTGCGTTTGCTGGTGCAGACTTTTGCTTTGTTGCTTTTGTTGTTGCAGTTGGGGGTGCACGAGGTTTCGTGGGGATACGTGATTGTGGCTTTGTTCGTTTGCTTGGCTGTTCTGAATATATACAATTTTATGGATGGCATCAACGGGATTACCGGGGGATATAGCTTGGTTGTACTGTTGGCTTTGTGGGGGATAAACGCTTGGGTAATACAGATTGCGCCCGCGGGTTTTATTCCGGTGGTTATTCTGTCATTGTTGGTATTTAATTTCTATAATTTCAGGACTCGCGCAAGGTGTTTTTCCGGTGACGTGGGGGCTGTTGCTATTGCTTTTATACTTCTTTTCCTGCTAGGGACTTTTATCATGCGCACGGGGGAGATTTCGGTGTTGATTTTATTGGGCGTGTACGGGGTTGACGGTGTGTTGACAATTATTCATCGTTTGATGTTGAAAGAGAATATAGGACAACCGCATCGGAAGCATTTGTATCAATTGTTGGCTAACGAGGCGAAGATTCCCCATTTGTCGGTATCTTTTTTTTATATGGCAACACAGGCGCTTGTCGGGGGAGGGTATTTGCTTGTTTTGAAATATGCTCCGGCGTATACTCTTTTTTACGCTATCGTGAGTTTGGTGGTGCTTGTGGCGGTTTATCTTCCGTTGCGTCGTAAATATTACGCTTTATTGGAAGAGAAGTAATATTTTTCGCGTATCCATTTTTCATTTTCAATTAATACAGTATCTTTGCGGTCGATCCGGCTATTCGGTTTACGGTTTGCCCCGTGAGGGGGCGGTTTGGCTGTAAACCGAGAGGATGGTTGCGTAAAAACATTCAAAAAAAGTAATATGAGATTTTTAATATTGATCGTACTAATACTTGGCGTATCGAGGTTTGCTTTTGCCCAAATGTCAGATACACAAGTGGTAGAAGCTGTGAAAGAGGCACAGGCTCAAGGCAAGAGTCAAGATGAGATTGTGGTCATGTTGGCAGAAAAGGGGGTAACTAAAGAACAGGTTTTGCGAATTAAAGAACATTACGAGAAAGATCAGGCTACTCAAGGTGGTTTGGCACAGGGAAAACGGGAGCGATTGGAAACTATTTCTGTCGGTAACCGGGATGTAGTGTTGGTCACTGAAGGTAATAAAACGAGTGTTTTCGGAAGGAACCTTTTTAGTAATAAGAATCTTACTTTTGAACCGAATTTGAATATTCCGACACCGGATAATTACAAGTTGGGACCGGGAGATGAGGTGATTGTTGATATTTGGGGAAATTCGGAAACTACAATCCGTCAAGTGATTTCTCCGGAAGGGAATATTAACGTGCCGGGAATTGGACCGATTTATTTGAATGGTAAGCAGATTAAAGAAGCTTCTTCTTATTTGACGAATGTGTTCGGGCGAATTTATTCGGATTTAATATCGGGTGACCCGAAGACTTTTTTAAAGCTTTCTTTAGGGCAAATACGAAGTATTCGGGTGAATGTCATGGGTGAGGTCGTTATGCCGGGAACTTACACGTTGCCGTCGTTAGCAACTATTTTTCATGCGTTATATTCTGCGGGTGGGGTGAGTAATGTCGGAACGTTGCGAGATGTAATATTGTACCGAAACGGGAGACCGTTCAAACATATTGATGTGTATGAATATATAATGAAGGGTGATGATAGTGTTGATATTACCTTGCAGGATGGTGATTTGATAAATATCGGTACGTACCAAAAAATAGTGACGATCTCGGGAAATGTAAAACGTCCGATGCGTTATGAATTGAAAAATGACGAAAGCTTGGAACAATTGTTGGAGTACGCAGGTGGGTTTTCCAGTAACGCATATAAAAAGAATTTGAACGTGAGTCGTAAAGGTGATACCGAATATCAAATGTTTACGCTCTTTAGTGACGAGTACCCTTCTTTTATCATGGAAAACGGGGATGTCGTGAAAGTTGATTCAATTTTGAATAAATATGAAAATAAGGTTTCTGTAACCGGTGCTGTATTCCGTCCCGGGGATTATGCGATTAACCCCATGATTGTGACTTTGAAGGATTTGCTTGCGATAGCCGAGGGACCAAGAGAGGATGCTTTCTTGAATCGGGCTATATTGTATCGTGAGAGAGAAGATTTAACTCGTGAAGCTCTTGCAATAGATCTTGGTAAATTTATAAAAGGTGAAGTTGAGGATATTATTTTGAGGAAGAATGACGTGTTGTATGTCCCCTCGAAAACCGCTTTGCGAGAAGGTTACGTGATACAAATCCGAGGAGAAGTGAAGAACCCGAAAGAATATAATTTCGTGGAGGATATGACCATAGAGGATGCAATTATTCAAGCCGGGGGACTTTTGGAGTCGGCATCCGAGGTACGAGTGGATGTTTCCCGAAGAATAAAATCACCGAAAAGTACGACCGAGGCACCAGAAGAGGCGGAATTATTCACGTTCGCGTTGAAGGACGGGTTGATGGTGGATGGTATTAAGAATTTCGTTCTGGAACCGTTTGATGAGATTTACGTACGTCGTTCGCCGGGATACCGGGAGCAACAGAACGTGAGGGTTGACGGAGAGATACTTTATCCGGGGACGTACGCGAAAACATCTATTAATGATAGGCTTTCAGATTTGGTGGCACGTGCCGGTGGAATAACATCCAAGGCTTACCTGAGAGGTGCTCGTTTGGAGCGTCGGATGAATCAGGATGAACGAATGAGGATGGCGTCAGCCCAAAAGTTGGCAAAATTTACGGAAGGTGATTCCATATCTATGGAAAGTTTGGATTTAGCTCAGACTTATTTTGTTGGTATTGATTTGGAGAAAGCTTTGGCTAATCCGGGGGGAGAGGATGATTTAGTACTTAGAGAAGGAGATGTCCTACATGTTTCTAATTTTGTGAATACGGTAAAAATCAGTGGAGCGGTGATGTACCCGAATGCGGTTACATACAAGAATAAAATGAAGTTGAGAGATTATATAGATAATGCCGGAGGATATGCTATGAACGCTAAAAAGCGTAGGGCTTACGTGATTTATCCGAATGGAACATTGGCGGTACGGAGAGGGGGACGGAATCCGAAAATTGAACCGGGATGTGAGATTATAGTCCCGATGAAGTTGGAGCGAAAGAATAGATTGGGTTTACCTGAAATATTAAGTCTGACTTCTTCGACGACTTCTATTGCCGCTATGGTTACATCAATTCTTAATAGCACGAAGTAGTATGGAACAGGAGATAAAAAGACAGACAAATCAGATTCCGCAAGATGAAGAGATTGATTTGGTGGAAGTCATCCGGAAATTGTGGAAGAACCGTAAGTTAATCATTAAGATCACGGTTGTCTTTATGGTGATAGGTGTGCTGGTTGCTCTTTTTAGTCCGAAAGAGTATTCTGCAGGGTGTACAATGGTTCCGCAAGTGGGAGATAAGAAAGCAAGTGGCGGATTGAGTGGTTTGGCTTCGATGGTGGGTATTAATTTGGGTTCCATGGGTGGGGGTGAAGTTCTTGCCCCGACGATTTATCCCAAGATATTGGCAAGTGTTCCTTTTAAAAAGGAGTTGATGGCAACACCTTTGAAATTCGAGGAGTACGAACAGCCTATCACTTTGTTTGATTATTACACGAAAGACGAGTATAAAAAATTCAGTCTTTTCGGGGTTGTTAAAAAGTACACGATTGGTTTGCCGGGGGTAATCATCGGCGCTATTCGAGGGGAAGATACAACACAAATTATGGCGGAGCAAGGCTCGGCGATTCAATCGCTTTCGAAGGATGAAAAAGAGGTAGCCGAGATATTGGATAAGATTGTTTCGTTGAACGTGAATGATAAAGACGGATACGTGCAGTTGTCTGCTTCTATGCCTGAGCCTTTGGCCGTAGCACAGTTGGCACAACAAGCGCAGAAGTTGTTGCAAGAGTACATTACTCGTTTCAAGATTGAGAAGGTGCAGTCGAATCTGGACTTCGTGCAAAAACAATATGATAAGGCGAAAGAACGTTACGAGGTAAGGCAGGATGAACTTGCCAAGTTCCGGGATGCCAATAAAGGATTTGTTTCGGCTGTGGCCAAGACGAGGGAGGATATGTTGACTAACGAGTATAATCTTGCCTATAGTGTATACTCGGAATTGGCGAAGCAATTGGAACAGGCTGAAATCGCCGTGAATGAAACAACCCCTATATTAACGGTTGTTGAGCCGGTAGTGGTTCCCGTGGAACGCTCGAAACCCAAAAGAGGGTTGATATGTGTGCTTTTTACATTCTTGGGTGGTTTTGCCGGAATAGGTGTGGTGTTGGGATTACCGTTTTTGGCTAACACGTTCGGGAATGATAAATTGAAAAAATGGATAAAAGAATAGTCCGGAGCTGAGGGGCTGTAATTAAAATCACGAGGGCGGAGAATAAAATGTTCTCCGCCCTCGTGATTTTTTTTTTTTTCGAATGGAGTTAATCCTTTTCCGTGTAGGTCGTGTAATTAAGATGTGTATTAAAAGTAAAATCTTAAATTTAGAAACATGAAGAATTTAATCTACATCGGTCTGACACTCCTGTTTGTCGCGTGTGCCACAGACCCCCAGAAGGAAATGGAAAAGAAATTGCTTGGAGAGTGGTGTAATCCTTACACCTACCAGTCCACGGGAGAATTGAAGGGATTCCGTTTCAAGAAAGGTGGTATTTGTGAAAGTATCAATATCCCTAGTCTGGATCTGAAAACTTGGGAGATTCAGGAGGGGTATCTAATCATTAAGGGGGAAAGTATCGAGGATGACGGAACGAGAGAAGAGTACTTGACGAAAGAGAAAATTACACAGTTGAGCTCAGACAGCCTCTCTTTGCTCGTGAGTGCCGGACCACCGCGTATCGCATTCCTGTATTTGAACACCAAAATTATCAAAGAACGAGTAACCCCTCAAAAGTAAAAGACTATGTGCCGTTTATCATATATCGTTATTCTCTGTTTTATTCATGTGTTTTTAGTTTCCTTTTCCTGTTTAGCGCAGAAAAAGGTGTTAGATGAAGAGGCTTACCGGAAGTGGCGGAGGGTTGACAGCTACAAGTTGTCGCCCGACGGGAAGTGGGTAATGTACCGGTACATGTATTTCGATAATGATGCGGCAAACAAGGTTGCCCGAAATATTTATTATTTCTATGATGTAAAAACCGGGAGAACGAGCACTTTGGAGTGTCCGGATTCTCCCGAGTTTTTTGCCGGGGGCGAGTGGATTGTTTACGGTAAGAAGGAAGGTGACGATGTGATTCGTGTGGCGCGTTGTTTGCGGAACAAGAAGGAGGTCTGTCTGCGAGAGGGTGTGGAACTCAATTCCGTTATCCCCTTGGCCGCGTATCAAACGAATGATACGCTGGTTGTGAAAAATATACAGACGAATGATAGTCTGGTTTTGACGGGTGTCGGCACTTATTGCCTTTACGATAAGGATTGGAAGATTGTCTACCTGAAGCGGGAAGCCGATAGCCATACGATTTATTTCGGTTCACGGAATAAGGCGGGCAAGTACGAATGCCTGTATCGGGATACCACGAAACGGTTGGAGCATTTTTATTTCAACGAGTGGGGAAAAGACGGCGGATTTTATTTTGCCGGGGATGAAGGTGAGAAAGGATATTATACTTTTTCATTGAAAGACAAACGGGTGACGGAACTTCTGGATGCGGACCGGATAGAAGTAATGGACGTGAATATGCGGTCTGTGCGACAATTGGGAAAATCGAAACGTTCTATATTCGAGAAACACAAAACTCCGAAAGCTGCAAAGCCCAAGGGGGAGAAAGACGAGAGTTTTACCCTTGAACTTTGGAGTTGGAACGATCCGGTGATTCCCTCGCAACAAGCGATAAGCGGGTATCGTCCAGCCGTGCCCACTCCCGAACGGTTTATATCGGATGCGGAGGGCGGCGGGTGTATACAACTTTGTGAGGCAGGTCACCCGGAATTGTATATGCCTGATACGGATGCTCCTGTTTATGCTTACGAGAAGGATGAAAAGCCTTATCTGAACAAGCGGGACTGGCTGCATGACACTCGTTTTGATTTGTATCTGGTGAATCTGGTTACCGCGGAGCACCAATTGGTGGCGGAATCTTTGACTCGCCGGATTTACTGGAGTCCCAAGGGGGATTATTTACTCTATTACGATAACGGCAAGCGTTCATGGGTAGTACTGGAACCGGGTACGTTAAACCGCAGGGTGCTAACCGATGAAATTCCTTACCCGTTACACGACGAATTGTACGATCGCCCGAATCCTGCACCGCCTTACGGTATAGCGGGATGGAGTAAGGACGGGAGGCGGCTTCTTGTTTATGATCGTTTTGATATTTGGGTGGTAGACTTGACCGGAGAAAAAACGTATTGCTGGACACACGAGGAAGGGCGTAAACGTAACACGATATTCCGTTTGTTTAATATCGATTGGGATATTATTCAAGTGGATATGGAGCGAGAGAATCGTGTCATGTCTACGGATTGGACAACAAAGAATACGGGTGTTTGGGCGTTGTCCCCGTCCGGGAAACTTGCACCTAAGATTGAAGGCGCTTTTATGTTGACGATTACACAACAGTCTGCCGACGGGAATACGTTGTTGTGCACGAAACAGAATTACTATGAAGACCGGGATTTGTGGATTACCGATCCCTCGTTTCGGAAGATGCGGAAGGTCACGGATGTCAACCCGCAACGGGGCGATTATAAATGGGGAACGGTGCAGCAGGTGGAGTGGACGAATTATGACGGGAAAGCCAATCAAGGATTACTCTATCTACCGGATGATTACGACAAGAACAAGAGTTACCCGACGATAGTGACATTCTATGAAACCCATACTCCCGAGATGCACCTTCATCCCGTGCCCGGGTTGAGTCACGCTATGATTGACGTCCCCACGTATGTCAGCAAGGGATATATTGTATTTCAGCCGGATGTTTATTTCGAGATAGGCAACCCGGGGAAAAGTTCTTACAATGCGGTTGTGAGCGGAACAAAAGCTTTGATTGACAGAGGAATCATTGATCCGAAACGGGTAGGTTTGCAGGGACATAGTTGGTCGGGGTTCCAGACCGCGTATCTGGTGACGAGAACCGATATGTTCACCTGCGTGAATATCGGGGCAGCTTTGATCAACCTGACCTCTGTCTATACCGGGATCCGGGAAGAAAGCGGTGTCCCTTGTATGTTGATGT
Source organism: Butyricimonas hominis (assembly GCF_014287455.1). Taxonomy (NCBI): domain Bacteria; kingdom Pseudomonadati; phylum Bacteroidota; class Bacteroidia; order Bacteroidales; family Odoribacteraceae; genus Butyricimonas; species Butyricimonas hominis. The sequence continues at coordinate 240,567 of NZ_JACOOH010000005.1, forward strand.
ACGAGGATTGGCAATGTCGCATGGGGACTACCTTGTGGGAAAATCTGGAGGGTTATATCGAGAATTCCCCCTTGTTGTTTGCCGATCGGATTCATACCCCGGCGTTGATTTTCCATTGTGATAAGGACGGGGCTGTTTCCTATTATGATGGTAGAAATCTTTTTCTTGCCTTGCGGCGTCTGCAACGTCCGGCATGGATGTTGAATTATGTCGGGGAAGGTCACTTCTTGAATGCACGCCCGGCACAAAAGGACTGGACGATACGGATGGAACAATTTTTCAATCACTATCTCAAGAATGAACCTATGCCCCGGTGGATGAAAGAGGGTATTAATATCCACGAGCGGGGATACGACCAGAAGTATGATTTTTAATCATTAAATAGTAGGGTTAAAGAATCCATGCAGAGTGCATGGATTTTTTTTGTTTCAAATTCTTTGGTTTCGTTTGAAGAAACTTATTAAAGTTATAACTTTGAAAGTCCCAATTTTACATGAGGTGGACGGTATAAAATAAAAGTAGATTATGAAGAATTTTGCAATTTTCGGTGTAGCAGGATATATAGCCCCAAGACACCTGCGTGCGATCAAAGACACGGGGAATAATTTGGTGGCAGCGTACGATAAGTTTGATAGTGTCGGGATCATGGACAGTTATTTCCCGAACTGTTCTTTTTTCACGGAGATGGAGTTGTTTGACAGGCATTGTTCCAAGTTGAAGAAAACGACCGATCGGGTGGACATGGTTTCTATCTGTACACCGAATTATTTGCACGATGCGCATATCCGTTACGGTTTGCGGTTGGGGGCGGACGTGATTTGCGAGAAACCGCTGGTGTTGAACCCGTGGAATATAGATGCACTGGAAGACGTGGAGCGGGAAACGGGACACAAGGGGTACACGATTTTGCAGTTGCGTTTGCATGATTCAATCAAGGCGTTGAAAAAGAAAATTGACGAGGGACCGAAAGATAAAGTATATGACGTGGACTTGACATATATTACTTCCCGGGGGAACTGGTATTACACGAGTTGGAAAGGCGACGAACGCAAGAGCGGAGGGGTGGCCACGAATATCGGGGTGCATTTTTATGATATGTTATCATGGATATTCGGTCCGGTGAAAGAGAATATCGTGCACGTGATGAGTCACGACCGGGTAGCAGGTTTTTTGGGACTGGAAAAAGCACGGGTACGTTATTTCTTGAGTATCAACGCCGATAATCTGCCGGAGAATGCCGTGCAGGGAGAGAAACGGACATTCCGCTCGATACAAATCGAGGGGGAAGAATTCGAGTTTAGTCAAGGATTCACGGAGTTGCACACGGAGAGTTTCCGTCAGATTCTGGCGGGTAACGGATTTCGCATCGAGGAAGCCCGGAATTGTATCGGTATCGTGCATGATATCCGGCACGCTACCCCGATCGGCTTGAAAGGTGATTATCACCCGTTGGCAAAGTTGCCTTTGGCGAAACATCCGTTCGGGTGGAACCGATAATTGATTTTAGATTTTAAATTTTAGATTGAATGATTACTGGTTTTAATGATATATAATGTGGTGAGGAACGGTAAAATTCATGTGGTTGAAATGAACTTGTAACCTGTGAACCTGTAACTTGTAACTCGCCGAAGGCGAATAAAATATGCAGATAATAGATAACGAATTATTGGATGAAGTATCCCGGCAGGCGAGGGAAAGCGAGCGTTTGCGGATGAATTATAATTTTCATGATTCATTGGATGCGAAAGCGCAACGTTTGCTGAATGCACTGGAACCGGGAACGGAATTGCCTGTTCATCGTCATTGTATGACGGCGGAAACTTATATTGTGCTCCGCGGAAGGATTCGCGTGTATTTTTATGATGATGACAAGCGGGTGACGGAAGAAGTGGAACTTGCTCCGTCGGAGGGAAATTATGGTATTCATATTCCTGCCGGGCAATGGCACACGCTGGAAGTTATGGAGAAGGACACCGTGATATTCGAGGTGAAAGACGGGCCTTACACTCCTATCGAACCGAAAGACCGATTGGAAATTTAGAATGATCGAGATAATTCTAAATTCTAAATTTTAAATTCTAAATTATGGTTATGTTTGACAAGTTGATAAATAAGGAGGCGAAGTTGGCGTTGGTCGGGTTGGGATACGTGGGATTGCCGATAGCGTTGGAGTTCGCGAAGCAGATTGCTGTGATAGGTTTTGATATAAACGAGGTGCGTTTGGCAAAAATGCGGGAACATATAGATCCGAGTGATGAATTAGGCGCGGAAGCATTCGAGAACACGGATATCGAGTTTACTTCTTCGGTAGACGTGTTGCGGGAAGCATCGTTTTATATCGTGGCTGTGCCCACCCCGATAGATCGTTTTAACCAACCGGATTTAACTCCTTTGTTGTCAGCATCCCGCACCGTGGGAAAAGCGTTAAAGAGAGGCGATTACGTGGTATACGAATCCACGGTTTACCCCGGTTGCACGGAGGAGGACTGTGTTCCGATTCTGGAAGAGGTTTCCGGGTTACGGGCAGGGGTGGATTTCAAGATCGGTTATTCCCCGGAACGGATTAACCCCGGTGATAAGGTACACACGTTGACGAATACAGTGAAAATAGTGTCCGGCGGTGATGCGGAAACATTGGAAACCGTGGCGAAAGTGTACGAGTTGGTGGTGAAAGCAGGGGTGCATCGTGCCCCGTGTATTAAAGTTGCCGAGGCGGGTAAGATTATCGAGAATACCCAGCGGGACGTCAATATTGCCTTGATGAACGAATTGTCTATTATTTGCAGTCGTATCGGAATCAACACGTATGATGTACTGGAAGCTGCCGGGACAAAATGGAATTTCTTGAAGTTCTATCCCGGCTTGGTCGGGGGACATTGCATAGGTGTCGATCCTTATTATTTGGTACACAAGGCAAAAGAATTGAAATATCACCCGCAAATGATTAATGCCGGGCGGTTCGTGAACGATACAATGGGCGGGTATATTGCCAAAAAGATCGTGAAGCGAATGATCGCCATGGGCAAGAATATACTGGGAGCGAGGGTGCTGGTGATGGGTATCACGTTTAAAGAGAACGTGGCGGATATCCGTAATTCAAAAGTGGTGGATATCGTGAACGAGTTGAAAGATTTCGGGGTTGACGTGGATGTTACAGACCCGCATGCCGATCTGGAAGAAGTTCTTCGGGAATACGGTTTTTCATTGATTGAACAGCCGAGAGCGAACTATGACGCGATAATTGTTGCCGTTTCTCACAAAGAATATATAGATTTGGACGAAGCGTATTTCCGGGGATTGACTTATGAACATGCCGTGCTCGGGGATGTGAAAGGTATCTACCGGGGAAAAATTCATCAGATGAAATACTGGAGCCTATAAATAAAATGATAACTTCGCGTCATAAATAGAAGATATGAAAGGAATTGTATTAGCCGGTGGATCCGGGACCAGGTTATATCCAATTACCAAAGGCGTATCGAAGCAGTTGTTGCCGATATACGACAAACCGATGGTTTACTATCCGATTTCAGTATTGATGCTGGCGGGAATTAGGGATATTTTAATTATTTCAACGCCTCAAGATTTACCGGGGTTCGAGCGTCTGTTGGGTGACGGCTCCGATTACGGGGTACATTTCACGTATGCGGAACAACCGAGTCCGGACGGGTTGGCACAGGCGTTTATTATCGGCGAGGAGTTTGTCGGTGATGATTCCGTGTGTCTGGTGTTGGGAGATAACATCTTTTACGGCCAACATTTCACGGGAATGCTGTTGGATGCGGTAAAACATGCCAAGGAAGAAAACAAAGCTACCGTATTCGGTTATTGGGTGAATGATCCCGAACGGTACGGCGTGGCAGAATTTGATAAGGACGGGAACGTTTTGAGTATCGAGGAAAAACCAAAACAACCGAAGTCCAATTATGCCGTGGTCGGTTTATATTTTTACCCGAACGAGGTCGTGAAAGTGGCGAAGACAATAAAACCGTCCGCTCGCGGTGAATTGGAAATCACTACCGTGAATCAGGCTTTTCTGGAGAAAGGTGATTTGAAGGTACAGTTGTTGGGACGCGGGTTCGCGTGGTTGGATACGGGTACTCATGATTCATTGGCGGAAGCGTCTACTTTCGTGGAGGTGATTGAAAAACGCCAAGGTTTGAAAATTGCCTGTCTGGAAGAAATTGCTTATCGTAAAGGATGGATTGAAGCAGAACAGTTAAAGGGATTAGCCCAACCCATGATTAAAAATCAATACGGACAGTATTTGTTGAAATTACTGGAGTAATTTCAACAAGTTGCAGGTTGCGTGTGTCGTATTATTAAAGATAAATTATATAGCTGATGAAGAATATTTTAATTACTGGTGGAGCCGGGTTTATTGGTTCCCATTTGGTAAGGTTAATGGTAAATAAATATCCGGACTACCGTATTATCAATTTGGATAAGTTGACTTACGCGGGAAATCTCGCTAACTTGAAGGATGTGGAAAATATGCCGAATTACGAGTTCGTGAAAGCGGATATTTGTGACTTCGAACGGATGCGTGAGATTTTCTCTGAATATCATATTGACGGGGTTATACATTTGGCGGCAGAAAGCCACGTGGATCGCTCGATACGGGACCCGTTCTCTTTCGCGCAGACAAACGTGATGGGAACACTGAGTTTGTTGCAAGTTGCTAAATTGGCTTGGGACGGTAATTTTGATGATAAGTTGTTCTATCACGTTTCAACGGATGAAGTATACGGTTCTTTGCAACCGGATGGAGGCTTCTTCTTGGAAACGACAAAGTATGATCCTCATTCCCCGTATTCGGCATCAAAGGCTTCTTCCGATCATTTCGTCCGGGCTTATCATGATACCTACGGGTTGCCCGTGAAGATTTCGAACTGTTCGAATAATTACGGAACTTATCAGTTCCCGGAAAAGTTGATTCCGCTGTTTATTAACAATATCCGTCACAATAAGCCGCTTCCGGTATACGGAACGGGTGAGAACGTGCGGGATTGGCTGTTCGTGGAAGATCATGCCCGTGCCATAGATTTAATCTTCCATCAAGGAAAAATCGGGGACACGTATAATATCGGTGGTTTTAACGAGTGGAAAAATATAGACTTGATCAAGGTAATGATCAAAGTGACCGACCGTCTTCTGGGACGTCCGGAAGGTGCTTCCGAAAAATTAATCACTTACGTGACCGATCGTGCGGGACATGATTTGCGTTACGCTATCGACTCCACGAAACTGCACGAAGAATTGGGATGGGAACCCTCTTTGCAGTTCGAGGAAGGTATCGAGAAGACCGTGAAATGGTACTTGGAAAACCAAGATTGGTTGGATAATGTAACTAGTGGAGAGTACATGAATTATTACAAGGAAATGTACCATGTATAATTACTAAATTGAGATTGGAAATGTATGTTACATTTTCAATTTTCAATTTTCAATTTTCAATTTTCAATTGTAATGAAGGTAATAAAAACGGAAATCGAGGGGGCGGTTATTATTGAACCGCGGGTATTTGGAGATGAACGCGGTTATTTTTTCGAGAGTTATTCCGCTCGATGGTTCAACGAGAACGTGAGCGAAATCAATTTCGTGCAAGATAACGAGTCCAAATCCAAATACGGGGTATTGAGAGGATTGCATTATCAATTACCGCCTTACACGCAGGCAAAGCTGGTGAGGGTAGTGAAAGGCAAGGTATTGGATGTGGCTGTCGATATGCGGAAGGATTCACCTACACTTGGCAAACACGCGGTCGTGGAGTTGAGCGAGGAGAACAAACGGATGTTTTTCATCCCGAAGGGATTCGCGCATGGTTTCGTGGTATTGAGTGATGAGGTGATATTTCAATATAAATGTGACGAATTTTATGCCCCGGGACATGAGGCGGCTGTACGTTTCGATGATCCCGAACTGGGAATAGATTGGAAGATTCCGGCTGAAGATTTAATTTTGTCTGAAAAAGATAAGAAGCATCCGAATTTTCGGGAAGCGATATTGTTGTAAAAGAGGATAGAATGAAGAATTTTTTATTTGGACAGAACGGATTGGCTGCCAAGATCGTGCACACACGTTATCTTAGCCGTTGGATCGTGATGGGGTGTGATGTGCTGATATCCACCGGGGTGACGGTCTTTGCCTATTGGTTCGTCCGTTTCGTGAGAGAAGAGCCGGTAAGCTGGTCTGTTGTCGGGTGGCTGGCTATTTTTGCGGCGATAATCAGCGCGTTATCTTTTGCCGTATTACATTCGCATCGCATGGTGATGCGTTTTACAACTTTACGGGAAACATGGCGATTAGGAATAGCCATGTTATTGAAAGTCGTGATTTTGTATCCTTTGGTACACGTGATATACCCGGAGATTTCCGGTTGGCGTCTGATACTGGGAGGAATCTTGGATATGATGACAACGACGGTGGCTCTGGTATCTGTTCGCGTATTGCTCGTGACTATGTATGATTTCTTGAAAGTACGGGTAAACGGGGGACAGAAACGGGTGTTGATTTATGGTATGGATGATTGCAGTGCTTCATTGAGTAATGCCGTGTCCAATAGTTTTTTACCCTCTTACAAGGTGGCGGGGTACCTCACGATAGGGAAACGTTATAAACATTACCGTTTATCGGGAGAAAACGTTTATTTCGTCACGGGGGAAGAAGCTTTCAGCCGTTTGGTGAAGCGATTGAGAATAGAAGGGATCGTGTTTCCTAATTATCGGACAGCACAGGAAGAACAGAAACGGTTGGTGAATTATTGCCAGAAGTTGGGAATGGAAATGTTGGTATTGCCATCCGTGGAAGAAGTGAATGACGGGCAATTACCTCGTCCCCAGATGAAAGAAATCCGTCTGGAAGAATTGTTGGGGCGTGACGAGATCAAGATTAGTATGAAAGAGATCGGCGAGGGACTCGACGGGAAAGTGGTTATGGTGACAGGTGCCGCGGGTTCAATCGGAAGCGAATTGTGCCGTCAGTTGACTCGTTTCAATATAAAGCAATTGATATTTTTTGATTCTGCCGAAACGCCGATGCATAACATCCAACTGGAATTCACGGATAAATTCCCTAACACTCGTTTTGTGCCGGTGATAGGCGACGTGAGATCTAAGGAACGGGTGGATTTCGTGTTCCGGAATTATCGTCCTCAGGTTGTGTTCCACGCGGCAGCGTATAAGCACGTACCCTTGATGGAGTTGAATCCCTGTGAGGCTGTACGGGTAAACGTGTACGGTACGATGAACGTGGCGGATCATGCCGTTCGTTACGGGGTAGAACAGTTTGTCATGGTATCGACGGATAAGGCGGTGAACCCCACGAACGTGATGGGGGCTTCCAAGCGTTTGGCGGAAATTTACGTGCAAAGCCTTAGTGTCGCTATCCGGGATGGAGAACACGAGGGAATCACACGTTTTATCACGACACGGTTCGGGAACGTGTTAGGTTCTAACGGATCGGTAATCCCGAGATTCAGGGAACAGATTCGTAATGGAGGTCCCGTGACGGTGACGCACCCCGATATCATCCGTTATTTTATGACGATACCGGAGGCCTGCCGACTCGTGATGGAAGCGGGTATCATGGGAAAAGGCGGAGAGATTTATATATTTGAAATGGGACGTCCGGTTAAGATAGCTGATATGGCACGGAAGATGATCGAATTGTCGGGTTTTAATCCGGATAAAGATATCTCTATCATATACACGGGATTAAGACCGGGGGAAAAGCTATACGAGGAGTTGTTGAGCAATAAGGAGAATACTTTGCCCACGGCGCACGATAAAATTCGGGTAGCCAAGGTGAGAGAGTATAATTACAAGGAAGTTGCCAAAGAGTTGGATGTATTGAATGAATTGGCAGCATTGGTGAATATCCCGGAGATGGTAAAGATGATGAAAGACATCGTCCCGGAGTTTGTCAGTAAAAATTCCGAGTTCGAGAAGTTTGATAAGCCCCTCCTTACGCGGGAGGGGAAACAGGTCGCAATACATAACAATGAAGCGTTCTCTCCCCCTGTGTAAGGGGGAGTCGGAGGGGGTAGTTGAGTCCTCGCCTGTGCGGTTGGAATCTAAAATCTAAAATTTAAAATCTAAAATCAGAAAGGTTTATGGCTAATATATTAGTTACAGGAGCGAACGGACAACTCGGAACCGAGTTAAGAAATAGAAGTTTTTCGTTATTGGACGACGTGTTTTACACGGACGTGGAGGAATTGGATATCACGAGCGCGAAAGCGGTATCGTCGTTTATTGAAACACATGAAATAGACACGATTATCAATTGTGCGGCTTATACCGCCGTGGATCAGGCAGAAGATGACGAGGAGCGTGCAGCCAAGATTAACCGTGATGCCGTGGCCAACTTGGCAAATGCAGCATTGCAACATGATTGTATATTGCTTCATATTTCGACGGATTACGTGTTTGACGGCACGGCAGACCAACCTTACACCGAGAAGAGTGCCACGAATCCGCAAACCGTGTACGGTCGGACAAAATTGGAAGGGGAAGAAGCTATAAAGAAATCGGGTTGTATGTATATTATCATCCGTACGGCATGGTTATATTCTGCTTACGGTCATAATTTCGTGAAGACAATAGCCCGTTTGGCGAACGAGCGGGACGAGATAAACGTGGTGAATGATCAGTGGGGCACGCCGACGTATGCCGGCGATCTGGCAGAAGCGATCATTAAAATCATGGAAAACGAGGATTTGCCCGAATGGGAAGGAATATATCATTTCACGAACGAGGGGGTCTGTACTTGGTATGATTTCGCGAAAGAGATCGTGGCTCTCGCGGGAGCGGATTGTAAAGTCAATCCGGTAACGACCGCCGAGTATCCCGTTAAGGCGAAACGCCCTGCTTACTCTGTTTTGGATAAAAAGAAAATTAAAGATACGTTTGAACTGGAAATCCGGGATTGGAGAGATGCATTAAAAACTTGCATGGCAACTTTTTAACGCGTACCTTCGCGGGCGTTTTTTAGAAAAAGGAAAAAATGATTACAGTTTCGGATTTAGAGATTCAATTTGGGAAAAGGACGTTGTTTCGGGATGTGAATTTAAAGTTTACCCCGGGCAATTGTTATGGTGTGATAGGTGCTAACGGTGCCGGAAAATCTACTTTTTTAAGGATATTGAGCGGAGAATTGGACCCGACAAGAGGTACGGTCATGTTTGGTCCCGGGGAACGGTTGTCCGTGTTGAAACAGGATCACTTCGCGTTTGACGAGTGTACCGTGTTGGATACCGTGTTGCAGGGACATTCCTCTTTATGGAAAGTCATGCAGGAAAAGAATGCCATTTACATGAAAGAGGATTTCTCTGATGAGGATGGTATCCGTGCAGCCGAGTTGGAAGAACAATTTGCCGGGATGGACGGTTGGAATGCCGAGAGTGATGCCGCTAACTTGTTGAGTGGGTTGGGGATCAAAGAGAATCTGCATTATTCATTGATGAAAGATATAAGCGGTAAGCAAAAAGTGCGGGTGTTGTTGGCACAAGCGCTGTTTGGCAAACCGGATAATTTGTTACTGGACGAGCCCACGAATGATTTGGACTTGGAAACAGTGATGTGGTTGGAGAATTATTTGGCGAATTACGAGAATACCGTTTTAGTCGTGTCGCATGACCGCCACTTCTTGGATGCCGTTTGTACCCATTCCGTGGATATTGATTTCGGTAAGATACAGTTGTTCGCGGGTAATTATAGTTTCTGGTACGAGTCAAGCCAATTAGCGTTGCGTCAGGCTCAAGCCAAGAACAAAAAAGCCGAGGAGAAGAAAAAAGAATTACAGGAATTTATTTCTCGTTTCAGCGCTAACGTGGCGAAGTCCAAACAGACGACCAGTCGCAAAAAGATGTTGGAAAAGTTGAATGTCGAGGAGATCATGCCTTCTACGCGTAAATACCCGGGTATTATTTTTACCCCGGAACGGGAGGTGGGCGACCGTATTCTGGATGTCCGGAATTTGAGTAAGACCGTGGATGGACAAACTTTGTTCAAAGATGTCGAATTTACCGTGGAGAAGGGGGATAAGATTGCTTTCCTGTCCCGTGATCCGAGAGCGATGACGGCATTGTTGGAAATACTCACGGGCAATGATAAACCGGATACGGGTAGTTTCACGTGGGGTGTAACCATCACGAATGCTTATTTGCCTTTGGATAATTCGGCGTATTTCCAGACGGATATGACCTTGGTGGATTGGTTGGGGCAATATTCTGCCGACACGAGCGAAACTTTCTTGAGAGGTTTCCTTGGGAAGATGCTGTTCTCCGGTGAAGATATATACAAACGTGTAAAAGTATTGTCCGGGGGAGAGAAAATGCGTTGTATGATTGCCAAGATGATGTTGACTAACGCGAATGTACTGGTGCTGGACTCTCCGGCGAACCACTTGGATTTGGAGTCCATACAAGCATTTAACAACACATTGGTTGCGTTCAAAGGGGTAGTCTTGATGAATTCGCATGACCACGAGATCATACAAACCGTGTGTAACCGGATTATTGAACTGACTCCCGCGGGTATGATTGACAAGCGAATGGATTTCGACGATTATATCACCAACGAGAAGATCAAAGAGCAATTGAATCAAATGTATTGATTTTATAAATTAGGTTACTATTTGAATATTCGAAAATCGTACTATATTGTATGGTTTTCGAATATTTTTCATATATTTGTACTCAATATAGTTGAGGATATATGAAGTGTGTATTAGTGACCGGTGGTGCCGGTTTTTTAGGATCGCATCTGTGTGACCGATTGATTCAATCGGGTAGTCATGTGGTATGTTTGGACAATTTCTTCACGGGAACGAGGGAGAATATTAGTCATTTGATGGAACTTCCGAATTTTGAATTGGCAGAGAGGGATGTTATCTGGCCTTATATAAAGAACGTGGATGAAATCTATAATCTGGCTTGTCCAGCATCTCCGATTCATTATCAATATGATCCGGTAAAGACGATTAATACTTCCGTGTTGGGAATGGTGAATATGCTGGAATTGGCGAAAGGAGCGGGAGCCAAATTGCTCCAAGCTTCAACCAGTGAAGTATATGGCGATCCTGTCATTCATCCGCAGCAAGAGAGTTATTGGGGGAACGTGAATCCCATAGGAAAGCGTTCTTGTTATGATGAGGGAAAACGATGTGCCGAAACATTGTGCATGGATTATCACCGTCAATCGGAAGTTGTTGTAAAGATTGTTCGTATTTTTAATACTTATGGTCCCAGAATGTCAGAGAATGACGGGCGTGTGGTGTCGAATTTCATCGTAAATGCTTTATCCGGGAAAGACATTGAAATATACGGTGACGGTACTCAAACACGGAGTTTCCAGTACGTGGATGACCTGATTGAAGGAATGATACGGATGATGGCAACGGAAGACGAGTTTACCGGACCTGTAAATATAGGGAATCCGGGAGAGTTCACGATGTTGGAATTGGCTCATCTGGTACTGGAGTTAACGGGTTCGAAATCTAAAATCGTGTACAAAATACTTCCGGAGGATGATCCGAGAAAGAGAAAGCCGGATATCACTCTGGCAAAAACAAAATTAAACTGGGAACCTACGATACCTTTGAAAGAAGGATTATTGAAAACCATCGATTATTTTGAATCGGTGATGTAGTATTTGGTGTTTTTTATTTTTTGATAAAAAGGTAATTATGAGAAATTTATTATGCTGTTTAGTTTTAGGGGTGTTATTCACAGCATGCCACAAAGACGGTCCTTATAAAGGTGGGGATAAGGATTTGGTTGTTCCGTTAGATTTTAACTGGAAAACTTTAGAAAGACAAGATCTGAAACTGAATAAACCTTCGTCAGTTTATTTGGTAAAGAACGGTGAAGAGTTATTGATCGGGGATGGACTTGAAACGGGCGAATATACATTTACGACGGGGATTAAAGGTGGGGAATTGAAAGTGAAACCTTCAGCTATGGCGTACTCTATTGCAAGAGCGCCGGGTGATGAGGTTCCTAACGGGCACCGGATGATTTATTATCCGGGTGAGGGGTATTGGGCGAGTATGATGGTTGAAGATGTTTTTCCTTGGTTGGGAGATCTGGATATGAATGATGTCGTATTTAATTTTAGATTAGGATACGAGACTATCAGTGATAATAATAATGGGAAAGAAGTGAAATCACTGACTATATGGATCAAACCGGTAGCTATGGGTGGTGCTGCTTACAAGCAAGTAGGACTTGCTCTTAACTTTGTCAATAAATCCATGAAACATTTGGCTGTGAACAAAGTCAGCGGACAAGTATTCATGGAGAATGAAATGTTTACTCTAAACAAGAAAGGTAATGAAGAGGGGGAAGAATATATTGTCCCGTTGATCGGAAACTTGTATTCTTGTTTTGGGAAAGAAGGTGGTATTTTGAATACCGAACGCAATTTACTGCGATTTGATGCGGAGGAAGTAGTAATAAAAATCGAGTTTTCCCAGAAACCGAAATTAACCGAAATCCAATTGGAACCGGACAATGCGGGGAATATGATGGACTTGTTCGTTACTTTTGGTACAAGAGGCAAAGAAGTACACGTGAAAGGGCGTCCGGCAACGGCAAAGATGGATCCCGAATTGTTGCATCACAGTAATAATAGAAATTTTTCTTCTCCGGAAAATTGGGTATGGGCATTGATTCTCGATACTCCGTTGAAATATCCGCAGGAGAGTGAGGCGATTTATAAAGCTTATCCTGACTTTGAGAAATGGGTGAATGGCGAAGCAGGCTTTGAAACACAAGATGAGTGGAGTTTTAATTATAATTCGGATTTAGTTTATTAATAGTAATATCATTATTGATAGGACAGGGCGGATTTACGAATCTGCCCTGTTTGCTTTTTCCCAAGTTCCTTTCCCCTTATGCTTTTTCAAGTAGAAGAATCCTTTCAGTACATTCAAGTTCATGAAAGTGAAGTAGTACGGGATAAACAGTATCTTTACTTTGATTTGTTTTCTGGCAAGTGATGCCCCTGTCCAAGCTAACAGGTAGAAAATAACTTGAAGTACAAAAATAACACTATATAACGGGGTAAAATGTGTCGCGAGTACCAGAATCAGATTCACGGGTAATAGCAGGAAAAGGAGAATGGGAGTGATAGACCAGCGTAACACCCGGTGTGAGATATATTGAAAAGAGAGGAGCCCGTAACGGAAAGGATTAAGAAGAGGGCGTAGCCGTCGGATAGATTGAAGCCCTCCCGCGGCAATGCGTACCTTTCGTTTTTGTTCCTCTTCAATGTTAGCAGAACCGGATTCTATGGCGTATGCTTTGTCACAATAAGCTATTTTGTACCCCTGCATGGCAATGCGTAAAGAGAGAATAAAATCGTCGAGTAAAGTATCTTCCGCCATCGGGACGAATAATTCCGTCCGAATGGCAAATAACTCTCCGGCTGCACCTACCGCGGAATATAATCTTGAATCCCACGCTTTTAGTTTTGATTCATAACGCCAATAGAAGCCTTCGCCCCCGGAAGCCGCGTTGTCTTTGTCTTTTACTTCAATACGCTTCTCTCCGGCAACACAACCGACCTTTGTATCCGTGAAGCAGCGTACAATTTCCAGAATAGCGTCGGCATTGAGCATCGTATTGGCATCCGTGAAAACGGTGTAAGGCGTTTCTATATATTGCATTCCTCTGTTGAGTGCGGCAGTTTTGCCTTTACGTTCCGGGGAAAAAAACACAGTTATGTCGGGGTAGACACTCAACATACTGTTTGTCATGTCTGTCGAACCGTCCGTGATCCAAACCACGTTAAGTTTATCCTTCGGGTAATCGAGTTGCATACAATTATCCATCTTTGCCTTGACGATCTTTTCTTCATTATAGGCGGCGATAAAAAGCGTCACGTCGGGAAGATTCTCCGGAAGTGCCAATGGTTGTGCCGGATGTCGTTTTTCCTTGAATTTGACGAGTATATATAGCAGTATCCCGTACCCGATAAAAGTGTAGAACACGATGAAAATGGAAATCCAGAATAATATTTGAAGAAACTGTATCATGTCTGTTATTTTAGATAAAACTCACTGGTAACCGGATTGTGGTCACTCCACTCCTTTTCCGGGGAGTAGTAGTCTATACATTTCAATTCGTCGGAATAGAAGATGAAATCAATTCGCAACAGCCGATGCAAACCCCGGAACGTGTAAGCGTAACCGTTTCCGCTTGTCTTGAAACTGTCTTTTAGTTCTCCTTTGATATGGTGATAGGTGTATGATGACGGAGTATCGTTAAAGTCCCCGCACACGATGGTCGGGACACCTGTCGTGTCGATAACTTGTCGCACGATATCGGCTTGCGTGGCTCTGAGTTTGAAGTTTTTGAATAGTTCTTGCGTGATATCCAGTACTACTTTTTCTTTTTGTTGTATATCCGTGTTTTGGAATACCGGATCATCCAGTAGTTTGCGTTTCCCGCTGAAATTGGTCGTTTGCAAATGGCAACTAATCACTCTTATCGTTTGCTCGCCGACTTGAATATCAGTCCACATGGCATCATTTGTCGCGGAGTTTAAAGGTATTTTGCCGGATTGCAGGATAGGGTATTTGCTGAAAATACCTATTCCCAACGTGGTAGAACCGGGTAAATACGTCACGGCATGATACGGTAGATTCAATAGCCGGGATAAAGTTTCTGCGTTGATTTTCGTGTCTTCCCGGTATTCTAAGAAACAAGCAATGTCTACATGATCGTTTTTCAGAAATTCGGAGATATAGTGTTGTGTTTCGAACTTCTCCCACGATTTGAATTTACCCGCGTTATAACTGGCGAGGCGTATGGGTAATTTGCCGTTTGGGGTTTCCGGCGATGAAACCGTAACTTGGAAAATAGACGTGAGATAGCCGATATTAAGAAAGATAGCCGCGACAGGAACAATTGCCCACCACCTCTTGCTGATAATCCAATAGACGAGTATAACGAGGTTTATGATTAAAACGACAGGCATGGCTAAACCGATAAACGTGATCCATGTCGATTCGTTCGGGTTAGTTTGTCCCGCCATGTACGCGGCAATACTGATCCCCGCCGCCACAAAACTGACCGGAATCATCAAGAGGGAGAAAAAATATCTGAGTGCTGCCATTATATTGTTACTTCTTCCGGTATAAATTTTCTTCTATCGGATTATTATACCATTCTTTGTTGGAATTTCCCCCACTTTGTACCCAAGGTTTGAATTCCGGGTACGCCTCAAGTATACTGGTCCATTCATGCGAGTAGCGGAATATTCCGGGAACTCGGATCGTCCACATGTAGTCTTTCGTGACTTCTTGTAAGACTTTAGGGGCGTTACTGAGATCGGTGTGATTATAATGAGGTAAGTGTATTTCCGTTCTTGGTGTTTTTGTACCGATAATGGCGAAATAATTCATGTTGTCGATACGAATGGCAAGCTCCTCTACAGGAGAAGTGCATTCAATTTTCACGTCAAAGGAATTGAACGGGACATCATTTATCCATTGTGGTGATTTACTGATCGCGTTCAAGATAGTTGATGTGTTATCACATCCTAGTGTTCTGTGTGCGTTGTCAAACAACGGAACGACAGCATACGTTTGTTTGCTTTCCGTACCGTTGGAATTTATGTTGAAATTCCCTAGAGAAAGTTCTTTAGAATAAGTTACTTTTTGAATATTCTCATCTTTTAGTCCATCCAGTTGAATAGCTGCTCCAGATTGTCGTGTCGCCCCAACGGCTCTTAACGTACAATGCCAGATCATGTAACTTATTCTATCCTTTTCAACATAATTGTACGTGACTGAATCCATGCCGAGCACGATATCGTTCATGTCAAAATCCCCCGGGCTGGGATAAAGGTCTTCCGAAGCAAAAGTATAACTCTTCGTGAGTGTTACTTGTCGTGGAAATTCCGGTTCTTCCGGTTCCTCCGGTTGATAATCATTTCCTTGGCTACATTCACTTGCCGGGATGTCTATCAAAGAGCCTTTTTTTGAGTCCACGAGTTGTGCGGGTGGGATAAACTTGTAGAATTGGCTCTTGGATTCTATTTTTTCCCATTCCACGTAAAGCTGTCCGCTGAATGTCAGAAACTGCCAATATTCGTTACTCTTAATCTTACGGGTTTTGAATAGGGCAAAATCACTACCCGTTCTTCCGATACTGCTGGCTGCTCCTTTAAATTCAGCCTCGTCGGTTACTTCGAGTAGAGAATTACTCGCTAACGTGATTTTTGCCCCGTTGACGTTTAATTTTTCGCATTTCACTGCACACCCTGATGCGATGGTCAAGGAAGAACCGTAATTTAATTCCATTTCTTCAATCTCGGCATAACATTGATTAATAAATGTAGCGTTTCCGATTTCCAATTCTTCGATATATAACTTTCCTCCATCGGCATTGTTGATGGTGATAGCTGTCGTTGCTTCCAATTTATCTAGATGAAATTCACCGCTGTTTTTAATCAACGTGTTGGATTGATCCGTGTAGATATCTTCCATATAGACAAGTCCCTCGTTTAGGAAAATTCCGCTATTCAATCTGATGGAAATATCGTCATGATCTTTATCCCCGAATTGGCAACCTTTAGCTATGGCGAGATTAGAATTGCTGTATACTTGAATATCCCATTCTTCCCGGGAGAATATTTTACCGTTATTTATCACGTAGATATTCGTGTTTACTTCTAATTTTGTGGATTTCGCGGTGTTATTCCATATTCCCGTAACGTATAGGGAAATATTTTTTTCATTGTTAAAATTCAGTTCTCCCGTGTATTCTCCTCGGATAATATAATTACGTCCGGATTCGAGTCGGTTATTTTTTCCTGTGATTTCTATCACATCTGCGGGAATTTCCGGTATTTCAAACTCATCGGAATTTGCTAATAGAGATAGCGTGCGATTTTGTGCCACATTGTCGATAGCTCGCGAAAAGTTACAAATAACGCGATTGTTCTCGATAGGAACCTGCATGACACTACGGCGTCCCCCGGGAGTTGTTTGGCAAACGAAAAGATCGGCTTGGGCATCAGAGATAATAATGCTTTTTTTCAGTGGCTGTTTGCCCGAACACCAACCGCTTCCTAATAGATTGGCGGAGCTGTCCGCGATAGGATTTTTGTCAAAAAAATCAATCGTGTACAAGTAGGTACCTGCGTAATTATCCGAGGGTGTGATTTCTACTTGTATTGATGAAGAGCTAGTCCAATCAAAACCTTCCGGGATATTTTCTATAAAATAATCCCTTCCAAGAGCCTCCGAGTCAAATACATCTTTGTGGCACCCTGTGAAAATAACCATAGCTACCGCTAATACATATATAAATATCTTGTAATTCATCGCCGTCCTTTTATAATACATTTATTATAATGCAAATATACGCTATTTAGCATGGATTTTGAATGGATTGAAAGAATTTTATTATATACGATGCTTTTTTAATTCGATTTTCATGATAATCGGGTTATGGTCACTCCACGAGAGGCGGGGGGATTGATATTCCAACCCGATAAATGATTCGTCATAACCGATAAAATCTATCCGTAGCAATCCTTTGATGCCATTGAATGAATGTCCGTATCCTTTTCCTCTGTCCCGAAATCCGTCTGTTATATTTTTTCCGGCAATATGGTTGTAGGCAAAAGATACAGGAGTATCATTGAAGTCGCCGCATACAATAACGGGATAGCGGGTGGTGTCAATGATTTGTCTGACTTGTATGGATTGATTGGCTCGTATATTGAAATTTTCTTTTAGTTGCTCCACGATGGTTACCAACGTGCGTGCCTGACCTTTCCAATCTTTGACGCTTTTATATTTTTCATATTTTTTGCTGTTGGGACTGACATTTGTGGTTTGTAAGTGATTATTAAAAACACGGATTGTATCTCCTTTAATTAGAATATCCGCCCACATGCTATTGTTCTGTTTTGAATTGAAATCAATTTCCCCGTATCGAATGATAGGGTAGCGGCTATAAATCGTGATTCCGAAATTAGCCCATGCCTCTTGTCTGTTAAAAAATACACATCGGTAGGGTAGACCGAATCGTTTCTTTATCGCTATTGAGTCTTGTTGAGGTTCTTCGCAGTGTTCTTGAATACATAAGATATCGATCTGATTATCTTCAACTATTTTTTTTATATTGTATTTCACGTTACGTGCGATCCAGAAAAATCCTTCCACGTTATAACTGGCAATGGTTATTTCGTTGTCTTTTATATAGGGGATATCTTCTTTCCATGGAGATTGAAATATTCCCGTAAAATAATTGTAATTACATATGATTGTGATAAGTGGCAGGAGTACCCACCATTTTTTGCAAATAGCCCAAAAAATGAAAAGATATAAATTCGCGAAAATAATGCCGGGCATAAATAATCCTGCCAGCGCCGGAATCCACCAACTATTCGGGTTGGTATACGGCGCAAACACACCGGAAATTCCGATGAATGCCATACCGAGGGTTGCGGGTTTCATCAATAAGTAAAAGAAGAACCTTAATGCGGCCATTTTCTACAATTTGAAATAATCTGAGTTTGTCATACACGGTGCAAAGTTAGCAATATTGGCGTAAATTGGCTAATCTGTAGTTTAAAATTTATCGACATCGGTTTTCACTTCATTATATCAAGAACCTACTGAAATCCCACTGAAGATATACCCAGATAATACCGTAATCATACCCCTCTTTCGTTCTTCCTCCGTTTATCCTCTGGACATCCTATAATCTTTCATATAGAAACATTGGAGCGGAACTGCTCATACACCGTTCAATAGGGATGTCTTCCCTAGGTCTTCTTTGGGAATGTATTGGGTTCTCGGTAGGTAATGATAGTCATTTTATTAAATTGGATTCCTCATCTTTATATTCTTCTTTTTTGGAGAATAGGCCACCGAAATTCTTTACTGTTTTGACAGCTCTGATTTTAAAACTATTGAAGAATGAACCGTCAGCCCCTACTGTTCCATAACCCGTGA
Source organism: Butyricimonas hominis (assembly GCF_014287455.1). Lineage (NCBI taxonomy): Bacteria > Pseudomonadati > Bacteroidota > Bacteroidia > Bacteroidales > Odoribacteraceae > Butyricimonas > Butyricimonas hominis. The sequence goes on from NZ_JACOOH010000005.1 coordinate 259,545, forward strand.
CGGCACGGGCTTTGCGGGTACGGACAAAGCGAATTTTTCCGTATTTCTTTAAGCCGAATGCCATGGAACCATCTTCTCCTCGTTTGATTTCTACCCGGTAACCGACTTTTTTGCCATATTCGATGTTATAGGCGAAAACAAGTCCCCTGACACTGAGTTCCGGACGTTTAAAAGATTGCAGAAATAGATGGGTATCCCGTAAAAATTCATATAGTTTGACACCTAACCAAGGATGTTGTTTATCCGGGATATAACTCCAAAGGGAGGAAACGGCAACTATACCCGGTTTTTCTAATACTTTGACTAAGGTTTCGATGTATTTCGGGGGATACATGGTGTCGGAGTCGATACAAATGTAATATTTTCCTCGGGCATGATTCAATCCGCAACGGCGGGCGAAACCGCAACTATGTTCGTATTCCGTGTAATAGGGGACGCCGGTCATTTTAAAGATTTCGGCAGTTCTGTCAGATGAGTCGTTATCCACTCCGATAATTTCTATCGGGTATTTACACGTGCTATCACTTAATGACCAAAGGTTTGCCAGTAGATGCTTTTCTTCATTATACGCTATAACGACCACTGAAACCAGCGGAGAATCATTTTGTATTTTACTGATTTTTGTTTTTACTTCGTGAATAATTTCTTGGGGTACTTCTTGTAATGGTTTTTCGTATACGGAGAGATATTTTTTATACCAAGTCATGATTATGAGGGTTTTAATTCTTTTATTTGAATCTTTGTGGTAATATGATACGCTCGATTTTTCGGATAAAATTGTAACCGAATACACGGATCATTATTGTGCGGGTTCTATAATATATCTTGGCTTTGTGTGAAAACCATGAGTTCTGATAGTGATGAATCGCGTACGTGTTGGGAGTGATTAAGACTTCCCTTGAATCGAATACTTTGGGAGAAAAGTATTCGTCGGGCATCACGAGAATCTCTTTCCGGAAGTCCATATTTTTTATATTTTTCATCTCTGAGGCATCAAGATAGTGAATGGGTTTGAGTTTTTGAATCTCTTCCACCATGATTTCCGGTAGTTTCCTGATATCTAGTGATGAGTCTTTTTTTATGAAGGTTTTATTCGTGTAGTAGTTTAAACAAGTTTTAATCCATACTGTTCCTTTTTCTGCTCCCAGTATAGCTGCTTCTATGGTTCCCGCTTTCTCTGCACCCATGAAATACGGGAAATGTAATAGATCGTTGAAACTTTTCAATACTTCCACGTCTGAATCCAAGTATATACCCCCGTAATTGTATAAGGCATAGAAGCGGATATAGTCTGCCGCGAATGCATATTTCTTTTTGTCAAAAGCCTGTTTTACCCAAATGCTTTCGTCTAAATTGAATCGTTTTGTATCCCATAACATGATCTCGTAGTCCGGAAGGTACTTCTTCCACGATTTAAGGCATTTTTTTATTTTTGGAGGATAATCATCATTGCTCAACCAGCATAAATGGATAATTTTAGGTATCATGTTGTTTATATTTTTATTGAGTCTATTACTTTTTTCATTTGTTCTTTCCACGATAGGTGTTTAATTGCTTCTCTTATTTTCGTGGGAGTCAAATTTGTACTGTTATAGAAATTAATGACTTGTTGGACATCCACGGGACTTTCGTCTGCCGGAATCTTCATGATATAGGGCATATTTTCAAAATCTTCATCTATCTCCGAGTAGATGAAAGGGATTCCTCTGGCGGCATACTCCCTGTTTTTAAGAGTTTTGATATTTGTGATTCCGCTTCGATGGCGTCCGAGGCTACCAATACCTAAATCACATTGTTCGAAAATATTGTCAAGGTTTTGTCCATGTTGTCGTCCGTGGAGGATAACATAGGGCTGTAAATGGTTTTCCTCGATGACCGGAATACATTCATCCCGTTCTCGTTGGGCGGTAAATTCACCAACAATATGAAAGTAAACTTTATATTGGGGATGAGTCGTGTAATAATTGGCCAATCCTTTCAGTAAACGATCGTAGCCATGCCAGTAATGAATTTCGGCTACACCTATGAGATGAATTTGGTTTGATGTGTCATTAATTTTTTGTTTTATCGGAATTTCGTTAAAATCAATTCCGTTTGAGAGTTGTAATGTGGGGATTCCGAATATGGTCGAATGATTTGAAAATGTGATAATACGATCTAAATATTTTGCAAATTGTTTTCTGAAACATTTGTCAATGAATAATTGAAGTTTCATGAAAGACGAGGTGTACTCTTGATCATACGGGTATGTTGGAATTTCCATGACAATATGTATTCCGTTTTCCTTTATTTTACGAACAAGATTGATCGTGAACGGGTTAGCGTTATGGTCGGAACGAATGTACACGAGGTTTATTCGATTTTTAATAGCGTAACGGGCTATTGAATTGAATTCGAAACGTTTATATAGTTTCCCTTTAAGTCCGTTACCGTAATCGGCTAAGATTATACGGTCAACCATGCGATATTTTATTCCATTTTCTTCAGAAAGATAACAGAAGTGTGTTTCTTGCTGATTGGCTTGAAATGCATGGAGTTGATAATTAATTTTTTTACTGATGCCATTAGATGCACTTAAACCATGAAATATGAGAAATAAAACTTTCATATTATTAGCTGCTGTTAAATAAAGTCTATATGTTGATTTTCTCATGGCAAATATACGTAAATAATGTAGACAATATGGGGAAAAGGGATTTCTTTATGGGTGGAAAATATACTTTGTAGCTTGTTTTTTGTCATTTTATAATAATACATGGAGATTTCATGATATCATTGTTTCTCTGTTTTTTTTGTCTATTTTTGCGATGTGGAAATGTGAGAGAAATGTGCGTTAATTTGTGAGGAATCTGTACATATATTCAAATATTGAGTCTTTAGAGTAAAAATAACTATGTCTAATATAAAACAGCAACTTGCTTCGGGGGTGTTTTATACCGCGGTAGCAAAATATACCGGGGTTTTGGTGTCTATTGTGATAACAGGTATTTTATCTCGGTTGTTGACCGCAGAAGAGTATGGAACGATTATTCCGGTTGTTGTTCTAATTAACTTTTTTACGATTTTTGGAGATATCGGTATAGGACCTGCCATTATCCAGAATAAAGACTTGTCGGGAAGAGAGATTAATTCATTATTTTCCTTTACCATTCTTATGGGAATTGTATTATCCGGTTTGTTTTTTTGTGGTTCTTGGCTAATTGCTCGCGTGTACGAGTCGGATATACTTGTCGTGTTGTGCCAGTTACTTTCTATATCGTTGTTTTTTTCTTGTGCTAATGTGGTAACTAATGCTTTGCTGTATAAAGCAAAACTATTTAAGTATTTGGCTATACGTTCCTTGATCGCACAGGTTGTTGCGGGACTGATTTCGATAGTTGCCGCTTACTGTGGAGCAGGTATTTACGCTCTTGTTATCCAGTCTATATTGTCATGTGTCTTTTTGTTTTTGGTGAGTTATATAAAAAATCCCCTCAAATTATGTTTCAAAGATTTTGAATGGAGTGCTCTAAAAAAAATACGTCATTTTTCATCCTATCAATTTTTATTTGACATATTGAATTATTTCTCTGTAAATCTTGACAAATTATTGATTAGTAGGTTTATAGGAGCGAGCGAACTCGGGTATTACGATAAATCGTATAAGTTAATGCAAATGCCTATGCAGAATATTCCATTCGTGATTACTCCGGTAATGCACCCGATCTTTTGCGAAATGCAAGATAATCTGAGTAAAATGTGTACCTATTACACGAAAGTTGTACGCTTCCTTGCTTTTGTTGGTTTCCCTTTATCTATTCTGTTGTTTTTTTCAGGTGAAGAACTTATCTATATCATATTTGGTAAACAGTGGACGGCTTCCATTCCTGCATTTAAGATTTTGGTGCTTTCCGTTGGTTTTCAGATTATATTGTCAACTTCCGGATCTATATTCCAGTCCGCCGGGGTTACTAAATTTTTATTCCTTTCGGGCGTGTTGTCCACGATTACGATAGTGATAGCTACTATGGTCGGTTTATTGCTTTTTGGTTCAATCGAGGCAATCAGTTTTTTTCTGGTATGTGCTTTTATCATTAATTTTTTCCAGACCTATATAATCATGTATTGTATTTTGTTCCGGGTGGGATTAATAATATTTATTAAAAATCTTTTGTCACCTTTATTGCTTACGCTTATTTTGGGATTAGTTTTATTTTTTGTGGCTTTGCTTACCGTGCAATTTAATGATATAGTTTCTCTTTTCATCAAAGGATGTGTAGCATTGCTTATTGCTTTTATCTACATACAATTTACCGGAGAGTATGATATTATTCAGAAAATGAGAGAATTGAGGTGTATGTTTTTAAAAAGATGAAACCATGGATTCTCGTATTGTTTCCTGTTTTGAGAAATAAGCACCGGTTATTCTGTTGAAGTCGTATTAGAGATTGTTATTCTCGCGTAGGAAAGTATTCTTTTTGAAAGCCTTCAAACCAGTTATTTGATGTGTATGAAAAATGCTTGGTTTTTAACGTCTTTGTGATTACATTCTTGTGTTGGTCTTGGGCAAGGTGTTTATAGTAATTCCTGCTTTTGATGCGTCCTGACAAGTAGGAGATAAAAGAAAAGATAGATAAAGGACGCATCGGACAGAAATGGGTCGTTTCAATTTTGCTGATTTTCTTGTTTAATCGTTCCATCAGAATTTTAGGAATAAAATAGAATCTTCCGAAAGTTCGTTTGCTGCCGAGATAATGGTAGGGGATTTTCAATCCAGCTTCGATAACGGGGTAAGTACCGAAGACTTCATATTGTTTCCCAAATATGTTCGTGGCAGAGATGAAAGAAGAAGAAAAAAATCCTGTCTCTAAAAGTTGAAAAATCCTGATATAATCTTTAGGTTCTTCAAATTCTAATTTGTAGTGTGCGTGTATATCTTCAAATTCATCATGTAAGGATTGCTTGAATTGATGGTAATAATTTTCATCAGCTTCTATTATTTCTTTTATCTTTTGTAAATAGGCTTCTACTAATTCATTATAATTATTATATGGAAATGCGGTGTACAATTCTGTTCCAAAAGTTCCGCCGAATTCCAAGGCACCTCTGTTTTTCGTCTGAAATAACTGCGTCATGATCAGATTCTCACGGGGAGCCATGCCATCTGTCATAAAGTAGAAATCTTCTATTTGTTTTTGTGGGTCTGTTTCATAAACTTTTAACGGCATAGAGAGCGCTTTTGCAACCTTTTGGGCTACGGACATATCTAACGAGTCAACGTCTTTCCGGGAAGATATTCTTATTTTGTAGTTCGTGTAATATTTTTGGATCAGAGTGGTTACGAACCGACTGTCGAATCCTCCTGTGATAGTGGTATATATTTCTTCGTTCTGAAATTTAGTGTGATAGATCGTGTTTTGTAATGTTGCATATGTGTAATTACGGAGTTTTTTTAGCGATTCGATCTTCACGTTGTCAATCATGAACTGATAGTCTTTTACTTGAATGGTATTCGAGTTCGTGTCAATTTTCAGATATTCGTATGCCCGGAGTCTTTTGATGTTGTCATTTAAAGTTGTATTACCCAGCCATGTCGGGTACAAACAATGTCGCATCGCCAGAAATTCAAAGGCTTTATACTCGTTTACCTGATTTCCTTGAAATTGATGCAGTACCCCGAATGATGAACACACGGATTGCTCCTTCTGGGCGTAATATATATTACGGGTTTGAAGAAAATCAGAAAATAAATATATTGAATCTTCTTTATGCAGAATGACGATGTATTGACCTAATAATTGTTTTTTTATTTCTGCAATTTGGTGTTCGTCAAAATCTGATAACAAATTCGCGAGGTATATTTCTATAGGGCGATGAGTGGTGTAGGCATATCCTAATATCGTGATACTGTTATTGCTTTGTTCTACGTGTGTTGTGGTATTGTTATTATAGAACGTGGTAAAATCTTTTGTAATATGACGTTTGTTTGAATATAATTTATTGAACTTGAGGATGCTGTCGTTGGTGATGCCGGGTTTATAATAAAAGTCTGCCATATTTGTGAGATTTACGATATTAGAAATAATGTTTTAGAATTATCCCAATTTGTGGAATGATAAGAATGATTTGAATAATAGTATGCAAATCGTTTTGTTGGTAACATACCTTTTATACTTCTTCCGGCATATTTTTGTAATTGTCAACCGTTCTTTAAAAGGAATCAAGCTACAATTTTTGACTGCAGCTTCCAGCATTCGGGTCAGATGGGAGTGGATTAATGAATGATGTTCCGGGTGTTGGTCGGAATAGCGTTCCAGTTCATCCGTAACGACAAAATAACCTTGAATGTTTTTCATGGTAAATTTGCTTGTTACAATCGAATTGTTCCTGATTCGTCTTTTGAAGAAAGTTTGTTTGATGTATTTTACACGGGATGCCTTTAAATATAATAAAGCCGTGTACAATTCATCTTCATGTAAGATATGCGGGTAAAATTGAATTTGATTCTGTCGAATAAAATCCGAGCTAACGAGGCTTAGACAAGCGGAACTACGGTAATTCCATGTATCATATTGTTTTTTTAGCAATTCTGCGCCATTCCAAACTTTGTTTTCAATATCCAAGTTTCGTTGATAGTGGTATGTTCTTGAAAGTTTATCATCATCATAGAAACTTTCAGCATCAAAAAAGACAAAATCCAATTGCTCTGTTATACATTCTTGATAACACGTTTTCAATGCATTATTGGTTAATAAATCATCACTGTCCATGAAATAAATGAACTCTCCTTTTACTTTTTTCAATCCGGTATTTCTAGCGATAGAGAGGCCTTGATTTGATTGGTTGTAAACTGTTATTCTTCGGTCTTGTTCTGCCAAAAGATTAATGATGGAGAGGCTGTTATCAGTAGAGCCGTCATTGATGACGATGATTTCTATGTCTTGTAAAGTTTGTTGCATGATCGATTCCACCGATTCTTTCACGTACTTTTCCGTGTTGTAGACTGGAATTATGACACTGACTTTCGGATGATTCATATACTATTGTGATATTTACAATTTAGTCCATTCTTGACTTGAAAAATTATATTGTTTGATAATTTTTCCCGGATTACCAACAACAATAGAGTAAGGCGGAACATCTCGAATAACAACGCTACCTGCCCCGATAACCGAATGTTTGCCTATTGTGATTCCCGCGAGGATAACCGAGTTTGCTCCAATCCAAACATCATCTTCAATGATGACTTCGGATGTATTTACTCCTTGTGAAATAATCGTTTTATCGGGATCGGAATAATTGTGATTGAGTCCTGAAATAATAATGTTTTGTGCGAGGTTGACATTATTGCCGATTTTAACAGGACCGATAATCGTGTTGCCTAATCCTATGCGGCTACGAGAGCCTATCGTGATCGCTCCAACCATATTATTGATTGTCGAAAAACTTTCGATAACAGATTTTTCGCCAAGTTCAAATGAATTGAAAGGCACGATATCTTTTCGAATGTTGCTGTAAATAACTGACCTCCGGCCTCTTTTTATATAGAAAGGTTGGAAAAGTCTGAGCCACCCGCGAGGACGGGTTTTTACAGGATGTACAAGGAGATTGAGAATGAATGATTTCAAACCCTGTTTGGTTTTGAGTTTTTCTTTTATGCTTTTTCTCATACTTCTCTCGGTTTATTTTTTGTGAATCCTCATGATTTGGACTTACTCTGTTCCAGAATGGTGATGATCTGTTGTTCTGCATTGGTTTTTATTTTGAATTCAACCCGTCGAGAACGTTCTTGATCTTCAGCCCGGTCGTTGTTGTAAATAAGTTTACTGGAAGAAAGACCGTTAGCGGTGAGTTTATTCTTTACCCAAAGGAATAATTCTTCATCTTTTATTTGTGATAACACGTATTCCAAAACTTTGCGTGTTCTGTCTTGGGAAAGTTCCATGTTATTAAAGTAGGCTTGACGAGGGGAGGATTCTCCATACCATTCGCTGGAGGTATGTCCTTCGATTCTAATTTCTTCGATATATTCTTTGTATTTAGGCTCGGTTAATATCTGTATAAAACGAGGGAAAAAACTGTCCAAAATACTTTTAAAATGGTCGTTCAATTCTGCACTACCCACTTTGAATAGAATTTCAGGATTCTCGAAACGGATAGAAAGAGTCAATGAATCCAAGACTGCGTTCCAGATTTGGAGATTCTTAGCGAATTCTTCCTTTAAATCATGAGTGATTTCCACTTGTGTTTTTTCATAAGTCTGTGCTATAGAAGTTATTTGACTGTTTTTCTGACTTACACTTCTCATGTACACGATGGAAATAAAAAGAAAGATAATCATGAGTACAGACATCAAATCCGAGATTGACATCCATTGGTTTTCTTCTTTTGATGATTTAAATATCTTCATGATTTACAAATAGATGGTTTATTCGCTGTCATTCATTTTTTTGTAAAGGGTATCATGATCCGTGGATAGCTTTTTAACAATGGTCATTAATGTTTTGGTAAATTTCTCCAATTCAGTTAATTCCCGCTCGTATTTTTCTTCCATTCGGGTCAGTTGCGAATTCATTTGTTGTTCGGAACCTTTTATGAAATCGCCGAATGATGACACTTGCTCCATGAAAGCATGACTCTGTTTCATGTTCATGTTATTGGTTTTTCCCAAGAACGTTTCGATATTCTTGTTCGTTTCTTCCAGTTTTAAAAGTGTATCACGGAGTTGTTCCTGCATGGTTTGCGTGAACTCTTGGGCATGTGCCATGTATTGCAATTGTTGTTCTTGTATATCGTGTATTTTGAGAATCGTTTGATTTATTTGTTCTGATACCTTGTTATCCAAACGGGCGATGACCATTTGTAATGTTTCAGTAAGGGCTTCCGTGTTTAAAGAGAGTTCCCGGGAAGTTATTTTCAAAAGATTATCATTTAAGGATTGGAAGTTATCTCCCAAATGTTCGTTTGATTGCTTGATTACTTGAATAAGTTCATTGGAATCTGCAGTCTTCGTGTTTTTCTCGATGTTTCCGAGTAATTCGAATAATTGTTTATCCGTGAATTCTTCTTGGTGCTCCTCTTCTTTCTTCATTCCATAGACTGTGGGAGTAAGTTTAAGCAATAAGGATGCTAACATTCCTGCGATAGAGGTCAGAAATGCTGTTTTCAGTCCTTCCAATAATTGAGGAATGGAAAGGTCTATTTGTTCGACATTAAAAAGCCATAAACCATACATGATTCCCCCGAAAGTTCCGAGTAGCCCTAGGCTGACCACCGTAGAACTTAGTAGCTGGATGTTAAACCACTTCCGTCCAATGTATGGGAATAGAAATATAGCTAGCGAGCTGATAATGGATATATAGTCACTCATGATCTTGCTTTTTAATAGATTGATATACTTTTAATAACTGTTCCGCCGTATGTTGCCAAGAGAATTGTTTAGTCCTTTCCAGTCCATAGGCGATTTGTTGTTCACGATACCCTGCATCTTGTTCCAGTTTCAATATCTGAGCGGCAATTGCGTCGGCATCCGTCGGGTCTACCAGTATTGCGCCTTCTCCTGCGACTTCGGGAATTGCGGAGGTGTTGGACGTGACGACCGGGGTACCGCACGCCATTGCTTCCAACAACGGAATCCCGAAACTTTCCCGCAATGACGTGTAAAGGAATATTTTAGCGCCATTGTAAATTGCCGGAAGGTCAGAATGAGTGATATACCCGGGGGAATAGAGCATAGGTTTTATTTCTTCAATTCCTTCCTGTTTTAATATCTGATGGATGATTTCTTCTTTTAAATCTGCGATCAACAAAGGGAGAGGATTTGAAGATTGTTTCACGTAAATGCTATATGCTTTTAGTGTGCATGGAGTATTCTTTTTCGGATCGGTGTTACCGAGGAAAAATAAATATTCTTTAGCAGGTATATATTTTTTCGTGACGGTATAAGTTTCTTTCAAAGGATGGAAGCGGTTACTAAAACCGTTATGAATGGCGATAATCTGTTCTTCCGGCAGATGTAATGTTTCACGAATCCTGTTGCATTCGAACTGTGATACGGTGATGATTTGTTTGCATTTTGCCAATACGCGGGGAACAACAAAACGGCGATAATACCAGCCCATATTCTGGTACATGGATGTATTGTTGTGTGCCCTTTTTTCAAGGAAAATGATATCATGCAACGTGAGAACAAGTGGCGCCGGACAGAATAAAGGGGCGGTGTTGCTTGTGCAGTGTATGATATCCGGTTTTATCTCGCGTATAGCCGAAGGCAAGGCGACTTGTTCCCACAAGGGATAAGTCGGGCATTTTATTTCGACAATATGGACATTGTCCGATGCCTGTAAGCATCGGTCTTCTCCGGGAGCGACCAGTATATAGTACTCGTTCTCGTGATCAGTCTTCTGTAGTTCCCGAATTGTTTCGAGAGCCACGAAATCCATCCCGTGTTTATTTGTCCGAAAAATCCGTTGTGCTTCAATTGCTATTTTCATGGGCATAATATTATAGGGTGGAAGAACCGTTTTTTTCGGTGGTGACAAACTTTTTATTCATGCCTTTCATCCGGAATAAATTAGCTACCATCATGATAAATAACAGGGGGAGTTTGTTGATTGATTTTTTGAATTGCTCATCAACGAGTTTATCCGGTATGGCGAGGCATAGCGTGATGCCCATGACGAGAAACAATCCCCACCATTTCAGTGCAAGCGGCCAATCTACAATTTGCATAACGCATCCCATCACGATAATTCCACCAAACAAAATTAGGCGAGGGGGGAGCATCCATTGAATCAATTTATCGCTATAATCGATATTTCCGGTGATAATAGCTTTCGGAAGATCCTTGAAAACACGTCCCCACTGGGCGAATTGGGTAGCCAACCAGCGGCGGCGCTGATTGTAGAAGCCTTTTTCTCCTTGAGTTTTCTCGTCATACACGTATACCTCGTCCAAGTATTCTATAAAAATTCTTTGTTTAAGTAGTAGAATTTCCAACTCTTTATCCTCGCCCGCGGTAGATAGATATTTGACATTGTCATGGAACCATTGGTAATTGAAAGCCATTCCGGAACCGATGAGGGCAGAGGAAACTCCTAATCTTACATGTCCGCGACGGAAGATGGAATTATTCACTTCTTCACTGAGGCCATCCAACACGGCAATTTCCGTGTTGCGGTTTTTAGCTGTCCTGTGTGCCTGAATGGCTTGTATCCCGGCATCAAAGACTTTGTTTATTTCTTGTAAGAAATTTGTATCGACAACATTGTCTGCATCCAGAATCACGACAATATCAAATTCGTCCTGTCGGAAGTGATTCATGGCAAAATTAAGCGCTTTCGCCTTGGAACTTTCGGGATAGTCTGCCTTTAGTAAGGTGATCGGGAGTTGTGATAAACGGTCATTGGTTGCCTCTTGCATGTGGTCGGATATAACAACCACGTCATAAAGTTCCCGCGGGTAGTTCTGTTTTAGAAAAGATTCCACGACGGATACGATTATCCGGTCTTCTTTGTAGGCGGGAAAAAGTATGGCAAATCGATGTTGTTTCTTTGCTTGTGGGTAATATGATTTTCTTGTCCCCAGAGAAGCAAGAGAATATATTAACGGATACGCCACGGCAATGCTTGCCAAAATCCAACATATATATTCGAATAGATATAAGATTTCCTGAATATTCATATTATTCCCTTTTATGTTTTAAACGAAAAAAGTCTACACACCCTTCAAAAATAGCTCTTGCTTGTGCCGATTTTGCATGTAGCAAATTTACGACAATATTTTTGAAATCAGCAATTAGAAGCTGATAGATTAACGAAATAAACAATGTTCTCCCGTGTCGGTTTCGCCACGTGTATAACAGACGATTGCGGGTGAGATAGTAGGTCTTTAACGGACTGTCTTTTCCCGTGCTGCAACTTTCTTTGTGGTATATCGTGCAACGGGGTTCATACCGGAGTTGATACCCGTGATTCCGCATCCGGGTACACCAATCCATTTCTTCATAGTAAAGGAAATAGATTTCCGGCATCAATCCGATGTTTTCTATTACTTCACGTTTTACTATCATGGCTGCTCCATGAAGAAAATGGGTTGCTTTCGGAACGTCAAATTGACCTTTATCCGGTTCATTATAACCGATAGCCCGGTTGCGTAATGTATATTTGCTTAACGGGGTGAATCCCGCGAATTGTATGTTCCGGGGCGGAAAGGCAAATTTGATTTTCGGACTTACGGCTCCGATGTCTGATGAACTCATCAGTGTTTCATATAAATAGACCAAACTATCGTCAGATACAAGCGTATCGTTATTCAGCAGGAAGATACATTTTCCTTTTGCAACACAAATACCTAAATTGTTACCCCCAGAAAAGCCTAGATTCCGTTCACTGCGGATGCTCTGAATGTATGGGTATTTTGCCTGCAATATTTTTGCCTCATTCTGTACTGACCCATTATCCACGACAATGACCTCGTACGAACATTTTTGAGGGTTTTGTTGTAGGGATTCTATTAATTGCTCTGTCTCTTGTAGACCGTTGTAATTAATAGTAACAATGGATATATCAGGCTGTTGCTTCATGCTCGGCTAATTCTTTATCATAATAGGGTGCAACAAACAGGAATACAAATAAAATATTGATGAGGATTCCATTGGGATAGGTTGTGATATCATTCGCGTAAGCTGCTACAAATACTCCGGCAAGTCCTGCAATGATTGAGAATAAAATGTTTCTCAGTTGTTTGTCTTTAACGATAAACATGGCGATATATGAGGCTCGTATAAAAATGATTACTAATAGCGAAAGATAGAGTGAGATGCCGACAATTCCCGTTTCTATCCAGTACATGGTAAGTAATGAATCCGGCGGTAATTTTGACAATTTACTATCTATGTCGAAACGCTCCATACGTCCTCCGCTTAGTCCTAAACCGATACCAAAAGGTTTGTCTCTCATTAAGGGTTTCATTTTTTCTTTGTTAATTTCCCGTACTTTAAAAGAAGCATCTTCTTTATCAAAAGTAGAACGAACTCGCCAAATTAGAGGATTACTATCACCTATTCTTGTTTGGGTTAATATGAATAATATGACAATAAGCAGACCTCCGGATAAGATCAAATATTTAATATTTTTGCATAATACCGTGTATGCACATAATCCGGCTAACGGGATCACTACTGCACTTCGTGTCCCGGATATCAGTAATCCGTAACAAGAGGCTCCGGCTGCTCCCCAGAATAGTAATTTTACCCATCGTGTTTTCATGAAAAAACCAGAAATGCCGAAAACAGTCATAGAGAGTCCCATGGTAATGCCAAAGTTTGCAGCATCTGAAAAAAACGAGAAGAAGCGAATACCGGAATAAATCAAGTGGGTCCTAGCACCATCCTCGACAAACAGCCAATGGAGTTCTGCGGCATCGAAACCGCGGTTTTTCTGCCAGTATCCTTTCATAGCTGCTAAAATGGATAGGATAGCCCATAAAATCAAAAGCCAGTGAAAATCTTTGAACCGGGGAAATATGACCGGAATAATAATAGCACTTATCAGAGCGAAAATGGCATATCCGTTTATGGAAATCAACCAAGCTTCGCTAACTGCTAACGGATTGAATAATTCTAACAAGCAATAAAGGAACCATATAAACCAGACAACAGTCAATAAATTGAAACCTCGTTTCCAATCGTATGTTTGAAAAATACTTTTCAAGAAAAATATAACCAGAATACCTATTGATAAGGCGAACATGAGCACTCCGATTTTCATCGGAATATATCGACTGATACCTGTAATCACGTAATTCACAATGAAAAAAGCGTAGAAATAATATTGTTTCTGTCCAAATTTTGCGGTAGCAATAACTATTAACGGTAAACAAGCGAAAAGAAGGGATGGAACTATCCCTCCCTTTAGTGTCAATAAATATATAGCACATAGACCAATAATGAAAATGGTCGCTTTTATATAAGATGAGCCATTTTTAAGCATCGCTTAATGTTTGATCTTTTGCTCGTACGTTTTATCATTTGCAGTCAAACCTAATTGTACAATCCGATAAACCAGTTTGCGCAAAAAAGTGTAGGGAGGCATCAATCCGTTGACATCCTCTGCTGCATCTCGCTTCGTGTAATTTAATACCATGAATAGAGGAGTAGCACCACTCATTTTTCTTGTTCTTTCAAATATGTTTTGGTCCGTATTTTTCCATATGCGTCTGGCATCTACAATTTGTAAATTCAAGCTTACGTTTTGTAAGATGTTGGCGGTTAATGCGGCATCTCTTAATGAAGGATATTCCACGATAATGATTTTATCTTTTAAATTGGATTTTTCGTCTGTATCCAAATCTTCTAGGTTAAAAGATTGAATAAAAGCTTGAGCATCTGCGTTGAATTCGTTTTGCCATGATAATTGAGTAACATCAAATCCTCTTTCGGTAAATTGTTGAGAGATTTGTTCCATGATATAACTTTTCCCTTCACCCGGTTCGTTACTGATCAAGTTTATGATATTACTCTGATCCGGCTTGAAGTAAGTTACGGCAGAGTTACACAACGTTTGAGCGGAAATCGTCGTGTAGACTTTATTATATCTTCTGCCCGAGAAAGAGAGAGGACGGGTGAACGCCCCTAATAATCGAGAGCCTGTTAGCTGGTATGCTTTGAATGCATTATGTATTGTGTGATCCAGAATTTCTATAATCAGAAAAAAGAAAATCGTGAATATTAATGCGGCAATATAAGCTCCGATGGTCAATAATTTATGTTTGCTGATAGTCGATGGAACTAACGGGTAATAGGGGGCATTCATTACTTTTAGGCTTGCCGAGTTCATTTGTATACTTTTTTGTTTTAACAAGGCTGTGTTTAGGGCGTCCAGAATTGCCATATACCTTCTTTCATTGATATCGACCAAGCGTTCTTTCCGGGTTAGAGTTGAACCTATTGGGGCAAAATGAATATATTTTTGAGCCATATGTGTTTTTCTTCTACTTAATACATTCAATTCTGCTTCCGCTTTTTTGAAAGCAATGACTTGTTTTAGCCATTCGTCAATGACATTTTCATTGGATATACCTTCCTTACTGTATTTGAGGTAACCTATTTTTTGGAGTGCGTCTGATAAAGCCTTTTTATTTTTATCTAACTCGTAATGAAGTGAATCAATTACGCTTTGAGGAACTGATTGTTGGGAGTAATATGTTGCTATTGCAAGCTTTTCATTAATTTCACTGATTATATTGTTATAAAGAATAAAGGAATTGTTGTTTTTTATGATTTCTGCATTTAAGAACATTCTTTTTTCCAACTCTCTTTTAATACTGTCGGATACATTGTAATTATTTAGTGATTGCCAATATTGTAATTCATAATCTCTGTTTAAGGCTGCAACATGCTTTGTTTCATCTTCGTAATTAATAACCTGATTTTTAACTCGATAAAGAGTAAGGGAATCTTCAGAATTTGCAAGTTCATTCCCGATCCGCTTCAATTCGTCTTGAAAATAAGCGATCACGTTATTCGTTTCTCCAAAACGTAATTCTTGGTATTGTTTGTTAAATTCATCTATTAATATGAGGATGGTTTGATAAGCTATACCGGGATCATCTGTCGTGTAACTCACTTCGATTACATCGCTCGCTCCTACTCGCCTGACATCTATTTTCTGTAAAGAAGCACGATTTACGTAAGGAAGGTTCCATTGATATATTCCATAGACATAATTTGATGGATCGTTTGTTTCGTATGCAAGTAAATTCTCGTATGTACGCTGCTCGTTGATGGAATCATTCTCTGAACTTTTGTTTATTAAATCATGAATGGGGATTCCGTGATCATACAAAATTCGATAGCTGGAAGCTTTGGTATATATGTTATCTCTGTTAGGATCTCCATATACCATAATACGGGCGTACAAGCGTAGTGATACTTGCTTTAGGGTTTGGTCGGCTGTAATGATATTCAGCAAATTGTCCATCATGCTTCCTTGAGTATAAGAGGTGGTTGTTATTCCACTCTCCGAAAGAATGTTTACTCCGGTGATAATGCCCGTGTAGATGGAACAATTGGCGGTGTAATTATGTGACGTGTTACGACCTTGCCAGTATACTAATATTGCTACAATAAGAGGAGCAAATATTAGCCAGTATCGAATACGATAAAAGAATTTAATAAAATAAGTAATATATTTCATTGTAATTATCTATTTCTTAGGTTTATGTTGGTAATTAGTTCTAATTTTAAAAACAGAATATTCAGTTCACTGATAATTTTTTCATATTCAGTTTTAGCGTCTTTTTGCGAACTTTTTATATCGCTCAGTAATCGATTCGTCTTATTTTTATTATTAATGTAGTCGAGTTGAACTGATTGGTATTCTGCGTTATATAAGGTTATTGTTTCTGTTGCTAATTTTAGTAATTTGAGTTGGTATTGAATCGTGCAATACAATTCTATAATTTCATTTTTGATCTCGTCGAAGGCAATCTGTTGTGTGTATTCGACGTTTTTCACGATTTCTTTTTGCTTCTTCACGCTTATTCGATGAGTAAATAGTTTATCGAAGGGTATGCTGATATTTGCACTGACTGACCAGCTACTTTGAGTTGCTCCGGAATAAACAGTGGTTAATGGTGTGTACTGTGTTTCTTGATCCGTGTAAGTTCCTAGGATACCATAATTATATCCGGCGTGGACGGAGAAATATTGCCACCAATCTCGTTTACCTGCTTTTAAATCATAACGGGCAGCTTCAATGGAAGCCTCTATGGCTTTTAGGCGAGGATTTGTTTTAGCACTTTCGAATAGGGAATCTAGGGGTAGTAGTTGATAATTGATAAATTCATTGGTTGTTAATGTCTGTGGGATGAATCTTGTGGGATTTGGCACAGAGTCCGTTGTTTGCCTGTTTTGTCCCAAGCAAACAAGGTTTAAAAATAAAAGACAACCGATGATAATATATTTCGTGTCCATTTTGCTAAAACGTTGTTAATTACACATTCTCTTTCTGCACAAACGCCGTGCATGTTCTGCAAATAATATTTATGTCAGTCCAGAACGAAAAGTCCCGGGCATATTTTATATCCAATTGTTTTCGTTCTTCGGCGGATAAGGCTCCTTGGTCGCCTCGTTTTTCGACTTGCCACAAACCGGTTAACCCGGCGGGAGCCATAAAGCGTTCGATGTATTCGTCCGTGGTTAGTAATTCCGCCTCGTACAGGGGGAGGGGACGATTTCCCACGATAGACATATCTCCTTTCAGGATGTTGATTAATTGCGGGAGTTCATCGATACTGTATTTCCGGATAAAGCGTCCGACTCTGGTGATACGCGGGTCGTTCTCGAATTTCACGAAGGCGTTTTTCCGTTGTGTACGGCGATTCTTTAACAACTCTTGTTCGGTCGTGATAAAATCATCGGCAACCAAGAGTGTGGTATCGTTCGTTGCGGTAATATTTTGAGTGTTTGGCTGTTCTTCCGCGGATTCTTCCCGGTATTGATTTAAAGCTTGAAATTCTTTCAGTCGTTTGTCCGCATCCATGTACATGGAACGGAATTTTAAGAAGTCGAATATATCGTAATTACTCCCCACTCTTTTGGATTTGTAAACGATAGGGCCTTTACTTTCCAACCGTATCGCGAGAGCGGTCAGGAGCAGGAACGGGGAGAGGCACAGGAGCGCGATGGTCGAGAACGTGATGTCAAAAATCCGTTTCCATAGAGGAAGTTTGAATCTGCGGGGACAACTGTTCTTTTTTGCCGTTTGGTAAAGTTTAAGTTTCGGGAGAAAAGCCAACGTGGTTTGGATATCTTCTGCCGAAGAATTGATATCGATGACTTCATTCGCTCCCGCCTGCAAATATTGCGGGATGTATTCTTTCACGACTTTATCCGTGAGAAGAAGTATGTATACATCTTTCACGTTGTTGCTTACCGTGGCTTCCAACCATTGGAGGTCTTGTTCTTTGTTCCGGGATTCGATGAAGATGTACACGGGGGAATCTTCGTGCCTGTCTTGTTTGTTTATAAACAATATCGTTTTAATGGGGTTACTGAAAACAGTAATCTCATTTTCCAGATTCTCGGATATTCTTTTTATCCAATCCGGATTTTCCCCGATATAATAGGCATACATGCTGTTATCTCAATAAATTCCGGACTCTGATTTTTAATTCCTGCGGATTAAAAGGCTTTAGCACGAAATCAGAAGCCCCTGCTTCCAGTAACTCGATCCGATCGTTACTACTCTCCAGACTGGATAAGATAATGACCGGGATAAAGTTGAACATGGAACTGGCTTTCAGGTGTTTCAGGAATGTCTTTCCGTCCATTTCCGGCATATTGACATCGGAAATAATCAGATCCGGAATATTCCCGGCGTGCATCCATGCTAGTGCTTCTATCGGATTGCTTTCCGAGTGCACATCATAGTCTTTGGATAATTGTATTGTGATAACTTTCGCTATTTCAGGCTTATCATCAACAATTAAAATACTCTTACTCATAACAAACGCTCTCTCTTTTTGATAATACAAATATACAACATTACTACGACATAGAGCAGTTTTTGCTAGTTTTATGTATTAAAAACTTATTTTTTTGAATATTCATTCGTTTTATATTTCGAACGAGGGAAAATGTGATGCCATGACACGGGTAACAAGAGGTGGAAAGTTAAAAACTATCGTCGGAAAGATGCCATAAAAATGAATTATAGTTTGTACATTTGTGGCTGTAATTACGTGCGTTATTTAAAATATGATGTGTATGAAGATAAATCCAGCTGAATATAAAATATTGGTTGTGGATGATGTTCAGTCAAATGTTTTATTATTGAAAGCATTGCTTGGACGTGAGGGGTTTAATATTATTTACGCCATGAACGGGACGGAGGCTTTGGAGAAGGTGAAGAGTGAGTCCCCGGATTTGGTTTTATTGGATGTCATGATGCCGGACATGGACGGGTTCGAGGTAGCGGGACGCTTGAAGGTGGAACCGTCACAAGCCGAGATACCGATTATATTTTTAACCGCTTTGAATGATTCCGCCAGCGTTGTGAAGGGTTTCCAACTGGGCGCGAATGATTTTATTTCCAAACCGTTCCGCAGGGAGGAATTACTGATTCGTGTGGAGCACCAGCTTTCTTTGGTGGATGCCCGGCGTATTATTCTGAGACAGACGGAAGAGTTGAGAAAGACTATTGCCGGACGGGATAAACTCTATTCGGTTATCGCTCATGATTTGCGGTCGCCTATGGCATCGATAAAGATGTTGTGTAATACCATCATGATGAGCATCGAACCGGGCTCGGTTCCCCAAGATGTATTCGAGATGCTGGAAATGGCGAATAAGACTTCCGAGGAAGTGTTCTCGTTGCTGGATAATCTTTTGAAATGGACGAAGAGTCAGTTGGGCAAGTTGTCGAATGTACCTCAGCCGATCGACCTCGTGGGGCTTGTTGACGGCGTGATCGAGGTGTTTAAACCGATCGCCGAAAGTAAGTCAATCGCTTTGGCATTAGAACGTTCAATCGAGAGTGTCGAGGTCGTGGTGGATGTAGAGATGATTAAATCGGTCGTGCGTAATTTGATTTCTAATGCTATAAAGTTCAGTCATAAGGATACGACAGTTACAACACGTGTTGAGACAAGAATGGACGAGAGAAACGGGCTGAACGAGGTCATAGTGATCGTGTCAGACAAAGGATGCGGGATAAAAGAGGAAGATCAGCCGAAATTGTTGAACGAGGCAACTCATTTTACCACGTTCGGAACGAATAGCGAAGAAGGTTCTGGTTTAGGCTTGTTGTTATGCAAGGACTTTGTGGCTAAAAATAACGGGCAACTCTGGTTTACATCGAAACCCGGTGCGGGATCTGATTTTTGCTTCTCGTTACCGTTAAAGTGATTTTACCACGGTTTAGTCGCCTTCGGCGAGTTGCAGGTTACAGGTTGCATTTGCCTTCGGCAAGTTGCTTCTCTAGCGTTCAAGACTGTATTTTAGTTCCTCCTCTGTTTATAGAGGAGGTGGCAGCAAAGCTGACGGAGGAGTTCAATCTAAAATCTAAAATCGTTCAATCTAAAATTAATAAACTGTATAAAAATAATAAAGGGGCGATCACACTGACCGCCCCTTTACTTTATTCAAATTCTTTTAGAATTTTCTCGACTTCTCCGGGAGTTACCCGACCGTACACTTTTTCTCCGATCAATACAACCGGGGCAAGTCCGCAAGCTCCCACGCAGCGTAAACTGGTGAGAGAGAATTTCCCGTCGGCGGTAGTTTCCCCGACGTTGATTTTCAGAACTCGTTTGAATTCATCCAGTACTTTCTCCGCGCCCCGCACGTAGCAGGCTGTTCCCATGCACACGGAAATCGGGTGTTCCCCTTTCGGAGTCATGGTGAAGAAAGAATAGAAGGTCACGACCCCGTACACTTTTGAAACGGGTATATTTAGTTGACGCGCGATAACTTCCTGTACTTCTCTGGGAAGGTAACCGACCAGTTCCTGCGCTTTGTGCAAGACGTTGATCAATTCGCCCTCTTGGTTTCCGAACTCTTCACACAGTTTTACCAGCTGGTCAACTTTGCACTTTGCTAATGATATTTGTGTCATAATGATATTTCCGAATAATTATTGTTCAATAATCTCTTTTCCTCTGTTGAAATAGCACGTGTGCAATAAATGGTGTGCTCTCTCGCTCATGGGTTTGCCCAAGAATTCTTCGTACAACGAGATGATGTACGGGTTCTGGTGCGACTTTCTGAAGCTTTTTTCCGAGTCTTCCGTGTAAAGAGCTTTGGAACGGGCCATGATACGGGCAGAATCCCCGTGATGGAACGGTTGACCGCCACCACCGATACATCCGCCGGGGCAAGCCATCACTTCGATCGCGTGGTACGGTGATTTACCCGCGCGCAGGTCATTCATCAATTTGCGTGCTGTGCCCAAGCTGTGAGCCACGGCGACTTTCAATTCGAATCCGTCCACGTCGATGATTGCTTCCTTCAAGTTCTCGATACCCCGCACGCCTTCGAAGTTCACGTTCTCCAACGTTTTACCCGTTTGGATTTCGTAAGCGGTACGCAGGGCGGCTTCCATCACGCCACCCGAGGCGCCGAAGATAACAGCGGCTCCCGTGGATTCACCTAACGGCGCGTCGAAGTCTTCGTCTTCCAGCTGCATGAAGTTGATGTTCGTTTCTTTGATTAAGGCTGCCAATTCGCGCGTGGAGATGGAGTAATTTACATCCGGGTCACCGTCTGTCTTGAACTCGTCACGCTCGCTCTCGAATTTCTTCGCGAGGCAAGGCATCACGGATACCACGATCAAGTTCTCGCGTTTGATACCCATTTTTTCAGCCCAGTAAGTTTTGGCTATCGCCCCGAACATTTGTTGCGGGGAACGTGCGCTTGACGGTCTGTCCAGCAAATCGGGGAATTGTTTCTCGAAGAAGTTCACCCAACCCGGGCAGCATGACGTGATTATCGGTAATTTCACTTCTTTGTCGCCATTCAGGAACGCGTTCAGACGTCCCAACAATTCGGTTCCTTCTTCCATGATGGTCAAGTCGGCAGCAAAGTCGGTGTCGAATACTTTGGCAAAGCCCAGTTTGCGTAAAGCGGCGACCATTTTTCCGGTAACGGATGTTCCGGCTGCCAAACCGAACTCTTCACCCAAGGCGGCACGAACGGCGGGAGCCGTTTGCACGATTACGGTTTTGTCCGGGTTAGCCAGATCGTTGATCAGGCGATTGGTGTGTGACAATTCGGTCAAGGCACCTACCGGGCACACGGCAACGCACTGGCCGCAGAATGTACATTCCGAGTCTATCAACGCGTCATCGAACGCGGGCATTACCACGGAGGCGAACCCGCGGTTCACGGCGCCTAACGCACCGACTGTCTGCACGTCGTTGCACATCATTTCGCAACGGCGGCAGTAGATACATTTGGTTGCATCCCTGCGGATGGAGGGTGACAAATCCACTTTGAATTCTGATTTCTCGCCGGCGAACGGAATTTCACGGATACCTAATTTGATGGCCGTGTCCTGTAATTCGCAATTGCCTGATTTGGCGCAGACCAAACAGTCTGACGGGTGATCCGACAGCATCAGTTCGAGTACGGTTCTACGGGCGTTCAACACGCGCATGGTGTTGGTACGTACCACCATATTGTTCTCGCACCGGGTGGCGCAAGAGGGGGCAAGATTTTTTCTGCCTTCCACCTCGACCACGCAGATACGGCAAGATGCCGGGGCGTTCTTGATGCACAAATCTTTCAGGTTCATGTAGCAAAGGGTGGGGATGTCGATACCCAGTTCCCGGGCTGCCTCAAGAATCGTGGTTCCCTTGGGAACGCTGATTTCTCGGTTATCTATTTTTAGTGTTATATTATTTTCCATCTTTAAAATCTCCTTAGCTTAGCAGGTTGCCTAAGCAATTTTCAATTTTTAATTCTCAATTTTCAATTATCTCGTGCTAACTGCTTTGAACTTGCATTTCTCCATACAAGCACCACACTTGATACATTTTGCCGTGTTGATGAAATGCACTTCTTTCCGTTCTCCCACGATAGCGTCAACGGGACAATTGCGCGCGCACAACCCGCAACCGATACACAGTTCCGGATCGATATGGTACATCAATAATGCCTTACATTGTCCTGCCGGGCATTTCTTGTCTTTGATGTGTGCCAGATATTCGTCGTAGAAATTATCAAGGGTAGACAGTACCGGGTTCGGGGATGTTTGTCCCAACCCGCAAAGGGCTGTATCCTTGATCACGCGGCTGAGGTTTTTCAGCGTGTCGATATCTTCCATCGTGCCTTTGCCTTGGGTTATTTTATCCAGTATCTCGTGAAGGCGTTTGTTTCCTACACGGCAGGGCGTACATTTCCCGCAGGATTCCTCTACCGTGAATTCAAGGTAGAATTTGGACACGGATACCATACAGTCGTCTTCGTCCATGACGATCATACCACCTGATCCCATCATGGAGCCGGAAGCCAGCAAGTTGTCGAAATCAATCGGCACGTCAAGGTGTTTCTCGGTCAAGCAACCGCCGGAAGGCCCCCCTGTTTGTACGGCTTTGAATTTCTTGCCGTTCTTTATACCGCCGCCGATCTCGTAGATCACTTCGCGCAAAGTGGTTCCCATGGGTACTTCGATAAGTCCCACGTTGTTGATTTTTCCGGCGAGGGCGAATACTTTCGTACCCTTGGAACGCTCCGTTCCGATTTTGTTGAACCAGTTGGCTCCCTTCATGATGATAGCCGGGATGTTCGCCAAAGTCTCCACGTTGTTCATGTTGGTCGGGCGATTCAAATAACCGGATTCAGCCGGGAAGGGCGGTTTCATGGTCGGTTCCCCGCGGTGTCCTTCCATAGAGTGGATTAACGCGGTTTCCTCCCCGCACACGAATGCCCCCGCGCCGTAGCGTAATTCTATTTCGAAGGAGAAATCGGTACCGAAGATACTTTCTCCTAACAGCCCGTATTCTTTAGCTTGCTGGATAGCGATTTTCAAACGTTGGATAGCAAGCGGGTATTCGGCGCGGATGTATACCAAACCTTTGGTAGCCCCGATACTGTACCCGCAGATGGCCATTGCCTCGATAACGGAGTGGGGGTCACCTTCCATGATGGAACGGTCCATGAAAGCACCCGGGTCACCCTCGTCGGCGTTACAAACCACGTATTTTTGGTCAGCCGGGTATTTGCTGGCAAATTCCCATTTCAATCCTGTCGGGAAACCGCCGCCGCCGCGACCGCGCAAGCCGGACAGTTTGATTTCTTGGATTACCTCTTCCGGTTTCAGTTCGGTGATACATTTCGCGAGGGCGGAGTACCCGTCACGCGCGATGTATTCCTCGATGTTTTCGGGATTGATGAATCCGCAGTTGCGTAAAGCAATCCGGAGTTGTTTTTTGTAGAATCCCATGTGCTTGGAGTCGCTCACGGCTTCTTTCTTTTCCGGATCCTTGTATAATAATCTCTCTACTTTTCTTCCTTTGATCACGTGTTCGTTCACGATCTCCTCTGCGTCCTCCGGTTTCACTTGAACGTAGAAAGTGTTGTCCGGCATGATTTTCACGATCGGTCCTTTCTCGCAGAAACCGAAACAACCGGTAGCGATCACTTGAACTTCGTCGTCCAAGTTTTTCTCTCTTAAACTTTCTTCCAGCCGGGTAATGATCTGTTGGCTGGCAGATGCTCTACATCCCGTTCCACCACAAACGAGGACATGCATTTTATAACTCATAGATATTCGGGTTTTTGATTAGTTGTTTTATCTGTCTCTGATTGTATCAAAATTAACCGGAATGATGTCAGCCACCAGCTCGTCATTCTTTAAATACTTTTGAATGATTTCTTCCGCTCTTTCCGTGGTAACGTGACCGAAAACGATCGGGTCTTTTCCCGGCTTGGTGATCTCAACTGTCGGTTCCGCATAGCAGTATCCCATGCATCCCGTTTGGGTGACAACGGCAGTGATCCCGTTCTTCTCGAGGTTCTCGATGAAATAATTCATGGTTTCCTTACTACCCGCGGCGATACCGCAAGTTGCCATGGCTACTTTTATCTGAACCAAGTTCTCTACCTGTTCGCTCTTCTCGCGAAGGTCGATCTTCGTCTGCACGTTTTCCTTAATACGTTTGAGGTCTGCAAGTGATTTAATTTTTTCCATTATTAAATGATTAAGGTTATTTTGTCTTATGTTGTTTGTGTTATTTCTTTTATATTTTCCCGTATCATCTGGCGCAGAGCCATAACGATTTCAGGATCGTTAATGGGTACTCCTTCCATGATTTCTTTTACTTCTTCCGTGTCAAAAGTGTAATCTCCTTTCTCCGTGATGTGACGGTAGATAAATTCAATGTCGGGGTTTGCCGAGACAAGTATCACGATAGAACCTGCCACGTCGCCCATTGGCGGACGATCCCAGTGCGAGAGAGAGAAACTGGCTTCCAGTGTCGTGCCCACTCCTTCCTTTGATTCTATTTTCAGTGTCCCTCCCGTTGCTTCGGCATTTTGTTTCAACAAGGGTATGCCGAGTCCCACTTTGCGTACCGTTCTGCTCGTGAAAAAAGGGTCGGTTACTTTTGCCAGCGTGGTTTCGTCCATCCCGCGTCCGTTATCATGAATGGTGAATACAAGAGAATCCGTACTTGGTTTCTCTTGCAAGCTGATTTCGACACGAGAGGCATTGGCTCGTATTGAATTCTGGGCGATATCTAGGATATGGTCCGATAACGTTTGCATTCCACACCTGTTAATTTACACTTTTTTTCTTGAATAAGATTCGCACGCTCTTATAAATTTTTCTTTTTTTCTCTCGTTTAGTTTCAATCGCGAGAAAAATCGCTTCAAATATAATTAAATTATTAATAGAAACAAGCATTTTATCCTTAACTTGTAATAATATAGATTGCTTCTAATGAAGAATTTATTCCTTAATTGTTGTGCCCTGAATGTTTTTAGCTTTGCGTTGGAAAACAATGATATGAATGGCGGGGTATAATTATTCCGTCTGGTGTCGTTTAAGTGTTGCTCTCAGTAAATTGAAGTCCACGGGTTTCGTGATATAATCATTACATCCGGCTGATATGGCTTCTTGTTTGTCGGTTTCAAAAGCGAAAGCGCTAAGGGCAATGATCGGGATTCGGGTGTCGTATTCCCGGATTTTTCTGGTGGCGGTCAGTCCGTCCATTTCGGGCATTTTGATATCCATCAGAATAATATCCGGGCTTTCTGATTTGAATTTGTCAATGGCTTCCACGCCGTTATGTGCCCGGATGATAGAGTAGTCTTTTTTTAGCACCGTGAAGACCAAAAGAAAATTACTCTCGTTGTCCTCGGCAACGAGTATCGTTTTGCTTTTTGATGTTTCAACTCTATCGTTATTACTGTTCATTCGGTTTGTTTTGAACATTCAAAAAATGAACGTTTAATTAGAGTACAAATATAGGCAATAAATCCAATATGTAAAGAAAGCAGGTTTGATTTTAAGAAATTAAATATCAATATACATAGCGATATAGCCTGCTCTTCGACTTCGGGAATAAAAAACGACGTATTAAACGTTCGTTTTTTGAGATGTTTTTTGAGGGGTTTAAGTTCATATTGAGAGGGTGTTACGCTTAAGCGGATTGTGAATATTGAATACAGTCTACAACGCAAGAAAAGCAACCTGTAATTTGCAGAAGGCAAATGCAACCTGTAACCTGCAACTCGCCGAAGGCGACTATAAAAAAGTTCGCGTACAATAAAGTTTTCCCCATGTATATCCTATTGATTCCCAGTGGTTACACTCCTTGTCATTCTATTGTTATCATATGTTAATAGAATAATAGTGTGATAATAATGTAATAATCAATTAATTGCAATCTAAGGTACCTTAGAATATCCCTAGGGATGCACGGGGAAAAGAACACGGGAAAACCTGCACGTGTACTGTTTCTTTGGCAGCTTTGCTGCCGTGAATGAAGCACCGTGATATCCGCGGACTTTATAAACCCTTTCCTTAGTCCTCGAACTCGATTTTTCCCGTGAGTGGAGAGAACAACGGTATTTTGGGTTTATCTTTCAGGAGGTCTTTCACGTCGTCCAAGGATAGATGGGGTATAGGTTCGGGACCTGCAACCCGTCCTACTCGTCCTTGCAGGCAGTATTGCTTGTAGGAATTGGGAAGTTTGTTCGTGAGGAAATCGTCCAGTGTTTTTTGATACTCGATACTGGATTGCAGGGAGCGTTTCTGTATTCTAAAGAGCATATCGTGTGATACGAACGTGCGGAAAACCGTGAGAATCGAGTCAAAAATACCAAGAGCGATACCGTCTTTCAGGCAACAAGTGAAGCTATTGTCTTCTTTCTTTTTTTCAGATAAAGAAAAGGATATGTTATCTTTGATGAAATAATCAATGACATCCATACCGGGCGTGCATAGATTGTTGGGTATCAAATAACGGTTGCGGTAGCGGCTGAAAAAATGTCCGGTGAATCTGCTGAATGCCCAGTCTTCGGTATCCAGATCGTAAAAAGGAAAAATGACGCCGACTCCCCGGGATGTCACGTAAGGGGAGTAGTGGTATATTTCGGGGGCTTCCCGTGTCTTTTTGCTGTGACAAGTGATCGTGACGCGCCATTTGTTGCGTGTGGCGGGCGATACCCATTCATGCTGGAATGTCACGGGATATTTTTTAGCCAAAAGGAAATCCCGGCGGTGGAGTTGGTATATTTTTTCCTTGTAGTTTTCAAGGAGCGCAAGGTCCCGTCTGGTTTCCTTGATGATTTCTTCAGCGGTCATGGATTCTACGAACATAATCTCGGTATTTCAAAATTGTCTTTATTTAACCTATAAAGGTGAAGTAATTCTTCAAACTTTAATTATCTCCTCATTATTATTTTTCTTCACAATTAAAATCAAGCAGATTATCTGTATTGTATTTATCAAAATCGGATTGAAATAATCGGTCTTGAATGATACGGTATTTTTCAAACTCACTTTCTGCATATAGTTTGGCTTGTTCTGCCGATATTTTTCCTGTATCAGTCAATATCGGGCGGTCATCACTATCCAAAAATTTATCTATTCTAGTAGACCAATCCTCCATAGTCATGGGAATATGCCGTTTTGCTCTATCTTCAGCCAAATCAAGGAAAGCGTTGACGATGCGTCCCATCGACTCTAATTCATCCGCTTTAAGGTAGTTCTTGGCAATAGCCACATCCGTTCTTACAATCTTACCGTCAGGCGCCTTTTCCCATGTGGTAAGTCCCATGTGCTCTTTTTCTGCATTGGCTCGCTCAACTATTAGTTCTGCAGCAGTATGTCCATGAATAGCGTAGTGCATCTTGTTCTGCACTTTTTTAAAGAACATTCGTGTTGTCGGTGCATCTCGGTTGTAATCAATGCTTGTAGCGTATATATCAGTCAGTTTTTGATAGAAACGGCGTTCGCTTAATCGAATTTCCCTAATTTCGGCAAGCAAATGCTCGAAATAGTCCTCGTTGATGAATGTACCGTTCTCCATCCGCTTTTTGTCAATCACGTAGCCTCGAATGGCAAATTGACGAAGTACATATGTACACCACTGACGGAATTGAGTGGCTCGTACCGAGTTTGTGCGATAGCCGATTGATATTACCGCGTCCAAATTATAATACTTGGTAGCATAGTCTTTGCCATCTGTGGCAGTTCGTCGGAATTTCCGACAAACTGAGTCTTCTTGCAACTCTTGACTTTGAAAAATATTTTGCAGGTGCTCGGCTATTGTTGAACGACCTTTATCAAATAGGAGTGCTATAGCATCCTGCGTGAGCCAAAGAGTTTCATCTTGATATAATACTTCGATTCCTTCTTCCTTGCTTTCTAATTGAAAGATAAGAAATTCGGCAGTACTATTATGTATTTGGAGTTTTTTGCTCATATTTCTTGATTTGACGAGCGAAGATAGCGATAAATTCTTATTAGAGGAGCGTGTACACCCGTTTTTTACTTGATGTTGTATTTTAAATTCAGTATGGCATTCCGGATGG
Organism: Butyricimonas hominis; assembly: GCF_014287455.1. NCBI lineage: Bacteria > Pseudomonadati > Bacteroidota > Bacteroidia > Bacteroidales > Odoribacteraceae > Butyricimonas > Butyricimonas hominis. Next base: position 288,067 of record NZ_JACOOH010000005.1, read on the forward strand.
AATCGAATGATAGATCGGGTAGCGAAAGCGTGGTGGTTACTTTCCCGATGTCGTCCACGTAATGGGCGTCGGAAGAGCGAATAAACGGGTTGCCGGACAAATAGGCATTTTGCCGGATAAATTCTTCCGGTGTGACGCGAAAGCTAAGTTCCAGAGCCTCGTAGCGCAGGTCTTTGGGGACAAATCCCAGTTGCGAGAGGATGCTGAAACGCGATTTGTCGATGTGTGCCGGGATGAAGATGCCGTCCAAGGAGTGGACTACCCGTTCTATGGTGTTGAGGTCTACATCCAGCGCTGAAATCAGTAGACGTTCTTCCTCGTAGGTGATTTGTTCCTCGGCATCGACTACTACTTGATAGCCGAATTTGTCGGAATTGTTCTTTATGTCCGGCAGGTGATGATCCAGATAAGTTTGAAATTCCGCGAGTCTTTCCAGAGTCGGGAAGTAGGCGAGGGCGTGCACCTCTTCGATGGAGTTGATTTCCGTGCCGCAAAGCACCCGAAGCCCCTGTTTTTCTCCCAATTCTTGAATGAGCGGGGCTTGCCGGGTGGAGTTGTGGTCGGATATCCCGATGAGTGAAATACCTTTCCTCAAAGCCATGCCGATGATATTCGCGGGGCTCATTTCCAGATCCCCGCAAGGTGAAAGTATGGTGTGAATATGCAAGTCGGCACGGATTTCCATGACGGGCGGTATTACGGGTGTAATAATTTATAAAGTTGTCCCGTGATCTCGAACGCCTGTAACGGGGTGGAGAGAATCGGGATGTTCTCGTTCTCGCTTTCGGCGAGGGTGTCCTCTTCGGGCACATGGCCTTTCACGAGAATGATCGCGGCAATCTCTTTCAACGAGGCGATAGCCATCACGTTCTTGTGTGTTTGGAGTGTGATCCACACGTCACCTTCTTGCGCGTGTCCCATGACGTCGCTTAGCAGGTCGGACGTGTAACCTCCTTTGATTTCTCTTTGCAATCCTTCTTTGCCCGAGCAAACGGTAAGATTTAAACGCGAGATAATGTCTTGTACTGTCATAATGCTATTGTTTGTTTGTTTGGGTTTATGTATGTTTCTTTTATTTTTCAAATCGTTTGATGCCCCACGTTTTCTCGGATAGTTCGAGAGATTCGTCGGGCGTCATGAGGTCTTCCGCGCAAAGTATCTTTTGCATGAAGACGCATTGGTTGAGTTTTGCCTTGCATTGCACGACATCGCGGGCAAGAGTTTGGCACGACGGGGCGCCGCAAGCACCGCAATCTATCTGGGGCAGGACTCCCATGATGCGATTGAGTTTTTGCATTTTTTCCATGGCAACGAGCATGTTTTCGTCCAGTTGCTCGATGGAGCGCGGCGGGATTTCTCCGCTTAGTTGTCCCTCCTTGAAGAGGTATGACTCGTATTGTTGGATGTCGTCGGAAGTGGTGCGATTGACCTTTTCGCTGGTTTCCATGCGCTTGCGCAGACGCTCGATGGTCAGGAAGCGATTGTTGACCGCCAGAGCACCTCCCGCGCAGGAGTGGTCGCACGCCCTCAATTCCAGAAAGTCGATATCGGTCAATTCATCGTTTTCCAGTTTCTCGAGGATGTCTATCACGTTGTGAATCTCGTCGATAGCGAGGCAGCGTCCTTCAAATTTGGATGCTTCCCCTTCGGTTAATGCCCATGCGATGGACTCCGGGGACAAGTAAGTTTGTTCCGAAACGGGATTGACGGGTTGGTCCCGGTGTTGCGTGAGTCCCATTTGTATTTTGTTGTATATGAAATCGAGATTGATAACCCCGTCGATATTCGATTCGTCATCTCCCACGGGACTTTTCACGGCGGCAATTTTTGCCGCGCAGGGAGTCACGTAAAAGATACCCACGTCTTCGGGTGAAATACCTTGGTCGATGTATTTTTTCCGTACAAAAATGGCTCCCAGATCCATGGCTTGTTTGAGCGGGATGATATGGTCTATCAGCGAGGGGAAACGTACTTGTATTAAGCGCACGACCGCGGGGCAGAATGCCGAGATGAACGGTCTGTCGTGCGAGTTTTTCTGCATGTAGTTGCGCATCGCTTTTGTTAGGATTCCCGACGCTTGAGCCACTTCAATGACTTGCGTGAATCCCATCGAGTGGAGTTCCGCGAAGATTTGTTGCTCGGTGATCTCTTCGGAGAATTGCCCGAAAAGCACGGTGGGCAGGAGAATAATCCTGTGTTTGAAGTTGAATATTTGGTTGAAATCGTCTTGCTCCACGTATATCGCGTGTCTGGGGCAGGACTTGAGGCACATGCCGCAGTCAACACAGGCGTTTTTGTTTATCGTGGCCAAACCGTCTTGAATGCGTATCGCTTGAGTCGGGCATAGACTCATGCAATGCGTGCATCCGATACAGGCGGTCGGGGCTACTTTCAAGGCGTGGTAAAACGGTTCCATCTTTTTAATTTTAGATTTAACGATTTTAGATTTTAGATTGATTTCTCCCCACCTACCAACGCTTCATTCTACATTCTTAATTTCTATTACCGTCTTTGGCAAGATTCACCAGCTCCTCCTCTGTTTATAGAGGAGGTGTCAGCGAAGCTGACGGAGGAGTTTTTTCATTTTCAATTTTCAATTTTTCATTTTCAATTGAAATACGTTGTCATGGTCACTTTCGTTCCCTCGTTTACTTTTGATTCTATGCTTAACCGGTCGCAATTCTTTTGTATGTTCGGGAGTCCCATCCCCGCGCCGAAGCCCATTTCCCGGACTTCCGGGGAAGCCGTGGAATAACCTTCCTGCATGGCTAATTCGATGTCCGGTATGCCGGGTCCCCGGTCGTTGATAACGACGGTGATCACGGTTGGGGCGATGGTTACCTGCATCGTGCCCTCGTAAGCGTGGGCGACGACGTTCACTTCAGCCTCGTAGAGTGCCACAACGATACGTTTTAGTACCGATGGATTGACATTCAGTTGTTTGAGTATTTTTTTTACTTCGCTGGAAGCAGATCCGGCTCGGGAAAAGTTTCCTCCTTCGATGTTGTAGCTAAATTCCATGTTTGTTGTTTTAATAAATGGGTTCCAGCCCGGCCTTGTACAATTCGCCGCATACCTTGAACATGCTTTGTTTGCATTGTAATATGGCAATGTTACATTCTTTTGCCAAGTCTATCATGTCGGGGGAGGCTTGTTTTCCCCGAACGAACAGAACAAAGCAGATATCTGACATTTCCGCCGTCCGGATGACTTGCAGGTTGGCAAGTCCCGTGATAAGCAGCATTTCGCTGGTGTCCAAACGAAGTACGTCGCTCATCAGGTCGGCAGCGAAGGCGTGGCGGATAACCTTGTCGAGATGACCGTTTTCGTGGATTATCCGGGCGTTAAGTAATACGGCAACTTCTTTTAGAGTCATAATTGTGTTTTTTGGTTGCTCCTAAGTTAGATAAAGTAATCCGGATTTTCAACAAGATTGCCTGAATTAGATTTTAAATTTTGAATTTTAGATTTTAGATGGAGGGATTACAAGGGTTTTCCGAAGGCGGAGGGTAACTAAATTCTTTCCGAAGACGGTGGGGATTCTACCTTGAGTCAATACTTTATTTAGGGGAAGGCTGGCATATCGGGTGTGTGGCGGTGTTTTAATGCCCGCCCGTGGGGTGGTTTGGTGTGATTGTGTCTGAATGTTAAACATGTTTATTTCTTACTAAAACGTGGGCTATAAGTGGGCTAAGTGTGGGCAATGAGTGGGCGATGCCGCCTACAAGCCGCCCAATACCCGCCCAAAATCCTTGTTACGGGGTAGTAGGGCAGGAGAAAAGCGTTTTGACATGTCTACTCTCGGTCGGGGGGAACGTGTCGTTTAGATAGTGAAGCTCACGGAGAATATCATGTCCGCGAACATGGACTGTTTTTTAGTTTCGTATCCTAAACGGAACCCCAGATTCATGGGGAACGGGAGGCGAAAGAAATGAGTATCGACCGTTGCCTCTATACCGTAGGAGTAGAATGTCTTTTTGTAATATTGGTTTTTCTCGTGCCCGACATCAAAAAACGCGGCTGCCGTGATTCGTTTCATGTACAGGATGGGACCCACGTGGGCGTCCGGGTAGCAAATCGGCATCCTGTACGTGGTGTGCAGGGTGGAGAGGTCATACCCGTACAGGGAGATCCCGCGGGGCGACTGGATTTGATTGCTGTAATAACTCCGGTCTTTCAGGGATTTGTCCTGATGTCCCAAATAGAGGGAAAAAGAATGGTGGGGAGCGAAGCCGGGGAAATAGAAACGCCCCTCTACCCATGTCGAATTGCCGTAATCCAGATTCTCGAAAGGAGTATGCTGGTACCCGAAGGTTAAACGCTGTCCCCAGCGAGGGTTGATGTCCCGTTCGCTCATGCGGGTTTGGTTGCTTAGGATAAGCCCGTAGCGCATGATTTGAAGCGTGATATTGTCCGGTTTCCCGATAATACCGACGTAGGGGTGGTTGGTCGGGATGGATTGCCAACGGCGGTTTGACAGGAGATAGGCGTTTTTGTTGTGATAGTCATGGATGGTTTGTAATTCGTATCTCACGTAAGGTATGATGTTGCGGTAGTAGTTTTTTCTGGACAGGTTGAAAGGGAATTGCAGGGTTGCGGTTCCTTTGGTGTATTGTGATTTGTAAATCACGCGTACCGTGTCTTTCTGTTGTGTTTGTTGGTCATTTATCACGTAGGATTGGGACAAGTCGTCGTTGCGTCCGCTTTTGAATTCCAAGTCCAGTATAGGCCAGAATCCTTTGTAAGATGCTTTCACTTGCCAATTACCGTGTTTGTATCCCTTGCCCCGCACGTATCCGGCAGTGAGGAATAGCGTGCTGAGTTTGTTCTGTGAGCTGGCGGCAATACCGAAATCAACATCCGTGTCGTCAACATCCGGGAATATGGGGCCCCAGCTATGGAAGTTGAACAGGTGGAGGGTTTTGTTGTATTTCCGACTGATATAGGTGGAGTCGGTATTTAACGCGAATTGCCAGTCCTCCTGTTGTGTCACGGTGTTCGCGATAGGGAATTTTTCTTTTTCTATCGGGTTGTTTTCGAGTCTGTTGACGGCTATTTTAGCCGGTTTGTAACCGTCCGCGGTGTAGAACGAGAAATAAAGAGAGTCTTTGCCGGGGGACAGTTGGGGATAGCGCAATCCGAATTTGGCGTTCAAGGCGTTGTGACCGAAATCGTTCGGGTGATCTTGACAGTAGAACGAGTTGTTCGTGTCGAAGGCTCCCCGGTAGATGATCCGGTTGCCCGCGGCGACGGGGTTGTCAATCTCGTAGGGTGTGTTTGCCGTCAATGGTGTGCGTTTCCCGGTACGTATATTCACGGATTCGATGTGTTTGCCGCGTGTGTCGACAACGATGGTGATGATATTGCCTTGACCGTCGTGGGAGGGATGCACGAATAATTCCGTGCCGTTTCCTTTCAAGCGGAAAAGTTCTTTTTCCAAGCGGGCATCCATGATCACGAGAGAGGCTTGATTTTCTTTATCGACCTCGACGAACCCCCAGTTGTCGTCCACGGTAAACGGGGCGTAACGGTTCTGGCGAGCCGGATGGCGGCGGTATTTGTTGCGTAGCAGGTCATACGTGGCGAGTACCATTTTTCCACCTTGTTGCCAGCGGGGGTGCGCCTTGTATTCAGACCACACGAGTGTGTGATTGTTGTATGCGAATTTGTAATCGTATAAAGTACCCGTGCGGGTAATTATCTCGTCGCCCGCGGGTTTAAGAAACACGAGGGCACCTTCCTGTGCCAGCCCTTCTTTATAGGCAATGACTTCGCCCGTGGGGGTTGGCACGGGGTAGTGGTAGTTCGCGTATAGTTCATTGCGGGTGGGAATGGTGTCGAACAAGTGGTTCACTTGATCGGCTTCCCGTTTCCAGATTTGTTGCAGTTCGCTGAAGTTGTCCCGGTATAGGGTACGTTTGGCATCGCAATAGGTGTTTGCCTTTTTCACGCTGTCCGGGTGGATGAAAAGGGACTGGAAGTGTCGGGTGTTCCACAAGGAATCCCGCTTTTCGTTTAGCGTGAGTTTCAGGCTACGGGCAAAAGGCGTGATGCCGTACGGGCGTTTGCCGACACGTGTCAACGCGTCCTGCCAGATGCCGGGACCGTAGTGGACGCGGCTGTTGCCGACCATGTAGTAGCCGAGTGTGTAGCGGTTCGGGACGAAATCCTTGTACGAGCCCAGCACGGCTTTGTAATAGGTGTAGATGCCTTTTTCCGTGATTTGGGCTTTCATTTCGTTCAGAAATTCGGGGGAGCGTCCTCGTCCGCTATGACCGACGGAGGTCTCGAAGACCGTGGCATCCCCTTCCAGAAACCACATGGGTACGTATACCCCGATGACGGCCATGGTGATTTGTTCCCCGAAAATGTAATATAATGCTTTCGTGAATCCTTGGTTCACCTTGTCGTATTGCACGACGTGGCGAAATTCGTGTATGCACAGGTGTTCCAGCCAATCATCGCTGACGTCTTGCGGGGGAGCCGTGTAGAGTTCACTTTTTTTAGGTGCCCAACCGGCGTTTCCGTTGGATATACCTCCGTTTGCCCGGACGATCATGGACATTTTTTTTGCTTTGATGCCTAGCGTGTTGGCATGGGCGTAGAGTTTCGCGTAAATGTTGGCGAGGTATTGGGCGTTCTGTTCGAAGAAGTCGGGGTAGATAATTTGGAAATTGTCTGTCTTGATTTGTCGCCAGCGGGTGCTGCAAGGGTCTTGCCCGAGGTCTACAAATTGGGCTTTTGCCGGAATAATAAACAGAAGCGTGAATAGTATGCTGATGAAGAGGATTCTGGCATTTTTCAGTGTATAGTAATATTTCATAAGTGTATGCTTGTAGTTTGTTTACTTGTAAATAGTCTGCTAAAATATATTTTTTTTTGATATGATACTCCACGAAGAACGATTATCTTTGCGAAACGGCTGTTCGATTTTAGATTTATGATTTTAGATTTACGATTGAATGGTTGGGATTTATCCGGATACGATATGATAACCTGCAACTTGCCGTAGGCAAATGTAACTTGCAACTTGTAACTTGCCGCAGGCAAAAACTGGAAAATGATGGAAAAAGAGAGAATACTGGAATTGAGAAAGGAATTGGAGCGTTACAATTATTTGTATTACATGAAGAATGCTCCGGTGATATCGGATTTTGAGTTTGACAAGTTGATGCGCGAGTTGGAGGATTTGGAGGCGAAGCATCCCGAGATGTACGATCCCAATTCGCCTACTCAGCGAGTGGGTAACGATACGAATAACGAGTTTGTGCAAGTGGCGCACAAGTATGGAATGATGTCATTGTCAAATACGTACAGCGAACAGGAAATACGGGATTTTGACGAGCGTGTGCGTAAAGGTATCGGCGGGGATGAGGTGGAATACGTTTGTGAATTAAAATATGACGGGACGTCAATCAGTTTGCGTTACGAGGAAGGGCATTTGCAGGTTGCCTCTACCCGGGGGGACGGGGTGAAAGGGGATGACGTGACGGCAAACGTGCGGACAATCCGGACAGTGCCCTTGAAAATGCAGGGAGAGGGGTATCCCGCGGAATTTGAGATAAGGGGTGAGATATTGATGCCCTTTGCCGTGTTCAACCGTCTGAACGAGGAACGTTTGGAGGCGGGAGAGGCTTTGTTCGCCAATCCCCGGAATGCCGCCGCCGGGACATTGAAGTTGCAGAATTCGTCTGTCGTGGCGAAAAGACAACTCGATTGTTACTTGTATTATGTTCCGGGAGAGATCACGCTGACAGCCACGCATTACGGGAATCTGATGAAAGCGCGGGAGTGGGGGTTCAATGTACCGCCTTACATGGAGGTGTGTCGTACTCTGGACGAAGTGTTGGATTTTATACATAAATGGGATGTCGACCGGAAGAATCTGCCGGTGCCGATAGACGGTATCGTGATTAAGGTAAACAGTATCAAGCAACAGATGCAATTGGGCTACACGGCGAAGTCGCCCCGTTGGGCAGTGGCGTACAAGTTTAAGGCTGAACGGGTGGAAACCCGCTTGTTGAGCGTGGATTACCAAGTAGGACGTACCGGATCAATCACCCCGGTGGCTAATTTGGAACCCGTGCATATTGCGGGCACCACGGTGAAGCGTGCTTCATTGCACAACGAGGATATTATCCGGGAACTGGATTTGCATTTGCACGATATGGTGTACGTGGAGAAGGGCGGGGAGATTATTCCCAAGATTGTCGGGGTTGACGTGGAGAAAAGATTGCCGGATGCACCCGCGATTGAATTTATTACCCGTTGTCCGGAATGTGGCACGGAATTGATTCGGAACGAGGGGGAGGCGAATTATTATTGCCCGAACGAGGATCATTGCCCGCCGCAGATAGCCGGGAAACTGGAGCATTTCGTGAGCCGGAAAGCGATGGATATAGAGGGGATGGGAAGCGAAACGATTGATTTGCTGCTCACGAAAGGGTTTATTAGGGATATCGCGGATATTTATACGCTACCTGCCAAACGGGCAGAATTGATCGGGTTGGAAAAGATTCTGTACCCGGAGAGTTACGTGATGACGAGTATACCGCTGTCAAGGGTGATATACGCTTTCGAGATCGGGGTGAAGAATATTTCGGCAAAGAATGCGGAGGTGTTGGCGGGACGTTTCGGGGGGCTTCCGGGATTGGCTTCCGCCACGAAAGAGGAGTTGCTGGCGTTGGCGGACTTGCAGTTCCCCGGGGACAGGGAAAAGAATATCAACAAGATACTGGAATATTTCCGGATGCCTTTTAACGAGCCGCTGGAGCGGTTGAAGCAAGCGGGAGAGGTCGATATGATACCGTTGGATACGGTGATCTACGCGCTGGATATACCGGGAATAGATTTCCACAAGTCTGAATTGCTGTCTGTTAAGTTTGATTATATCTACCGGCTTTACACGGCAACCGCGGACGAAATAGCGGAAACTGACGAATTGTCACGTGAGGATGCCGAGCGTGTTTATCGTTTTTTACAGGGGAAAGATAAGTTTATTCGGAAGATAAACACGTTAAGCGTGTATCGTTTGCAGGAAAAATCGGTGGATAATTTGATTGCCGGGATCGAGAAATCGAAGCAACGGAATTTGCCGGAATTTATTAATTCTCTTGGAATTAGGTATATCGGGGAAACGGCTTCCCGTAATCTGGCACGGCATTTTAAAGACCTGCGGGTGCTGATGGATGCTACGTTCGAACAGTTGACGGAAGTGGAAGATATCGGCGATCAGATGGCGGGAAGTGTGGTTCGCTATTTCGAGAAAAACGAGAACCGTGAGATGATGGAACGCTTTTTGCAATATGGTATTAGCGGAATGATACAGGAAGAAGAGGGAGAGTCCGATCAATTGGCGGGCATGACGTTCGTGATCACGGGAACTCTTTCTTTGCCGCGGGAACATTACAAGGCTGTTATTCTGAAAGCGGGCGGGAAAGTCAGTGATTCTGTTTCAAGTAAGACCACGTACCTGCTCGCCGGGGAAAATGCCGGGAGCAAAATGCAAAAAGCACAGAAGTTAAATGTAACTATTTTGAACGAAAAAGAGTTTAACACATTAATGAGTCTATAAGGTTCATAAGGTTTGAAGAGGACATTTTATAAACTCTAGTTTGGAGATTGAATGATAAATAGTACCTTTACGAGATTAAAATTGTAATAAGTGAGGACCGTGAAAGGCGGTATAAGAATATGGGAAAAGAAGATACAAGACGACTAAAACAGATCATGACTTCGGCAGGTGAAGAAGCGAAGCGGCTGGGTAATTCGAAGATTTACCCGGAGCATTTGTTTCTGGGCTTATTGAAGTTGAGAAGTGGAAGGGCGGTTGATATATTGATGTCTTTAGGATTGGATTTTTACGAGGTGAAAGATAAGATAGAGCAACGTCTGGATGGTAAACGCTATAAGTCGGACAAGGTGGAGGAATTGGATTTCACGTTGGCGGCGAATAGCGTGCTGAAGCGTGTTTCAGAGGAAGCATGGGATTTGGGAGATGATGAATTGGATTCGGAACACGTGATGCTGGCTATTTTGAAGAATCAAGCCGGGTTCGTGACGAAGCTGTTTAAATCAATGGATATTGACTATGACACTTTCAAGGAGGCGGTCTTGAAAGAAAAGATGCGGATGCAGTCCGAGTTTAACGACGAGGGGGATGACCCGGAAGACGGGGATGATGATGCATCCATGTATAACCCGTATCGCCAAGGTGGTCCGGTATCGTCGAAATCCGACACTCCGGTATTGGATAATTTCGGTATCGATATCACGAAGGCGGCAGAGGAGGGGACGCTTGACCCTATCGTGGGGCGTGACCGGGAGATCGAACGGCTGGCCCAGATATTGAGCCGTCGGAAGAAAAACAATCCGGTATTGATTGGTGACCCGGGTGTCGGCAAATCGGCTATCGCCGAGGGACTGGCTTTGCGTATCATCCAAAAGAAAGTGTCCCGCGTGCTGTTTGACAAGCGGGTGATCTCGTTGGATATCGCTTCTATCGTGGCGGGTACCAAGTACCGCGGACAGTTCGAGGAGAGAATGAAGGCGATACTGGCGGAGTTGGCGAAGAACCGGAATATTATCCTGTTTATCGACGAGATTCACACGATCGTGGGTGCCGGGGGCTCCGGAGGTAGTCTGGATGCAGCCAATATGCTGAAACCCGCGTTGGCTCGCGGGGAGATACAATGTATCGGTGCGACGACTTTGGACGAGTACCGTCAGAATATTGAGAAGGACGGGGCTCTGGAACGTCGTTTCCAGAAAGTACTGGTAGAGCCGACCTCTGTCGAGGAAACCGTGGAGATTTTGAATAATATCAAGTCCCGTTACGAGGATCATCATAACGTGCGCTACACGGACGATGCCATCAAGGCTTGCGTGAAGTTGACCATGAGATATATTTCCGATCGGGCTTTGCCTGACAAGGCGATTGACGCTTTGGACGAGGCGGGTTCGAGAGTACATATTTCCAATATCAATGTCCCCCCGATTATCGAGCGGTTAGAGAAGGATGTGGAAGAGGTGAAGGAGAAGAAGAAGGACGCCGTGAAACAACAGAATTTCGAGGTGGCTGCCGCTTTCCGGGATAAGGAGCGTCAGTTGTTGAAGCAATTGGAGGACGAGAAAGTGAATTGGGAACGTGATCTGGAAGAAAACCGGGTAACCGTGACCGAGGAGCATATTGCCGAAGTGGTTGCCATGATGACGGGAGTTCCGGTACAGCGTATTGCCAAGACGGAGGGGATGAAGTTGTTGCAGATGCACGACGAGTTGGAGGATAGTGTTGTCGGGCAGAAAGAGGCTATCGAGAAGATCGTGAAAGCTATTCACCGGAATCGTGCGGGGTTGAAAGACCCGAATCGTCCGATAGGTTCCTTTATATTCTTGGGACCGACCGGTGTCGGTAAAACCCAGTTGGCGAAGGTGCTGGCCCGTTACTTGTTTGATTCGGAGGACGCGTTGATTCGTATCGACATGAGCGAGTACATGGAGAAGTTTGCCGTTTCCCGATTGGTCGGGGCGCCTCCGGGATACGTGGGATACGAGGAAGGAGGTCAGTTGACTGAAAAAGTACGCCGGAAACCGTATTCAGTGGTATTGCTGGACGAGATCGAGAAGGCTCACCCGGACGTGTACAATATCTTGTTGCAAATGTTGGATGACGGACAATTGACGGACAGTTTGGGACGAAAGATTGATTTCAAGAACACGATCGTTATCATGACGTCCAATATCGGAAGCCGTCAGTTGAAAGATTTCGGCCGCGGAATAGGTTTCGGTTCTCAAGATATGACCGAGAATAGCGATTACGCTAAAGGTATCGTGCAGAAGGCCTTGAAGAATGCGTTTTCCCCGGAGTTCTTGAATCGTATTGACGATATTATCATGTTCAACTCTTTGACGAAAGAGGATATTTACAAGATTATCGATATCGAGTTGAAAGGCTTGTTCAAACGGGTAAACGATTTAGGATTGGTGATCACGATCTCGAAAGAGGCGAAAGATTTTATTATCGAGAAAGGTTACGATCCGCAATACGGTGCCCGCCCGTTGAAACGTGCTATCCAGAAATACCTTGAAGATGAACTGGCAGAGGTTATCATCAAAGGCGTGGCAGAAGGTACGGAGCTTGACGTGGAATACGACAAGGCGGAAGATAAGATTGTAATTAAGGAAAAGAAATAGGTTTGCAGAAAGATAAATTAGATGAAGAGGGGGTGTCAAAACACCTCCTCTTTTTTCGTGTATGATTCTGGGTGGTAGGTGATAGTGATACATGAATATTGTTTAAGATAGGTGGTTAAATCTAAAAAAAGTGTGTGAAATGAGTAAATAAATAAGGAGTTTTGTTATTTTAGCCCCGAAAATAAGGTTGGTCATAAAAATGGGAAACAACGAGGAGATATTATTGTTATTTAGAAAGAATGAGCAGCAAGGATTTCGTTTGTTGTATGCTTCATTTTATGATCCGTTAATTTTGTTCGCTACTCAATTGTTGGGGGATGCCGAGGAGGCTGCGGATGTTGTTCAAGAGTGTTTTGTTGATTTCTGGGCTAACAGGCGTTTTAATAGTTTGCGCGGTAGTTTGGAGAACTATCTTTATTCTGCTGTGAAGCACGGTTGTTTGAATTATTTGCGGAACACGAGGCGACGGGAGGATAAACATGATGTGATTCGGGAGGAGCTGTATGATGAAGAGGAAGGGGTGGATCCGGAATTGGTGGAGAAGTTGTATCGTTCGATGGAATCCTTGCCGGAAGAGCGTAGGCGCATATTGCATATGGTGTGTATGGAAGGTATGAAATATCAAGAAGTGGCAGATCAATTAGGTGTTAGCATTAACACGGTGAAAACTCAGATGGGGAGGTCTTTGCAATTCTTGCGTAAAGCGTTGAAAACGGATGATTATTTGACGTTGTTATTTTTTTTAGGAAAAAAATAATATCTGCTGTCACCCGAAATCAATAGTTAGGTTCCTTTAGTGAAAAGGAATTAATATGGATGATAGAATCAGTGAAATAATAGCAGCTTATTTGTCCGGTGAAGTCTTGTCGGAAAGTGAGCGGCAAGAGGTGGAGGCTTGGTTGCGAGATCATGATGGGGAGAAGGAGGTGGAAGTGCTACGGGGGATGTTTCGAAGTGCCCGGTTGGTAAAAGAGGCTCCGGGGACGAGGGGAGCGTCCGTTATGAAAAAGATAGAGGCGAAGGTGGTATCCAGACGTGTTGGCAGGAAGTTGAAAATTCGATGGAGTTATTCTGTGGCGGCTGCAATAGCTGTTTTGTTGTGTAGTGTGTTGTTGTACAGGTGGCTGGGGACGAATCAGGAAAATCAAGTTGTTCCGCGAGATGTGCGACAGAACGTGAACACGAGTATAGCTCATTTGAAGTTGAACACGGGGGAGGTAGTGGAGCTTGAGAAGTATGATGGAAAGTTTATTCGTGAGGATAGCGTGCAAATCGCGAATGAGAATGCGACTTTGAGGTATACGTCAACGGATTCTGTGGCTCCCGAAAAGGTGGAGTTCAATACATTGGTTATTCCCCGGGGCTCGGAGTACAATATCGTTCTGGCGGATGGGACGAAAGTGTTTTTGAACGCGGGGTCGGAAATTAGTTATCCGGTTGTTTTCGCGGGAGATAAGCGGGAGGTTAAGTTGAAAGGAGAGGCTTATTTTGAAGTTCGGAAAGATGAGCGACGTCCTTTTTTCGTGCAGGCAGGTGATGTGCAGATTCAGGTCTTGGGAACTTCTTTTAACGTGACGGCTTATCCGGGACGCGGGAGAATAGAAACGACATTGGAAGAGGGGAAAATTCAGTTGACGGATGGAAGGGAGTCTGTGGAGGTGAGCCCGGGGAAACAGGCAATTTATGATATCGAGGATGGTAGGTTCGAGGTTAAACAGGTGGATACAAAATTGTACACGGCGTGGAAAGATGGATATTACAAGTTTGACCAGATGACGCTGGAGGATATTATGGAGACGTTAGCGTTGTGGTATGATTTGAATGTTTTTTATCGGAACCCGGGTGTTAAATCATTGGAATTTACGGGACGTTTGAGACGGTATGATGAGGTGGTGAGTTTGTTTGAAAAGCTCGAACAGACCGGGTTGGTGGTGTTTGAAGTAAATGGAAAGAATGTAATTATTAAAGAAAAATGAAAGTTGGGGATTCCCCAATCCCCAACTTTAGATAAAGTACAACAAATGCGTGTTAGGTAGTTGTTGTACATGGTATAATCTTAAAAAACAAAAGTATGCAAAAAAGTCGAATTCGAATAAGGGCTTTGTGCAAGATTCCTGTTCGGAAAATGTTAATCTTTATGAAATTGTTTTGTCTTTTTCAGTTTGTTTTTTTCATCTCGGTGCAAGCGAATGTTTATTCACAGCAAACCGTGATTAATCTGGAGATGGAGAATGTTTCGTTGAAGACTGTTTTTACGGAACTCGGTCAACAGTCCGGTTGTGATTTTCTGTATAATAATCAGATGATACAACAAAAAGGGAAGGTGAGTTTGAAGGTGGAAAACAAGTCTTTGGATGAGGTGTTGAAGGAATGGTTGCCTTCGTTAGGTTTGACTTTCTCTTATGATGATAACGTGGTAATTATTCGTGCGGCTGCGGATGATAATAAGAAAAAGACGTATATCATCAAGGGGCAGGTGGTTGACGAGAAGAATGTGCCTATGCCCGGGGTTACCGTGATGCTGGATAGTACTCAAGTGGGAACGGCAACGGATACGGCAGGACGTTTTGTATTGCCGTTACCCAAAGAAAAAGGGTATCTCGTGTTTTCTTTTATCGGGTTTAAGACCCAGAAAGTGGCTTACACTGCAGATAAGTTGTTGGTTGTGAAGATGCAGGAGGATATATCCGGGTTGGATGAGGTGCAGGTGGTTGCTTACGGTTCCCAGAAGAAACGTACGGTGGTTAGTGCTATATCTTCCGTGAAGGGGGATGATTTGAAGGAATTGCCGACGCATAGTCTGGAGAATTTGCTGCAGGGGCACATGGCGGGTGTCGAGGTAAATAATATTTCCGGTTCTCCCGGTGGTGGTGGTGCGATTGTGGCGATTAGAGGTTACAATTCGTTGTTTGTGGATGGAGAAGGCTCAGACAGGGGCTACGGTACTCCTTTGTACGTGATTGACGGAATCCCGATGCAATCCTTTACTTCGGCTGTTACCGGGGCAAATACACTGTCTGATTTGGATCCTTCGATGATTGAGTCTATTGAGGTGTTGAAGGATGCGGCTTCCGCGGCAATTTACGGTTCTCGTGCCGGTAACGGGGTAATTTTGATTACCACGAAGAAGGGGCGTGCCGGTAGAGCCCAGTTTAACGTGAATGTATCGTATTCCGCATCTTGGTTGCCTAAAGCACCCGTGCAGTACGGGGGAAGTTACGAGAGAATGTACCATTTGAATGCTTTGCGCAATACGGTATTGCCTTATAAGACTGCCGATGGAAAGTGGAAGATGCCGACTTCTTATGAAGAGGTATTGAGTCTTCGAAAACCGAATGGTCCGATGTACGATTGGTTCTGGGGTAACGCATCCACTCGTCAGGATGCAATCGTTTTGCAGGATAGTTTGAATGCTTTTTATAATAATTCAACTCATTGGTATCGGTTGAATTATCAAACCGCTAACGTGGTTAATGCCAATATACAGGCCTCCGGTGGTAACGATAATGTACGTTATATTGTGGGTGCCGGTTATTATGATGAGGAGGGGATTGTTATTAATACCGGATTTACGCGTTTTAATGTGATTTCCAATTTAACGGCGTATCCGACTAAACGTTTGCGTATGGATACGCAGTTGGGACTTACGTATAGTGACCGTAGTCGAGGCTCTAATGCCGGACATGGTGCTCAAAAAATAGAAAGCGTTAGTTCTGACCCGAAAAAGACATCGACTTTGTTGCCGGGAGGAGGTGAATTCGGGATGAGTATGGCCAAGAAGTTGAATGAGGTTTCGGAGAAAAATCAGAGTTATTCTTTGCGTTATAATATGGTTTTTGATTACGAATTGATTCGTAATTTGCATTTGAAGGTTTCAGCGGGAGTTGATTATAACCAGCAGAATCAGAATACTTTTAAACCAGCCAGTTTAGATGCTTATACTCATTTTTCGGAATCAAAAGGGACAATCTCGAGAGATTTGTCGATATTGAACGAGAATTTATTGACTTATTCCTTTAGTTATTTGAATAAGCATAATTTTAATGTTATGTTAGGGTTGTCGTTCCAAAAAGATCAGTCTTTTAATAATAAAGGAACTGGGAAAAACGGTCCCAATGATAAAATACATTACGTGGGAACCGGATGGGGTGGTAATTACGGGTTGAATAACACGAATGTGTCAGGAGAGGGAGATCCTTTTTACGAGTCTGCGTTTGAGTATGAATCTTCTTTTTCGGAGGAGCGTATGAATAGTTATTTCGGGCGTTTGACATATAATTTCAAAGAGAAGTATATGTTTGAGGCGACTATTCGTCGGGATGGTTCTTCTGTCTTCGGGGAGAATGTGCGTTGGGCAACCTTTCCCGCTTTTGCTATCGGTTGGACATTTTCGGATGAGGCATTCATGCAATCGTGTTATTGGTTGAGTTTCGGTAAAATTCGAGCTAGCTGGGGTACTTCCGGGCAAAAGTTCGGGCAACGTTACTTGTCGCAAGGATTATTGATGGCAAGTGGAACGTTCCATGGCTCAGCCGGTATTGTTCCCGATATTAGTGGAGGGGTTATCAATAAGAAATTAAGTTGGGAAGAGACGGATCAATATGATTTAGGGTTGGATTTGAGTTTCTTCGATTACCGTTTGCGTTTGGTTTTGGATTATTATTATCGCTATACGACAGGTCAATTAAATCGGATAGAGTTGCCGGGAAATATTTATTTCCATGGTTTTCAGTGGCAAAACGGGATGGCGATTTCGAATCAAGGTATAGAATTGGAATTGGAAGCCGATATTTTGAGAAATACGGCGGTGAAATGGAGAATGAAGTATAATCTTTCACGGAACTGGAATCGTTTTGAGAAGAGTGCGGACGGTTTTGATTTCGAAAATCAAGTGATAGGTAAACCCTTGAATCAGCTGAAAGTGTATAAAACGGATGGTTTTTACAGTTCGTTTGATGAAGTGCCTGTTTATTATAATGCACAAAGAGAGCCTCAACCGTTATATGGGAATGCTATGTATGCTGTGTTTACACCGGGTAGCCGACAGATTCTCGATTTGAATGGAGATGGAAGAATCGGACAGGATGTAGATATGTATTATGCAGCTAGTCCGCTACCTATAGCTCATGGCGGTTGGATAAACGAGTTGCGTTGGAAAAACTTTGATTTGAATATATTCTTTAATTACTCTTTGGGGCGTCACGTGTTGAAACTTTATGATGACGTGGCGTTAGAGCCTTCCAAAGCGGGAAGACCGTTGTTTGTTGATATGAATGACGTGAATATTTGGAACGGGGCAGATTCTAAAAAAGCGGATTATCCTAAAGCACAGTATTATTACGAACCGAATCAATATAGTGGTTTGTATGATTGTGATATAGAGAATGTAAGTTTTATACGCTTGAAACAATTAACATTAGGTTATAATTTGCACCAGAATATCGCAAAGAAAATCGGTATATCCGGGGCGCGTGTTTTTATCACGGGAGAGAATTTGTTCACGTTGACTAACTATTCGGGGTTGGATCCGGAATTGATAGATCTTAAGACTGGAAAAGATAATTTGAATTCTTACCCGTTACCTCGGAAATTTACTATTGGATTAACGGTTAATTTTTAAAATGTAGCCCAATGAAGAAATTATTAATATTATTATTGTTTATTCCATTGCTTTCATGTAATGATTGGTTGACGGTTGAGCCGGAAGATTCGGTGACTTTCGTTAATTATTTCAAGAACGAGAGTGAAGTTGAAGCGATGTATAATGGCATCTTGGCTTCCATGAAGTCGGTTTGTATGGGAACTCAACCCTATTTTTATATTTCGATTGATGCGGATAATGTCGGGATGTATTACGAGGGATTCCGCACGTTGGATCCATTTACTTATTTGGCTGACGAGAGCATGGTGTTGGATATAGAGTGGGGGGAATTTTATAACGTGATTTACTTGGCAAATGTGATGCTGGAAAACGAATACCGCTTTGAAAATATTTCAAAAGAGCGCACGGAGTTTTGGTTAGGGCAAGCTCATTTCGCTAAAGCTCTTGCTTATTTTCGGTTAGCTCAAATCTGGGGGGATGCTCCTATTGCCAAAAGTTCGGAATCCATTGAACCGGAAGGTAAGAAAACGGCGTTGGAAGTTTTGAACGAAGCGTTGAGAGAGGCAAAATTGGCTTTGACGCTTCCTACTCATGATAAATTGATTAATGCTAACGGGAGTAAGATTACTTCCAAGCAATACGCGAGTCTTGGAACGGTAAATACGTTATTGGCGAATATTTATGCTTGGTTAGGAGGCTTGACTCATGAAAGAGAGTACTGGGAGGAAGCGGAACGGTATGCGTCGGAAGTGATTGACGGTAAATGCGGTGTGTACGAGTTGGAGAGTATGGATGGCTTGGTTTCAAACGTGTTCGGTGCGAATCGGAATAGCAGGGAAACGATTTTTTGTATTGATAATGATCCTTTGGATGTTGATCGCAAATGGTGGTCAGAATTGAAGACCGAGTTGCCGGGACAGATGTTGATGAGTTATCCTTACACGACGACAGATGAAGCGGCGATTGCTAATATTGTAAATGATAGTTGGGATGAATATGTAAAGATTACCGTGGAGACGGTTAAAAACATTTATCCGGAAGAGAGCGATGCCCGTCGGAGAGAATTCTGGTTCGAGTTGGGAGAATTGACTTATCCCGTGTATGAGTATGATGAGGAAACAGAGGAAGAGATCGAGGTGGGACGTGAGGTAACCCCTTATGCGCATATTGCCAAGTGGAGGGACGTGATTAAGCAGACGAGTGAGGAGGTGACATCGTGGGCTGGTGAAGTCGTTATCGCGACGGATGGCGATTGGGTCATTTGGCGATTGGCCGATTTGATCTTGTTGAGAGCGGAGTGTCGCGTGAATCTGGAGATGGCAACGGCTGTAAATGATTTAAATACGGTTCGATATCGTGCGGAGTTGGGAGATTACACGGGTTCCAAAGATAAAGAATCTTTGCGTCGGGAAATTTTTGATGAGCGAAGACGCGAGCTTTTCGGTGAAGGGCAATATTATTTCGATATTGTTCGTAACGGTTATTGGAAAGAGGTGTTGTATGGTAATTTCACGACTCTAACAGATCAAGATGTGAAAAATGGAGCGTTGTACGCGCCGGTTGGCGTGGGTGCGTTTACTAAAAATACGTTGATGACTCAAAATACTTATTGGCAATGGCAAAATTAATATATTTATTAAAAGGGGTTGCATTGATCGTGTTATTGGGATCGTGCACGAAGTGGAATTATCATGAAGGCGAGTTGGCGAATGGTGTTCATGATTGTTCGATGTGGGAATATTTACATACACAACCTTGGGATTGGGATTCCACAATTATCATGATTGAACATGCCGGATTGAAAGATTTGTTCGAAGGAAAAGGTGAGCACGAGCAAATTACTTTCTTGGGTGTGACTAATTACAGTATCCGTTTGTATATGATAGAAAATGGATATGAAAAAGTGACCGATATTCCGGTGGAATTTTGTCAAAATACACTTTCGAAGTTGATTATACCTCAACGTGTTATGCTAGCAGATGTGCCCCGGGGAAAGAGGGATGAGTATACGGGAGAGGAGAGTGACGGTATCGAGTATCGAACGCTGGGAGGACGCTTGTTCATGTGGACTTATCAACAACCTTTCGAGGGAGTGCCGGATATGGGTGAAATTTCTTTACATTTTTTCGCTCGTGGGGGAACGGCGGTTAATAGGATTTATTCGACTGATATACAAACGAATAATGGCGTTGTTCAGGCTTTGGGGTATAGTTTTCAGTTTAAGTACATTTAAAATGAATAGAGATGATAAGAGGACTATTATATTTTGTCATGTTGTTCATGGCGTTGGCATTCATGAGGTGTAGCGATGTTGCTGTTGGTTTTTTGTTCACGGATGATGCATCTTATACGCAAGATACGTTGAGAATTACTCGTTTCTCGAACCTTGATGAAGAGGATATTGATGTGACAATCCCATGGGTGACTTCCCAAGTAGAGCAACTTTTGGGTACAGAACCATTAACTTATTCACTTGCAGGAGTGAAGAGCTCTAATGGACAGGAGGCCGCAGAGGATTTTACCAAATATCTGACTGTGATCGGTGGTGGACGGATGTACGTTGATGCAAAAGTCGATTCGCCCGAGGGGTGTTACACGGTTTCGTTGAAAGTTGAAAATGAAGGTCATTCGGCTATTCTGACGGATATATTCACGTTCGTGTTGGAATAGTTTTAACAAAATAGGAGAGAGAAGATAGTCTTCTTTCTCCTTCTAAATATTTAATAGCAATGAGATATATAAAATTTAGTTTGGTGATCCTGTTTTTAGGATTGCTTGGGACGGTTTCTGCCCAAATTACTTTTTTCGAGGGGACATTTGAGGACGCTATGGCGAAAGCTAAAAAGGAGAAGAAAGAGCTTTTTGTCGATTTTTATGCCGATTGGTGTCAACCGTGTAAATTGATGGCAAGTGAGGTTTTTACATTGCCGGAAGTGGGGGAGTATTTCAATAAAAACTTTGTATCTATTCAGATGAATGTGGAGGCTCCGGAGAATAAGACGATCGTGCAGAAGTATAAAGTGGAAATACTTCCCACGCTGTTGTTTATAAACGGGAAAGGAGAAGTAGTCCGCACGATTAACGGGGTGATGGAGCCGGGGGCTTTATTACACGAGGCAAAAGTCGTACGAGGTGATGCTTTGAGTTTTGAGAAGTTGTACGAGAAAGTAAAGAAAGAGAAAAAAAATCTGGATTTGCGACAAGAGTTGCTTTTGCAGGCTCCTGTATTTATAGGTACTCAAGAAGGGTATAATCGTGAAAAATGGGTTGTACGTATAGAGTCCCTTTTTGACGAGTACGTGAATAGCAAGAAACTGGAGAATATGGCAAACGAGGAGGATTTTTCTTTGTTGGTGATGTTCCATTCCAAGAAGGCGAAGAATGATTTTATTTTTGACGGGTTGGTGGCGAATTATGAGCAATATGTAGAGAAAGTTGGTAAAAGTGAGGTGGATAATTATATTATAACGTTGTTTAATGGGTATATTATTTCTCTTTGCCGGGAGGGAAAGGCTGAGTATAAGCAGGAATTAGAGCGATTGAACGGGGATTTGAATGCTGTTTACGGGAGCATCCCGTTTGGAAAGTTGTCGGCGTTCGAGGCGATTAATTTGTTGGCAGACGGGTATTATAATTTGAACCGGAAAAATACGGATGTTTTTTTCGAGAAGATGAATCAATATTTTGATGGAGCGGATACTGTTTTAACCGTGAACAATTACACGATGCCTGTTGAGGATTTGTTTACACTTTATCAAGGACGTTTACCGGAAGGCGCTTACCCACGGGTAATACCATGGTTGGAGAGAGCGTTGGCTTTCCCTTCGATAACCCCGCAGTTGAAAACCCGGGTGTTGTGTATTTTAGCGGATTGTTATAAAGAAACCGGGGATTTGTCAAAGGCAAAGCAATGTTTTAATCAGGCATTTATCGTGAGTGCGGAAATTG
This sequence comes from Butyricimonas hominis, assembly GCF_014287455.1. Classification (NCBI taxonomy): domain Bacteria; kingdom Pseudomonadati; phylum Bacteroidota; class Bacteroidia; order Bacteroidales; family Odoribacteraceae; genus Butyricimonas; species Butyricimonas hominis. The sequence continues at coordinate 309,809 of NZ_JACOOH010000005.1, forward strand.
ATAACGAGCAGATGAGATTGCAGTTACAGAAAATGATCCAGAGTAGATTGAATACATTATGAAGTGCGTAATAGTATTATTTTTGTTCCTTTCATGTTCTTGGGCTTTTGCTTTAGCCCAAGACAGTTCTTCTGTGTTTCGTCATGGAAAGTTGGGAAACGGGTTGACTTATTATATACGCCACACGGGAACGCAACCCGGATGTGCTGATTTTTATCTGATACAGAATGTCGGTTCGTTGATGGAAGAGGAGGAGCAGAACGGGTTGGCACATGTGCTGGAGCATATGGCTTTTCACGCCACGGAAAGTTTTCCCGATGGAGTTCCTGCTTTTTTGAAACGTAACGGAATTGCACTTTTTAATGCCAAGACGGGGTACGATGAAACGGTGTATAATATAAAGAATGTCCCTACGGCTTCCTCGGGATTGCTTGATTCGTGCGTGTTAGTATTACGGGATTGGTCGGGTTTTTTGACGTTGAAACCGGAAGATATGGATCAGGAACGTAAGGTGATTCGGGAGGAGCGCCGCACGAGAATGACTGTGAGCAAAAGAGTGCAGAAAATGTCCGATCCTTATATGTACAATGGAAGTAAATACGCAACACATGATATTATCGGTTCGGTGGATGTTGTACAGAATTTTACACCGGAGAAGTTGAAGGAGTATTATAAGGATTTTTATCGTCCGGATTTGCAGGCGGTGGTGATACTGGGAGATATTGACGTGATCGAGATGGAGGCTGAAGTGAAGCGGTTGTTTAATCCTATTCCGAAAAGGAAGAACCCGAAAACTCGTGTCGTTTACGGGATAGAGGATAATGATGAACCTTTGTACGCGAAGTTGATAGACAAGGAAATTCCCAATAATTCGGTGATGCTGGTGAAGCGGATTCGGAAAGAGACAGAGAGTACATTGGAAGCGATGTCGCGAGAGAGGTTGTTGCGTGATTTTTACAATCGGATTATGCGCGGTGCTCTTGCCGAGTACTTGCAGGTTGGAGATTCCTATATTTTAAATGCCGGTGTCGGTGTTTTTAATATGCAACGGAATTATGACGGGCTGAATATCGCCTTGACATCGTTGCCCGGAAAAGAGAAAGAGGCTTTACAGCAACTTTTGGACCAGATGGAATATGTACATCGCTTGGGGTTCACGGATGAGGTGTTGAAGCCTGCATTCGAGAGTTACCGGAGAGAAGTAAAGGCAAGCATGAATCAGGAGAATAATATCCCTAATGATGTGTTTCTTCAGATTTATAAAGATCATTTTTTGCTTGGGAAGCCGCTGTGCAGTGTGGATGAAAAATTGGCAGCCTTATCGGGGGTTCTTGATACGCTGTCGGCTAAAACTTTTCAAGCATGGATATCCAAGTGGGATGATGGTAAAAATTGGGTTTTCCTGATGCAAGGTAGCGATTCCACGTATACTTTTCCGAGTGTGGCGGAGATAAAGGGAATGATTGCTCAGTCCCGTTCGCTTGAAATGGAAGAGAAGCAAGTTGAATTGCAGGTGATGGATGGCAATACCGAGTTGGTTGATTTTGAAATTCAAGGCGGACGAGTTGTAAAAGAGAGGAAATTAAAGGATTTGGATGCGGAAGAGTGGGTTTTAAATAATGGGGCAAAAGTGTATTATAAATATACAGACGGGGATAGGGGAACTTTTAACCTATTGGCTGGAAGTGTCGGCGGACGTTCTTTGCTGGCGGCAGAGGATTTGCCTTCGGCGGATGCTTTGTCCGCGTTAGTTTTAGAATCCGGTTTGTACAAGTATGATATGCAGACGCTAAAATATTTGATGAAGGATCGCACGGTAAATATGAACGTTTCTTTGGATGAACGTGCTGAAAGTATTAGTGTTTCGGCGGTATTGAAAGATGCTGATTTCGCTTTTCAGTTGTTTTATTTGGCAATGGAGCACCCGAGATTCGACCGGATAGTTTTTGATCGCTTTGTAACGGTTGGTCAAATGACTCAGTCTAACGCTCGTCGAACGATGAATGATACGATCCGAGAGGTGCTTGGTGCAATCCGGCGAGTGGAATCACCGCGTCTTTGGAAAAAGGATTCGGTTTACTATGCCGCAATGGAGTATGACCGAATGATTCGGATTTATCAAGATCGTTTCCGGGATGCATCCGATTTCGTATTTTATCTGGTGGGAGATATCAAACGGGAAGAGGCTCAAGAATTAGTGGCTAAATACATCGGGGCACTCCCGTCTATTTACCGGAAAGAGAAAGCGGTGGATTATAATTATAATCGTCTGGGGAATATTACCGAGGACGTGGAGGTTGATATGCCCGATGAAAAATATATGGTAAGTATAGAGTTTCAGAATACATTAAAAACTCGTCCGATAGATGAAGTGTGTATGCATGTACTGAAATTGTATTTCCAATATTCGTTGCAGGATAAAATCCGGGGTGAGCAAGGGGCTGCTTATGGTGTTCAGGTTTTAGGAGGAACGACGACTTCTCCCCATTGTTTGCAAGAATTATTTATCCGCTTTGCGACTTCATTGGATAAAGGACCGCAGATGAGGGCACTTGTTCATGAACAGGTGCGGGAATTTCTGGAAAAAGGGCTGTCGGAAGAAGCTGTGGAAGATTTTGTTCTAGCTATAAAGAAAGAGAAGAAGGCTGCGGATGATGCCGTTTATAACACGATTGCTTTCTGGACGGAGAATCTTCAATTTTATAATAAAACAGGGAAAAGAATGGATTCACCTTATTATTTTGAATCGTTTATTGATAGAATAAAAGCTAAAGATGTGTTGTCTTTTGCCCGTAAGTTTTTTGGTAGTGCACAGTGTGTTGATTTAGTCATTAAGTCGAGAAAGTGAGTAGAGAGGTCGCCCGAGTACGTTTTTTTCCGTTCGGGCGGCATTCTTTATTTGTTTTTTAAATGTTTCCGGAGAAATTTCAATCCCCTGCTTTTTTGGACTTTTACCGTGTTTATGCTGATTCCTAGCTTTGCGGCAATCTCTTTGCCGGATAGTCCGGCGATACTCAGTTTTATGATTCTTTTTTGCATGGGTGGCAGTTTTTCTATATACGCGTGCAAATGTCTGATGATTTCGATTTGAACGGTTTTAAGTAAGAAATCCAGCGGAAACTCTTCCGGGTAGTGTTCTTGTTTCATTTTGTTTAAAATATGGTTTTGATTTCTCTTGTCACGAATGAAAATCAGTGAATTACGATATGTTGACTTGTAGAGATAACTTAATAATTCCCGAGAGGTAGGGAAGCGGGTATCTGTATACCATATATTAATGAAGAGGTCTTGTACAATATCTTTTGCGTCGTCAAAGTTGTTGACGATCGTTTCCGAATAGGTACATAACGCTTTGTAACAGATGGTATAGAGTTGTTTCCAACTCTTTTCTTCCCTGTTATTTATCCCCTCTAAAATCAAATCAAGTTCTTCCATCACAAATTTGTCGCATCCGATAAAAGAATGTACTATACCACGGAAGTGGAAAGGTCATTCTTGTGCATAATAAATTTAGATATAATGATTCGGGAAAGAGTGGCTTATTTGGAGTATTTTCCGACGGGAACGTGGTATTGTTCGTAACCTTATGGGGGATGGTTCTGGCTATCGTAACTTTATATGTTCGCCTTCGGCGAGTTGCAGGTCACAAGTTGCATTTGCCTTCGGCAAGTTGCAGGTTGCTTCTCTGACGTTTAAGCCTTGAAACCTGTAACTCGCCGAAGGTGATTTAGAGTTTATTTCTTTATTGCTTTTTGTAAAGCGTGTACCAGAGGTTCCACGCTTAGAGGGCTACCCGTGGCTTGGATCATCCATTCGTTCGGGGTGAGGCGTCCCAAACGATAGATGCGGTCTACTTCTTGGGCAAAGTTTTTGCCGTTAAGATAGTCTTCCAATTGAAATTCGATGATTTGTCCGAAAGCGTAGGCGGATAGATACAGCGGGTAGCTGATCATGTGCGAATAGATTGCCAGTACGGTTTCGTCTTTTTTACCGAAGACGGGAGCGTAGTATTTATTCCATATCTCTTTTGATAGTGTGATTGTGGCTTCTTTGAGTTGTTCCGCCGTGGCATCGGGATGGGCGTACATCCATTCCCACACGGAGATGTCGAGCATGGAAACACCCATGATCTCGTATAGGCTCCAGAACTTGTCGAGGATGTCCATTTTGTCTTTTTCCGGATCGTTGTTCTCAATACCAAGAAGTTGTAAATCCCGTTTCTGGAACACGAAAGCGAGGGCTTCCGTGAAAGCCGTGTTAGGGACTCCTGCCATCATGAAATTGTCCACGTTATACATGGAGATCGTTTGCTCCACGTTATGCCCGAACTCGTGTACGGCGATGTTGTATCCCTTGTAGTTCATTCCCTCGGAAGGAATACGGGTGCGGAGATGGGATTGTTGACCTTTCATGGCGGCTCCCCACGCGTGACCGGAGCCGCGGGCTGCATCCACGGCAATCTTGTCGCATATCTCGTTCGCCCGCTCCGGGGTAAAGCCCAAATGGATTAACAGAGAGGGAAGTCCTGCCTTGAATGCCCCGGCATCGGGATACAGTTTTTGTATTTGCACGTCCAGTTTGGTTTCATCCAGATTGCTGCGGGGTTTAAAACCGTCGTACCATATATCATAGGCTTCCAACTTTCTTCCCAAACGTTTGGAGATAATTTTGCCGACCTCTTTTAATTCCGGGGAGGTGAGAAATTGATTGAACAGAGCTTTCACGTCTTCCACGGAAACCTCCATTTCTCCGGAGAATTTACGGTCGATAAAGTTCTTTCCGGCATAAGGATCGATGGCTTGCATGGCGTGGAAGTTATTCAACATCCGTTGGTAACGTTCCGTGTCTTCCGGTGTCCCGGTGGCGGATTGCCCGTTTTGAGCGAGAGTATTCGTGTAAGGATTCCAGTCGTAAGCACCGGAATTGATCACTTGTGTCGGGATTTCTTGGGATATGATACGCTTCATTACCTCGTACACCGTACGTTGTTTGTCCAGCCCCTCTTTTCCTTTGTTGTAATTGGCTTTGATTTCATCCCGTAAATTCCAGTGGGTAAGTAGTATTTTGTCTTCCGGGAATAGTTTTTGCCCCTTGGGATTCAACACATGTCCCATGTAGATGTTATAGCTGGAAATATAGACGTCGGCGTCGCTTTCCGCTTTGGCTCCTGCTTGCAGTAGTTCGGCGGGTACTCTCTCCGTGAACACGTCACCCAGACGGGCGTATGCCCATGCCGTGCGGTCTGTACCCAGTTTCTCCTTGTCTTGCAAGGGAACTTCCGGGAAGTTGAGGGCGATGATGAACCCGATCTTGTTGTTGTAAAAATCGTTGATGAGGTGTGCCCCCGGACTGTATGCCCCGAACATGGGGTCGATGTCATGAAGAGGGCCGTTATCTTGGTGCAGGTTCAACTGCAACTGGAGCGATATCTCGTTGAAATGTCCCCAGAGGGCTTCAAAATAATGACTTACTTTTTGGAATACTTGTTCCTTTTCCGCCGCGGTAGTGATGTAGTTATTCACGCAAAACTCTTGAAATTCTGTATCCGTCCCGTCTTGCGTCTGCCAAAGGTGTGCCGCTTGACGCACTCCGGCTTCGATGAGAGTTTTATCGGTACCGCCTTTGGTTTGAATGGCGTTGATCGTGGCTTGTATTGTTTTCTCCGGAATCTCGGCTTTTGCGATAAGCCCTGTAAATAAACATACCAATAATAAAGAGTGTTTCATGATAATGGGTTTATAAGGTTTGTAAAGTTTATAAGGTTCATAAAGTGGTTTTCTTGACTTTATAAACTAAGGAGGTGTGTCAAAACACACCTCTAGTCTATAAAGTTCATAAAGTCGAGCCTTCGGCTCTTAAAGTCTATAAAGTCCGTGATTTAATAACGTAATGATATCCAATATTATAACAAATGGATTACCTACGCATTTGACTTTACGACCTTATGGACATTTAGACTTTATGGACGAGAGGGTGTGTCGAAACACACCCTCGTCTGGTTTATTGATTTAGTAGTTGGAAATATACAATATCTTCCCACCCGTTACCCCGGCGCAGCCAGTTTTTGCGGTAACCGGTTTGCACGAAACCGAGTTTCTCGAACAGTTTCCGGCTGCCGATGTTGCCACTGGGCACGCTACTGTATATCTGGTTCAGTCCCAGCGTTTCGAAACAGTAGTCTATCATCAAGCGGATAGCAGAAGTAGCGAATCCTTGTTTTTGGTTTTCGCTGTCGTGAATCATGATACCGATACCTGCACGTTGGTGATAAGGATCGAAGTCGTAAAGATCGACTAATCCTACACGTGTTTGAGGTTCAATCCGTTCCACCATCAAGCGCAATTGCTTGGTGGTATAGATATCCAGATGGCACGTTTCAATGTATTTTTTTAACGTGAATATAGAGAATGGGGTGAGTGTATCACTGACTTCCCATAAATCCATATCGTTCTCCCATTTGTACAAGTATTCCAAGTCCTCCGGTTCAAGGGCTCTCAAGCGAATAGTGTCATCCTTTACCATAGTTGTTGTATAATTTTCGTGTATAAGTTCATTTTATCGCTTCCAAATATAGCAATTTCCCGCTTTGGTTGTTGTTAAATCAAGGAATAAATTAAAAAATATTACCTTTGTCAAGTTAAGAATCAAGAATTGTAATAGCTCGTAGTTCATGTATAATTTATTATCTATCGTGGGAGCGACCGCAACGGGGAAAACAGCTTTGGCTGTACGGTTGGCGGCGGAATTGAAGGGAGAAATCATATCGGCGGATTCCCGGCAGATTTACCGGGGAATGGATATCGGTACGGGTAAGGATTTGGGAGAATATGTTTACGAGGGGCAGCCGGTGCCTTTCCATCTGATTGATATCGCGGATGCGGGTTTCCGTTTCAATCTTTTCATGTACCAGCAGGAATTTCTGAAGGTGTGGAATGATTGCCGGAGTCGGGGAGTGTTTCCCGTGATGTGCGGGGGAAGCGGCTTGTACGTGGAGTCGATATTGAAAGCGTATCGCATGACTCCGGTTCCGGAGAATCCGGAATTACGGGCACGTTTGTCCGGGAAGTCTTTACCGGAGTTGGCAGAATTACTGGCGTCTTATCGCGATCTGCATAACACGACGGATACCGATACCGCCAAACGGGCTATCCGGGCTATAGAGATCGCGGAGTATTATAAAACACATGAACCGGTGAAAGGCGAGTTCCCCGAAATTCAATCGCTGGTTGTCGGGGTGTTGTTCGACCGGGAAAGTCGCCGTCAACGAATCACGGAGCGGCTGCACGCGCGTTTGCAATCCGGCATGGTGGAGGAAGTGAAAGGATTACTGGATAGCGGTATTAAACCGGAGGATTTGATTTATTACGGTTTGGAATACAAGTATCTCACTCTTTATCTTACCGGAGAATTGAGTTATGACGATATGGTGGAGCAATTGAATATCGCTATTCACCAATTTGCCAAACGCCAGATGACTTGGTTCCGCAAGATGGAACGCGACGGTTTTGATATTAAATGGCTCGACGGCAATATGCCGCTTGACGAGAAAATCGGGCAGGTGATGGAGTGGATGAATCAGTGCCCGTCGCAACCGCAATGGTGATCATGGTGGTGATGGTCGTCATTCTCGTCCTCTTCTTCATCGTCGTGGCGAAGTAGTTCTTCGAGGTGCAGGAGCGTGTCTTCCAGCAGGAAATTCTTGTTTTCATCACTGTTTGCTTGGAGGCGTTTGATGGCGATATGTATTTTTTCTTCGGGGATTTTACCACCTAGATTTTCGATTACGGTGGAGGCTTCCAGTGCCGTGATAAAGTCTTCGTTTAATAACATATCCACGAATACATCGAGGTATTCAGAGAAATCAATGGCGGATTCCCAACAAATACGCAGGAGGTTTGCTTTCCCCGACTCGCTTGTCGCGTTGATAAGTTTGTCCATCAAAATGGTTTTGAAGTCGGAATCTTTCACGTCTGAAAGTAATGACGTGATGTTTGTTATTACGGTTGTATCTTGACTGCGTAATAGAATATCCAGCAATTCCGATGCGATAGAGATATCGCCTTCTTGTTTGATTTGCTCGATGGCACTTTTCACGACTTCCATGTCGCTATCTGCCAACTGCTTTAGTATATCTTGTTTGTTTTCCATATTGTCCTTATATATAAAAATGTATCCGATACCCGAAAGTATCGGATACAAATATAAGGATCATTTACGGGATTTCTTCGCTCTGGGGTGGAAATTTGTAACCGTGTCCCGGGTGAAGTTGTTATCCAAATGCGTGTAAATTTCTGTTGTTAAAATAGATTCGTGTCCCAACATATCCTGCACTGTACGAATGTCCGCACCGCCGTTCACGAGGTGGGATGCAAACGAGTGACGGAAGGTATGGGGAGATACGACCTTGCTCAATCCTGCACGGCGAGCCGTTTCTTTGATGATATTGAAGATCATCACGCGGGAGAGGGCTTTCCCCATCTTGTTCAAGAATAGGATGTCCTCGTGTCCTCTCGCTTTTTTCATTTTATCTCGGTCTTTCTTTAGATAGCAACGAATCTCGTCTTTAGCTCTTGCTCCCAGCGGAACAATCCGTTCCTTGTTGCCTTTTCCCTCGATTTTGATGTATCCGGTGCGGAAATTGATCTGGGAGAGTTTCAAATTCACGAGTTCGGATACTCGCAAGCCGCAAGAATAAAGAGTTTCCAGAATTGCTTTATTGCGTTGACCTTCTTGTTTGTTCATGTCGATACTGTCGATCATCGCTTCGATTTCCTCAACGCTTAGTATGCTTGGAAGCGAACGTCCGATTTTCGGGGAGTCCAAAGAAGTTGCCGGGTTAAGTCCGATAGTCCCGTCGTACAGCAAGTATTTGAAGAAAGATTTTATACTCGAAATACTTCGCGCTTGCGTGCGAGGGGTAACCCCGGTATCTTTCAATACCATGAGAAATTCGTTCAATACATTATAAGACGCCTCTTTTGGATCTAATGGAGGAGTCAATTTTTCGCAATAAGCTGCTAACTTTCTGATGTCGTTCAGATAGGCCTCTACCGAATTTGGAGATAGCGATTTTTCTAAGACCAAATATGTCCGAAAACTATCTATCGTTTCGTTCCAAGTCATGTTTAACCGTGTTACAATATAAATAATACAAATTCTAATTCACCACTTTCACCTATATAAAGAGAACTATATAAGTTTTCGCCAGCTAAAGATAGAAGTTTTTTTCGTGACTTGTAACACTTTTGTCGAGTTTAACGTAAAAAAAATCCATGAAGGCTTTTGTAATAAAAATTTAATTGCCGAAATGCGGCACGCGGAATCCCCGTTCGTCGTTTTTTTGTTAATTTCGCGAAAGATTAAAAACAAATGTTATGAAGGTATTGATTTTAAATGGACCGAATCTCAATTTGTTGGGTGTCAGAGAAAAAAGTATTTATGGAGAAACTTCTTTCGATGATTATCTGGCGGGGTTGAGAGAGTTTTACAAGATGGTGGAGATCGATTATTACCAGTCTAACGTGGAGGGGGAGTTGATTAATAAAATTCATGAGGTAGGCTTCGCGTGTGACGGTATTATTCTCAATGCAGGGGCTTACACGCATACTTCGATAGCTATCGCGGACGCTATTTCGGCTATTTCATGCCCCGTGATCGAGGTGCATATCTCGAATACGGCGAAACGGGAGCCTTTCCGGCACGTTTCTTACTTGACGGCTGTTTGCCGGGGGGTGATTGCCGGATTCGGTTTGAAATCTTACGAGTTGGCGTTGCAGGCTTTATTGGACGAATGATTTTTTAGATTTATAATATAGAATATGAAGAAGACAAAGATTGTGGCTACCATATCCGACAAGAGATGTGATGTGGAGTTTTTGGAGAGTTTATACTGCGCGGGCATGAATGTCGTGCGGTTGAATACCGCTCACCAAGATATCGAGCAGGCGTTGAAGGTAGTGGAAAACGTTCGGAAAGTTTCTGACGATATAGCCATATTGATCGATACGAAGGGACCGGAAGTACGCACCATGTTGATGGACGAACCCATGCACGTGGACCGGGGAGAAACGGTTTACCTGACCGGTGATCCGGAGTTGAAGATGGAAGGTAAATTAATTCATGTTTCCTACCCGTATTTCGCGGAAGATATAAAGGTGGGGGATAAGGTGCTGATTGACGACGGGGACGTGGAACTTGTGGTCGTGGAAAAACATCACCATAGTTTACAGATGATGGCGACGAACGAGGCTACAATCAAGAACCGGAAAAGCGTGAACGTGCCGGGGGCTTCGTTGAAATTACAATCTTTAAGTGATAAAGACCGGGCTTTTATTGATTTCGCGGTGGATAATCATTTGGATTTTATCGCCCACTCTTTCGTGCGCAACAAGGAAGACGTGATGGCTGTACAGGCGATACTGGATGCCCGTGATAGTAAAATCAAGGTGATTGCCAAAATAGAGAATCAGGACGGAGTGGATAATATAGACGAGATTCTGGATTATGCCTATGGGGTAATGGTTGCCCGCGGGGATTTGGGAATCGAGATCGAGGCGGAGAAGATACCGAAGATTCAGCGATATATCGTGAAGAAGTGTATCGAGAGCAAGAAACCCGTGATTATCGCCACGCAGATGTTGCACACGATGATCGAGCATCCCAGACCTACGCGGGCGGAGATCAGTGATATCGCCAACGCTGTCTACATGGGTACCGATGCTATCATGTTGAGCGGTGAAACGGCTTACGGGGCATACCCGGTGGAGGCAGTGACCGTGATGCGGGAAGTGGCGGAGGAGAACGAGGGTACTGTGCCGCCGGATGCCGGGAGAAGTTTGGTACGTATCAATAATGAGATTACCGCGGCGTTAGCCCGTTCTGCCGTGAAAACGGCTTTGATGCTGCCCATTAAGGCTATCGTGGTGGATACTTTGTCCGGTCGTACGGCACGTTACCTGTCGGCTTTCCGGAGTGATCTGCCCGTGTATGCCCGTTGCTATAACGAGCGGGTGATGCGGGAATTGGCATTGTCTTTCGGTATATATCCTTATTACACGGAAAAACCGATGTCCCGTGACGAGTTTATGAACGACCTTCCCGAAATGTTGATGAAGCAGGGTATCAAGGACGACGATTATGTCGTGGTTGTCGGCGGTAGTTTCGGACGGGGAAAGGGAGCTTCGTTTATTGAAGTTTGTAAGATTGGAGAAATAAGATAAGACAAAAAGAGAGCCGGCTTAAAAAAGCCGGCTCTCTTTTTGTCTTATTTCTTTTCTTTCAGTATATCTCTGATTTCGGTTAGTAATGTTTCTTCTTTCGTGGGGGCGGGAGGTGCCGCGGGGGCTTCTTCTTTCTTTGTCCGTAGATTATTCATGAACTTGATGGCGATAAAGATGGAGAAAGCGATGATCAAAAAATCGAGCGTTGTCTGTATAAAATTACCATAATTAACGGTGACAGCCTCGATCATTTTCCCGGTCGCCTCGTCCGTGTGGGCGTGTTTTAGCACGATGTGCAGGTTCGTGAAGTTAATACCGCCGATCAACATACCCACGAGAGGCATGATGATATCACTGACAAGAGAGGATACAATTTTCCCGAAAGCACCACCGATAATGATACCGACTGCCATATCCACCACGTTCCCTTTCAGGGCAAATGCTTTGAATTCATCCAAGAGTTTCATATTTCGATATTTTTTTGGTTATATAATTTGTGTATTTGAACGGTTAAACTCTCAAAATGTTGTAAAACTACATGAATTATTTTTATCCGCGTAGAAATGAAGGGAGAATTTTGCATTATTATTGTAATTTTGTGAGGGTAAAAATGGATGTAATGGAAGAGAAAAATAGGGAAAAGCAAATATATAGGGTCACTATTGTCGGTTCGATAGCGAATTTCGGGCTTTTGGTTTTCAAGTTCGTGGCAGGGATACTCGGGAAGAGTAGCGCCATGATTGCCGATGCCGTGCATTCCCTTTCCGATTTCATCACGGATATTATTGTTCTGGTATTTGTCAAAGTTTCCGCCAAACCGAAGGATACCGGACACGATTACGGGCACGGGAAGTATGAAACGCTTGCCACGGCAATCATCGGTTTGGTGCTGTTAATGGTAGGGACTGGGATTTTCTGGAGTGGATTGAGCAAGATTATTGCCGTTTCAAAAGGTGAGGAGATCGGGAGTCCCGATATGATCGCTCTCATCGCGGCAATTGTTTCAATCGTGGTAAAGGAGGTGCTTTATCGCTATACCGCGATTGCGGGGCGGCGGGTGCAGAGTCAGGCGGTGGTGGCCAACGCGTGGCATCATCGTTCGGATGCTTTCTCTTCGATTGGTACGGCTTTAGGTATTGCCGGGGCTATCTTTCTGGGGAAGGATTGGCATATTCTTGACCCGATAGCGGCGGTGATCGTGAGTGTTTTTATCGTGAAAGTATCCATTCAATTGCTGATTCCCTGTATGAATGATCTGCTGGAACGTTCGTTACCGGAGGAAGTAGAGAAAGAAATTATTACTATTATAAATAAAGATCCACAGGTGAAAGATCCGCACAACTTGCGTACTCGTCGTATCGGTAATGATTTTGCAATCGAGGTGCATATCCGGGTTCAGCCGGATATGACGGTTCGGGAGGCGCATGTGGTGGCCACGGGCATCGAGAACCGTTTGCGTGAAAGGTACGGGAAGCGTACTCATGTGGCGGTACACGTGGAACCTGTGAAAAATGGAAAGATTGAAGAATGAGAAGAATCGTGTGGTGGTATGCCGCGGTGTGTTGTGCGGCGGTATTATTCGGGGCTTGTAAGGAGGAACAGAAAAGCAAACGCCCCTTCGTGTATTTCACAAATTATCAGCGTACTTTTAATGATCTGAATGATCGGCATCTGTCCTCGGCAAAACGCTTGGGGATAACTCCCTTGACTTCATCGGGGGAGTTGAGTAAAGCCGACAGGACGCTGAAAGAGATAAAGACTTGTAGCTTGTTCAAAGTCGACAAGCTCACGCACTCCGAGCCTTATCTGGTGCCGGAGGCTTGTGAGTTGCTGGGAACGATAGCCCGTAATTTTAAAGATTCGCTTTACCAAAAGGGCTTGCCCGCGCATAGTATTGTCGTGACCAGCGTGTTGCGCACGGGGTCGAGCGTGAAGAATCTGCGGAAAAAGAACATTAACGCCAGTGCCAACTCTGCCCACGTGTACGGTACCACGTTTGACATCGCGTATGCCCGTTTTGAAAAGGACGGACGCAAAGATGCTCCCGGGGATAAGTTGAAGAGCGTGCTGGCAGACGTGTTGCAGGATTTGCGCTTGCAGAAGAAATGCTACGTTCGTTACGAGTACAAGCAGGGGTGTTTCCATATCACGGTACGATGAGGTTTGAATGTTAATATTACTTATTTCTGCATTAAGACAGTCACACGATCTTTGAAAATTTCGTATGACTTCTGTTTATAAAAGGAAGTGTATGAAAAAGAGTCTTGTTGCTTTGGCATTCGGAACCTTAGGGTTGGGTATTGCCGAGTTCGTGATGATGGGAATATTGCCCGATATCGCCGCCGATATGCATATTAGCATCGCTACTGCCGGTCATTTGATATCCGCGTACGCGTTAGGTGTTTGCGTGGGTGCGCCCGTGCTGATACTGGCACGGAAATATCCGTTGAAACATATATTACTGGGATTGGTGGTAATGATTATGCTGGGAAATACTTGCGCGGCCTTGGCTCCCAATTATTGGGTGATGTTGTTTGCCCGCTTTCTGTCCGGGTTGCCTCACGGGGCTTATTTCGGGGTGGCTTCTATCGTGGCGGAGAAACTTGCCGACAAGGGGAGAGGCTCGGAAGCGGTTTCTATCATGATCGCGGGTATGACCATCGCGAATCTGTTCGGGGTTCCTCTCGGAACGGCGTTGAGTGCATCCATTTCATGGCGGTTGACGTTCGGGCTTGTCGGTTTTTGGGGAATACTTATTTTGTACTTTATATGGCGCTGGGTGCCGCAAGTGGAAGGTGTACCGGATACCGGGCTGCGGGGACAATTCCGTTTTCTGAAAACTACTGCCCCTTGGTTACTGTTGGGAGCGACGTTGTTAGGCAACGGTGGTACTTTCGCGTGGTATAGTTATGTCACCCCTCTCTTGACACACGAGGCGGGCTTCCCCGCTCACACGATTACATTTCTGATGATATTGGCAGGATTTGGCATGGTCATCGGGAATCTCACGGGCGGGCGACTTGCCGATCGTTACACGCCGGGAAAGGTGGCTGCCGTTGCGCAGGGCATGATCGGGTTAAGTTTGCTGTTAATCTTTTTCTTTGCCGGGATATCATGGGTGACTGTGATACTCATGTGCGTGTGTACGGCTTGTTTGTTTGCCGTGTCCAGTCCGCAACAGGTATTGCTGATTCGTTACTCGAAAGGAGGCGAGATGTTGGGTGCTGCCAGCGTGCAAGTCGCTTTCAACTTGGGAAACGCCATCGGGGCATACGCCGGGGGCTTGCCGTTGCAGGCAGGACTCGATTATCGCTATCCCGCTTTGGTCGGGGTTCCTTTTGCCGTGGTCGGTTGTCTTCTTCTCGTGATATTCTTCCGGAAATTCGAGCGGCATTCCTGAATGTTATATTATCTTTGTGGGATAATATAAATCACGGAATATGAAAGTAGGAATTATTCGTTGTCAGCAGACGGAGGATCTTTGTCCCGCCACCACTTGTATCAAGTGTGCTTCGGCAGGAAAATTGGCGTTCGAGGGTGTAGGGCCTTCCGAGATCGTGGGTATCGTTTCTTGCGGCGGTTGTCCCGGTAAACGGGCGGTGAGTCGTGCGAAGATGTTGGTTGACAGGGGGGCTGAGGTGATCGCTTTGGCGTCATGTATTTTTAAAGGAACACCCATCGGGTTCCCGTGTCCCCATGCCGCGCAGATGAAAGCGGCTATTGCGCGGAAGGTGGGGGAGAACATTCAAGTGCTGGATTACACGCATTGAGAATGAGCTCTGCGGCACTCAAGCGTTGACTTTCCATGTCCCTATATTCCGTTCGGTAGCAATAAATTCCACGCCCACTTTCACGAGTTCACGTCCGTCGGCAGAGTAAGGAATAAGATACCCCCGGTCGTCTATTTGCGCGAGGGCTTCCTCTACCGTGCCATCGAGTTTGAACTCGAACACGTAAATATATTTTGGCGTTTTCACCACGGCGTCCGCCCGTCCCTTGGCACTCCGTACTTCTGTATCGGTGAATTGTCCCATTAACTTGAACACGAGGTAGAACACTACTTGGTAATGTCGTTCCGTCCGCTCGTTCAACTCGTAAGGGAAGTCCGCGAAGAATGCACGTAAGCGGGTCATGAAGGCATCGACTTGCCCTTTTTCCAATTCCTGCACGAACTTGCCTATGTGAAACCCTTTTTCTTCGTCCGGTATAGACGTGTAATATGGCACGAGGAAGTTTATGAAACCATATCTTACCTCTTCGTTGGGGAACGCGAGTCTGTATTCATGAAAACGTTCGTCGTAATCCTTTATCGTCAGGTATCCGCTTTGGTACACGAGTGGGATGGGATTATTCATGTTCACCCGGTATTCCGTGAATGCCGATTCCGGTACATTTACCCCATCAATTAATTCCCGGATGTCGAAATCACTTTTTTTCAGTAACTCCACGAGGAATGTCGGAGTGCCCGTGTGAAACCAATAATTGCCGTATTCCAGTTTGCTGAAACAACTCAACACGCTGAACGGGTTGAACATTCCGGCTCCTCGCGGGTGGAAGTGATATCCGTCATACTGGGCTTCCATTTTCGCCAGTGCTTCTGCCGGGGAAAGATTGTTCCTTTCGGCGAGAGCCTTGATTTCCGGTTGGAAATCCCGTTCTAGTTCTTCTTTGGTGATACCGCAAATAGAGGAATACGCGTAGTCCATGCTAATATCGTTCAACTGGTTGAGATCGCTGAACACGCTCTCTTGGGCGAATTTTGTCACCCCGGTGAGGAACACGAACCGCAAGTAGCGATCGGCACTCTTGAGTACCCCGTAAAACGCTTTCAGCGTATCGCGGTAATATTCCAGCAACGGCATATTTCCTAGAGCCTGTAAAAGAGGCTTGTCATATTCGTCGACGAGCACGACCACCCCTCGTCCCGTCTGTTCGCATGCCCGGCGGATTACTCCGGCGAAACGACGGGAAAGAGTCGTTTCATCCTCTCCTTTCCCATGCACGGATTCCCACTGTGTTAGGTGGTTACTTAGCATAGCGTCTAACGCTTCCGGTCGGTCGTATTTCTCTGCATTCAAGTCGAGATGTAGCACGGGATGCACGTTCCACTCGTTTTCCAGTTGTTCTGCCGCTAGTCCTTCGAATAACTCTCTTTTCCCCTCGAAATATGCCTCGAACGTTGACAATAAAAGGCTTTTCCCGAAACGCCGCGGGCGGCTCAAGAAGCAAGGGGCGCTCTTTGCCGCGATTTGCCACATTAGCGCCGTTTTGTCAACGTACAAGAAGTTCTCTCTTCGTATTTTCTCGAATGTCTGTATCCCCACGGGGAGTTTTCTCATTAGGTTCACGTCCATGTTATACTGTTTCGCATCTACACAAAGGTAGGAATAACAATTGAAAATTGAAAATGAAAAGATTCACGAGGCAAGACTATATTTCAATAAAGGGGGAAAAGTCAATTTCTTCTACAAACACCCTCCCCCCCTTCCGGGCTCATTTGGCTGCGAAGCAGACGGAGGAGTTTTTAGAAGAAAAGACTTTTAACACATTCTCGCCGGAGTACTGCACAAGGGAAGTAGAGGGAGTGTTTTGGGTGTTATTTCTTCTCTTGTAGTGCTTCTTGTAATAATTTTACTTTTTCTTGTTCGGCTTTCAACATACGTTCGTAAAGTTCAATAACCTTATCTATCGGGTTGAAAGTATATTGATTTAAAGCTGTTTTTAAAGTAGAGGTATCATTGCTTGTGAATGTGTTTGCAACAATATTAACAACAGCCTCGTCTGTTGTATTTTTTATAGCTTCTACCGGAATCTTCAGAATTTCTGCAACTTTATTCAAAGTTTCATCGTCAATTTCTTCCTTCTGTTCCAATTTCGATACAGCTTGCTGAGTCATGTTTAATTCTAAAGCAAGTGTTTCCTGTTTTATTCCGAGAATATCCCTGTATCGTTTGATATTCTTCCCTTGGTGTGCTTTCGGCATAGTGATCGTATTGGTATCCATATTTAAAGTATAAAATTATTAACAAAATTGCAGATTGTAAAGATACAAATCTATTTTATTTTACAACTATCGGGTTGTATTTTACAACGGTTGATTGTTAAATACTCTCCTAATTCTTCCCTTCTTTGCCATAAAATCAATCTTATGCAAAGTAACGGAAAAAAGAAGATTAAGCCAAAAATTCGGGCAAGGACTTTCATTGATATTGAAGCAATTTAGATTTTGTCCTCTTTATCAATTTAAAATCTTTATTCACGATGGATTACTACAAAAGTGAAATAGCTTATTTGGTTTCTTTAATAATGCAACTTAAAGCTTGTGCGCCACAAAGCGTGATAGACAGACTAGGTATTCAAAAAGCAGAGAAATACCTTGACCGACCGGAGATTGCAGATTGGGATTGGGAAGATGAAACCTCGGAGAATCAATTTCTTTTTCTGACCTTTCTACAAGTCAATATTTGTATTTGCGAGATGGCTTTAGAACAGTTCAAAGATTGATGGTCTACATTTTGATCCGATGTAGACGCATCAAATTATTAAAGATTGGAAATCTCCTTTAACGTTAAGCCGGTAAATTTCGCTATGTCCTCAACGGGCAAACCGCTGGATTTTAAGTTGCGGGCGATGTCAAGGGCTTTTTTCCTCTCGCCTTCCGCTCTCCCTTCCGCTCTTCCTTCCGCTCTCCCTCGTGCCTCTCCCCGGGTTTCTCCTTTTTGTTCGGCGGTATTGATTACATTATTTAAATCCCGGAAAACTTTCAAGCTTTCCTCGTATTCCACCAGTTCGTTTTTGTTGAATTTAGCGATCTCGGCTACACGAAAAACCCGTTCGAAGATACGTTCTTGTAGTGCAACAGGGCGTTCCATTAACCGGGGTAGATTTTTGAGCACGTACATCCACTTGTCAAACAAGGTTTCCAATTCTGTTTCCGTTTTCGTGAATTTTGGCATCTCGAGGTAAATGAACGTGAGTTTGTCGTAGAACACTTCCTTTTTGTTGATGTCCATTAATTTGATCTCGTGATGATAATAATTCTCGTCTTCCCGGTTTTCGTCGAAAACGAAGTTCAGTATACCTATGGTATAGACGGCTTTCAACTTGTAGTCCCATTCTCCGCGTAGGGCTTGTTCCCGGATGGGGAAAGTGGAATAGAAAACGCTCCTGTCCTTGAAGAATTGTTGTTCGGCTTTTTGCATCTCGACGATAAACTTCTCACCCTTGTCGTTTTCGCAGTAAACATCGAACACGGCTTTCCTGTCTTTTTCCAGAACTCCCAAGTGTTCATTTCGTAAATAAGTAATATCCACGATGTGTTGTTCCTCGTGCAACAAGGCATTGAGGAAACTGATCAATAAATCTTTACTGATCTCGTTCCCGAACAACCGTTTGAAACCGAAGTCGGTGTAGGGGTTCACGTAACGCTCTTTTAAGTAATCTATGCCCATGGTAATTTCTGTTTATATCACAAATATAGTATTTTTTATTCGATTTGCAAAGGAGAAACAGAGCGGAGGTAGGTATTAACCCGAAAATTGATTATCTTTGCAGACTCAAATTTTTGGGAGTAAGAACGTGTTATATAATAGATTGATAATAAAGATACAAATATAGACTATGGGTTTACAGTGTGGAATAGTCGGTTTGCCAAACGTGGGAAAGTCGACACTATTTAATTGCTTGAGTAATGCCAAGGCGCAATCGGCGAATTTTCCCTTTTGCACGATCGAGCCGAACGTGGGAGTAATCACGGTGCCGGACGAACGGCTGAATAAGCTGGTTGAGTTGGTGCAACCTCAAAACGTGGTGCCTGCCGTGGTGGAGATCGTGGATATTGCCGGGTTGGTGAAAGGAGCCAGCAAGGGCGAGGGGTTAGGTAACAAATTTTTATCCAATATCCGGGAAACGGATGCTATCATTCACGTGTTGCGTTGTTTTGACGATGATAATATCGTGCACGTGGACGGTAAGGTAGATCCCATTCGGGATAAGGAAACGATTGACACGGAATTGCAATTGAAAGACTTGGAAACGGTGGAAAACCGTTTGGCGAAAGAGGAGAAAAAAGCGCAGACGGGAGGCGATGCCAAAGCCAAACGATTGGTGGAGGTGTTGCATCTTTATAAAGATGCCTTGGTGCAGGGGAAATCTGCCCGTTCCGTGCAGTTGAACGATTTGCAACAAGAGGTGGCGAGAGAGTTGATGTTGCTGACGAATAAACCGATACTGTACGTTTGTAACGTGGACGAGGCTTCCGTGGTGAAGGGCAATAAATACGTGGATATGGTGCGTGAGGCGGTGAAAGACGAGGGGGCAGAGGTACTGGTGATCGGTGCCGCTATCGAGGCGGATATTGCCGAGCTGGAAACCTACGAGGAAAAGCAACTTTTCTTGGAAGACTTGGGACTGGACGAGGCGGGAGTGAACAAGTTAATCCGTACGGCTTATAAATTGTTGAATCTGAGAACCTATTTCACGGCAGGAGTGAAAGAGGTGCGGGCGTGGACGTTCAAGAACGGTATGAAAGCCCCGCAAACCGCCGGAATTATACATACCGATTTCGAGAAAGGGTTTATCCGTGCGGAAGTAATTAAATATGATGATTTCGTTGCACTCGGTTCAGAGGCAAAATGCAAGGAAGCCGGGAAAATGTCCGTCGAGGGGAAAGATTACGTGGTGCAGGATGGTGATATGATGAATTTTCGGTTTAATGTCTGATATCCATACACTTCCCGTGATGCCGGGAGGGGATTCCTGTTGTACTTTGGGCACGGGAGAATCCGGGGATATCCTCGTGAAATAAAGAAGAGATAAGGGTGTAATAAGGGATCAAAGACGTTACACCTTCGATACAAAGACGTTTCAAAGACGTTCACGAACGTCTTTGAAACGTCTTTGATCAGAAAATGAAAGAAGCGTGTTGCCTGTCTTCATCTTTATCTCTTCTTTATTTCTTCTTGTCTTTTTCCTGTCCGGTTATATAAATGGGTATTGCTCTTTACTTTATGAACTTTTTTTTTGTCATATTGGGCTTAATAGACTATCTTTGCCTGTATATCTAAAATGAGATTACTATGGAAATGCTGGTAACCAGAAAGCTCCCGATCGGGATACAGACATTCGAGAACATTCGTACGGCTAATTATTTGTATGTCGACAAGACTGCACTCGTGTGGCGGATAGCCAACACGGGAAAACCCTACTTCTTCAGTCGTCCGCGACGTTTTGGGAAAAGTTTGTTGCTCTCGACCTTCGAGGCTTATTTTTCCGGGCGGAAAGATTTGTTCGAAGGGTTAGCGATAGAGGGAATGGAGAAGGAGTGGAACGTGCATCCCGTGTTTCATCTTGACTTGAATGCCGAGAAGTATGACAGGCCGGAAGGATTGTATTCTATCCTCGATAGGTACCTGAAGATGTGGGAAGCCCGCTGGGGAAAAGACGAGGGAGAAACAACCCCGTCAGGACGTTTTTTCGAGGTTATCCGTCGTGCTTACGAGCAATCCGGTCGTGAAGTTGTCGTGCTTATTGACGAGTATGACAAGCCGCTTCTGCAGGCACTCGGGAGAGATGATGCTTTGCTCGCGAATTACCGTGACTCGTTGAAAGCTTTCTATGGTGTACTCAAGAGTGCCGACCGTTACCTGCGTTTCGTGTTCCTCACCGGGGTGACGAAGTTTTCGCAAATCAGCGTGTTCAGCGATCTCAACCAGTTGAATGATATTAGCATGGACTATAATTATGCCACGCTTTGCGGTATCACTCTTGAAGAATTGAAAGAAAACTTCCAGCCGGAAATAACTCAATTGGCAGCCATCAACGGCGTGACAACCAATGATATATTGACGAAAATGACGGCGCTGTACGACGGCTATCATTTTCACCCGAGGGGAGAGGGAATGTTCAACCCGTTCAGCGTGCTGAACACGTTCTACAAGCAAGAGTTCGGCAGCTATTGGTTCCAGACCGGAACGCCGACCTTCCTAGTGGAGTTGTTGAAGAAGAGTGATTATGACTTGCGCGAGTTGCTGGACGGCGTGGAAGCCCCGGCTTCTTCTTTCACCGAGTACCGGGTGAATGCCGACAACCCGATTCCCTTGATCTTTCAGAGCGGTTACCTGACGATCAAGGATTATAACAAAGAGTTTCAGACATATACGTTAGCTTTCCCGAATGACGAGGTGAAGTACGGTTTCATAGATTTCCTCGTTCCTTTCTACACTTCTTTGGCGGAGGAAGAGCGAGGGTTTTATATCGGTAAATTTGTTCAAGAACTCCGTGTCGGCAATGTCGATGCCTTCATGAAACGGTTGCGGGCATTCTTTGCCGATTTCCCTTACGAGTTGAATACCCGCACCGAGCGTCATTATCAAGTCGTGTTTTACCTCGTCTTCAAGTTAATGGGACAATTCACGGAAGCCGAGGTGCGCAGTGCCCGTGGACGGGCGGATGCAGTGGTAAAAACACCCAAGTACATATACGTGTTCGAGTTCAAACTTGACGGTTCTGCCGAACAGGCTTTGCAACAGATTGACGATAAAGGTTATCTCCTGCCTTACGCTGTTGATGGTCGGGAACTCGTGAAGGTCGGCGTTGATTTCAATGCCGCGGAGCGCAATATCGGGAACTGGATTTATTGATTTTCCTCAATTTCCCTGTTCGCCACGTAATTGCGCCATTTCTCGATAAGCTGTTGCATATCTCGCGGGACTTCCGAGTTGAAGTCCATCCATTCGCCGGTGGCGGGATGCTCGAAGCCGAGAGTTTTGGCGTGTAAGGCTTGACGGGGACAGGTGGTGAAACAGTTTTGCACGAATTGTTTGTATTTCGTGAATGTGGTTCCTTTCAGTATCTCGTTGCCGCCGTATTCGGGATCGTTGAACAGGGGATGTTTGATTGATTTAAAATGTGCCCGTATCTGGTGGGTACGTCCGGTTTCCAGCACGCACTCGACTACATTCACGTAGCCAAGGCGTTCCAGTACGCGGTAGTGGGTGACGGCATGCTTGCCGTAGTCGCTGCCCTCGGGGAAGACGCCCATCACTTTCCGGTTGGAGATGCTCCTGCCGATATTACCGATGATCGTTCCGGTTTCCTCGTCCAGATTGCCCCAGCACACGGCGACATATTTCCTGCTCGATGTCTTGTGAAAGAATTGGGACGCCAGTTTGGTTTTGGCTTCTTCCGTCTTCGCGATGACAAGTAAACCGGAGGTATCCTTGTCTATCCGGTGTACCAATCCCGGTCGGGGATCGTTTTCCTTGAATAGCGGGTTGCCTTTCAAGTGCCACGCGAGGGCGTTCACGAGAGTGCCCGTGTAATGCCCGTACGAGGGATGTACCACCATGCCCGGCTCTTTGTTGATAACCAGCAGGTAATCGTCCTCGTAAACGATGCGGAGCGGTATATCTTCCGGGATAACACGGATTTCCCGTTTCGGGTGAGGCAACATCAAGGTCACGAGGTCTTTCGGCTTCACCCGGTAATTTGATTTCACGGGTTTGCCGTTTACCTGTACGCATTGGGCTTCTGCCGCCTCTTGTATCTTGGTGCGCGACACGTTTGGCAGACGGTCTACCAGAAAACGGTCGATGCGCAATAAATTCTGTCCGGGATCGACTTCCAGACGGAAATGTTCGTAACTTTCCTGTTCCTGCTCCGGTTCGTCCTCGCTTAATTCTTCAAGCTCTTCTAATTCTTCTTCTATCATGGTAATTGCTCCTCGATGGACAGGGAGTCCAGTGCCGTTATTTTTTGCGCGTCTTTCGTGAGGTAGAGTTTTATGTCTCCCCCCATTTGCATGGTCATGTTTTCTTCCGCCTCGGGTTCTTGCTGGTATATGATTGCCGTCATCCGGTCGGCTTCCGTTCTCACGGTGTTGTCGGGGATGATCTCTCCGATATTCAGAAAAGCGTATAACGTGATGTTTCTTGCTTCGGCGAGCGTTTTGCCGAGCAGATAGGGTATGGCTACTTGATTGTTGGGGGTATTGCCGTTACCCAGCACGATATCCACGGTTTCTCCTTTCTGGAGAATCGTGTCGGGTTGCAACACGGTTCCTTTATACTTGAAATCAAGCACGAGATTCCTGTAATTTGACGGGGCATATTCGATTCTGCCGATGTTCAGACCGAGGTTGCGCAAGCGCTGTAACGACTGCCGGAACGCGGTGTTCCGCAAATTGGGAAATATCACTTTCTCCGGAGCGTTGGCGTTGATCGTCAGTTGTATCGCGCGGTTGTTTTTTACACGGGAGTTCGGGGCAGGGAATTGCTCCACTACCGTGCCCGGTTTCGCGTTGTTGTCGTAAATCGAATCCACGACAACGATTTGTAATTTCTTTTCTTTGGCGAACGGGGCAGCCTCTGTCGGGGTGAGTCCCCGCAATTCCGGTACGGCGATGTAATAACCGTGGTTCGTGTATTTATCCAGTTGTTTCAGCACGATATACCCGATCACGAACAGCAAGATTGCCGCCACGACAAGGTTGACGAGTAAAACGATAATATGTCCTTTTTTGAAGAAACTCATGCGGTTTATAAAGTTTATAAAGTTTATAAGGTTTATAAGGTTTATAAAGTTTGCGGTCTCGTAGAGAAGATCGCGAAACGTTTACTACCTTTATCCTGCAAAAATAAGAGAGATTTTTCAATTATCACTACTATTTTACTATTTTTGCTCGGAAAATAAGTATTCAAAAGATGGTAAGATTTGCATTTTTACTCCTGTTGGTATGCGTTTCAGGATATATTAACGCGCAAGAAGTCAAGATAGAGAAGTCAAAGGAATTGATCGTGATTGGTGGAAAATCTTTTTATCTGCACACGGTTCAACCCAAGCAGACGCTTTTTTCTATTTGTAAGGCTTATGGGGTGGCGGTCGACGAGGTGAAAGCCTTGAACGGGAAGAAAGATAACGCCCTTTCCGTGGGCGAGGTATTGCAGATACCTCACGTGGAGCCTTTTAAACGGGTGGACGACAAGTATTACTATCATAAGATGCGTCCGAAGGAGACGTTGTATTCTCTTTCCAAGAAATTCGGGATCAAGTTGAAACGGATATTGAAGGAGAATCCGGAGTACGACGTGAGCCGACCGATAGCCGAAGGGGCTGTGGTGCGCCTGCCGTTGCGTCAGATTGATCGGGGCGTGTTGGAAGCCGAATTACGCTGGCTCGATCGTCAGGAACAGGAGGCGGCACGGCAGAAACAAGAGGAGGAGAAACACGTTGCTCTCTACCCTCCGGCACGCGATTCCTTGGAGGGGATGATGCAACAGGTGGTAGGTGATACCACTTACGTGATTCCGGAGCGGAATTACGAGCGTCGGCACGTGAAAGTGGCTCTTTTGTTGCCTTTGTCTGTGAAAGATAATAAGTTACCATTTACTCCGGAGGAGATTCCGGTGGACACGACAGGGGTGAATATTCGTAATGAAAGGTGGCGTTTGAGTGATAAGTCTACCCAGTTCCTGCAATTTTATGAAGGATTTTTAATGGCGGCGGATAGTTTGAAACGACAAGGCTACACGATTGATATACATGTCTATGATACGGAGCGTGACGCTAACGCCACACAGGCGGTGATCGGGGAGTTGAACGGATTATCGCCCGATTTGATCGTGGGTCCCGTTTACGCGAACACGTATAAGTTAGTTGCCGAGCAGCTCCAAAACAGGGTGATCCCCATGATTTATCCCCTCTCGGCGAGAAGTGGGGAATTGTCCCGCTTTCCGAATTTTGTACAGATGAATATTTCCACGCCTTCGCTGGTGGAGGAAATGGCGGATTGGGTTGCCGCTAACGCTCATGGAGCTCATTTGATTCATATCATTCCGGACGGTAATGCCCGTGCCGGGGAGGTGAATCGTTTGCCGGCACTCGTGCGTGCCCGTATGCAGGGTGAGATTGGCGAGCCGATGCTCGATTACCAGTGGCATCCGCGAATGCACGTGGATTCCGTACGCCGGATGTTGCGACCGGACGTGGAGAATATCATCCTTTTCCCGACAGTCAACGAGGCGGCAGCGAGTCGTGTATTGCCCGTGTTATCCGCCTTGAGTGATCATTACCGTATTACAGTGATCGGTTTCCCGGAGTGGTTGAAGTTCACTTCTATTGATGAGGAAATGTTCTACAAGTTGAACGTGAAGGTGATGATGAATAGTTACGTGGATTACCAGAACGAGGATGCCCAAGCGTTTTCCGCGAAGCACAGGGAGTATTTTCATTCCGAACCGAATAATATCGCAAACCGGGCATTCGATATGGCCATGTATTTTATTCCGCTGGTGGAGAGAGAGAGAACGAACACGCTGAACACGCTGCGTAACAGGGAGGATGACGGGATGTTTACCCGCTTCCGTTTCCGTCCGATAAGTGATTTCGGCGGGTTGGAGAACCGGGGATTGTATTTGATTCATTATAGTTCCAAGTATAATATTGTGGTAACGCCGTTAAGGGGAAAGTAAGTTTATAAAGTTTATAAAGTTTATAAGGTTTATAGACCCCTGCGGGGCGCTTTGTTCACGGCAACGTGTGTTGCCGATATGATTATCTAAAGGATATTTCGGACTTTATAAACCTTATAAACTTTACAGACCAAAGAGCCGAAGGTTCGAAAGCGGCATTCTTTTTGATAAGAATAAAGAAGTTTGAAATTGCTAAATTAACCCTGCCATGTCAGAATCTATAACTTATACGATAATCCAAAGAAAATACAGAGCGTTATTAAAATCTTGTAAAAATCTTGTTTCTGCCGAGGATGTACGGTTGGTACGTAAGGCATTCGACACCGCTATGAGCAGCGAGGTGAACGTGAAAGGAGTGACGGAGGAGGAACTCGTCCGCTTGATGGATATTGGGATGATTATCACGTCCGAGATCGGACTGGGACGTACTTCGATTATCTGTCTGGTGTTGCGGCGGGTGGTGGAGTCCGGGGGATTAAAGATTGAACAGGTGAAAGCCGTTTTTGGTGACAAGGTGGCACAAATCCTGTCCGGATTGCATGATATCAGCCGTATTTATGCCACTCATCGGGTGGTGGATTCCGATAATTTCCGGAAGTTACTGCTAAGTTTTGCCGAGGATGTGCGGGTGCAGTTGATCTTTTTGGCAGAGAAACTGTATGACTTGCGTCATGCCGACGGTTTGTGTCCCGAGCAACAGCGGGAATTGGCTCGCGAAACAAGTTATATCTATATCCCGTTCGCTCACCGGTTGGGATTGTATAATATCAAATCGGAGATGGAGGATCGAGCCTTGCGTTATAGCGAACCGGAGGTGTACAAGGAGATTTCCTTGAAACTGGAAGGCAGCCGGGAGGCACGCGAGAAGTATATTAACGAGTTTATCGCCCCGATTGTCGAGGAGTTCAATAACCGCGGGGTCAAGTTCAAGGTGAAGTGGCGGACGAAGACCATTGCCTCGATTCTGAACAAGATGCGGAAGAAACAGGTGGAGTTCGAGGAAATATACGATATTTTTGCCGTGCGCTTTATCTTGGAGAGTAGCGGGGCGGAGGAGAAGGCGGATTGTTGGCGAGCCTATTCTATCGTGGCGGACAAGTACACGCCCAACCCGCAACGTTTGCGGGATTGGATTTCCGTGCCGAAATCCAACGGGTACGAATCGTTGCAGACGACCGTGCTGGGACCGAAGAATCGTTGGGTGGAGGTGCAGATTCGCACGGAACGCATGGATGAAGTGGCGGAAAAGGGATTTGCCGCCCACTGGAAATACAAAGGCGGTTCTTCGGACAAGGCGATTGAAGAGTGGCTGACCGAGTTGCGCGAGATACTGGAGAGTTCCGATGTCGGTGCTGTCGATATGCTCGACGATATCAAGATTAATTTGCAGGATAAGGAAGTACACGTGTTCACCCCGGCAGGGGATTTGAAGACGTTGCCGGCAGGGGCTACTTTGTTGGACTTCGCCTACGCGATACACACGGGAGTGGGTTCCCGTTGCGTGGGGGGGAAGGTGAACCAGCGGAACGAGACGCTGCGTTACGTGTTGAAGAACGGCGATCAAGTTGCTATTCTTACCTCGAATAATCAGCAGCCGAGTGCCGATTGGTTGAATATAGCGATTACCTCGAAAGCCCGTAATAAAATCCGGCAGTTTCTGACCGAACATTCCCGCGCGCAAGCGACGCTGGGAAAGGAGATGCTGGCTCGCCGTTTTAAAAACTGGAAGTTGGAGTTGACCGACGAGGTAATCCACCGCCTGCAACAACATTATAAATATAAGTTCGCTATTGATCTCTATCAAGCCATTGCCGAGGAGAAACTTGATATGGCGGGAATCAAGGAATTTATTACCAAGCCGAAAGAGGAAGAACGGGCTGCGACCACTCCCCGGGAGGAAGTGCAGGTGATGCCCACCCGCCCGATTAGCGAGGATGTGTTGTTAATCGACCGGAACGTGGATAACGTGGTCTACAAGTTCGCGCAGTGTTGCAACCCCGTGTTCGGTGACGATATTATCGGTTTCGTTTCCATCGGGCAGGGCATCAAGATTCATCGGGCAGAGTGCAAGAACGCCCTCGACCTGCAACGCCGTTATCCTTACCGCATCGTGCAGGCGGCGTGGACAAAGGCGGGTTCAACGTCCTATCAGACCGTTTTGAGTATCGTGGGACGGGAGGATGCCGGGATGGTAACTAAAATTACCGAGGTGATCTCGAAAGACCCGAAGATCAGTTTGCGCGGCTTGTCTATCAATTCGAGTGAAGGGTTGTTTGACGGGCAAATCACCGTGTTGGTAAGTGACACGGATCATCTGGCGCAGTTGATTTCCCGTTTGAAACGGATTCAAGGAGTCATTCGGGTGTATCGTCAAGATTCGGTGAAGGAATAAGCCTAAAAGAATATCTATATTTGTTTTATGGTTGGGCAATCTGTTCTTAACTCTTGCCTAACCTCATGAACGTATCATGGACGTATCATGGACGTATCATAGACGTAAATTTGCGTTTATGATACGTTTATGGTGTGTATATACAAGATTTTTGTGGTTAGGCAACGATTATGCAATGAACATTCAAATGTTTACAAGAAGTCATTGTATCTATTTGATAATTTGTTCTTTCGTTAATTTATTTATGAATTAATAAATGATCGTTTAATGACACGGTCAAAAAAAGCACTTATGAATAATCGACAAAAAACTAAATATCTAATTGAGAGAACCAAAAAACTAATCAAAAAAGTTTGCGGAAAATAAAAATGATGTATATTTGCATCGCATTAAACGATGGTTTTTTGATATAAAATATTGTTTAGTGAAACAGCTTTCGTGCATCTATAATGAATATCACTGTTTAAGTGGGGTGTGTGGAACACATGGCAATAAATCAGGACCGGTAACAGGGTTAGTGCGCGAAGCGTGTCCGGTCTGCTGATAGAATAAACAATTACATGATCGAGGAGAAAAAAATACACTGGTATGTCGCTTACACGCGGGTGAATCAAGAATTACTGATCAAGAAGAAATTGGACGAATTGGGAATTGAGAATTTTCTCCCGTTGGAGGAACAGGTGCGGGATACGCCGCTTGGACGGAAGATCATTCGAGTACTTTTGATTCACGGTATGATTTTTATCCGTACGGATAAGGTGACGAGTTTCTCCTTAATTAACGAGCATTCACTGAATATCGTTTACTTGAAAGATTTAGAAGGACGTCGTTCCTTGATCGTTCCCGACAAGCAGATGGAAGATTTCATGTTCCTGCTGGATTTCTCTCCTGATGGTATCGAGATATTGAATAAAGACCTCAAGCGAGGTGATCGGGTTCGGGTTATCAAAGGACCCTTGCAGGGGCTGGTGGGAGAACTAGTGCGCCTGAGGGGACACAAGCGGGTGGTGATTCGTTTGGAGGGAGTGGTGTCAATCGCCACGTCTTACATCCCGGGTTCTTTTCTGGAAAGAATAGAGTAAAACAAAAGGATTAATTTAAGATTTATGAATTATGAATTACGATTTATGATTTAAGAAAGTGCCAACAAGTACAATTAAAATCATAAATCTAAAATCGTAAATCAAAAAATACAAATGGAAAAAGGTTTATTTCACGATTTGTACAAGCGATTGGAGGAGCTTGACGTTCGGTCATATCCCCCGGGGCAGTTGTCGGGCTTGTTACACGGTTACCTGACGGTGTATTCTATGGTACGGGTATACCCGTGGTTGGAGAATGATTTCGGCACCCCCGGTGATATTCACGAGCGAGCGAAATCGATCGTTCACTTGTTCCCGAGGCAATTGAGAAACGAGGATGTCCCCATCGATACCCGTGCCGGTTACGCGGCGGACATGATGGATGTCTATCAGGTGTACTCGGATTTGGGTTACTTGAGAAACGGTTTGGATGCGGCGTACCGGATTTTTGCGGCACGGGGGAATGGTAAGATCGCGTTGCCTTGCCGTACTCCGAATGTTTGTCGTTTATTGTGCAATTGTTACTATTTTGCCGGGGACGAGGAATGTGGAGAACTTGCCGGACGATTGGTAACAGAGGTGTTGGGGTATACGCGGGGCGGAAACCGTGGAATGTTGTTATCTTGGTGGGATGCTATTTGTTTGTATGATGACGTTGTAGGTGCGATGGAGTTGCCGTTGGAAGAACACGTGCGATTCGGGGAAGAGCGTGCGCGTTTGGTTGTCACCGTGAGGCAAGAGGAGGAGGAGATTGTTAAACGATTCCTGCAATCGCGGGAGAATGATTTTGATGTTACAGTAAAAGTGTTTAATATACTTGCAAAGCGGGAGTTCGCCGCTTGCAACGAGAGATATACCGGGTAACGCAACCCCCGGTAACAGCGTCTCCCTCGACGGTACTTCATAGGCCGGATCAAGCTATTAATACCGGAGGGGACGCTTCTTTAAACTTTTAGAGAATAAGAAGCCTTATCATTTTATAAATGGAAAATTTGATAAACGAGGTATCCAAGTACTTGGTTGAAAGGAAAAGATACGTGAGTTATAAGGTGATTCTTTTGGCGGATGTTTATTTGTCGCTTACTAGTTCGCTTGTGTCGCTTTTTTTTATTGATAGTTTTATCGCGGATCTGTCTTGGTCGGCTTATGCCACGGTACTGTTCGCGGGAGGGGTGACGACTTTTTTAGTTTTTTGGCTCTCGGGAACGAGTAAGAACATCATCCGTCACGCGTCAATGAAAAGTATGGGGAGATTGTGTTTCGCTATACTTTTGAGCGATATTCTTTTAGGAGGAGTGCTTTTTTTGTCCGGTTGGTGCTTGTTCGGCCATCATCTTTTTGCTTTTTGCTTGCTTGATTTTCTCGTGACAACAGTAGTTTTAAGCGGTTTTCGCGTAACGCTGGTACTGGTTTACGATTACGCGATTTCACGGGATGTTTCGGGTAAAAGCCGTGTATTGGTTTACGGGAGCGGGGATAAAAGTGTTGCACTCAAGAAGCGGATGTACACGAGTAAACACTATCAAGTAGTGGGGTTCGTGAACCCGGAGAGGTACTTGAAGTCCTGCGTGATATCCGATTTGCCGGTTTGTTATTTCGAGGACGAGGAAAATTTTTCCCGTTTCGTGAAGAAATATAACATTAACGCGTTGTTGTATCCCTCGCACGAGGAGGCTCGTCGGGAGGCGGATCGTTTGGTGCGTTTTTGTTCGGATTGCGGATTGAAAAATTTAGTAACGCCTCCGGTTGACGTGCTGGGCGATGGATTGAAGAAGACTATCGTTCGTGAAATACGGGTTGAGGATTTACTGGGGCGTGAAGAGATCAAGATAAACACGCGGGAGTGTGCTGAAAATTTTGCCGGCAAGGTGGTGATGGTCACAGGAGCGGCGGGCAGTATCGGTAGCGAGTTGTGCCGCCAATTGACGATTTTGGGTGTGGGGCATTTGATCCTGTTTGATAACGCGGAAACCCCGATGCACGAGTTCCGCATGGAACTAGAAAGGAATTTTCCGGGTTTGAAGTTTAGCCCTTTTATCGGGGATGTCCGTCAGAAGGAACGTTTGCGAATGGCTTTTGAAAAGTATCGTCCGGCGGTGGTTTTCCATGCCGCGGCTTACAAGCATGTTCCTTTGATGGAGGAGAATCCCTGCGAGGCGGTGCGGGTGAACGTGATTGGGTCGAGGTTGGTAGCGGACTTTTGCGTGGAGTACGGGGTGGAAATGATGGTGATGATTTCGACGGACAAGGCGGTGAACCCGACGAACGTGATGGGAGCCTCGAAGCGATTGGCTGAAATCTACGTGCAGAGTTTAGGGTTGGCGATGGAACGGGGAGAGGTCGAGGGGAAGACACGTTTCGTGACCACTCGTTTCGGGAATGTGCTGGGGAGTAACGGTAGCGTGATCCCGTATTTCAGGAAACAAATCGAGCAAGGCGGTCCGGTAACGGTGACAGACCCGAGAATAACCCGTTACTTTATGACGATCCCCGAAGCTTGTCGGCTGGTGATGGAGGCGGCGGTCATGAGTGCGGGGAACCAGATCTTCGTTTTTGATATGGGTGAACCGGTGAAAATCGTAGACTTGGCGGAAAGGATGATTCGATTAGCCGGGTATATTCCGGGTGAAGATATTAAAATCAAGTTTATCGGGTTGCGTCCCGGGGAGAAACTGTACGAGGAAGTGTTGAGTAACGAGGAGAATACCCTCCCGACAGGACATGCCAAAATTCGGGTAGCGCGGGTGCGTGAATACAAGCGGAACGATATCCTGAAGGTTTACGATAAATTGGCAGAATTGGCCTTGGCGGTAAAGGTGGAGGATACGGTGCGGCTGATGAAACGGGTAGTGCCGGAGTTTAAGTCGAATAATTCGGAGTACGAGAGGTTGGATGTGAAATAGACGAGAGTTGAAAATTGAAAAATTAAGAGATGATAATAGCTGTGGATTTCGACGGTACGATCGTCGAGCATAAATATCCGGCAATCGGTAAGGAGCTTCCTTTCGCCATCGAGACATTAAAAAAGTTACAATCGGAACACCATAAGTTAATCTTATGGAGTGTACGCGAGGGCAAGCTTTTGGATGAGGCTGTTGCCTTCTGCCGTGATCGCGGCTTGGAGTTCTACGCCGTGAACCGTGATTATCCGGAGGAGGAGAAAGACCAAAACAACCATTTCTCCCGCAAGTTGAAAGTAGACATCTTTATCGATGATCGTAATCTTGGCGGTCTCCCGGATTGGGGGATGATCTACGAGATGGTGAGCAAAAAACTTTCCTATGAGGATTTGATGCGCGAATACGAGTCGGAATACGAACCGAAGAAATCGAAAGGTCTTTTCTCTCGTTTGTTTCGTTAAATCCGCGTCATCTGTGTTCAATGAAATAAAAATGATAACAAAATAATATGAAAATCAAAAGATTACTACTTTTATTGGCTTTACCTCTGTTGGTAGCGAGTTGCACCTCTTACAAGAATGTACCTTACCTCAAGAATCCAGAGGCTGTGAACGATTTTAAGGAAACACTTCCTTTGTATGACGCGAAGATCATGCCGAAAGACTTGTTGTGCATCACGGTCAATACGACAGACCCGAAGGCCGCAACTCCGTTCAACTTGACGGTGCAGACTCCGCTCAATGCGGCTTTGACAAATATCAGTACGACTACGCAACCGACCATGCAGCAATACTTGGTGAATAACAAGGGCGAGATCGATTTCCCTGTTATCGGTCGCTTGGCGGTGGGTGGTCTTACAAAGAACGAGGCCGAGGATTTGATTCGCGAGCGTTTGAAACCTTATTTGAAGGAATCCCCGATCGTTACGGTTCGTATGGCTAATTACAAGATCTCGGTATTGGGTGAGGTAGCCCGTCCGGGTAGCTTCACGATCGGCAACGAGAAGGTGAACGTGCTGGAGGCTTTGGCTATGGCGGGTGATATGACGATCTATGGTGTTCGCGATAACGTGAAGCTAATCCGTGAGGATGTGAACGGCAAGCGTAAGATTATCAACCTGAATTTGAACAATGCCGGAATCGTGACTTCCCCGTATTATTACTTGAAGCAGAACGATATTATTTACGTGACCCCGAACAAAACAAAAGCAAAAAACTCCGATATCGGTAACAGCACGACTCTTTGGGTGAGTTCGATATCGATTCTGGTATCTATCGCCGGTTTATTAGTGAACATACTTAAATAATTGAAAATTGAGAATTGAAAATTAGGAGAGATGGTAGACGAACAGATAAATAGTAATAGGAGCTTGGAGAATGAGGAACATGAGATTGATTTTCTCGCTCTTTTATTCAAATACCTTTTTTATTGGCGTTGGTTTGTTGCTAGTATATTGATATGTTGTATCGCTACTTACCTGTTTCTGCGTTATCAAACGCCTGTGTATAATATTTCCAGTTCCGTGTTGATAAAGGAGGAGGATAAGCGAAGTGGTTCGGGTAACAATCCATTAGCGGCTATTCAAGATTTGGGCATGTTTTCCATGACAAATAATTTTGATAACGAGGTGGAGATTTTGAAATCCCGTACTTTGATAAAAAAAGTCGTGAATGACTTGAATTTAAATGTCCGTGTAGCGAAAAAGCGAGTGTTCGGGTATGCGATTCCTCTTTATAAGAACACTCCGGTGCGAATTTATATGACACCGGAAGAAGCTTCTAAACTGGAGGAACCGATAAAGTTGGAACTCGCCTTTACGAAAGCAGGGAAATTGTCTGTTAAGGCTGAATATGTGCAAGACGGGGAAGATCAAGAGATGGTGCAGGCATTTGACCAATTGCCGGCGGTGTTGCCGACACCCGTGGGCGTTTTAAGCTTTACGCGAGGTGATTCCTCGTGTATGGAAGAAGAGGAAATCGCTTTACGTGCGACTATAAACACTCCGATAGAGACCGCTGAGGAGTATATGAAAGATTTGAGTGTGAGTGCCTCTTCCCAGACCACGACCATTGCAAAGATCAGCGTGAAGAATACGGTGAAGGAACGGGGAGTGGATTTTGTTAACCGTTTGGTGGCGTTTTATAATCAAGACGCGAACGACGAGAAAAATGAGGTAGCCCAGAAAACTGCCGAGTTTATCGAGGAACGCATCGGTATCATTAACCATGAGTTGGGTGCGGCGGAGAGCGAGCTCGCGGATTTCAAGCAACGGTCCGGTCTGACTGATTTGACAAATGATGCCCGTTTGGCTTTGCAAGAGAGTTCCAAGTATGAGCAACAACGTGTGGAGAACGCCACGCAAATCCGTTTGGTTCAATATCTGCGTACCTATATCAACGATCCGGTCAACCAAGAAGAGGTCATTCCTGCAAACGTGGGATTGCAAGATCAAAATCTGGCTAGGGTGATTGAGCAATACAACACGATGATCGTCGAGCGTAAACGTTTGTTGCGTACCTCTTCGGAAACCAACCCGGCGGTGATAAACATGAATACGGGAATCGAGGCGATGAGGCGTAGCGTGGAAACAACAGTGAATAGTGTTTTGCAAGGATTGCAAATTGCCCAAAAAGATATAGAGCGTCAAGCGAGTAAATTCGAGAGCCGGATCAGCGACACGCCCAAGCAGGAGAAAGAGTTTATGACGATTTCCCGCCAACAGGAAATCAAGGCAACTCTATATATCATGCTGTTGCAGAAGCGAGAAGAGAATGCGATCACGTTGGCATCCACGGCTAATAATGGTCGTATTGTAGAGGAGCCCTTACCCGGCAAGGAGCCGGTAGCCCCGAGGAAGCTCGTTTTTTTATTGGCAGCTTTGGTGGTCGGCATGATTGTTCCGGTGGGAATCATCTTTATCGTGGAATTATTGAAATATAAGATTGAGAACCGGGGTGATGTAGAGCAATTGACGAATGTTCCTATTCTGGGAGAATTACCGTTAAGCCCTCATAAGTCATCAGATAAAGGTGCTATCGTGGTACGCGAGAATAAGAACGACATGATGGAGGAGACCTTCCGGGGATTGCGAACCAATCTGCTCTTTATGCTACAGAAAAACCAGAAGGTCATACTTTTCTCCTCCACGCAGCCCGGCGAGGGTAAATCTTTTGTGACCGGAAATCTTGCTGTCAGCTTGGCTTTTTTGGGAAAGAAAGTGATAGTGGTTGGTATGGACATCCGTAAGCCCGGCTTGAACAAAGTGTTCGGGCTGTCGAGCAAGAGGGAAGGAATCTCCAATTACTTGATGAACCCGGAAGACACCGATCTTTTCGGGCTCGTGCGGTCCTCCGGCATTCACCCGAACGTGGATATTCTTTTGGGTGGAACAATTCCCCCGAACCCGACGGAGTTGGTAGCCCGTGATGCATTAGAGAAGGCGATAGAACAATTGAAAGCTCGTTATGATTACGTGTTATTAGATACGGCTCCGATTGGAATGGTAACAGATACGGCTATAATAAGCCGTGTAGCCGATATGTGCGTTTATGTTTGCCGTGCGGATGTGACCCCCAAAGCCGCTTTCTGCTACATCAATGTTCTTAAGGACGATCATAAATTCGATAAGTTGGCGGTTGTGATCAACGGAATTGACTTAAGCAAGCGCAAGAACACCTATGGCTACGGTTACGGTAAGAAATACGGTTATGGCTATGGTAAGCATTATGGCTATGGTTATGGCTACGGGTATGGTTATGAGGCTGAGAATAAGAAAAAGAAATTGTGATCTTGAGATTGATGCATTTTATTATTGTCTTAGATGAAAAAAATAATGATTTTGGGGGCAAGTATCCTCCAGTTTCCTGCTATAAGAAAAGCAAAAGAAATGGGTTTGGATGTGATCGTTGTAGATATGAATCCAGATGCCGTGGGGTTTAAAGAAGAGGGAATCACGAGATTACAAATCAGTACGATAGATACTCCTAAGATTGTCGAGGCTGCTCGTGAATACCGTATCGATGGTATCATGACGCTTGCTTCGGATATGCCGATGCAGACCGTGGCGGCCGTTTGCGAAGATTTGAATTTACCCGGAATCACACCCCGGACAGCATTGAACGCCACAAATAAAGCAGAAATGAGGATATGTTTGAAAAAAAACGGTGTGCCGGTTCCTGAATTTTATATTGTTTGCGAGTGGGGAGAATTTTATGATGCCTCCAAGAATTTTGTGGAAAAATTTATCGTGAAACCTGCAGATAATTCCGGCAATAGGGGGATTAAGTTGGTTACTGATTTTTCGATAGAAAATTTGAAGGAGGCATATGCTTATAGTAAACAATATAGCAGGGATGGCAAAATTCTTTTGGAGGAATACATGGAGGGAGATGAGTTCAGTGTAGAAAGTATAAGTGTTCACGGGGTTTGTAATATCATACAAATTACGGATAAAATTACTTCCGGGAAGCCCTATTTTGTGGAGATGGGGCACACGCAACCCTCTCGGTATGATACTGCAAAATTGAGAGATATAGCAAGTGTTGCGAAAATGGGAGTCGAGGTATTGGGAATAAATCATGGTCCTTCGCATACAGAGATAAAATATACAGCAGGAGGTCCCAAAGTTGTGGAAATTGGAGCACGGTTAGGAGGAGATTTTATAACGACTCATCTTGTACCGTTATCAACCGGGGTGGATATGGTTACGGCTAACATCAAATGTGCTATAGGTGAAGATCCTGATATAGAGAAAAAGCATGCAAAATGTTCTGCCGTACGTTTTTTGCAACCTCAACCCGGGAGGTTAAAATCTGTGTCAGGGATAACAGAGGCGGAAGCCGTGAATGGGGTTTTTGAAGTGGGTTTATTGAAACATATTGGAGAGATTGTACCGGAGATGCGTAATAGCTTGGATCGGGTCGCATATGTTGTCGTTCAAGGTAACACGAGTGATGAAGTCATGGCGGCGTGTGAGGAGGCTATAAAGAAGATTCATTTTGAAATCATGTAGATAATCATGTATAATAAATTTTTTAAACGTCTGTTAGACATCCTGATTTCGTTATGTGCGCTGCCGTTCGTGTTGCTGGTGATATTAATCGTTGCTCCTTTTATTTATTTAGAAGACAGAGGAAGTGTATTTTATTTGGCCAAGCGCAGGGGACGTCACGGGAAAATATTCAGCATGTATAAATTGCGTTCCATGGTGGTAAACGCTCAGGATATTCGTAATAAAGACAATTCAACTTTTAATTCGACATCAGATCCAAGAGTAACGAAGATAGGAGAATTAATAAGGAAGATGTCCATAGATGAACTGCCTCAGGTTTTCAATATCTTAAAGGGTGATATGAGTTTTATAGGACCGAGAGCAACAATCCCGATTGATGGAGTGTTATATGATGATTTGAATGAAGTACAGAAAAAGCGTTTGGATGTGCGGCCGGGTATAACCGGATATGGACAGGCGTTGTATAGAAATTCTATCGGAAAAGAAAAAAAACAAGAGCTTGATTGTTACTATGTTGATCATGTGAGCTTCATTTTGGATCTCAAAATTATATTTTGGACTATAAAGACCGTTCTTCTGCGTAAAAATTTATACACAAATGCAGATGAAGAGGTGATGTTAGGGAAGGAATAAGAAATGGGTAATTATATATTCGATATGATAGGAAAGAAATTATTAATACTAGGTGGCACCTCATCCGTGGATATTGTGAAACAAGCGAAGCGTATGGGTGTTTATGTTGTTGTGGCAGATATTGAGGAAACAGATTCTGGTAAAGAAATAGCAGATGAGGCTGTTTTTATGAATACGGTTGACCATGAGACCATCGTAAAATTTATTAAAGAGAACAATATTGATGGTGTCTTTTCGGGACCCTCTGAGTTTAATCTTCAAAATGCGATGAAGGTTTGCGAGATGTCAGGACTTCCCTTCTACTGCACTAGAGAACAGTGGGATATCTGTATGAACAAAGTGAACTTCAAAAAACTGTGTAATCAGTATGGGGTTTCCTGTACACCAGAATTTCATCTAACAGAGGAACTAAAAGAGGAAGATCTGGCAATGATTAAATATCCCGTAATGGTAAAGCCTGCAGAAGCAGGAGGATCTAGAGGAATCAGTATGTGTTACACGGAAGAAGAGATCAGACGAGCAGTTCCAAAAGCAATAAAAGCTTCTGCCAATGGTGAGTTCTTTGTAGAGAAGTGTATCACTAGTGATTACGGTTTTGGCAGTCGTTATATCATTAATAATGGAAAGATTATGCTATCCGCTGTTTGTGACCGTTATACAGTGGATCAGCCAGGGGGAAAGGCACTCATCAGCAGTGGTGCGATATTTCCTTCAAAGAAGATTGAGGAATATATAGAAGAAATTAATCCAAAGGTTGTCAAGATGTTCGAGTCTATTGGTATTAAGAACGGAACGCTCTTCATGCAGGCACTTGTTGATCAGGATGATGAAAAAATATATTTCCACGAGATGGGATTACGCCTTAGTGGAGGATTGATATACTCCATGTTAGAGGCTTCTTGTGGATACAATGACGTTCAGATGATGATTCGCTATGCGCTTGGCGGTCCAATGGTTGAGGACGATGAATTCGAGAAAATTGATCCCTATATGCATGGGCATTATATAGGAAGTCTTACCATTCCGTTGTGCGATGGCGTGATCGGAAGTATTGAAGGAGTGGATGAAGTTAGGAAACACAAGAACGTAATGGATTTGGTTCAGTATTACACTGAGGGACAGGAAATCAAACCTGATTATATAGGAACTCTTTCTCAGCATTTCTGTCGGGTAAAAATGATGACTGATTCTATTGATGAATATAAGAATATGGTAGATTGGATTCAGAATATCATTAAAGTCACTGATAGCAATGGCAGGAATATGATTTATCGATTGTTTGATACAAGTCGTATGAAATAGCGGAGTGTGTATGGCGAATATTACTCAGCGATTTGTGAATAAGCTCTATGAGATGCAAGACGCACAGTTCCCGGATTCTGTGATGAATAAGGCGCAGGAGTGTTTTGTGGACTATGTATCTGTGGCTATTGGCGGCTGTAATATTTATATTGACAGGAATAAGAAATATATAGAAAAGAACAATCTGAATGGGAAGTGTCATATTTTCGGTTTGGAAATAACTACCGATTTACATACAGCGGTGTTTATAAATGCCTTTAATGCTCATGTGCTTGAATTGGATGATAGTCATCGTGTTGCTATGACACACTTGGGTGCTCCGATTTTCTCTGCGCTTATTGGTGTTGCTGAAATTTATGAATGTACTTTGATGCAGATAATGAAGGCTGCCATTGTTGGATATGAAGCGGCAATCCGGCTGGCAAATACCATACAACCCAGCCATAAAAAAAGAGGATTTCATGTTACAGGTACTTGTTGTACGGTGGGATGTGCAATGGGGATAGCTTCAATGCTGAATTACTCGGAAGATGAGATGCGGAATGTTTTTAGCGCATCTGTAACATCGGCTGCGGGATTGTTGGCTGTGATTTCCGGAAATTCCGAACAGAAACCTTATAACTGTGCCAATGCTGCCATAGCCGGGGTTAATGCTGCGCTTTATGGCAAATATTTTATAGGAGCCATCGACATATTGGGTGATTCTCGTGGTTTTTTTCATGCTATGACCGATGAGGTGCATGAGGAACGGTTATTTGATGATGGTTATGCAATTCTTTCTATTTATCAGAAATTGT
This sequence comes from Butyricimonas hominis, assembly GCF_014287455.1. Lineage (NCBI taxonomy): Bacteria > Pseudomonadati > Bacteroidota > Bacteroidia > Bacteroidales > Odoribacteraceae > Butyricimonas > Butyricimonas hominis. Next base: position 349,613 of record NZ_JACOOH010000005.1, read on the forward strand.
ATGCGGCTTGTCGTCATTGTCACGCACCGATGGAGGCCATGCTGAAAATCAGAGGTGAGTTCTGTTGGAATGATGTAGAGAAAATTGAGGTAAAAGTTTATGACATTGCCATAAATGGTCATGACCACACAGAAATTGCGAGCATTAGTTCCGCAAAGCAGAGTATTCCTTATGGAGTAGTGGCAGCTTGTATATTTGGAGATTGTGGACAGAATTCCTTTACGGAAGAAAAAATAAGAGATGAACGGATACATGAGCTTATAAAGAAGGTTGTTGTAGTAGAGGATCCTAAACTGACTGAGCTTGTACCAGGAAAAAGAGTAGCAATTGTGGACGTTATTCTAAAAGACGGGACAGAGATAAGTCAGAGAGTTGATTATGCAAAAGGCGAGCCGGAGAATCCTATTACACAAAATGAATGGGAAGAAAAGTTTTATGGGCTATTACAGAGTGTTGGAATAAAAGCAAATAATGCACAAAGCTTTTATCAGTTGTTGCACATGGGAGAAGGAATGTTAATTTCTAAAATTTTTACAATAGTATAGTTTAATGATATTCATAATAGATATAGTATGAAAAGGATTAAAATGAACAGCATGGAGAAAACGAGAGAGTTTCTGAAGTCGATAGGGATGCCTGGTGGAGATGCGTATGACCTTCCTACATCGGAGAAGAGATTTGCAGATGGCGGACAGTTCCGTTTTGAAGTTCCCGGAATTCAAGGTCCGAAGGTCATGAAAGCACTTTTGGAAGCAATGGACAGCTATGGTTTGTATCTTCATCGTGTTACACAAACGCAGGGTATTATGCGCCTGTCTGATGATGATATTAGTAAGATGGTTGAACTGGCTCATCAGTATCAGACAGATCTTATTCTTGCCGTTGGTCCAAGAGCGACTACTGATACATCTGCATCTGTGCATACAGAGGAAGGTGTGCGTATGGGCTACAGATTAAGAGGACAAGAGCAGATTGTCAGGGCTATTGAAGATGTAAAAAGAGCTGTACGCCTCGGCTGTCGGGGGTTCCTGGTTTACGATGAGGGTTGTCTTTGGGCTTTGAACGAGATGCGTAAAGCAGGAGAAATCCCTAGTGATTCTCATTTCAAGGTATCTGCCCATGCCGGACATGGTAATCCCTGCTCCGCAAAACTTTTGGAAACCATCGGTGCGGATTCAATCAATCCTGTCCGTGATATTCAGCTTCAGATGTTGGCAGCAATGCGTCAGGCAGTAAACTGTCCTATCGATATCCATACGGAGAATCCGAAGTCCACAGGTGGCTTCATCCGCCATTATGAGGTACCGGAGATGATCCGTATTGCTGCGCCTATCTATTTGAAGACAGGGGGCTCTGTGGCCGCTACCCATAGCTGGGACAGCACAGAAGACGATGCCCGGAAGAGAGCAAAGCAGTGTAGCTTGGTAAAACGAATGATTGATGAGTACTATCCCGAAGCTGTATGGAGCCCAAGAGGAAGTTTAGTGTGAGGAGGTCGTAATGACAAGAGTTAGCTTAAAGGATATTGATAGGGTCACTAGAGGATGCTTGGTATCCATTGGTGTACCGGATAGTTCCATAGATATTATTCTTGACACTATCCACTATGCGAATAGACGTGGAATTTCAACCCATGGAGTGGGCAGACTGCCTCTGTATGTAAAAAAAATCAAAGCCGGCCATTTTGAGGCTGATGCGCCGATTGAAACGGTGACCGACTTTGGAGCAATGGCTATTTTGGATGGCAATAACGGATTTGGTCAGATTGTGGCCTATAAAGCCATGAAGACTGCCATTTCAAAGGCTAAGGAGTTTGGTGTTTCCGTGGTAGGTGTGCGCAATAGCAATAACTTTGGTACTGCTGGGTATTATGGCAATATGGCAACGGAAGCTGGAATGGCCGCCATAATATTTGCGAACGCTGCTCCTGCTATAGCACCGACTGGCGGCACAAAGCCTATCTTTGGAACAAATCCCATGTGTTATGCATTTCCGGGTAGTGAAGCCCAAAATCCTGTAATTTTAGACATGGCTACGACTGTTGTTGCTCGGGGAAAAATTAGGCTTGCCGCCAAGAACGGCGAGAAAATTCCCTTGACATGGGCAGTGGATGCTGACGGAAATCCCACAGATGACCCTAAAGAGGCACTGAAAGGGACGCTGTGCCCTATCGCTGGGCATAAGGGGTATGGAATATCTGCTTTTATAGATTTGTTTGCCGGTTTGCTAACTGGTTCTGCCTCCACAGGTGGTGTTAAACCACTCAGCGATATGACTGAGAATTCTGGAAACGGACACTTGTTTGTAGTCATAGATGTGTCTCGATTTATGACAAATGATGAGTTGGCAGAGAAGATGTCTGTGTTTTACAAAGCAGTGAAATATTGTGGTGAAGAAGACAGGGTGCTGCTTCCTGGAGAGCGGGGATTCATTCAGATGAAGAAGAATGTTGATAGCGTTGAGATTCCAGATAAACAGTTACAGGAAATTAATGCTCTTGCTGAGAGCCTAGGTGTAGATGTCAGATTGAAAGAAATGTGAATTATGAAAAATAAGAAGGAGAACGTTTAACATATGAGACATCATCTATACAATCCAAACTATAAATTTGTTGTACCACCAATGGAGTTTGACAAATATACTGATCGCTCTATGCTGCAATACTGTCTTGGTGCAACTATGTATATGCCAGGGAATAAGGACTTCGCTCAGGCAATTATTGACCAAAAGTATAAGGGGCTTGCTTCCATGGTAATGTGTTTTGAGGATGCCTGCAAGCCGGAAGATGTGCCGGCTGCGGAGATTAATAGTATCGCCTTGTTAGATACGATAAATGAGGCAATCAAAGCGGGAAAGTTCGAGTACAAACTACTTCCCTTGATCTTTTTCCGGGTCAGGAACGTAGAGCAATTTAAACACTTTGCTTCTATGTTGAAACTGGAACATGTAAAGCTCATCGCTGGTTTTAATTTTCCGAAGTTCAATGTTTCAAATGGAGAGGATTATTATCGCCATCTAAGGGAGTTAAATGAAAAGTTCGGTGAGATTATATATGGTATGCCAATTATCGAAGATCGGTGTGTGGCATTTAAAGAAAGCCGAATCCAAGAACTTATAGGCATCAAAGAAATCATTGACAGATACGAGGATTTGGTTCTGAATATCCGTGTGGGAGGTACGGACTTTTCATCTGTATTTGGTGTTCGTAGAGGTATGAGCTATACTATTTATGACATGCAGACAGTCAGAAGCTGTCTTTGCGATATCCTCAATGTGTTTACAAGGGATAATCAATATACTGTGTCAGGACCCGTTTGGGAGTATTTCAGGGCCGAGAAAAAGATGCGTTTCCAGCCCTTGCCTGAGTTTGATTTTACAACAGCTCTTATCAAGCATGATGCCATACTGAATGATGCAGTGGACGGTCTGCTTCGGGAACTAGTATTGGACAAGGCTAATGGTTTTATTGGAAAGACCATTATCCACCCTACTCATCTTAATTATGTTAATGGAATACTGGCTGTGGTAAAGGAAGAATATGAGGATGCGTTACAGGTTATGAATACTTCCGGTGGCGTTATCAAAAGTTCCGGTGGAAATAAGATGAACGAAATAGGACCCCATAAGAATTGGGCGGAGAAGCTTTATTATAGAGCGCAGGCTTATGGTGTAATTGAGAATGAGCGGAGCTATTTACAGTTGTTTACATTGGTAAATTAAGAGGAGAGACTATGAGAACATATACCATCCCTTTTACGGATAAAGATATAAAAGAATTGAATGTAGGAGATATGATTTATATTTCCGGATATATTTTCTGTGGAAGGGACGCTGTACTCCCTACACTCATTAAAGAAATAGAAGCAGGCGTACTGAATTCTGCTATTGACTTAACAGGGTCTGTCATATTCCACACGGCAGTCAGCCCGGCAGGAGTGGGACCTACTAGTAGCAATAAATTGGAAATAGAATCCAGTATGTTGCCTTTGTCGGATGCGGGTATTAAAATGCATCTGGGGAAGGGCAAGCTAAAAGACGAGACAATCAGGGGGCTTGCGGAGAGAAATGCAGTTTATGCTATTATTCCGCCAGTGACAGCTCTTTTGGAGAGCAAGACATCAGAAAGACACTGTGTTGCACATGAGGAGTTAGGGATGGAAGCCCTTTATCAGGTAAAAGTAAATCAATACCCTGTAATTATTGCAGGAGCGAAGGGGAGGAGTATATACGAATGAAGTACAATGAGATAGTTGAGAAGGTTGCGGAAACCCTTGTAACAGCAGGCTCAACCTTTTCTAAGGATAAGATACTTGCCTATAAACGGGCAATTGAAATGGAACGTAACCCTCAGTCTAAATGGGTAATGGAGCAAATCGTGGAAAATGCTCTTGTAGCAGCAAAGAACCGCAGTCCGCTTTGTGATGACACGGGAATTCCACATTTGTACTTGGAGGTGGGTAAGAATAGAGCGGTAAGCAGCGAAGATATAGCAGCGATTTATGAAGGAGTCAGAAAAGGTTTGCGTACTCTTCCGGGTCGTCCGATGGCAATTATGGGAGATGATGAGCAACGAATAGATCAGTCTGGTGGGCTTAATCCTGACCCTGGCGGTCTTGCTCCTGCGCCAATCCAGATCAGAACTGTGGAAGAAAATGTTGTAAGGCTCTATGTATTGATGGAAGGAGGAGGCCCTGCCATTAGGGGAAAGGATTATCGAGTTTTCCATAAGCATAGTGTTGATACTGTTATGGATGAGATCGTAACATGGGCTGTAGAGGCTGTGGCGCAGCTTGGATGTTCTCCTTGTACGCTGGCTGTGGGAATTGGACGTTCCCATTACGAGGCAGCCGCAATGGCAATGGAAGCTCAGGTACATGGCAGCTATGGAAATCCCAGCAAGATAGAGAAAGAGATAACAGAACGGGTGAACAAAGCGAATATCGGAGCTCTCGGTTTAAAGGGTGATATTTCTGTGATAGGAACATTCGTTAAGGTAGGACCGCAGAGAGCGAGCGGTGTGAGAATTGTCTGCTTGAGGCCTTGCTGCTGTTTCGAGCCTAGGGTCGCAAGCGTTGAATTATAGAGGGAGAGAAAGGAAATGGAAAAGAAAATAAGAGTTCTCTTGGTAACTAGTGGATTTCGCAAGGGGGTCAGCGGTGGAATAGCCTCTGTATTGCATAATTATTGCACTGCGTCCGCTTTGGAGAATAGTGAGATACAATTTGATTACTTATCTTTGGGATATCAAACCTTTGAACCATACCGAGAAGAAATAGAAGCGTGTGGAGGAAACCTCTACTGCTTGGATATTCATTCTAACGGGAAAAGGAGACTTATTGATATCTTCTTTCGTATGAGAAAGTTTTTAAAAGATAAGTCATATGATATTGTTCATACTAATAGTGGTGCTTTAACGCAATTGCTGATGATGTGTATTGCGGCTAAAACTAGTGGTATAAATACGGTTATTGCTCATTCCCATAATGCGTTGATTAAGTCTAAAGGAACACAGATAGTGTACAATTGTCTTAAGCCTCTGTTTTATGTTGCGGCAGATGAATATTACGCATGTGCATTGGTGGCAGCGGAAAGTATGTTTCCGAAAGGCATCATAAAGCGTGATAAATGGGTATTCATCCCGAATGCAATTAATATAGAAAAATTTTTATATAACGAAGAAACAAGGATTTCATATAGAAAACAATTTCGGTTTGAGGATAAATTTGTTATTGGTCATGTGGGGCGCTTCAATGAACAGAAAAATCATGCCTTTTTGGTTGATGTGTTCTCGGAAGTATCAAAGCAAAGAGATGATGCCTTGCTAATGCTTGTCGGAAATGGAGATTTGCAACAGTCTATAAAAGATAAAGTTGAAGAACTGGGGTTGTCGGAAAAGGTTATTTTCATGGGGCAGAGGAATGATGTAAACTGCCTTATGCAGGCAATGGATTGTTTTGTTTTTCCTTCTATTTTTGAAGGATTGGGAATGGTACTTATTGAAGCGCAGGCCGCTGGGTTGCCAATAATATCATCGGATCAGGTTCCAGTAAATGAGACGCAAGTCACGGAATACATAAAATATGTTCCGTTGAGTGTCGATAAATGGATAGAAAGTCTGAGAGGTATCGGAAGACGAAGAAATAGATTTGAAAATATTAGTATCTTTTCAAAGGCTGGTTATGAAATAGATAGCGCAGCAGAAAAATTAAGGAGATTATATTGTGAGCACTCAAATTCATGCAAATAATCGTAAAACAAAGAATATAAATATATATCAATTATTTGCAATAGCCATAATTGTTGTATTTGGATCAATATCAATTGTTCTTGGTATTGATCCTACGTATTTATCAGCATTGATTATATGGCTATTTTCTATGCTTTATGTTTTTTTAGATTTGAGAAGACGATCATTGTATTTGATGTTTCTTATATCTTATTTTGTTTTTTTACTAGGTGGGCATTTTTGTTATGAATACTTTGGAATGGAAATAAAGTATTATTTCGGTGAAGAATTTTACTTCCATTCAAATCTTTGTCTGCTTGAAAGTTTAGTTTTTGTTTTTGGAGGACATGTTTTTTCGGAGCATATACGAATTAAATCTAGGTTGAATAGTTATAGAATATTTTATCAATCAGAAAACTCTCGTGCTAATGGTAAAGTTAATACCATTCGAAGACTTAGCTATATATTGTTTATAGCGACATTCCCATTTTGGATATACACCATAATGGATAAAATTTCCTTTGTTCTAAGTAATACTTATTATGCTTATTACGTAGAATATGAGTCAAGTGCTCCTTTTGCAGTTAAAGCAGTTGCGGCAATGACACCGTACTTTTTTTACCTGTTTTTGGCAACATTACCATCTAAAAAAGAATGCCGCATCCCTATGTTCTTATACTTTGCTTATGCAGTTATCTCGTTGTTCACAGGGAGACGATCAAATTTTATGATAATGATACTATTTCTTGTCATGTACTTTGTTTTTAGACATTTTAAAGATGATGGAGAAAAATGGGTAAAAAAAAGTTATGTGATTGGACTATTGATAGGTGTACCTGTAATATCAATAGTCCTTCAGATTACTCAATATTTGAGGGTTTCAGAGTCTTTTGCAGGGGTTTCTGTAAAAGAATTATTTTTAGGTTTTTTTCAGCAACAAGGTTTTAGCTCAAGTATATTACGACTTGAAAAATATTATGAATCAAGTTTAAGTGATGATACATATTATTCGTTTTTTGGAATCGTAAAATACTTTAGGACTAACTCTATAATAAAGTTTATTTTCAATCCACAATATGATTTTTCATATTTGCATAACAGTGTTGACTTCGCAATAAAAGGAAATTCATTATCAAATGCGCTAAGTTATAAAGTTTTATGGTCGTATCTTTCGGGATCAGGAGTTGGAACGTGCTATATCGCTGAATTATTCCATGATTTTGGTTATATTGGAGTTGCAATTGGGAGCATTATATATGGATACGTTATGCAGAAGATAAACAGAATTTGGAATAGTTGTCATAATAATATCTGGATTGTGGCTGTAGGATTTGCAATGGTTGAAGCTTTTATTAAAGCACCAAGATGGAATTATGATATTTTTGTTGCTTATTTTTTGGATTTGGGCATGTGGATGGCTTTTGGATCAATATTAATTTTAAAATTATTATGTAGGAAATGAAAATGATGTTTAGTTTAAAAAATGCAAAGAAAAAACTAAATAAAAGCAACTTCGTGTCTAAACTTCTTAAGAATGCAGCTGTATCTTTCATAGGCGAAGGTGGAGCAGCTGTGGTCACTTTTATCACGACCATAGTGTTGATTAGGCTTATTGGGAATACTGCTTATGGTATGCTTGCTGTGGCGTATTCGTTTATTATGATTGTTGATAATGTTGTAAATTTTCAATCTTGGCATGCAATGGTTACCTTTGGTAGTCAGGCGGTTGAAGATAAAGATTATGACTACCTGCAAACAGTTATTAAAATAGGATCCATAATTGATTTCATTACTGCTTTTCTTGGAATGGCAATTACCCTGGTTTCGGCACAGTTCTTTTCTAATGTCATGTCATGGGATGCAGAGACAACCATAAGTATTTATATTATGGCATTTATGATCTTGTTTAATTTCACAGGGACTTCGATTGGTATTATTCGGCTTTTTGATAAGTTTAAGTATTTTTCTATATATCGTATTATAACCGAGATTTTTCGCTTTGTGCTGGTGGTGATTTTTTGTGGAATTATGAAGATGGGGCTATACGGAGCTGCTTTGGCGTATTGCTTGGGGTATATCTTTGGATATTTACTGCTCTTTTGCTTTTTCATTCATACAATCAATATTACTCCCAATATTTCGGTGAAGGGAATTATTAAAGCAAATACGAAAGGTAGGTGGAAACGTATATTTACATTCACCTGTTGGACAAGTCTGTCATCAAGTGCGGATATTCCGGTTCAGCAGATGGATGTAATATTCCTATCCATGATTTCATATGATGTGGTTGCCGTATTTAAAGTATATAAGCAGATTGGACAGGCCCTGACAAAATTAACAATCCCCATTAAACAGGCGGTTATGCCGTTGTTCTCCGAACTGATAGCGAAGGGAAAGAAGAGAGAGTGTTATGATTATCTTATTAAGATGCGTAATAAGAGTTTGCAGATCCTTATGCCGGCAGTTGTAATGGTGACAGGTGGTAGCCTTGTGTTCATGCACTTCACTTTGGATGATGTATATGTCCAATACTGGTATATATTGCTTCTCTATTTGTTTCTGCGGGCTCTTGCACTGTCCTATGCGTCAATTCATCCACTTTTTGTGGCTCTTGGTCAGGTGAGACAGAATTTTATTGTGACACTGTTTGCTAATGTTGTGTATATTGTCCTTGTTTGGGTGACGGTTGGACGAATTGGCATTTGGGCTATATTACTTGGATTGATGGTTGAATACTTTATTATTATCCATATGAAAAGAAAACGAATAGAGAAATTGGTGTATATTAAACATTTTATCTAAATATTACTATTTGTATGAAAAATATTCCTTTTTCACCTCCGGATATGACGGAGGCAGAGATTATAGAAGTTAGTGAGGCTCTTCGTTCCGGTTGGATCACGACGGGACCAAGGACGAAGGAGTTTGAGCATTTGATTGCGATGTGTTGTCAGACGAGTAAAGTCGTTTGTTTGAATTCCGCCACGGCTTGTATGGAGTTGATACTTCGAGTGTTGGGGGTAGGCCCGGGGGATGAGGTGATTGTTCCCTCGTACACGTACACAGCTACCGCCAGCGTGGTTTGTCACGTGGGGGCAAAGGTCGTTATGGTAGATACGACCCCAGAGGCATTTGAAATGGATTACGATAAGTTGTCAGAAGTTATCACGGAGCGGACAAAAGTGGTTATTCCGGTGGATTTGGGAGGTGTGGTTTGTAATTATGATAGAATATTTTCGAGCGTGGAGAGTAAGAAGTCATTGTTTTCTCCGACTAATGATATACAGAAGGCATTCGGGCGGGTGATTGTTCTTACCGATGCTGCCCATGCTTTTGGAGCGAAGTGGCACGGGAAAATGTGTGGTGAAATTGCCGATTTTACCTCGTTCTCGTTTCATGCGGTGAAGAATTTGACCACGGCGGAAGGAGGAGCGTTGACATGGCGTTCGATGGAGGGGATTGATAATGAATGGTTGTACAAGCAGTTTCAGTTGTTGTCGTTGCACGGGCAAAGTAAAGATGCTTTAGCTAAAACACGATTGGGTGCGTGGGAGTACGATGTTGTCGCACCGAATTTTAAATGTAACATGACGGATATCATGGCAGCAATAGGGTTGTCGCAGTTGAAGCGTTACCCGGAATTGCTTTATCGGCGACGTCAAATCGTGGAGCATTACAATAAAGCCTTGAGGGGATGCAATGTGCAGGTGCTTGATCATTATGGAGATGACCATTCTTCCAGTGGTCACCTTTACATGGTGCGTTTGCTGGGGAAAGATAGGGATTTCCGGAATCGAGTTCTCATGGAGATGGCGGAGCGTGGGGTGGCTTGTAATGTGCATTATAAACCGTTGCCGATGATGACGGCATACAAGAACTTAGGATTTGATATTAAAGATTTCCCGAACGCTTACAATCAATATTGTAACGAGGTAACGCTTCCGCTACATACTTGTTTGAGTGATGACGAGGTGGAGTACGTGATCTCGAATTTTGTAGAAATTATTTCAAAATAATATTCCCTTGAAACGTGTTTTTGATGTTGTGGCAAATGGTTGTTTCTCTATTTTGAAATGAATATTGATGCGATGAGTTGATGATATACCCCGGGAGTAGTGCCCGGGGTTTGTTATTTTTTAGAGTTTCGCCACATGGGGCGTTTGCAGGTGAAAAGGTCATTTCGCGAGATATAAAATCAGGAAGTTATGAAAGAAACGAATGATCAATCGCAACGTCTCGTGGGAGATTGTTTTTTTGTACGTCAGGGAGAACGTATGGAGAAGTGTTTTTACTCGGAAGTCTTGTACGTGGAGGCTTCGGGGTGTTATAGTTATATTTATCGTCGGGATAAGCCCCGGCTTTCGATCGCCTATCCTCTTTTAGTGGTGGAACCTTGGTTGCCGAGGGATATGTTCCGCCGGATTCACCGGAGTTATATCGTGAATCTTCGGGAAGTGGAGGGATTTATAGGTAAGGCGATCTGCATTGCAGATCGGGTGTTGCCCGTGAGTCCACTTTACCGGGAAGAGGTGTTCGGGTGTTTCCTGTTCTGGGAATTAAAGCGCAAGAAGAAGGTGCAATAGAATGAAGGGATATAGAAGATAAGAGTAGTTAATCGTTCTTGTGAGGTGACCTTTCAAGGGAAGTTTTGTTTAGATAAATTTTCCGGGGATTCAGATGATAAATCGGGGCATTCGGATAATTTGGTTGGTAAAGGGCGTTCCGGGATGTACTTTTGGAATACAATTAAAAATTACAAAAGATTATGGGAGTGTTACAGAATGTGATTAGAGAGCTAGGTAAAGAGGTTTGCCGTTTTACAGGAGGAGTGGTACAAGATCAAATACCTCGTGAGTCGGATATCGTTTTAATCGTTTTTTGGGACAAGTAGGGCGGGGAATCAAAATTCTTTCTTTATATTTGTAAATCCAAACGATGTACAGGACACGAATAAATTTATGTCAGAACGGGAAGAAATAGAATGGCTGCGGGGATTGAAGGCTGGGGAAGACGGTGCTTACAAGGTGCTGTTCGAGAAATATTATGCCCCACTCTGTGCTTTTGCCACGGGGTTCGTGAATGACGCGGCTGCGGCGGAAGACATCGTGCAGGAAATTTTCTTCAAATTATACACGGACAAGCCGACATTCGAGGCGGTAGTTGCCTTGAAATCTTACTTGTATCTGGTGACGAAGAACCAGTGTCTGAATTACTTGAAACACGTTCGTATTGAACAAGAGTACGTGTCTTTGATGGACGAGAAGGAGAAGACAACCTTCTTTTTCAACCAGATCGTGGAGCAGGAGTTATTGATGTTGCTTTCGGAGGCGATCGAAGACTTGCCGGAGCAGACGGGCAAAGTATTTCAACTGGTCATGGAGGGGTTCGATAACGCGGAGATAGCGGAAAAATTGAATCTTTCGATTGACTCGGTGAAATCTCATAAAAAGCGTGGTAAGCAATTCTTAAAGAATAGATTAAGTGATATCACGGCTATCCTTTTGATTCTATCCAATTGTTAAAATTGCGGGAAATGACATTTCGGTGACACTTTTTTGTCACTCGGTTGTTTTTAGTCCGTAAAAGATAAAGAAATGAAAGAGGCATTTGAAATAGCACGATTGATAAGGAAGAGTCTGCGGGGCGAATTGTCCGGGCAGGAGGAAAAGATACTTTCCGACTGGCGGCAAGCGTCACGTGATAACGAGGCGGCTTTTCAAGAAATGACCTCCGGAAGCTTTTATACTGACGGGACGGAATTGTGGGAAACGTTCGATTTTCGTGTTGCTTACGGGCGTTTTCTACAAAGGAAATTCCAACAATGCCGCTCGAGGAGGCTGTTGTTTCGTGTGGCTCGTGTGGCGGCTGTTGTTCTACCGCTCACGATAGCGATTGTACTTTATATCGGTCTCGGGAAAGAGAGCGTGCCCGCGACGAATTATGCCGCCGCCGCGACCATTTTGCCGGGAACGAGCAAGGCGGTGTTGACGACGGGCGATGGGAACACGATCATGTTGGGACAGGAGTATTCCGACAGCACGATTATCGCGGACGGCATGCGGATCGATGCCTCGACGTCGGGGCTGACTTACGCGGGTATTTCCGGGAACAGCGCTCTCGTGTATAATAAACTGGAAATACCGCGGGGCGGGGAGTTCTGCCTGACGTTATCCGACGGGACGAAAGTGTGGCTGAACTCGGCGACTTCAATCCAGTACCCGGTAGCTTTCGGGACGAAGGAACGAAGGGTGTTCGTGCAGGGAGAGGCGTATTTCGAGGTAGCGAAGGATGCCAAGAAGCCGTTTATCGTGCAATTCATGAGTTCGGCGGTGACGGTGCTGGGAACATCGTTCAACGTGCGGGCTTATCCCGAAGAGGGACACTCCTTGACGACGCTTGCCGAGGGTTCGGTATGTATCACGGGGGGTGACAACACGATAAGCATAAAACCGGGCGAACAGGTGGAAGTGGATGCTTTGTCGGGTGATATGGTGAAACGGGAGGTGGAGGTACGGGATTTTACCAGTTGGAAAGACGGACGATTCGTGTTCGTGCGACGACCGCTGGAAGAGATCATGCGAACGTTGGAACGATGGTACGATATCCGGGTAGTGTTCAAGGACGAGGAGGCGAAACGGATTTCTTTATCGGGTGATTTAAGACGATACGATAATTTCTCCCGTGTGGTGGAAATGTTGGGACTGACAGGAGATGCACGGTTCGAGATTAAAGGAAATGATGTCTATATAACTACTGAGTAGAGTTGCCCCGATGGCCACGGGGGAACGAGAGTGTGAACCATTTAAAATTAATAATTTACGTTATGAAGAAGAACCAGAATAAGTCTCTTCCGGGAGGTTTATGGTTATTAAAAAACCAACTGATGATGAAATTGACGGTTGTTTTCCTCTTCTTGTCGTCGTTCGCCGTTACGGCGCAGAACGTGACGATAAAGATGCAGAACAGCACGTTCACGGGAATAGCTAAAGAGATACAGAAACAGACGAACTTGACCTTCTTGTACAATGATGCGAAGGTGGGTACTATCGTGAATTTGAATCCCGATTTCACGAACACGGACGTGAAGACGGTACTTGAATATTGTTTGCGGGGAACCGGTTTGACTTTCTCGATCGTGGATAATACGGTGGTGATATCTCCCGCACGGGTGACCGCCCAGACGGGAAGGAACGATTTGAGGGTTTCCGGTAAGGTGACCGACGAGAAGGGATTACCCTTGCCCGGCGTGAATATTTTAATCAAGGGGACGACGGTCGGTTTCGTGTCTGACGTGGATGGAAAGTTCTTGGCATTGTGCAGCAAAGGCGATACCTTGCTTTTCACGATGATTGGCTTCGAGTCCCGGATGATGGCCGTGAGTGACGACACGCCGGTCACGGTGCAGATGAAAGAAGCTACCGAGTCGCTGGACGAGGTGGTCGTGGTATCGACGGGATATACCCGCTTGCCTAAAGAGCGTGCCACGGGATCATTCGGCGTGGTTACTGCCAAGGAATTGGAGAAACGTCCCAGCCCGAATATACTGAACCGTTTGGAAGGTGTAGTCCCCGGCGTGTATGTGGATATCAAAAATTCGGACATGACATTCCTGTACGGGTCTAACCGTTCGGACGGGCAACTGGAGGAACAGAACAATATTTCGATGAATATCCGGGGAAGAAGTAGTTTCTCGGATGCGATGGCTCGCCCGTTGCTTGTTGTTGACGGATTCCCGACAGATATGGAATTGAAAGGTCTGAACCCGAATGACGTGGAGTCGATCACTTTCCTGAAAGATGCGGCCGCCGCTTCTATCTGGGGTGCCCGTGCGGCTAACGGGGTGATCGTTATCGAAACGAAAAAAGGAAAGAAAAACGGCAGACCGGGTACGGCGGTGAGTTTCGGAATGAATATCATGACGTCGGGTTCACCGCGTTTCAGTTCGTTGCCCGTGATGAATTCGGCGGAGATGATTGATTACGAGCGGGAGATGGTGGAGAAAGGTTATATCACTCGCCCGGTAAGTTCGGCATGGGGGGCGGGATACGCTATCTCGGACGCGGCGAAGATTTTGCTGGATGCCAAGGACGGCGTGATTACTCAAGCGGACGCGGATGCACAGTTGGAGAAATTGGCAAGCCGCAAGTCATACCGTGACGTGAAAAAGTATTTATTGCAACCGGCTTTCTCGCAACAGTATAACCTGTCATTCAGCGGGGCTTCCGAGCAGATGTCTTATTTCTTGTCGGCTTCTTACGCGAATGAACAGTCAAACACGAAAGGCGAGCAAGGTGACCGTTTCACGTTGACTTCCAATTTGAATTTCAAGATTATGAATTGGGCGACATTGACCACGGGTTTGAGGGCTTCGTTGATCAATATCAAGAACAACGGTCTGGGACTTTCTGCGATGCAGGCGTCGCTGGGTATACTGCCTTTGATGCCGTATAATCAACTCGTGGATGATAATGGCAACCGGGTGGATTATTACCGGTATGAAGAGGATTTCGTGAAGGAGAAAGAGGAACAGGGATACAAGAACTGGAAGTATAATTATCTTGACGAGTTGGATAACATGGATAATACGCGGAAGGAGCAAGCTGTTTCGCTGACAATGGGATTGAATATTCCGGTTCCGGGCGTGAAGGGATTGGCGTTGGACGGATCGTTCATGTACGAGAAAACGAACGCGAGAACCAGAAATCTCGAGAACGAGGATACTTACGCTTCACGTGACAGGTATAATTATGCCACGCGATATAACGAGAGCACGGGTGAATTGACACACGGGCTTCCCGATGGCGGATTGTTGAACCTTTCTCACACGGATTCCCGGAATTATAGTTTGCGGGGGCAATTGAATTACAATAACACGATTGACGAGATTCATCAAATATCCGCATTGGCGGGGATGGAATTCCGCGAAACCAGAATGTGGCAGAGCAGCGCATGGTATTACGGTTACAACGGACAGACCTTGCAGTCGGCTTCCCAGATAACGAATCCCTACACGAATATATGGGGGTGGACTTCTTACTTGAACGAGGGCAGCCCGGAACAGGATTTGCAACGCCGTTTCCTGTCATATTACGGGAACGTGTCGTACACGTTGATGAGTAAATACGTGTTGACAGGTAGCGTGAGATATGATGACTACAATAATTTCGGTGTTGACCGGAAATACCGGGCTACCCCGATGTGGTCGACCGGGTTGGCATGGCATATCGGCAGAGAGGATTTCATATTGGATAACGCGGGATGGTTGAACAAGTTGACTTTCCGTGCCACCTACGGGTATAACGGGAATATTGACCAGAATCAGTATCCGTTCACGCAGATATCCTTGACGACGGGTAATGACGGGTACACGCAATTGCCTTCTTCCAGTATTAACTTTGCGGCGAATCCTTCCGTGCGTTGGGAGAAAACAGGCGTGTTGAATTTCGGTTTGGACTTTGCCGTGCTGAATAACAGGCTTTCCGGTTCTATCGAATTGTATCGCAAATATTCGAGGGATTTATTCGCGGATTACGTGATTAACCCGATATTCGGGGCAAACGCTTCGTCGATGTACACGCTTTCCCGTAACGCGGCAAAAGTAAACGGTAAAGGTTTGGATGTGGCGTTGAACGGGACTATCGTACAGAAAGGAGATTTCAGGTATGAGGCAAGCCTCACATACTCCTATAACACGAACGAGGTGAAATCTTCGCCTTACGAGATGTCGTCTTATTTCTACTCCAGTGGTGGCGGTAGCGGTCGCATGTTGGAAGGGTATAACATGAGCAACTTCTGGGCTTACCGTTGGGCAGGTCTGGACGAGAACGGGGATTCACAAGTGTACAATGCGGACGGGGAGATCGTCAAATCGACAGAGAACGTGACAAATGATGACCTCGTGTACGTGGGAACTTTGACTCCCAAGTATTTTGGCGGGTTCTTCAATACCTTCTCGTATAAAGGGGTGTCGCTTTACGTGGGTATAACTTATAAACTGGGATATATCTTCCAGAAACCGACGATCGCCCAACAGGCAGGGGGGAGAAACACGTATTACGAGATTAACGAGGATATGGCAAAACGGTGGCGAGAGGCAGGCGATGAAGCGACTACAAACGTGCCCCGTATCGGAACGAATGCGAATAGTTTCGTGCGCTACCGAGGTGCGGATATACATATCGAGAAAGGAGATCATATCAGGTTGAGAGAGATTTCATTGACTTATAATATCCCGTCCAAGTGGTTGAATAAACTCATGATCAATAGCGGGTCTGTCGGTTTCAGCGCAAACAACGTGGGGATGATCTGGAAAAAGAATAACGCGGGTATCGACCCCGACTTTATCCCGAACAGTCGTAACTTGACCATGTCACCCACGCCGTCTTATAATTTCTCGTTAAACCTTAACTTCTAAAGCATGAACGATATGAACAAAAATATATTATTGAGTTTGGTTGTCGGGCTTTCCTGTTCGCTTTCCGCCTGCTCGGATTGGGTGGATATCAAGACGAAGGGGAAATTGATCCCGGAGGAAACGGTGAATTACCGTTACCTAATGAATAACACGGAGAATTTCAAGTACACGCTCGCGTACCATGATGTGGCTTCGGATGACATCAATATGTCCGATGAAACGCAGCAGAACGCTGTATACGAAACGGATAAGTTTATCCCGATATACACGTGGGCGGACGAGATTTACAGTCAGTCGGAAAATGATCAGGAGATGAATGCCGTTTATCAAGTGATTTATAATTGTAACGTGGTGATCGATGAGGTGATGGGTAGTAAAAACGGAACGCAGGCAGAGAAACTATCGATTCGTGCCGAGGCGCTCGTGCATCGTGCCGATGCTTATCTGGCATTGGTGAACGTGTACGGTAAGCCCTATAACACTGCGACTGCTGCGACCGATCAGGGGGTGCCTTTATTGACGACTCCCCGCGTGGAGGGTTCTTTGCCCCGTGCGTCCGTGGAGAGGGTATACGAGCAGATTATCAGTGATTTGAACGATGCTTTCGAGTATCTGCCGGACGTACCGCAGTTCAATTTCTACCCGAGTAAATGTGCCGTTTACGCCTTGAAAGCGAGGGCTTATTTGCTGATGGGGAATTACACGGAGGCAAAGGCTAATGCAGTGGAAGCGTTGAAGTTGCAGAGTGGACTGGAGAATCTGAATCTTTATATCGGTGATGCGGTAACTTACCCGGAAAACTTGAAGGACAAGGAAGTGATACTTGCCAAGATGCCGAGAACGACTTTCTCGTTAACTTCTTATAGTGCCGTTGATCTTGTGTTGAGTGATGGTTTGTTGAACTTGTTTGACCGGGATTATGACCTGCGTTACTTGTATTTCACCAGACCGATGTCCGAGTTAGGCGTGGAGTACACGGGACGGATCTATTTCAAGAATCATTTGTATAATAGTAGTTACCCGAAGTATGAATCCCGTAGCATGGGTCCCTCCGTGCCGGAAATGATGTTGATTGAAGCGGAATGTTGGGCTCGCGAGGGAAAGACGACGGAGGCGATGAATATCCTGAACACTTTGCGGGAATATCGTTTCTCCCCGGACGAGTACTATACGTTAAGTGCCGCGACTGCGACCGAGGCTTTGGGACACGTGTTGCAAGAGCGACGGAAAGAGTTGATGTGTCGCGGGTTGCGCTGGATGGATCAACGCCGTCTGACGAACGATCCCGATTTCCCGACACAGACCGTTACCCGCGTGTTTAAAGGTACTACTTATACTTTACAACCCGGTGCGGTACGCTACACGTTCCCGATGGGCGAGTTGTACTTGGAGGAAAACCCGGAGATCGGGCAGATAGAATAAAGAGTCTGTAAGGTCTGTAATGTCCATAAAGTCGAAAGTCCATGGACTCCGAAGGACACGATGACTTTATAGACTTTATAGACCTTATGGACTTTATAGACTTAATTATAATTCGTATTGTATGAAAAAAATCACATTGTTAGGAAGTATCGTGGTACTTCTGTTTATCTCGTGCGCTTTGAGCGCACAAAATCGCAGACCGTTTCATATTATCCCGCTAGTGCCTGTCGTGGGGCAGGAGGTGAAGTTCACGTATGATAACTCGTTGACTTCGCTTGCCGGGGAAGAGACTGTTCACGGGACGGTCTATTACTGGCAGGATCTGCGCTGGGAGGCGGAAGACTTGAATCTGGTGAAAAACGACACGGCTTGGGAGGCTACTTGCATGATTCCTGACCGGTGCGCATTAGTGGTATGTAAATTTTACGCGGGTGACAAGCAGGATTCGGGCGGACGTGCGACTTATGCCACGATGACTTTCGACCGGGACGGGCGGAACTTGCCCACGTCGTACATCGGGTGGGGTATGCTGCGCAACAAGAAGTTGGAATCCTTACCCGGTTATTGCGAGGAGGAGGCTTATATTGATGATGACGTGATGCGTTTCTGGCTTAATCAACAGTTACTGAAAGATCCGGGAGCACGGCGGTACGTGTTTTATTACGCTGCCAAGTTATTGAATCAAATGATGCCGGGAGAGAAACACGAGCAGATGTTGAGCGACGTGAATTTTATCGTGAACTTGCCCGAGGTGGACGAGGAAACCCTCTTGAAAGCATTGGAAGTTGCCCGGAATATCGTTAAGGATACAGCGGTTGCCGCCGCCGTGGAACAGCGTATATTAAAGGAATACCCTGACGGGATTCTCGCTCGTGACCGGGAGATATGGCGTATATTCAGAATTAGTGATCCGGACGCGAAGACGCCCGAGTTCGAGGCATTTCTGAAGCGTTTTCCCGTGGAGAAATTCCGTGACACGGAAACGGAAATGACCGGTATGTACCTTGGTAAGATATTCCAATCGGTGGTTTATCAGCCTATTATCAAGAAGGACGATTACAGCCAGTTGTACAAGTATATTCATGATGTGCCCCAGAATTTGTTGCTCACCTTTTACTGGCATATGGTACAAGTACCTTTGAGCACGAACCAGCGGACGCCGGAACAGGTATTGCCTTTCGCGAAGTTGATCTATGACGAGGTGATGACCCGTCCCCGCGAGGGTTCTGCCCGGGTGTATTCCGACCGGGAATGGAAACAGCAACTGCTCGCCAGAGGAAAAGACATGATTCTTGCCCATGCTTCCGTGCTGGCTGCCACCGGGTCACCTGCCGAAGCCTTGGAACTGATGGAGGAGATAAAGGATATTTACGCTTACAAGTCAGCCGTTTACAACGAACTGTACGTGCAGTTGTTGCAGAAGAATGATTATTCCTCGCTCGTGATCCCGACTATCATTACCGGGGTTCGGGAAGATGCCGTGACTCCCGGAATGTTGGATATTTTGCGTGCCGATTACTTGAAGACACACAAGAATGACAAGGATTTTGATGCTTACGTCAATTCTTTGAAGTCACGGGAAAAGCAGCAGGAGATGCAGGCGCATTTGAAAGAGTCGATGATTAAAGAAAAGATCACGCTTTATGCCTTGGAAGATTTGGACGGGAAAAAGGTTGATCTTTCCAAGATGAAAGGAAAGATTATCGTGTTGGACTTCTGGGCAACGTGGTGCGCTCCCTGTAAAGCATCTTTGCCGGGAATGCAGATGGCGGAGAACAAGTACAAGAATGATCCTGACGTGGCTTTCTATTTTATCGCCACGATGGAAACAAAAGCCGATTTCCGGCAGAAGATCAGGGAATTTCTGAAAGAGAAAAATTATTCTCTTGACGTGCTTGTCGATAACGTGAATTCCCAAACGGGTACTCGGTCGGCTGTTTACGACGCGTATTGCAAGGCGTTTAAATTCTCCGGTATTCCCCACAAGATGATTATTGACGGAGAGGGAAACCTGCGTTGGAGCGTGGGCGGGTACATGGGTAGCCCCTCTGCTTTGGCGGAAGAGGTTAGCTTCGTGATAGAAACATTAAAGGCGGAATAAACGAAATGAATAGAAACGGGAGAGTGTTACCGACTCTCCCGTTTTTATTATTTATTGGTTTCCAACCAGTCACCCAGTATTTGTAAGGCTTCTTCCGAGAATACATCTTCAAGATCGGGTATTTCTTCCCGTGTTCCGGTAACACAGCGTTGGAACATATGATTCAAGCCGGGGAGTTCCACGATTTTATAGCGGGTATTGCCACCTTCATCCAACAGTTTTTTTATCGAAGCAAGGTTCTCGTCAGAGGGAACCATGATATCCCGGTCGCCGTAGAGAGCCAGCACGGGACAAGTAATCCTCGGGATATAATCGGCAGGATTGTATTGCACCATTTCACGATACCAGCGACTTTGTGCCTGATAAAGGTAGCGGCTGAAAAAGGATTCTTCCCTGCCGCCGGTGAGGTTTACGGCTTCGAGAGTCGCCTTGTCCTGACGGGATATCCAATTGTCGAAAGCGGCACGTAGAGGGCGTTCAAGAGGCTGCTCGAGAGGAACGGAATGTACCATTTGAAAAAGAGTGTTGAATAAATCCATAAACTGTCCCACTTGCGCGGAAGTGATGCCCGGGGTGGTTTCAAGAATCGCTTTATTCTGCAATTCCAGAATCTGCAAACCGTCCACGCCGACACCCGCGAGGGAAACCACGAATGAAACATCGGGAGATTCTGCCCCAAGTATAAATGCCACTTGACCGCCTTCGCTGTGCCCGATAACCCCGATATGTTCTTTGTCGGTTTCGGGACGTGTTTTCAAGTAATCGATGCCTGCTTGCGCGTCACGGGCAAAATCTTTCGTGGTAGCCATTTCATACATGCCGTTTGTCTGTCCCGTTCCCCGGTCGTCTGTCCGCAGGACAATAAATCCCCGCCTCGTCAATTCATCGGCCACGCGAAAGAAAGGTTTGTGACCGGAGAACGTGCCGTCACGGTCTTGCTTTCCGGTGCCGGATACGATAATCGCTGCCGGGAAAGGTCCTTTCCCTCGCGGAACGGTCAACGTCCCCGCTACCTGTATGGAGTCGCACGAGGTATAGGTGATGTCTTCGGAACGGTAAGGATAGGGGGGACGGGGATTTTGTGGGAAGTAGAGAGGTTGCAGACTGTCGACCTTGCCAAGATTGAATTCCCGGGTTTTCCCGTACGTTGTCACTTTTGCCCGAATAGAATCCTTGCCGGAATGGAATGTCCCTTCAAACTGAATACCGTCCCGCTCGACAATTGCCAGAATGTCCTTGTCGGAGAAGATGAGCGAATCCGCTTCTGCGTTGTTTACCCATTGTTCCGGGAGCGACAGGAAAGCCCGGTTTATTCCCTCCGGTGTAGTTTGTAACTCGATAAAAATCCGTTTACTGCCTGCTTGTCCCTGCCACGCATGCGGCGTGGAAGTACAACCGAGTAACGGTAAAAAGAATAATAACGTGATTGTTTTAAGGTATAACATACTTTTGTGATTTTAGTTTCACTCAAAACACCCGAACGGGCGAAAAGTGTCACCGGAACGGGAAATTTAGAATTTGAAATGAAAGGATTCCCGAAGCGGAGAGAGTAACTAGCTCTCCCTCTGTTTATAGAGGGAAACTGGCGAGTAAGCGAGGGCAGCAGGGAAGCTTGCTTCCTTGTTGCCGAGCGAGAGCCAGTTCGAGACCGGTTTCCGGGCTCAATACCCCGAAGGGGGGAGGGAGTTCTTGAATACCGTGATCACAAACTCCTCCGTCAGCTTCGCTGCCACCTCCTCTATAAACAGAGGAGGAGCTAAGTTACAGCCTTGCTTCGGTTCTGAATCCTACATTTTTTTCAGCGTGATGACCGTGATTTCCGGCCATGCACCGAAACGCAAGGGCATAAGCCCGATGAATCCCAGCCCGACGTTGACGTACAGACCTCGCGAACCTTCCATGTATAGTCCGCTCCATTCGGGGTACATGAGGGAGGAGGGAGAGAGGCGACCGAGGGCGAATTGCATGGCGTGCGTGTGCCCGGAAAGCGTGAGATCGATGTCCGTGTCGAGCACTTCCCGACGCCAGTGCGTGGGGGTATGACTCAACAACAGCTTGAAAGCGGTTTGTTCCGAGCCTCGCATGGCGAGAGGGAGATCGCTGTATCGGTCGAGAGTACGTCCGCCATCGTCCCCGACACCGATCAAGGCAATGCTATCCGTACCACGGTGCAGCATCACGTGTTTATTGTCAAGTAGATACCACCCCATGGCGGCTTGTCGTTCCTTGATGTCTTGCAGGTTCTTTTCACGAGCTTTCTTGCTCGCCCAATGACGGTACGGGCTGTAATCATGATTCCCGAGTACGGAATACACCCCGTCGGGGGCTTGCAGGCGGGAGAGAATATCCTCGAAAGGATCGATCTCCGTCGCCTCGTTATTTACAAGGTCACCCGTGAACACGATGATGTCTGCCCGTTGGGCGTTGACGAGATCGACTGCTTCTCGCAACGCCTCCCGGTTATCGTGCCAGCTTCCGGTGTGTATATCCGAAACCTGTGCCACCCGGTAGCCGTCGAAAGCTGCGGGGAGATCGGGAGACGTGAAGACGATCTGTTTTACCTCGAATTGTTTCCGTCCCCAAAACGTGCCGTACAAAATGACCAACATCGTGGCGGTTCCTGCGACAACACCCAACCACGCGAAGGGATGGGACTGTAATTTCAGCGTGTATCTTGTCGGCAGGTCGAGTAGCGAACAAATGGAAAAAATCACTTTTGGCAGCACGATGGCAAGGTACGTGATCGTGAAAATCCCGATAAAAGATTGTCCGCCGTGTCCGCCTCGTGAAAACAGTAATATCCATAGAAGACCAAGCATCAAGATAACCGACGGCACGAACCACAGCAATCGGGTACGTCGGTTGGCGATATGCCGTTTGATATATAGCTTGTAAATATAGATGTCCGGAATAACGAGTAAGAATATAAAATAGATGGCTAATTTTTCGATCATAGTTCACGAGTATATTTTTTGAAACTCAAAGTTATAATTTCTTTTTTGTTTGATGCGTTATTGATGAAAATATATACCTTTGTCGTGTTAAGTCACGTAATACGGGTGATAGGAGTAATGGTTACATCTGAAAATCAAAAGCGATTTGAAACGATATATCTTGAATATTTTCAAGCTATACGGGATTTTTGTAGCTCCTATCTAAAGGATGAGGAGTTGGCACGGGATGTAGCCCAAGATTCGTTTTTCTCGCTTTGGAATCATTTTAATCCGGTTTTCTCGGAGAAGGAGATCCTTTCTTTTTTGTACACGTCGGCACGGAATAAATGTTTGGATCATTTGCGATTGCAAAAAGTGATCGAGAGTAAGTTTCAGGAATTGAAGGACGAGGTTTACGGTGAGGAGTTTTTTCTGGACGAGGTGACGCGTAATGAAACTTACCGGATCGTGCGCGGGGCCGTGAATAAGTTGCCCGAACGTTCCCGGCAGATTGCCACACTCACGTTGCAGGGGTATTCACTGCAAGAGATCGCCGACGAGTTAAGTGTTTCGATCAACACGGTAAAGACTTTGAAAAAAAATGCTTATGAGAAGTTGAGAGAAATGATTAGTAACCAGTATATTGTATCCGTGCTGTTGAAAATATTCATCTAAATTATATTTTCCATTCACCCGTTTTTTCGACTTCTTCGTATGATGTGTATTAAAACAAGTGCGATGAAGCGTGAAATAGAAAAACGAATAGATTTGGCGAGGCAATTCGCGAAGCGTCTGGCGGAGGAGAAGGTGAGCCGGGAAGAGGGGGAGGTTCGTGCCCCGGGGAAGGAATTGCCTTTACAGGAACTTTATGATGATATAGAGGTAAATCTTCCCCGTGTGTGTTGGGAGCCGACGGGGCAAGAGGAATGGGAGGTTTTCCGGAAGAGGTATTTGTCCAAGGGACGGGGACGTCGCCTCGTGTTGAGGTATTCGGCAGTTGCGGTTTGCGTGGTGGCGGCATTGACGGTGGCGTTGTGGTTGTATTTCCCGACTCAGAAGCAAGTAAAACCTTTGATGATTGTGCCCGTGGCGAGTAATTTACCGACGATTTCCGTGAGTGACAAAGAGTATGTTTTGGATTCCGCGGGGATCGATTGTTTGCAACGTCAAAACGAGGTAGCCGTGAAACAGAAAGGGAAGGAGTTAACTTACGCAACGGATACGGGTGCCGTGGAGGAACCCGTGTGGCACACGATACGGGTGCCGCGGCAAGCGGAATTCTCGTTGGTGCTCGGCGACGGTAGCCACGTGCGGATGAACACGAATACCGTTCTTCGTTATCGGGTGCCTTTTACCGGAACGACCCGGGAAGTGTGGATAGAGGGGGAGGCGTATTTCGAGGTTGTCCCGGACAATACAAGACCTTTTGTCGTTCATTTCGCGGATAATAGCGTTACGGTATTGGGGACGCAATTCAATATTTCCTGTTACAATGAACAACCGAGTCGTACGACGTTGGTCAGCGGTTCCGTGTGTTTGAGTGATTCACGGGATTCGGTGGTGTTGCTCCCGGGGCAGGAGGGGGTGATTGCCACGGGTGATAAAGGTATCCGCGTGCAGGAGGCGGATGTGGATGTCAATACGGCATGGTTGAACGACCGGTTTTATTTCAAGGAGCGTTCGTTATTCGAGATCATGAGGGCTTTGAGTGATTGGTATGACGTGACAGTTCGTTTTAACGACCGGGATCTCGGGAGTATGCTTTTTTCCGTGGAAACGAAACGTTACGAGGATATCGACAGCGTGCTGGAGATTCTAGAAAACACGAAAAAGATTTGTTTTGTTAAAAAAGATGACGTGATCGAAGTAAGACGTAATGAATAGAAAAGCGGGAAGTTCTCGCGAAACTTCCCGTTCTCTATATTCTCGCGGAGCGAGAACTAGTTGTTATTTTAAAATTCAATTCAAAATTATGAAAAAAAACGGTTACACCTGCAAGAAAGGAGTAATAAAATTCCCTCTTGCATTTGTTCACAGGTTTTTGTACCTGTTATTAGGTTTTGTTTTCTTGTCGAGTGTCCCGGGGAACGCACAGGCACAGGAGAAACGATTTGATTTGAAGATGCAGAACGTGTCTTTGGATCGGGTAATTGAAAAGTTGAGGGAGGTAAGTAACCAGACTTTCGCTTACCAGCTTGACGATGTTAAGGCTTATACCAAGATTAGCTTTGACGTGAAACAAAAAACGGTGGGGGAGATTCTTGACGAGTGTTTAAAGAAAACGGATTTGACTTGGAAACAGGTGGATGAAACCATTATTATTTACAAGCGTCCCATGACGAAGGAGGTGAAAGCGACGGTGCTCAAGGGTGAAGTGCAGGACATAAACAAAGCACCGATACCGGGTGCTACCGTAAAGTTAGTGGGGACAACAGTGGGTGTTGCCACAGACAGCGAGGGTAAGTACACGATTTCGTTGCCGGTAGAGAAGGGGACTCTGGAGTTTTCTTGTATCGGTTACAAGACGAAACAGGTGGCTTTCTCGGGGGCGAAGGATATGTTGCGCGTGAGTTTGGAAGAGGACGTGGCGGCGCTGGATGAGGTGGTCGTTACTGGGTATCAGGTGCTTAAAGAGAAAGCATCGGCGGGGTCTATCAGTAAGGTGAATATGGATGACTTGGTGTTGGACGGTACGCGGACTTTGGAATCGGCTTTGCAAGGTAAAGTTCCGGGAATGATGGTAATCAATCGTAGCGGTTTGACGGGGACCCGCCAGAGAGTACGCGTGCGGGGAACTTCCACGTTGTTGGGTAACGCTGAACCTGTGTGGGTGGTAGATGGAATCATTCAAGAGGATCCTCTTCCGTTCAAGACGAATGATTTCAATAATTTGGATCCGAGTAACACGGATATGATCAACGATTTCGTGGGAGGTGCTATTTCTTGGTTGAACCCGAAAGATATCGAATCAATCACGGTGTTGAAAGATGCTATTGCTACGGCTATTTACGGAACGAAGGCCGCAAATGGGGTAATTGTGATTACTACTAAGAAGGGGAAAGTGGGACGTATGTCTATTAGTTATTCTGGAGGAATGTCGTATTCTCC
Source organism: Butyricimonas hominis (assembly GCF_014287455.1). Taxonomy (NCBI): domain Bacteria; kingdom Pseudomonadati; phylum Bacteroidota; class Bacteroidia; order Bacteroidales; family Odoribacteraceae; genus Butyricimonas; species Butyricimonas hominis. Next base: position 375,817 of record NZ_JACOOH010000005.1, read on the forward strand.
GCGAATGAATTATAATAAATTGGAGTTGATGAACTCGCAACAACGCGTGGATGTTTCCCGTGAGGCTTACGAAACTAATATCCCTTTGTCTGGGAACCAGAATATCGGGTATTCAGCTTTGGCGAAAGCTTATCGAAATCGGGAGATTACTCTGGAAGAGTTTACTGCTGCGGCAAAACAGTTGGAAAAGAATAATACGGATTGGTTTAAAATATTTTTTAGAAATGCCATTAGTCACAATCACACGGTAAGTATCTCGGGGGGAACGGAACAGGCAACATATCATGCTTCTTTCGGTGTGAGTGATAATAACAATACGGCGAAAGGAAACGGTAAAACTCAATACACGGGTAACGTGAGTGTATCTGCCCGTCTGTGGGAGAAGATTTCGTTATCAACCTCACTTGCCGGTAGTGTGTCGGAAACAACAGCTTTCGTGGGGGAGGATCCTTTTGCATATGCTTCCAAGACCAGTAGGGCTATTCCGCATAAAGATGCCAATGGGGAGTTATCTTTCTATGAACATAAGGATAACGGATTTTTGTTTAACATGGAGAATGAATTGAAACATAGCGGAAACGAGAACAGATTAGCTTCTTTGAATGCTAGTTTGAGTTTGCGCTGGCAGATTTTGGAGTCATTGTCATACTCTATGTCCGGTTCATATAGTAACTCCCGTGTGGACGGAGAGACTTGGCGTACGGAGCAGACAAATTATATTGCCAATATGCGGGGGTATAATTTTGAAGAATATAGTAAGGGGGATGCTAAATATGATTCCTCTAAACTTCCTCATGGAGGAGAGTTGACGCAGTCTATGAGTGGGTCTGTGGGATGGAGTTGGCGTAATCAATTGGATTTCGTGAAGGTATTTAACGGAAAACACTCTGTTACGGCAGCTCTTGGGTACGAATTGAGAAGTTCTCGGGGGAAAGGTTCCTCGGAAACAACTTACGGGTATATGCCGGATAGAGGTAAGGTTATTGTGAACATACCCCCTTTTTATTCAGGTACACAAAATATTAGTGATTTATTCCGTACGACGCCTTCTATCAGTGACAGTAAATCGAATACAATGTCTTATTACGTGACTTTGGGATATATGTTTGATGACCGTTTTGCGTTTAACGTAAGTGCTCGCGGAGATGCTTCCAATCGTTTCGGGCAAGATAAAAGTGCCCGTTTTCAACCTGTGTGGGCATTGGGCTTTCGTTGGAATATGGAAATGGAGCCTTGGATGCAGAACCAGAATTTTGTGCGAGGTCTGAATTTTCGTTTTTCCTACGGGTATCAGGGAAATGTGGTGGAGAGTGTAAGTCCGTATTTGATTGCGACAATTGGTAAAGATCCGAAAACTTATGATTATACTTTGACTGTAAAGGATTTGCCTGCGCCGAAGTTGAAGTGGGAAAAAACGCAGAACATCAACTATGGTATCAGTGGTAGTTTGTTCGATAATAAAATTTCATTCTCGTTTGATGGGTATTACAAGAAGACAACCGACATGGTGACGAGTTTGGAGGTTCCGTATGAAAACGGAGTGGCGACTCGGCCTATTAATGGTGGCGAGATGTCTAATTCCGGTTGGGATGCCAGTTTTGGATTTACTCCGGTGAAAGGGAAAGATTTTATCGTTTCTTTGGGTTTTAACATGGGGAAAGTGTATAATAAATTGGAATCAAGTATTGAACCAACGCACGAGTGGACAGAAGCCGCAAGCGGTAATTTGAGTAAAAAGGGGTATGCAGTATCCAGTTTCTGGGCAATGCGTTTTGCCGGTTTGAATCCCGAACACGGGGGACCAATGTTTGATTTGACGGGGGCGGAATTGGAAGAGGCAAAGACGGATGCCACGCTCTATATGGATTACGCCGGGAAAATGGAACCGGATTTTAATTGCGGAGTTTCTTTTTCTATTCGTTACAAGACATTGTCGTTGTCCAGTGGTTTGTATTTAAGTGTAGGTAATCAAACTTTTTTGGCTCCGATGGGAAAAATGACGCAAAGTATCCCGAGCGAGTATGAAAATATGTCTACCGAGTGGGTGAAACGTTGGAGGAAGCCGGGTGATGAGAAAATTACTAATGTGCCTGCGTTACCGAATATGATTACTACTGCCAGATATATAAAGGTGGTGGATTTGGAGTATAATCCTTATGATTTGTATGCTAAATCAACGGCACGTGTGGTAGATGCTTGGTTTTTGCGTTGCGGCAGTATATCGCTTTCTTATTCATTGCCGGAAAGATTGTTACCGGGTACATTACAACATCTCGGTATGTCGTTCTCGTTGAATAATCCTTTCCAAATTAGAAGTAAAGATTTCAAGGGACGCGATCCGGAAGTAGCATTGGGGGGACAACCCTTGCAAAGAACTATGTCATTGGGAATTAGTGTAAGTTTTTAATTAATAAAGGAATACGAATATGAAATCAAAATTGTTTTTACTATTCCTGGCGCTTTGTTTTATTCAGTGTGATGATTTTTTGGAGGAACAGAGTCAGAGTGAAGTTCGTCCTTCGACGGTGTCGGATATGGAAAAAATATTAGAATCCGGTGCTTATCCGACCGAGGAAATGGGAGCTTTGATGAATCGGAAAACGGAAATATTCACGGATAATGTGAGAAGTAACATTGTCGAAGCAGGTTATCAAGCACAGAAAGAGAATGAAATGTGGCGTTTTAGGTGGGACCTTCTCATGTTTAATGAAGATGGGGGAGGTAATGATATTTCTTTTTGGAAAGTTCCGTATGAACGGATCATGGGTTGTAATTTGGTACTGGAGTATATAGACCAAATGGCAGGAAGTGATGTAAAAAAAGCTCATATTAAAGGTGAAAGTTATGTTTTGCGCGGATTGTATTACTATATATTGGTGAATTTTTTTGGTGTTCCCTATAATTATGGTGATCCGACTATAAATTCAGGAGTACCATTAAAATTGAATACCGGTGTTACAGATGAGAAATTTAAACGTAATTCTGTTGCCGAGTGTTACGAGCAAATATTGGAAGATTTGGAAACGGGAACACGTTTGATGAAAGAGGGGCAAGAAGCCCAATCCAATGATGTGTTGCGTTTACGTTATCCGGTAGGGTGGGCACTCTTGTCAAGGGTTTGTCTTCACATGAATAAGTGGGATGAGGTTATTTGTTATGCTGATTCTGTATTGGATATCCATCCTCAATTATTTGAGATGAAATCTGCAACATCTTATTCAAGTGGTGTTTATGATTCAAGAACTCCTATGGAACTCTTATGGTGTTGTGTTGAAAAAGATGAAGATACCATGGCTTTGTATCCTTGTTCACCCTCGGAAGAGTTGTTGGATCTTTACGTGTTGTATGACATAAAGGAAGGTCTTTCTGATTTGAGAATTGTAACGTCTAATACGTTCGCTTATTTTGTAAAACCGACGTGGGGGGACTATGCTGGTATTTATGTTAACTCCAAAAAAGGTGTGAATGGAACATATTGGGTGAATGGCGGGATTCGTACGGCAGAAGTGTATTTGAATCGGGCAGAAGCTTATATCCGTAAATATATAGAGACACATAATGAGGAAGATGCTTATTTGGCGTTGAACGATTTGAATGAATTGCGTCGAAATCGTTTAAGCGCAGGATATGTGGATATGACGATGGCTGATTTTACTAATGCAGATGAATTGTTGGAATTTTGTTTAAGGGAGAGACGTCGGGAATTGTGTTATGAAGGGAATCATCGTTGGTTTGACTTGCGTCGTTTGGGTATGCCCGAGATTACTCATATTTTCTTGGATAATGATAACGGACATGAAACAAAATATGTTTTGCAGAAAAATGATTCACGGTACGTGTTACCTATTCCCGGAGAGGTGTTGAGAAGAAATCCGAACTTGACAGAAATAGTTAATGGTAATAACAAATAATACATGACTATGAAATTCAGATATTTATTATTTATCTTTTTTTGTGTGGCATTGTGGACAGGATGTTATAATGAAGATGATATTGTGCCCACGGAGGGAAATGAGATGATGTATTCTTTGCCGCAAGGAACTCATGAATATGATGATGATATTGTGCAATGGTTTAAGGACTATGGTTTTTATACAGTTTATGAGTACGATGTTAAGGATTTATACTGGGCAAATACCGGGTGGGAAGAACAAGTTGAACCTAATTTAGGAGGTTATTTGACAGCAAAGAAAGCCGATCCTGATTATGTTGCTCCGGTGTTGGGTATGTTTCAAGAATTTTTCTTGGATTATTATTCGGGAGATTTATTAAAAGAAGCTATGCCTTTGAAAGTTTTCTTGTGCTCAGAGTTGTGGCAGGGAAGTTGGTATAATAATCGTTTAGAGGGAATTATGGAACGTGGTGATTCAATTGAACTAATGGTATATAGGGGATACGACTATATTGCTTTGAATGGAGCGAGAAAAGATTTTGAAATCACGGAAGGTGTGAAAACAGAATTTATGCGGGGACTTCATAAGATTTTCTTGAATATATTGTATAATAAGGCTATTATGACTGTTCAAGATGACTTTGCTGCTGTTTCTAAATATGTGGCGTATAGCAATATGTATCCTTCTGATCCAAATGATTTTGATGCGGCTTCCAAGATGAACTGTTTTGCACAAGGATATTTGAATATCCAAACGGCAAAAAGTATTTATTCGGTGGATCAAATGAAAGAGTACGATTTTATGTTTTATTTGAATTTGGTAATGAGTTATTCATTGGCAGAATTGGAACAAGAGGAGGCTTATTGGAAATCTTGGGATAATCAGCCGTACATGGATTATCGTGGTTTGTTAAATCCGCGAAGAGGATTTGATAAAGTACGTCAAAAATACGAGATTATGGTTGAGTATATCGAGAGTTTCGGTGTAAATCTGGACCGCATCCGTTTCCCGGAGCGTTTCGAACCCGAGGGAGAAGAAGGAAACGATTGATGTTAGTTTAATTTTTTAGTGATCATTTATGTGATGCATCGCCCGTCTTTTGATGGGACGGGCGATGCTTTTAGGGAGTATTGTATGTAAAAATATAACGGTGTTATGGAAGAGATTATCGTAAAAGTAGAACGTTTGTCACATCGGTATAGTATCCAGTGGGCAGCGAGAGATGTAAGTTTTGAGATTCCCAAGCACGGGATTTACGGGTTGCTGGGTGCAAACGGGGCGGGGAAATCGACCGTGATGAATATCATGTGCGGGGTGTTGAAGCAGACTGAGGGAGATGTGATAATTGCGGGTGTGAACACGAAGCGGGACACGATTGCCGCCAAGCGGCATATCGGTTTTTTGCCGCAGAAACCTCCTTTATATCAGGATTTAACGGTAGAGGAGTATTTGACACATGCGGCGGATTTGCGTTGGATGGCACCTCGGGAGATTAAGAAGGCGGTGGAAGAGGTTATGGAACGTTGTGCCATCACTCACTTCCGTAAGCGGTTGTTAAAGAATCTGTCCGGAGGATACCAGCAGCGGGTAGGTATTGCGCAGGCTATCGTGCATAAGCCGGACTTAGTAGTGTTTGACGAGCCAACCAACGGTTTGGACCCGAACCAGATCGTGGAAATTCGTCGTTTGATCAAGAGTATTGCGGAAGAACGCACGGTGATTCTCTCCACGCATATCCTGTCGGAGGTGCAGGCTACTTGTGACCACATATTGATGATGGATCACGGGAAGTTGGTTTTTTCCGGTACCGTGGACGAGTTTGACAATTACATCGTGCCGAACACGATATATGTTCACTTTGCTAATGCGCCTACTGCCGAGGTGTTGGGGCAAGTGGAAGGAGTGACCGGGGTGGAGGACTTGGGCGGACAACAATTCCGGGTGCGTTTTACCGATGCGCAGGAGGTGATCGAGCGCCTCGTGGATCTGAGCACCGAACAGCATTGGCGGATGCAGGAGATTCGGCAGGAGAAAAATTCGCTGGATACGATATTTGCCAAGTTGACCGAGAAGGGAAATTAATTGCTAAACGTTAAAGAGATTTATTATGAGAGCCATATATAAAATAGCGAAGACGGAATTACAGATGCTTTTTTATTCGCCTATCGCTTGGTTATTGTTATTGTGTTTTATTTTTCAGACGGTGTTCTTTTACACGGGTATGCTCGAGGGATTCGTGCTTGACGTGGAAAATTCGGGGAGGACTTATTGGTGTTCTTATCGTTTATTTGTTATGGGACATGGCGGCGGATCGGGTTTGTGGCCGAGCGTGGTGAAAATCCTGTACTTGTATATCCCCTTGTTGACGATGGGGGTAATCAGTAAGGAGTTGAGTAGCGGTTCGATAAAATTATTGTATTCTTCACCGATCAGCAACACGCATATCGTGTTAGGAAAGTTTTTGGCGATGGTGGCGTATGCGTTTTTGTTGACCTTGATATTGTTCGTGTATGTCGTGTTTGCTTGGTGCACGATCGATAACTTCGAGTGGGCATGGATATTGACCGGGTTGTTGGGAATATTTTTGTTGACCTGTACCTATATGGCGGTGGGTATATTTGTTTCCAGTTTGACTTCTTATCAGGTGATTTCAGCGGTAGGTACGTTTATCGTGTTGATGTTGTTGGGTATGGTGAGCGGCTGGGGACAGCAGTATGACCTTGTGCGGGAAATTACCTATTGGTTGGGGATGAACGGACGTGTGAATACTTTTATTAGTGGTATGCTTTGTAGCGAGGATTTGATTTATTTCTTGACAGTGATTGCTTTGTTCCTGATGTTGACGATTATTCGTTTGCATGCTATTCGCCAGAAACAGAAATTCACGATTACGCTTTACAAAAATCTCGCGGTGATTGCTTTGGTTTGCCTAGTGGCTTTTATTTCGTCACGTCCGGCATTGTTAGCTTACGCGGATACGACTTCCACGAAAAAAAACACGTTGACTCCCGTGGCTCAAGAGATCGTGGGGAAATTGGATGGGGGATTGACGATTACTTCTTACGTGAACGTGCTTGACTCGAGATACGGTACTTACGCTTATCCTCATTTTATCATGAAGAATCGAGAGGCTTCTCGTCACTTTACACGTTTCAAGCCGGAAACAGAGTTGAAAGTCGTGTATTATTATGCGGATCCGAACGAGGGGATGCCGGGACGTCCTTCCGCTTGGCAGCAAGCCCGGCGATTGTGCGAGGTGTACGAGATGGACAGTACGATGTTGTTGTCGAGAGCTGAGGTGGATAAGATGGCGGATTTGGCGTCACAAGGATATAAGTTTATACGGGAAGCAGTCCGCGAGAACGGACAAAGAGAGTGGTTACATGATTTCACGGGTAGAGGATTGTTGGAAGAGGGTGCGACTGCCGTGGCGTTGAAACGTATGGTTATGGATGTGCCCAAGATCGGTTTCGTGACGGGACATCGGGAGAGAAGTATGTACGGGGATGTGCCGTATGACATGGGATACTTGTTGACGCATAGATGGAATGGCGGTTCCTTGGTAAACCAGGGATTTGATATGGTGGAGATAACCTTGGATAAAGATATACCAAAAGATATTAATATATTGTGGATTGCGGATATGCGCACGGAGTTGACTCCGGAAGAGGAGAGTGTATTGGGGAAATATATTGAACGGGGTGGAAACCTGATGTTTATGGGTGAACCCAGTCACCGCGAGGCTCAAAACAAGGTGTTGGGTAAGTTTTTCGGGTTGGAATTGACACCTTTGTTGGTGGGACCGGATGTTCGGTTCAAGGGAACTTTACCGACGGCAAACCTTTTGGCAACGGTTCCGACCCAACGGGTGAAAGATTTGATGTACCAGATGAAATCTACTTATCGGATTGCCCACGAGAATTGTGCGGGGATCGAGCAAGTGGAGGATAAGGGGTTCAAAGTGGAAGCTTTCTTGAAAACGGATACGATCGGTCCGGTGTGGACAGAATTGGAAACCACCGATTTCGTGGATGACACGGTGAAATTTAATCCGGCAGTGGGAGAGGTGTCCAAAGTGTTTAATACTGCGGTGGGGCTGACCCGTCAGGTGGGAAACAAGGAACAACGGATTATGGTGACGGGAGATGCCGATTGTTTGTCGAATAACGAGTTTGTAATTACGAGAGGGGTTTCTGCTGCCAATGGTAATTTGCTGGCGGGATGCGCTCTTTGGATGTCATACGGTGAGGTACCCTTGGATACGCGGCGTCCGGACACGAAGGATTCAACCGTGTCGATATCTATGGCTTGGTACAGGATATTTAAAGCCGGGTTTAAATTCGGGTTACCGATCTTGCTGCTGGGATGCGGGGTGTTTATTTGGTTCCGGCGGAGAGGAAGATAAGCGAGTGTGAAAATTTTGGTATGATAAAAAAGAAATAAAAGATATTTATGGAAGAAGCTATCGTAAAAGTGGAACATTTGTCACATCGTTACAGTGTGCAATGGGCTGTCAAAGATATTAGTTTCGAGATCCCGAAGAGAGGTATATACGGTTTGTTAGGCTCTAACGGGGCGGGGAAATCGACCGTGATGAATATTATATGCGGGGTGTTGAAGCAAACGGAAGGAAATGTGCTTATTCATGGTGCGGATACGCGTTTGGAACCTTTGGAGGCGAAGAAACATATCGGGTTCTTGCCTCAGCAAGCACCCTTGTACACGGACATGACAGTGGAGGAGTACTTGACGCATTCGGCTTATTTGCGCCGGATGCCGGATAAAGAGATTAAATCGGCGGTGGAGGAGGTGATGGAGCGTTGCTCTATTATGCATTTCCGTAGTCGGTTGATCAAGAATCTTTCCGGGGGATACCAGCAACGGGTGGGGATTGCACAGGCTATCGTGCATAAGCCTGCCTTGGTGGTGTTTGACGAGCCGACAAACGGGTTGGACCCGAATCAGATTTTGGATATTCGTCGCTTGATACAGGATATTGCGAAAGAGCGGACGGTGATTCTCTCCACGCATATTTTGAGGGAAGTACATGCGATATGCGACTACCTGTTGATGATCGAGCAAGGGAAGTTGGTGTTCTCCGGGACGGTAGACCAGTTTGATAATTATATCGTGCCGAGTACTATATTTCTACAATTGGCGGACGCCCCGGCTCCCGAGGTGTTGATGCAGGTGGAGGGTGTGACTGGCGTAGAGGAGCTAGGAGGACAACGTTTCCGCATCTCGTTCGAGGAAGCGGAAGGCGTGTTGGAACGCTTGATAGAAGCCAGTTCCCGCAATCGCTGGCGATTGATGGAAATTCGACCGGAGAAGAGTTCGCTGGACGATATTTTCGCGGCATTGTCGAAACAAGCGCACTGATGTATGAATTTAAGGTATGTGACTATAAAAAAATGAGATTATGAAATTGATATATAGAATAGCGAAGGCGGAGTTGCGGATGCTTTTTTGCTCTCCGGTGGCATGGTTCCTGTTGGTGATATTTACTTTGCAGACCGCTATGTACTTCACCGGAAGATACGAGTGGTTTATGAAAGGGAATGAATACGGGAGCGGGAGAACGATGATGGCTTCCATGTCTTTGTTCGCGAACGGGATTTGGGGTATCGTGCAAAATTATTTGTATTATTATATTCCGTTGTTGACGATGGGGTTGATCAGTCGGGAGTTGAGTAGCGGATCTATCAAATTGTTGTATTCGTCGCCGATACGTAATTCGCAAATTATCTTGGGTAAGTTTTTGTCAATGGTGATTTATGCCGCTTTGATGTGCGGGATACTGTTGCTTTACGTGGTTTACGCGGCATTTACCGTGGAGAATTTTGAGTTGCCGGTAGTGTTGGTCGGTTTGTTGGGATTGTTCTTGTTGACTTGCACGTACGTGGCGGTGGGTATTTTCGTGTCCAGTTTGACTTCTTACCAGTTCGTGGCAGCTATCGGGACGTTTATCATCTTGATGCTGTTGAGCATGGTAGGCGGCTGGTGGCAGGAGTATGACATCATTCGGGACGTGACTTATTGGTTGAGTATCAACGGGCGGGCTTCTACTTTTATTATGGGTATGCTTTGCTCGGAGGATGTGTTGTATTTCCCGGTTGTGACGGTTTTATTCTTGTTTCTAACGGTGGTACGTTTGAACGCGGTGCGTCAGAAAGTGCGTTGGCAGGTTTCTTTCGGTAGATATATGGCGGTCATCTTGATTGCTTGTACGATAGGATATTTTTCTTCCCGCCCGAAATTGATGGGGTATTACGATGCATCCTCCACGAAATGGAACACGTTGACGCCGCATAGCCAAGATATCGTGTCTAAATTGGATGGTGGCTTAACGATTACAGCTTACGTGAATATCTTGGGACCGAATTATCAGATGTTCGCTTTCCCCGATTTTATTCAACGTAATCGGGAACAATTTAAACTGTACGAACGGTTTAAACCGGAGATGAAATTGAAAGTGGTGTATTATTACGACACGATCACCTCGGCTGATGGGGTATACGGGGAAACCTTTGCCGAAAGATTGGCGAGCAAGAATCAAACCGTACACCAAGCGGCTAAGAAAATGTGCGAGTTATTCCAGTTGGATACCGTTTACCGGGTATTGAGTCCGGAAAAAATTCGGAAGATAGCGAATTTGGAGGGAGAGAGAACGTTTGCTTGGGAATTGGTGCGTGAAAGTGGTGAAAGAGCTTGGTTGCGTACGTATGATGACCCGATGCAACCTTTCCCCGGAGAGGCGGAGATGTCTGCTGCCATGAAACGGATGACGTTGGAAGTTCCGAAGATCGGTTTCGTGAAAGGTTACGGTATGCGTTCCATTCATGACACGAAAACTCGCGGTTATCACTTTTTCGCTTACAAGAAAGATTTCCGTCAGGCATTAGTAAACCAAGGTTTTGAAACGGTAGAAATTGATTTAGAGAATGGTATTCCATCCGATGTGAATATTGTAACAATTGCTGATATGCGTGAACCCTTTACCGAGAACGAGGAACAGGTTTTGGCGAAATATATCGAAAGAGGAGGTAACTTGTATATTTTGGGCGAGCCGAGAAGACGGGACGTGATGAATCCCCTGTTGAACAAGTATTTTGGCGTGGAACTATTGGAAGGTACGTTGGTTCAATATCGTTTGGAATGGTTACAACCGGATATATTGAATTGTATGATTACTCCCATGGCGAGAGAGTTCAGTTACTATTTCGGGTTGGCTAATGGAGTCATGTTACCGACGGCTGCCGGGTTGGAGCAAGTGGCTGACCGGGGTTTCAAAGTAACTCCCGTGTTGGTAAGCGATACATTGAATATTCAGAGGAAAGAGAATCGTTCATATGCAGTGTGGAACGAAATGGAGTCTTTGGATTACGTGGAGGAGCGTTTGACACTTAATCCGGCGAAAGGTGAGGTTGCTAAGGATTATTGCACGGGAATGGCATTAACCCGTATGGTGAACGGTAAAGAACAACGTGTTATGATCTTGGGAGATGCTGATTGTATTTCTAACGGGGAGATCACGGAAGGTCGTTCCCAGACGAATTTCATCATGGATTTGGGTACGTTCCATTGGTTGAGTAATAATGAATTACCTATTGACGTGAGAAGACCGGGTACTACAGATAACCGGGTTGATATCGGCAGATACGGGTTTTACGTGATGAACTGGGGATTCAAATGGATTATCCCGTTGTTGCTTGCCGGTGCCGGAATCGTGTTGTGGATTAGAAGAAGATCCAAGTAATTAAGTGATTTATGATTTACGATTTATGATTTCGGAAGGCCGGATGATTGAATCGTAAATCTAAAATCTAAAATCATAAATTGAATCATGAGTTTCAAAATAGATAAGCAAACATTGACGGATTTGGCTATATTCGGCACGGGTAAGAGCCAGTCGGTTTATGAGATTTTCAACCGGACTCACTCTCGCGGGGGTGCTCGGTTGCTGGAAGAGATGTTCCAGTATCCTCTTTCTGAAATTGACGCCATTGAAAGCCGGAGTAAGGCTATCGCCTATTACATGGATAGCCGGATGTCCTTTCCTTTTCGGGGGGCAATATTTGATGCGATTGAATTTTACCTGAATAACACGGACAGCAGGACTCAGTTGATGGCACAGGACAATACCTTGGGACGGAAGGTAAAAAACATCATGGGTTCCGACACGGATTATACATGGATACACAATGGAATCATGGGATGTCTGGAAATGTTGAATACCTTGAATGACTTTCTGGATTCCGGGGGTGAAGCGAGTGACCAGAATGTCAAGAAAGCCAATGACGAACTGAAAACATTGCTCGCCAATGAGAAATGGAATTGGTATCGGCAGGAGAAAGGGAAGAAGAAAGTAAATTACGAGCAAGCGGTAAAATACGATAAGGTGTTCCGGTTTGAAGAGCGGAGTAAATTGTTCAAGATGATGTACAATATATACTTGATGGACGTGTATATTACGGTGGGTGAAGTTGCCAGAGAACGGAATTTCGTGTTTGCCAAAGCTTTGCCGGCGGGGGAAAACGTGTTGAAGATGAAAGGCGTTTTTCACCCGTTCCTGAAGAAACCCGTGGGGAACACCATTAACGTGGACAAGAACAGCAATGTCATATTTCTCACGGGAGCGAATATGGCGGGTAAATCAACATTCATGAAGTCTTTCACGATAGCCTTGTTTCTGGCTCACGCGGGATTTCCCGTGCCGGCGGAGGAGATGGTGTTTTCCGTGCGTAACGGGATGTTCACGACCATTAACTTGCCGGACAACCTGAGCATGGGGTACAGTCATTTTTATGCCGAGGTGTTGCGTGTCAAGAAAGTGGCACAGCACTTGTGCCAGACGGAAAATCTGGTCGTCGTGTTTGACGAACTTTTCCGGGGCACGAACGTGAAAGATGCTTATGATGCCACGTTGGCGGTGACGGAAGCGTTTGCCGGGATACCGGATTGTTTGTTCATGATTTCGACTCATATCATTGAAGTGGGGCAGGTTTTAAAGGAGCGTTGTAAAAACATTCGTTTTGTTTATTTGCCGACGGTGATGGAAGGAAGTGTGCCGAGATACACGTATCAATTGACAGAGGGAATCACGAATGATCGTCACGGGATGATCATTATCAACAACGAGAAGATAATAGAAATAATAAACGGGGAAGGGGGCACGTTATGAGTTTCGAGACAGACAAGCAGACATTGGAGGATTTGAATATCTTGGGGCGGTACAAGAATAATTCGGTTTACAGTATTTTTTGTAATACGGTAACACGCGGGGGTGAACGCCTGCTGGAAAGGATGTTTCTCAATCCTTTGACGGATGCTGCGGAGATTAACCGACGAACCCAAATCTTCCGGTATTTCAAAGAGCATGATATTGCTTTTCCCGGCGAAACGAGAGAGTGTGATATCGTGGAGCAATATTTGTCGGGCGCCAGCGGTAAACATTGGGTATTTAATCTGGCGGTTCTATTAAGGGCGAAAACGCTGGAATTAATAGGAAATGATACCGTTATAAATCAGTGGCATGAACAAGTGATAACCACGTTGTTTTTCTTGCAAAAAGCCCAGGGGTATTTAGACGAGATTGTCAAGACAATCACGGGAAACCCTTTGGAAGAGAGAATCAAGTGGGGACATTCCCTGTTGCGGGACAAGGCGCTTGCCCGTGTGTTGGGTTTTCGGGGAGAAAAGCTAAGTTTGAGCGAGATGTTTAAGTTTGACAAGATATTGCGTTGTGATTTAAACAAGAAACTTGTTGATTTCGTGAAATTATTTTATGAAATAGACTTGAATACCGTGGTAGGGCGGGTTGCCCGGAAGCGGGAATTTTGTTTCCCAGTGGCTTACGCGGATAGTGAGGTTTCCATGGGGATACGGGGTTTGTTTCATCCCGCTTTGCCGGGTGCTGTGTCTAACGATCTGGAAATCACGAAAAGCAGGAATATCTTTTTCCTGACGGGAGCGAACATGGCAGGTAAATCCACGTTGATGAAATCTTTCGGCATAGCTGTTTACATGGCACACATGGGATTCCCCGTGGCGGCGAAAAGTATGGAGTTCACGGTACAGGACGGGATATATACTTCAATCAACGTGCCGGACAACATTAACTTGGGATACAGCCATTTTTACGCCGAGGTTTTACGGGTGAAAAAAGTGGCCGTGGAAGTGAGTTTGTCAAAACGATTGGTCGTGATCTTTGACGAGTTATTCAAGGGCACGAACGTGAAAGACGCTTTCGACGCCACGCTGGCAGTGACACGGGCTTTGGCAAATCGTCGGGCTTGTTCTTTCATGATCTCCACGCACATCATTGAGGTCGGTCAAGAATTGGGGAAGACGTGTGATAACGTGACTTTCGCGTATCTCCCAACTGTGATGAAAGACAAGGTGCCGACTTACACGTACCGTTTAGAAAATGGGATAACGAGTGACAAGCACGGGATGATTATTATTAATAACGAGCGAATCGTGGAAATCATTCGTTCGAGAGTAAGATAAACTGCAAGAATTTATTTATGAGAAAATTAAATGATGTTTATTCACGTTCGGGAAACGTGAAGTGGGGAAACCTTATGTCTTTGGTGTGCATATGTATCATAAATTTGAGTGCGATAGACGGGATGGCACAACAGAAGCCATGGTCTTTGCGGGTATGTATTGAACATGCCAGAGAACATAATCTTCAAGTAGAATACGCCAGAGTATCTTTGGAAAATACTTCAGTTGACTTGTCAAGGGAGAAAGCCCAGCGGTTACCATCACTTGATTTTTCGAGTACCCAGGGGTGGGGACACCAAAAGTCAAGTTCCTACACGGGTAGCTATTCCTTGAACGGAAATATGGCGCTTTACCAGGGAGGCAAACTCTCCCGTTCCATCCAGCAGCAGGAATTGGTTGAAAAAGCCATGACGCAAGATGTACTTGTTGCCCAAAATGATATTGAAATAGCGGTGACAAAGGCATATTTGCAAATTCTGTATGCGAATGAAACTTTAAAAACCGACAGGCAGACGTTGGAAAGTTCCGGAGAGCAACTGGCACGGTCGAAAGCCTTGCTTGATGCGGGTTCTATCAGCACAAGCGATTTCGCCCAAATGGAATCTCAATATAGCAACGATCAATATCGGGTGATACAGTCCGAAAATGATCTGGCTTTTTCCAAGTTACAATTGAAACAACTTTTGGAACTCGGACTGGAAGACGATTTCGATGTTGTGTTCCCGGAATTGGACGAGAGAAATGTGCTCGTTGCTATTCCCGGGTTAGATGAGGTCTACCGGGAGGCATTGCGGGTTATGCCTGAAATGAAAAGTAGCCGGTTGAACGTTGAATCGGCAATTCTGGGTGAAAAAATCGCCAAGGGAGATTACTTGCCAAGTATCTCGCTCACGGCTTCCGTCTCCACGAATCATGATTCCAAGAGTTCGGGGTCTTATTTTTCACAAATGGATGATCGCTTGAATGAAAATGTCGGGATTAATATTAGCATTCCGATCACGAACCGGAAGAAAGCTCGTTTAAATGTTTCAAAAGCTAGGCTTCAAACCGAGCAATCCCGGCTAGCCGAACGTAATACCCGAAAAGATCTGTTGCAAACTGTGGAATCATTACATCAGGATGTCGTGGCAGCCCAAAGTCGCTATTCGGCAGCCAATCAACGGGTAAAATCGGCTTACACGAGTTACCGGCAGGTGCAAGAGGAATTTGATGCCGGAATGAAGAACCCAGTTGATTTGCTGGTGGAGAAAAATAACTACCTGTCAGCCTTGCAGGAACAGATTCAAGCGAAATACCAAGCAGTCCTCGCGTTTAAGCTATTGAATTTTTACAGGAATGAATCGATAGATATATAATTTGATAAAAATAATTGAAGATGAAAAAGATAGTTATTGCAATAATTATTGTTGTGGGAGCCATACTCTTGTTTTTCTCCTTTCGCCCGAAAGAGAAAGAAACAGTGAATTACGAAGTGTTCGAGGTTAAGAAAGGGGATATTCGTAACACGATCACGGCGACGGGCACCATAGAACCGATCACGCAGGTTGAGGTCGGAACACAGGTTTCCGGGACGATAGCCCGTATTCTAGTGGATTATAATTCAGAGGTGAAAAAGGGTCAGCTTATCGCTGAACTGGATAAAACCGTGCTGGAATCGGAGTACGAGTCACAGTTGGCAACGCACTATTCCAATCAGAACGAGTACGATTACCAGAAGAAAAATCACGAGCGCGTGGCAGGATTGCACGCCAAGAATTTGGTGAGTGATTCGGATTTCGAAACCTCCGAATACCAGTACGAGAAAGCTCGCCGGGCGTTGGAACGCTCCCGTTCTGATTTATTGAAAGCGAAGACGAACCTGAATTATTGCATGATATACTCGCCGATAGACGGGGTCGTTATTTCCCGAGCCGTGGACGAGGGACAGACCGTGGCGGCAATGTTCAACACGCCGAAATTATTCGTTATCGCGAATGATTTGAGAAAAATGCGGGTGATTGCCGACGTGGACGAGGCTGATATCGGTCAGGTGAAAGAGGGACAGAAGGTGATATTCACGGTAGACGCCTTCCCGGACGAACATTTCGAGGGAGCGGTGACACAAGTACGATTGGAACCGATCGTGACATCGAACGTGGTTACTTACGAGGTGGTGATTGACGCACCGAATCCTGATTTGAAGTTGAAACCGGGTTTGACGGCGAGTATCACGGTGTTGACGCACGAGAAGACGAATGTTTTGATGATTCCCTTGCGTGCCCTACGCTTCCAGCCCGAGAATGAGGATGGGGAGTCTGTTGCCCCCGAAAAGACAAAGGTACAACCGGGTATAAAAGAGATGAAATCCGTTTGGATACAGACCGTCGAGGGATTGAAGAATAAAAACGTGCGTACCGGTATCTCGGATGGGATTTACACGGAAGTATTGGAAGGTGTCCAAGCCGGGGAGAAGGTGATTACCGGGATACATCTGCCCGCTAAAGTGACTGAATCCATAAAGACAAAACCGGGTGGAAATCCCTTGATGCCTAACATGACCGGGGCAAGACCTCATTAAAGTAGATATATCATTTAATTCACGTTATGAATACACAAGTGAAAGATATAATCAGAATAGAGAATCTTTGCCGTGATTTCGTGGTGGGTTCGGAAACGGTACACGCTTTGCGTGATGTTTCTTTTTCTATCCAACCGGGGGAGTTCGTGACCATCATGGGCACGAGCGGTTCGGGAAAGTCAACCTTGTTGAATATGCTGGGTTGTCTGGATATTCCCACGTCGGGGGAGTATTACTTGGACGGGAAGCCCGTGCGGGAGATGGGGAAAAATGACAGGGCTTCTTACAGGAACTTGAAAATAGGATTTATTTTTCAATCCTACAACCTGTTACCCAAGACGACAGCCTTGGAAAACGTGGAGTTGCCCTTGTTGTATAACCCATCTGTATCCAAGCGAGTTAGGCGAGAGAAAGCGTTGAATGCCTTGAAAGCGGTAGGTCTGGAGAACCGGGTGAATCATCGCTCCAACCAGATGTCCGGGGGACAACAGCAGCGGGTGGCAATCGCCCGAGCCATGGTGAACGACCCCGTTATCTTGCTTGCCGACGAGGCGACGGGTAACCTGGATACCCGCACTTCTTACGAGATTTTGGCTTTATTCCAGCGGTTGCACGCCGAGGGGAGAACGATCATCTTCGTGACGCATAACCCTGAAATAGCGGAGTTCAGTAGTCGCAACATATTACTCCGTGACGGTCGGGTAGTCGAGGACAAGAAAAACTCGAGAATCGGTTCCGCCCGGCAAGTGTTGGAGGCGTTACCGAAAGAAATTGATTAATTCACGATTTATGAATTACGATTAATAAAAGTGCTAGTTAGGGAGGATGATAATCATAAATCTGAAATCATAAATCATAAATCTAAAATGAATAAATGAATTACGGTAATTTGATAGTAATAGCCCTTCGGGCATTGAGTAACAATAAATTGCGAGGGTTCCTTACGATGTTGGGAATCATTATCGGAGTCAGCTCGGTGATCTCGATGCTTGCCATCGGCGAGGGTTCGAAGTACACGATAGAGAAACAGATCGAGGAACTTGGGGCTAACATGGTGGTGGTCAATCCCACGAATGCCATGGTAGGAGGAATCCGGCAGAATGGAGTGCTTGTTCAGACCTTGAAATTGGAGGACTACCAGGCCATCGTTTCGGAGGTGCCCTACATGGAGAGTTGTTCCCCTTACGTGTCAAAATCGGGTCAAGCTATTTTCGGTCCGAATAATGCCCCGACCACGGTTTATGGGATTAATGAAGATTACATGGATATCCGTCGGCTGACGGTTGACCGAGGAGAAATGTTCAGTGATCAGGATATGAAAAATGCCGCCAAAGTATGCGTGGTGGGACAGACGATCGTGGATAATCTTTTCAAGAACGGCGAGGATCCTCTCGGTCAGGTCATTCGTTTTGACAAAGTGCCTTTCCGTATCGTGGGAGTTTTGGCTCCTAAAGGCTATAATTCCATGGGACGAGATCAGGATGATATCGTCTTGGCTCCTTTCACGACAATACAGAAAAGATTGTTGGCAATCCCTTACATGCACGGTATTTACGTTTCCGTGATTGACGAGCGATACACGAACAAGATGATACAGGAAATCACGGGAGTATTGCGACAGACGCATCGTATTCCCGCGGGGCAGGAGGATGATTTCACGGTTCGTTCGCTGGAAGAGATGAGTAAGGTACTGACGATGGCGACGAAGGTGTTGACGATACTCTTGGCTTGTATCGGGGGAATCTCCTTGCTTGTCGGTGGCATCGGAATCATGAATATCATGTATGTTTCGGTCACGGAACGTACTCGTGAAATCGGTTTACGAATGTCTATCGGAGCCAAGGGACGGCATATCTTGTTCCAGTTCTTAATAGAGTCCATTATTATCAGCGTGTCTGGCGGGATTATCGGCGTGGGGTTAGGGATCGGTGTTTCTTTGGTTCTCGGTTCTTTGCTGGGATGGCCTGTATCCGTGTTACTGTACTCCGTGGTGATATCGTTTCTTGTCTGCACTTTCACGGGTGTTTTCTTCGGTTGGTATCCCGCCCGTAAAGCCTCCCGGCTGAACCCGATAGATGCCATCCGTTACGAGTGACGGAAATACGCGTGCTTTTCTATAAATCATCTTGAACAACAACACAAGATGGAAGGCTGGCCGGAAACGGGCAGCTTTTTTGAATTATAAGTCGGTACTTTTTTGTTTTTGAAGTGTTATAAAAAAGCAAGGCTCGTGAAAGAGACGCTTGATCAAAGTTATGAATTAAAATCGTATGTATGGAAAATCCAATTGTAAAAGTTGAACATTTGTATCATCGTTACACGACACAGTGGGCGATCGAGGACATCAGTTTCGAGATCGACGGCTCCGGTGTAGTGGGTTTGCTGGGCTCGAACGGGGCGGGGAAGTCGACAACGATGAATATTATTTGCGGTGTGTTGAAACAAACTCAAGGGAAGGTATTTATTAACGGGATTGATACGTTGAAACACCCGGTGGCTGCCCGGAAATATATCGGTTTTTTACCACAAAAACCACCCCTCTATCCCGATTTGACGGTGGACGAGTACCTTCGTTTTTGCGCGGAGATTCACTGGATGGACAGGAAAAAGATCAAGACGGCTATCGGGGAAGCGGAGGAACGTTGCGGGATCACACACATGAAAGACCGCTTGTTGCGTAATCTTTCGGGCGGTTACCAGCAACGCGTGGGTATTGCGCAGGCTATTCTGCACGATCCGAAGTTCGTGGTGCTGGACGAGCCCACGAACGGGTTGGACCCGAACCAGATACTGGAAGTGCGCCAGTTGATCCGGGATATTGCCGAGGAGCGTACCGTGATGCTCTCGACGCATATCTTGTCGGAGGTGCAGGCTACTTGTTCCACGATCAAGATGATTGAACACGGGCGGGTTGTTTTTTCCGGCAGCGTGGATGAATTTGATAGTTATATCGAGCCGAACACGCTTTATGCCACTTTCGATTTGCCCCCTTTACCGGATGAATTGATGGCGATGCCCGGCATCAGACGGGCGGAAAGCGTGGGAAGTCATGGTGTCCGCCTGACATATGACGGGGATCGGGATACGATAAAGCTGATTATCCGGGAGAGTGTGGCACGGGGATGGGAAATGACGGAAATTAAGGTCGAGAAAAGCTCGATGGAAGCCGTGTTCGCTAAATTGTCAGGGAAATAATTTAATATGGAGGAAAAATTATGAGAGCAATATACAGGATAGCCCGTTTGGAGTTGTCAAATCTTTTTTATTCGCCGGTAGCGTGGCTTTTACTCGTGCTTTTCGTGTTTATGACAGGTATGGGATTTGCCGATATGATGGAGATGCTGGCAAGGCGGCAAGAATTGGGAAGCAGGGGATTGTACGCGATATCCCGGGTGATATTTTATACCCCCATGGGGGGATTGTGGTCGAGAGTGAGTCAGTTCCTATATTTATTGATGCCTTTGTTGACGATGGGGTTGATTAGTCAGGAATTTAACAGGGGATCTATCAAGTTGCTTTTTTCAGCCCCGATCACGGGCAGGCATATCGTGCTTGGAAAATACTTGGGCATCATGCTGTACGGTTTGTTGATGATGGCATTCCTGTTGGTTTACGTGCTGATAGCCGGATGCCTCGTGGAGTCGTTCGATTGGTCGGCGGTGTTGACGGGTTTGTTGGGATTGTATTTTTTGTTCGGGCTTTACGCGGCTATCGGGCTTTTCATGTCGACGTTGACTACTTACCCGATCGTGGCGGCAATAGGAATGTTTGCCTTGCTGACCTTGCTGAATCTGGTTTCCGGTATCTGGCAGGAATTTACCTTCGTGCGGGAAATCACGTATTGGTTGTCGCTTGGCGGTAGGGCGAGCACGTTTATCAAGGGATTGATTTGCAGTGAAGATATTTTGTATTTCGTGCTTATGAGCGTGATGTTCCTGTGTTTCGCGATATTGAAATTGCAGTTGCGGCGGGAGAGCTGTTCTTTTGCAGGGAAAGCCGCGCGTTATCTCGGGGTGTTTCTCGCGGCGGTTTTCTTGGGGTATCTGACTTCCCGTCCGACGATGAAGTGGTATCATGATTCGACACACACGAAGAGCAATACTTTAACACAAGCGAGTCAGGATATCGTGGCACAGTTGGACGGCGGATTGAAGATAACGACTTACGTGAATCTGTTCGGGAGCATTCACAGCATAACGACGAAAGGTATCAATAGTGATATAGCCCGTTACGAGCGGTATATCCGTTTCAAACCGGAAACCAAACTCGATTATGTCTTTTATTATTACACGGACACGACGACCGAGGCTTTTAAAAAGAGATACCCGGAAAAGACTTTGTACGGGGCGGCTAAGGATGCGGCTAAATTGCAGGGAACCCGGTTGGGAAAATATCTTTCCCCGGAGGAACTGGCTAGAGAAGAGGCGCTGAGAAATATAGATTTGAGTGACGAGGGGTATCGTTTCGTGGCTTTGATCGAACGGGATAACGGGCAAAAAACTTTTCTACGGGTATATGCCGACATGAATCGTCTTCCGGGTGAAACGGAGATTTCCGCGGCGTTGAAACGAATCGCGATGAAGTTGCCTCAAGTGGGTTTCTTGTCGGATCATGGCGCCCGTTCGATTGTCGGGGATAAGAATCGGGATTATTCTTATATGGTTGCCGAGAAAATGTACCGGAAGTCGTTACTGAATCAAGGGTTTGACGTGACTGACGTGAATTTGAAGCGTAACCCGGGGGTGTTGGATAGTTTGGACGTGCTTGTTGTGGCGGAACCTTTGGAACCTTTCACGAACGAAGAGTTGGAAACTTTGTATCGTTACGTGGAAAGCGGGAGGAATCTGGTGATCGCCGGAAAACCGAAGAGTTATTCCCATTTGACTCCTTTGATGGAGTATTTAGGATTGAGTTTCGAACCGGGTATTCTGGTGCAACAACAGATTGACGAATATCCCCCGCATTTGTTTCTTTGCCGGGCAACGGAGGAGGCTCAAGAGATATCCCGCCTGTGGAAGAGTCTGTACGTGAACACGAACATGGGACGCCGTCCCGCGTCTCTGGTGATGCCGGGAGCCTTGGCTATCGAGCAGAAAGCGGAGAAGGGTTTCCGTGTAATGCCTTTGTTTCAAGGGCGGGATTCTGCCGCTTGGAATGAATTGGAAACGATCGATTTCGTGAATGACACGGCACGCCTGAACCCGAAAGCGGGAGAGCGTGCCGGGGTGAAAACGACGATGGTCGGATTGGAACGGGAGCATGCCGGGAAACAACAACGGATTATCGTGCTCGGTGATGCCGATTGTTTCAGCATGGGCGAACTGTCCACAACCCGCCGGGGGATATCGTCGGCGAACGGGGACTTGATTATGTCGATGTTCGACTGGCTGTCTTACGAGGAATTACCGGTGGATACTACCCGTCCCGATCCTATTGATAATAAGCTGAACTTGGGTATGGATGCCGGGGGAACCTTGCAAATCGTGTTGAAGTGGGTATTGCCGGCATTGCTTCTTTTGCTGGGAATACTGGTGCTGATCCGAAGGAAGGGGAAATAAGATAAAGTTCATTAAACTATAAAGTCCGTAAAGTTTATAATATCGTGATAAACCTTACGGACTTTTTTGCTTTCTCGGGTGTTTTCGTGTCAAAGATTTTGGTGAAAGGGAAACTTTCTCTATTTTTGGAAAAATATTTATTCCAATAATGAGGTATGACGGGCGTGACATAGCAGAAGAGGATTGGGTTAAAGGATTGAAGGACAATTCAAGTGAGGTTTTCGAACAGGTATTTCGGGAGATGAGTCCCAAATTATACAGGTTCGCTTTAGCCTATACCATGAATGCAGATACGGCAGAAGATATCGTGCAGGATACTTTTATGCGCCTGTGGTCAATGGCTGCTTCTCTGCCGGATGAAACCAATATCAGCAGTTATCTTTATTCTTCCGTGAAAAATTCTTGTCTGAATTATTATAAACATCTCCAAGTGGAAGATTCTAACCGGACGAAACTGACGGAAGCATTGATATACGTCGGTACGCTGGAGTACGAGGATAACAGCGCCTTGTTCGAGAAAGTTCAAGAGTGCCTGCAAAAATTACCCGACCAACAACAAAAAGTATTGGAACTAAAGATATTCCGGAACATGAGTTACAAAGAGATCGCTCGTGAACTTGATATCTCGGAAACATCCGTCCATACCCACGTGAAACGAGCTTACAAATTTATCCGGGAATCCTTGCCGTTACTCTATGCGTTTATGATCTTGAAGGGAACGATTTAATTTTAGATTTATGATTTTAGATTTATGATTGGGGACTGCGCGAGACGTGCGTCTATTCTGTGATTTAGCGATTCTTGATTTTTGTGATTTATATTTGCATACAGAAACTCCGCCGAAAAAATGTAATAAATTACAAAAACTCCGCCGAAAAAGTGTATATTTGCACGAAAACTCCGCCGAGTTTATGTATCAAGAAATGAAAGAGAGGGTTGTTATGAGAAGAAAAGCATTGGATTTCCTGCGGGAATGGAAACAAAAGGATTCAAGAAAACCGCTAATAATACGCGGGGCTCGTCAAGTTGGTAAAACTTGGTTAATGAAAGAATTTGCTCGTGTAGAGTATGAAAATTTTGCTTACATTAATTTTGAGAATGATCGACAGGCAAAAAATCTTTTTTTAGATGATTTTGAGATATCTCGTATTTTATTGGGAATTCAAATAACGACAGGTGTAAAGCCGGAACCGGATAAAACATTAATTATTTTCGATGAGATACAAGAGGCAGAAAGAGCTATCACTTCTTTGAAGTATTTTTACGAGAATGCCCCGGAATATCATGTGGTGGCTGCCGGCTCTTTGCTGGGAATCGCGTTACATCAGAATACTTCTTTTCCGGTAGGTAAAGTGGAATTTGTCGATTTGTACCCGTTGAGCTTTATGGAGTTTTTGAGTGCCGCGGGAGAGGATGCTCTAGTCGATCTCCTGCACCAAAAACAATGGCAATTGATTACTGCTTATAAAACAAAATATATAGAATTACTAAAACAATATTACTACGTGGGAGGGATGCCGGAAGTGGTTGCGAGTTTTGTACGTCATACGGATTTGAAGGAAGTGCAGGAGTTACAACGACAAATTCTGGATGCGTATGAGCAGGACTTTTCGAAACATGCTCCAGTTGAAGTCGTTCCCCGGATTCGAATGGTATGGAATTCTATTCCGGCACAATTGTCAAAAGAAAATCGAAAGTTTGTTTATGGATTAATTCGGCAGGGGGCGAGGGCGAAGGAATTTGAATTGGCGATTACTTGGTTGATTGATTGCGGTTTGGTGCATAAAATAAATCGTGTCACTAAGGTCGCGCTGCCATTGAAAGCTTATGAAGATTTCTCCGCGTTCAAATTATTTGTTGTTGATGTCGGTTTACTTGGGGCAATGACCGCGTTGGATGCCAAAACTTTATTGGATGGACATACTGTTTTTGTAGAGTTCAAGGGTGCTTTGACAGAGCAATTTGTATTACAGCAACTATTGTCTGATCCGGATTTGTCTATTTATTATTGGTCTTCTGATAAATCAGATGGAGAAATAGATTTCTTGATTCAATATCAGCACCTCTTGATCCCGGTGGAAGTTAAGGCATCCGAGAATTTACAAGCAAAAAGCCTTCGTTTTTTTGTCCAAAAATATAAACCCGAATTAGCGGTTCGAACTTCAATGTCTGATTACCGGAAAGAAGAATGGTTAGTTAATTTGCCTCTATATGCGGTAAGTGAACTTGTCAAGATTGAATAGAAATATCTATATTTTTACCTTGAATTTGCTATTCATTGAAGATATATCTATACTAAATGATGCTCTGATAGTACCGGATTGCCTGAAGAACGATATACGGATACTTGTCACAGTTTAAAAAAATATATCTAATTAACTTGTTTGTTATCAATCGTGTAAAGTAATTTTCAATTTTCAACTTTCAATTTTCAATTATTTTTTGTCCCCCATTTTTCCCTAACGTTGTCTTAATAATAAAGACAATGAAAAATCATGGAAATAGATAAAATCAGACGGGTAGTTTCGGGTAAGGCTTCCGAGGAAGAGCGGGAAGACGTGAGAGTCTGGATGGAAGGAGCGGAGGAAAGGAAACGGTTTCTGAAGGATGCGGAAGAGTATTACAGGGGTAAGGTGTTAGGAATCGAGGAGGAATCCCGACGGGTTGAGCGAATGTGGCAGCGGATGGCGTTGCCCCGGAAGAAGCAACGGATGATTGCTTGGCGGCGGTGGGTTGCCGTTGCGGCGTGTGTGGCAAGCGTTGTAGGTGCGGTCTTGTGGATGGAAACCATAAAGGAAAAAGAAGCGGGAGAGAAAATATTGCCATTGGAAGTGGCACATTCCAAAGGTGTGAAATTGATTTTGCCGGATGGTAGTACTCACGAGATCACGGGAGAGAAAGCTTTGTCCATGAAGATTCCGGGATTCGAGGTGAATATGGAGAGTGCCACCGTTCAGGAAAAACGGGAGATTGATAACGAACAGGTTGCCCCTGTCGTGGAATATAGTGAGATCGTTGTACCTAGAGGGGCAGAATACTCGTTGATCCTTTCGGATGGAACAACTGTAATATTGAATTCAGAAACCCGTATGCGGTTTCCGAATACTTTCACGGGAACGGAACGAAAGATATTTTTAAGCGGAGAGGCTTATTTTGATGTTGTCCGGGATGAAAACCACCCTTTTCTTGTGGAATTTCAAGGCGGGAATATACGTGTGCTAGGGACTCAATTTAACGTGAAAGCGTATATGGGACAAAATACCTTTGCCACCTTGGTTTCCGGAAAAGTGGAGGTTTCATCAGGCCGAGATTCAGTCTTGTTGCAACCCGGAGAGTTGTGCGAAATTGCGACGGCGGATCGTTCGCTTTCGGTACGGGAGGCGGATCTGATGGCGGTATTGGCTTGGAAAAACGGGGAGTTTGTTTTCAAAAATGCTTTGCTGAACCAAGTTATGGACGAGTTGGCACGTTGGTATGATGCAGAGATCGTCTGTGAGTCTTCCGAGTTGCAAGGAATGAGATTTCATATTTATATGGATCGGACGAAAACTTTGGAAGAAGCACTGCAAGTAATTTCAAAAATGGGGGATATTACCTATGAGATAGCGGGAAAGAAAGTTATTATTAAAAAGCGGTAAAAAACGACGAGAGATGTTGGTCCATCTCTCGCGTACAAAGTCGCTGTATATTTCAACAGTCACATTAATTACACAAATCTATGAAAAAACAACAAAATATCAAGGAAGAAACTTGAAAAAGTTTCGAGGTGAAAATTTGAGAGGATTGCTACAATCTACTTTTACAAGTAAACAAGAGAACGGAATAAACGGCGAAAAGGCAAACGAGATGTTGGTCCATCTCCTTGACAATGTCGCTGTATATAAATGTCACATTAATAACAAAAACTTTATGAGAGAAACTCGACAACAACTTCTTAGAAATTTTCTCGGATTGAGAGAAAAATTGTCCAAGTGGAGCGTCTGTCTGTTGCTTTTGTGCTTCACGGGAAGTATAAATCTTCAAGCACAGACGGATAATGCGATTAAAGTGAATCTGGATGTCCAAAACACATCTTTGATTAAAATTATTGAAAATTTGCGGGTACAGACTCGTTACAATTTCTTGTTCAATTCAAGTGAATTGAGCGGCTATACCGGTATTACAGTAAAATTGCAATCTGTGACTTTGAAGCAAGCGCTTGATTCTTTGCTGATTGGGCGCAAGACCGGATTGATGTATTCGATAGAAGGGAAAACAGTCATTATTAAAAGAGCCGAGCAAGAAAAGGTAAAAGCCTGCCGAATTTCCGGAACTGTTTTGGATAAACAAAAGCAAACGATGCCGGGTGTGACGGTAAAAGTGGATGGAATGGCTTTGGGGACGGCGACGAATAACGAAGGAAAATTTACCCTTGAATTGCCCATGCAAAATGGTATTCTTGTATTCTCTTTCGTGGGATTCGAAACTAAAAAAGTGCCTTTTACAGCCGGGAAAGAATTGACCGTGACACTGGAAGAAGAAGTCTCCGATTTGGATGAGGTTACCGTGATCGCTTATGGAGAACGGAATAAGAGGGAATTGATTAGTTCTATTTCATCCGTGAAAGCGAAAGATCTGGAAGAGATTCCTTCTGCCAGTTTTGCGAATTTACTTCAAGGACACATGGCGGGAGTCGAAATTAATAATGTCGCGGGTTCTCCCGGTGGAGGCGGAACGAAAGTGAATATCCGCGGGTATAATTCTTTGTTGATAGATGGAGTTAATGACGGTTCTCCTCTGTATGTTATTGACGGTATTCCCATGCAGGCTTTTACCTCTCCCGTCACGGGTACTAACACGTTGGCCGAGTTGGATCCTTCGACGATTGAATCCGTGGAAGTATTGAAAGATGCTGCATCTGCAGCGATTTACGGTTCCCGGGCAAGTAATGGGGTGATTCTGATTACGACTAAAAAAGGAAAAACAGGTAAAGCCAAATTCTCGGCAAACGTATCCTATTCGAGTTCCATTCTACCCGAAACTCCGACTCAGATTAGCGGACACGGGGAAAGATTGTGGCATATATTAGTGGCAAGGAATGAGCGCATGGCTTATCAGGATGACAATGGTGCTTATATATTCCCGAATTCTTACGAAGACGTGTTCGAGAAAGAGTATGGTGCTTATGATTTCTTTTGGAATCGTGGTATTCCTATGAGAAATGGAGAAGTGTATCGTCAGTTGCAGGATAGTATAAACCCTTTTTATAATAATTCCACGAATTGGTGGAAATATTGTTTTCGAACCGGTAAAATATTGAATGCTAATATGCAGGCTTCCGGAGGCTCCGAGAATTTCAAGTACTTGGTCGGTTTGGGGTGGTATAACGAGAAAGGGATAATGTTGGGTAGTGATTTTAAGCGAGTGAATTTTATCAGTAACATGAATGCGAATTTGCGGAAGAATCTGACATTGGATTCCCGTGTATATATGGCATATACCGATAGAAGTAAAGGTGCCGGGTATACCGGTTTTGGGGGAGGAACCAAGATTGAAGCCTTGACCGTGGATCCCATGCAGAATTCTACTTTATTACCCGGTAAAGGAAGTAGTGTGGAAACAGAAACGCTGAAGAGGTTGAACGGCAGTGTGGAAAGCAATCTTTCATTTAATATTCGCGGAAGTGTGGCTTTAGCTTATGAAATCGTGAAAGGATTGAATCTGTCGGCAAACGTGGCAATGGATTTTACGCAGACACAAAAAAATGCTTTTGACCCCAGTTACTTGAGTTCTGATAATTTGAGTGTCTCAACAGGGCAAATCGAACAATATATGATGTTCCAGACAGAAGAGTTGTTAAATTATAAATTCGATTTGAAGAAAAATCATCATTTTGATTTGTTATTTGGATTCACTTATTCCCGGTGGGTGAAAAATGAATTTAGCGGTAGTGGAAAGGGAAGCCCGAGTAACGATATACATTACGTGCTGGACGGTTTTCTCACGATAGATGAATCAACCGGATACCCGATTGCTTTACAGGCATATCGGTCTGATTCGGAAAGAAAAATGCTTGTCAGCGGCTTCGGACGTATCGCGTACAATTACAAACAAAAGTATTTGACCGAATTTACACTTCGAAAAGACGGTTCTTCCGTGTTCGGGAAAGATGTTCGTTGGGCGACTTTTCCTTCCGTTGCCGTGGGATGGGCTTACTCGGAGGAAAATTTTCTGAAAGATATATGGTGGATGAGTTATGGAAAACTTCGGGCGTCTTGGGGACGGTCCGGTCAGCAGTTTGACGAGGCTTACCTTGCGTTAGGCACTTTACAAATAGGGGGAAGTTTCATGGGAAATGTTGGTGTTCGTCCGGAGACTCTTTCGAACACTAGATTGAGTTGGGAAGAGACGGATCAATATGATATCGGTTTGGATTTGGATATTTTTGATTATCGTCTGAAATTGAAGATGGATTATTACTACAAGTATACCAAATCTTTGTTGTATAACGTGAAACTTCCCGGTGATGTTTACCTCTTGGATCGTCAGTGGCAGAACGTGATGGAAGTTTCCAATGAAGGACTCGAATTGGAAGCGTTGATCGATATTCTTCGGAACTCGGCAGTGAAATGGAGAGCTAAATTTAATATTTCCCGTAATTGGAATCGTTTTGAGAAGTCGTACACGAACATGGATATGGATGGTTTTGTCATTGGAAGATCGATTTCAGGAATTTACGCTTATAAGGATGAAGGGTTTGTTCAAAATGAAAAAGACATTCCGGTTTATTCCGACCAGATAGGAAATCAGAATCCCTTATATTTTGGAAACCGATTTAATCCCATGCGTGTCGGGATGAGAAAATTGAAAGACATGGATATGAACGGATGCATTGACGGAGATGATATGTATTATGCCGGTTCGGCTTTACCTGTCGCTTATGGTGGTTTTGCCAACGAGATAAAGTGGAAAGGATTTGATTTGAACTTGCTGTTGACTTATTCGTTAGGGCGGAAAATGATAGATATGTACATGAAAACATCGTTGGCTTTTGATAAAAAATTCATGCCTATTCTTACTGACTATCGTGACAAAACTTTCTGGCAAAAACCGGGAGACGAGACCGATTACCCGGCATTGGAGGCATCGTCAAGCGAATACACGGGACAGTATGGCGGGTTGATTGATTCCCGTATTGAACGGGTGAATTATATGCGGGTGAAACAATTAACAATAGGGTATAATCTTCCTCAAAATATTGTAAGTAAAATTCACTTGGATGGTATCCGGGTATTCTTCACGGGTGAAAATCTGTTATTGTGGACAAATTACTCGGGATTGGATCCTGAAATTGTAAATCCGTCCACGGGAATAGATAATGGAGGTAACTACCCGTTAGCGAGAAAATTGACATTAGGTTTAACCGTAAAATTTTGATTATGAGAAAATATATTTACGTGGTATGTTGCTTTCTTTTGACGGCTTGTGACTCTTTGTTGGATGTGGTTCCAGAAAATGCTTCCACGATAGGCAATTATTTTAAAGATGAGAAAGAGCTGGAATCCGTTACGTCGGAGATGCATAGTATTATAAGATCCTATTTTTCGGAGGAAAATGCCCATGTATTCATGGGGGTGTTGGCAGACGAAACATGGTTTGATGAGGTCAGGAATTTGCAATCCTCGGCCTTAGACGAGGGTTCTATGTATGTAGATTGGAAAAATCATTATGATGCTATTTATTTGGCTAACCTTATTTTGGAAAATATCGGGAATATAAAGAATGTCGAGGAAGAGCGAGTGAATTTTCATGTCGGGCAGGCTTATTTCGCGAAAGGATTGCTGTATTTCGACTTGGCACGACGTTGGGGAAAAGCTATTATTACGAAGAATACATCAACCACTTCCGCTTACGCTACCAGTCCAACTCTGGAGGTGATTGACACGGCAATTGCGAATGCCCGGAAGGCATTTGATATTCTTCCTCTTTTCGAGGATATGAAGGACATTTCCGGGAATAAAAGTGTCGTGAAGCAATTCGGTTGTAAAGGTTCTGCTGCGGCATTGTTGGCTCACTTGTACGCATGGAAGGGGAGTGTGATCGATTTATACAAATTCGAGGGAGATTCTAAAAAATGTTATGAAGAGTCTGTAGATTGGGCTACAAAATTAATCACGAAAAAAGTCGGTCAATACGAGCTGGCGAAAACTCCAAGTGAGCTCTGTCAATACCTGTCTGACCCGAATGTTGTCAATCCGGAAAGTATATTCGAGTTGATGCTTGACCCGTATTCGTCTTCTTGGCCGACAAGTAAAGTCCTTTCTCGTTATTACGTGAATTGGCCGGTGAATAAATACGCGCAAGTAGGTGATTTTCCGTACGATTATAATATTAGTTTTTATTTATATAACGAGACCGTGAGGGGGCTGTACCTTAATAAAGATGAAAGAAGGAACGCTTTCTTTTATCATTTCGATGAAGCTTCACAACCGTCTTCGGAAGAATACACGGGATACGCCTATTTATATAAATATCGGAATGGTTTGTATATCAAAGAAAATAATTCTGCCGGAGAAACATTTGTTACGTTTAACGCGAATTATTGCTATTGGAGATTGGCGGATATCTATTTGTTGCGGGCTGAATGTTACGCGAAGTTAGGAGACAGCCGGGCAAAAGACGATTTGAATAAAATTAGGGAAAGGGCGAAAGCCGATGCCTATCCCGCTGCCGGGGATGGTGATTTGCAATATGCTATATTTAAGGAGAGAGAGAAAGAGTTGATAGCGGAAGGACATCGTTATTATGATGTGATTCGGAACGGATATTTCAAGACAGAATTGAGCCCGGCATTTTCCCGGTTATCTGATGATGATGTGCAGGACGGAGCTTTGTTTTTGCCGATCAGTTCAACGGCACAAACGATGAATGACTTGATTCGTCAGAATCGTTATTGGTCTAAATTTTTCTAACATGAATTTATAAAGAAATTAAAATATGAAATGTATTATATCAATTGTCGGTTTGTTTCTGTTGATTTCGTGCAACACGAAATACAATATGATAGAGACGGGCTTGGTCAACGGGAAGTTCGACGGAAATATGTACGAGTACCTGCAATCCAATCATTATGATTGGGATAGCACCCGCTTGATGGTCGAGAGAGCGAATCTGGTGGATTTGTTTGAAGGTAAAAGGGCAGGTTACGAGCAAATTACATTCTTTGGTCCGACAAACCACTCTATCCGTCGGTATATGTTGCAAAAAGGATATTCCAGTGTGGCGGAAATCGAGGTCGATACTTGTTACAAGATGATCATGGAATGTGTTGTCAAAGGGAAACATATGCGTGACGATATTCCTCTCGGTAAGGAAATTGCTCAAGAAAATACGGATGACTCCGGCGATAATTGGGATGACTCCGGTGACGATTGGGAATATCCTGACGGAGATATGGGTGATGGTGGTGACGAGAATACTGAAGATGAAAATCCGGATCAATATAAAGGTACCGGGGGAACTGTTTTCACTGGTGAAATGGGCAATCGTTTCTGGATTTATTCTTTTCAAGATTCTTACAACGAGGTTGCGGGAGTAGGTGCAATTGTACTATTTATTAAAGCTTTGGACAATAGAGGGAAACATATAGACATTGCGTCTACTAATATCGAGCCGACGAATGGTGTTGTCCATTCCTTGCATTATAATTTCACTTTGGGAGATTTTATTTTCACTCAGGAGGAAACAACTCCGGACGATTTTGAATAGTATTATTAACCAATTAAATATAAAAGATGAAATCGATATATAGTGTATTTTTTCTGGTATTTGCGTTATGGAGTTGTCATGACGTGAAGGTCGGGTATTTAAAAGCAGACAATGCGGAATATGATCCAACTTCAATTGTCGTGCGGAAGGAATTAGACCCGGAGGAAGATGAACTCCGGATAATGAACGATGCCAATTGGGTATCTCCTAAAATACAGGGAGTACTGGGGACGAATCCCTTGAATTATGAATTGGTGAACGTGACTGCAACCGAGGGAGGGGATGCGGAAGCATTCAAACAGGAAGTAGTTGTACGTGGAGGTGGTATCATGGAATTGCCTTTACACACGAAAGTCCCCAAGGGGCACTATCTGGTCAGTTTGCGGGTATACAACGAGGACTATTCTGCGGAATTGAAAAATGCATTTACTTTTATTGTTGAATGATAAAAAAGAAATAGAATGAAAAGAAGTATTTTAGTGATGATGGTTTGTCTGATTGCGGTATTTAACGTTGCAGGGCAGGGTATCAATTTTTTCAAGGGAAATTATCAAGAGGCGTTAGCGAAAGCAGCCGAGACGAATAAAATGGTTTTTATTGATTTTTATACCGAGTGGTGCGGTCCTTGTAAAATGATGGCGAAAGAGGTATTCACGGATAAAAGTGTGGGAGAATATTATAACGGTAAATTCATCGCTATCCAGTTGAATGCGGAAGATCCGGCAAACAAGGCGGTAGTGAAACAATTCAAAATCAGTGCTTATCCAACCTTGGCTTACGTCCGTTCCGATGGGAAAGTGGTTTTACAGAAAACGGGTTCCATGTCAATAGAGGAATTTTTGAAGCAAGGTAAGGTTGCGACGGGTGAAGAATTGGGTTTTGAGGATTTGTACGCCCAATACAAGCGTTCTAAAAACGATTTGGATGTTCTTCAGCAACTTTTGAAAGAGGCTCCTGCTTTCGTGTCAGCACAAGAAGGAATCGAGTCTGAAAAGTGGGTGAGCCGCGTCAATAAAATGTATAGCGAATACATAAAGCAGAAGATGGGGGCGGATTTAATCAATAAAACGGACTATAATATCATTCTCACGTATCACGATAACACGAAACAGGACGATCCTTTGATCGAGTTTATCAACAAGAATCTAGCGGCTTACCGTCAGGTGATGGGTGATGCCCCGGCGTATTTCATTATCGAGCATAACGATAACGTGATGAAAAATCTTGCCAAGGCAGGGAAGGAAGAGTATAAAAAGTATCTGGAACGTGTACGGGGTGATTTGAAAGCGGCATACGACGTGATAGCCAAAACCGACGTGTCACCTTACGAGAAATCCAAGAGTTATTATGATGGTATCTATACCTTGTATTATGAGAAAGACGTGAAAAAATACATGGAACAGATGAATGACTATTTTAAAATTTTGGGAGCAAATGCTACCGGGGAGGATTACGGTGGTGCCGCACAAAATATGTATGATGCCATGGGCAGTAAATTACCGAAAGAGGCGCATATGCAAGCCGTGGAATGGATGAAGCAGGCATTACAGGATAAAGACGTGGCTTCCATGGATAAAATAAATTATCTGGTAATGCTTGGTGATTCTTACAAGATGATGGCAGAGTACGGCAGCGCGAAAGAGTGCTATAATCAGGCTCTGTTGGCATCTTACCAGTTGGATATGCAAATGACACAACTCATGATTCAGAATGTTGTTAATCGTAAATTAGGTGAATTGGAATTATTACAAGAAGAATAAAATGAATATGAAATTTTTAATATTGATTGGAATCGTTTTTTCCGTTTTGACAGGATGCCAGACGGAGAATATCAATGTGCAGAAAGAGCAAGAAAACGATAACACGGAGATATGGGAAATACAAATATCAAAACCGGTATTTTCTTCGACAGATCCCCAAAAGTGTAAAGTTGTCAATGACCGGGTTGCCGCGTTGATTGATAGTTTGAAAAATGATTTTAAAGTTCAAGTAAAAGCGTATAATCAAGCGTTTGATACGATTCCTGATGCCGAACCTATGCGGCCTTTGGAAATGTTCGTGGAGGACAGTGTATTTATGGCGAACAGCAATTATATCAGCTTGCGTCTGAAAGTGTATATCTCTTTAGGTGGAGCGAACGGGGAAACGAAGTACTATGCTTTGAATTATGATTTGAAAAACGGTAAATTCTTATCTAAGGGGGATATACTGGATTTGAAACAAGCAAACGAGATCAACCGGGTATTAAAACAGGAATTTAAAAATCCGGATGAATGTTTTTCCGAACAGCCAACGGTAAACACTTGTTCAGCTCTAAATTTTACGGGTAAAAAACTGTGCTTCACTTACGGGAAATACGTGTTGGGAGCAGGTGCTTGTGGGGATGCTATAATTAATGTTGATTGTTCAAAATTGAATAATTGTCTATTGATAAAATAGTGTAGTGTGCTTCAAATACAAATTTCGGAAAACTAAAGTGTTGAGGCTTTTGTTCTGAAATTTTAATAGGCTGGAGGAGAATTTTTGTGGGAACGAAGATTAATTCCAGCCTATTTTTATGTGATGTATTGAACTGATAAAAATGGTGTGTTGGTAATTTACCGATGGAAAAAGAGAGATTTTTTTATTGTCCAAAATTGTATTGAATTGTCCATACTGTCCCTGCAAGGCAAGTCGTTGAAGCAATTGTATGATTGCATCAACAAAATCTGATAATATAAGGGGGGCGGAAAAGCCGAGTACGAGAAGGGGGTAAGATGTTCTCACGTTGTGCAGTCAAAGTTTAGTCGTTTCGAAACGGGGAAAGAATGACAGAACAACGGGGAAAGAACGAGAGAAGGGGCTGGTTAAGATTTTAACGTGAGAGATAATTGGCAGATTTTCAGAAGGAATCAGTAAAAGTTCTTTGACATGTTGGGACATGGAAAATATTGTAATATCTTTGTATGAACAACTTTAAAACGATTTTGAAGATGAAGTACCCGATAGGAATCCAGAGTTTTGACCAAATCATCGAGGACGGTTATGTTTACGTGGACAAGACCGCCTTGGTCTACTCGTTGGTGAAAGAAGGAAAAATCTATTTTTTGAGTCGTCCGCGTCGTTTCGGGAAGAGTCTTTTGGTGTCTACACTGAAGAATTATTTTTTGGGACGGAAGGAACTTTTCAAGGGGCTGGCGATTGACGAATTGGAGAAGGATTGGTTGGTGTATCCGGTGTTTCATATTGATTTTAACGGACGGAATTTTTTGAAAGGGGAAACGTTAGAGAACGTGCTCCAAGGATATGTATCCCGTTGGGAGGAAGAATTCGGTTTAGAAAATGGAGGTTTGGACGTGGGGGATCGTTTTATCCAATTGCTAGAGAAAGCACACGAGTGGACGGGGCATCGAGTCGTGGTGTTGATAGATGAATATGACAAGCCGATTCTTGACGTGTTGGATACAAATATAGAGGTGACCGTGGATGGCAACCGGATGCTGCTGGAGGAATGGAACCGTGGGGTACTGAAAGGTTTTTATTCTGTTTTCAAGGCAGCTGACGAGCATTTGCAATTTGTTTTCCTGACAGGAGTGACGAAATTCTCGCAGGTGAGCGTGTTCAGTGGTTTCAATCAACCGAAAGATATCAGTATGGATGGTCGGTATGAGGCTCTTTGCGGGATTACGCAAGATGAGTTGGATTATTATTTTGCATCACCCATGACGGAGATGGCAGAGGTTTATCATTATGATGCGGAAGGGATGAGGCAGTTGTTGAAACGTCAGTATGACGGTTATCATTTCGGTCCGCGGTTAGTGGATGTTTATAACCCGTTCAGTTTATTGAATGCTTTGGATGCAATGATGATTCAAGATTATTGGTTCCGGAGTGGTACCCCGTCTTATCTTATTCGTCTATTGAATCACACTAGAGAAAATCTGAATGAACTGACGGGGCGTTATTATGAAACTCCTGAATTTGTGGATTACAAGGCAGACGTTGAAAAACCTTTACCGATGATCTACCAGAGTGGTTACTTGACGATCAAAGGATACAATATGCGTCGTAATACGTTTTTGCTCGATTTCCCGAATAACGAGGTGAAAAACGGTTTCTTGACCATGGTGGCTTCAGATTACTTGAAGCCGCGAACAAGCATTAATAATTGGGTACAGGATACGGTGGATACCTTACAGGATGGTGACACGGAAAAATTCCGTCGCTTGTTGACCTCGTTTTTGAGTAGTATTCCTTACACGATGCGGCGTAAGGAAAACGAACGGGAGAAAGAGCGGTATTTTCATTACACGTTCTATTTGTTGATGCGTTTGGTTAGCGTTTACACGGTTTACACGGAGAAGCAGCAGAGCGAGGGACGAGTGGATTGTATCATCGAGACCGATCATTATATTTATATTTTCGAATTCAAGCTAGACGGTACGGCGGACGAGGCATTGCGCCAGATAGAGGAGAAGGGGTACGCGTTGCCTTACTTGGAAGATGAGCGTCGGCTGTATCGTATCGGGGTTAGTTTCTCATCGGAAACGGGAACAGTGTCGGATTGGAAGGTGGTCGAGTAATAGTTCGCGGAAAAAATTGTAATTCATTAGGAGGTGTGTTTTGCCACATCTCCTGATTTTTTTTGTCTTTTTTGGTGAGAGTCTGTTATTGTCACGAATTGTCCATGTTCACCCTGCAAGGCGGACGGGTGAAAGGGTTGTATGTTTGCATCATCAAAGTTTGACGATATGTCAGTAGATTTTGGAGTATAAATTTTTAAATGAAAAATTATGGCAGAAGTAAGTAGTTTATTTAAGATTCGGGGGAAAGTGGGGAACACCGTTTTCTGTACCATGAACGGAAAAACGTTCGCCAAGGCTTTGGCGGTGAATAGAAATGATCCCAATACGCCGAAACAGCAGGCGGTACGTTCGAGGTTCCGGGTGGCAGTGCGTTTTTACCAGAAATTGAAAGAAACTTCGTTGCGGGATGTGCTGGACGTATCGGCAAAAGGGACGAGGATGAATGGTTATTCCTTGTTTATGAAGATGAATCTGGAAGCCTTTAAGGCGAACGGGAAAATCGGGGATTTTTCGTTACTGCAATTCTCGGCAGGGAGACGCCGGGGTGTGTACGAGTTGGAGGCGGAGGTGGACGCTGAAGACCGGGTGACATTGCGATGGGAGGCTGACACGTGGGACGGATTCGGGGATGCCGACGACGGGTTGACTGTCGTGTTGTTGTACGGGAATCGTTCTTTTTCCCCGGTAGTCGTGGAGGGAATCGGGGCCAAGCGTTTGGATGAAAAGGTGACATTCCCGTTGACGAGGAGAAAGGGAACCCGGGTGCATATTTATTGTTTTTTCGGGACTCCCGACAGGAAAGCGTTTTCTAATACACAATACCTGAAGATATGAGCAAGAAAAATGATTTATTGAAGTACTTGAATCTATTGTTTGAGGCAAAGGCGGAATTGACGGGCGATCCTGTAGCTCCGATTCGTTATAACGGTTATGAATGGGAAGGGGGGATGCGTTTGGAACTTTTGGATCTGGAATTGGCGGTTTGTCCGATGATGGCGGAGACTGCAGTCCGGGGACAGCGGAGTTTTATGATCTGGAAGATGTTGAGCGAACGGGTGTTGGAATTGGAAGAGGTGTTCTCACCCCGGAAAGACGGGACATTGCATCGCTACTTGAGGATTACGCGGGGAGATGAGTTGGTGCAGTTCAAACAGCTGGATGCCGATACACGGGAAATGATCAATCGTTTCGTGCTGGTGCAGAGAGAGTCGTACCTGCGTTATGCCCGATGTTTTTGTTCGGAACCTGCGGTGTTGCCTTCCGTGTTTACCTTGTCGTTAGACGATATGGAACTGGGGGAGTTGTTGGCTTGTTTCTATCGTTCGGGTATCGTGCGGTGTCTGACGGGGGATATGACGGAAAAGGAGTTTATTCGTTTTTTCTGCCGGGTATGGAATCTGCCTTTGAACCCGGATTATTACTCGTTGATCAGCAAGTCGCTGGCAAGACCCCACCCGACGGCGTTGATCGAGCGATTGAGGACGTCGCTGGAAGATCATATTGAAAAATTGGATGCGAGGAGATGGTGATAATATTAATCCTATATTTATAATGAACGATGGAAAAGAATGAAAAATTACTGGTGACAGTAGTCGAGTTGCAAGAGGGTATTTCTCTGCGTTTGTGCATGATCGAGTCGAGGTTACGGGAGTTGAAACAATCTCCTTTCGAGCAGATGATGAGTGAGGAGGCTTTATGCAAAAAATTGGAGATTCACCGCCGCACTTTGGAACGGTACGCGGAGAAAGATAAGGTGCGGAAATGTCAGATTTGTGGGAGGAGGTATTATTATCCGTCGGATTTTATTAAAATTCAAGGCTGGAAATGAAGCCTGTAACCGGAATTGTCAGTGCGGTTGGCGAGTTGGTCGATCGCCTGACGCTCCCGGCGAGGGAGAAAAAGCAACTGGAAACGGATCTGTTGCGGGTGTTCATGGAGTGGGAACAACGGGTGATGGAAGCTCGGACTGCCGTGTTGGTGGAAGAAGCTCGTGGCAATTGGTTACAACGCTCGTGGCGACCGTTGGTAATGTTGATATTTGCCTTGATTGTTCTTGTCGGTACTTTCACGAGTCTGCCGATTCTCTCCGATACTTCCCGCTTCTGGGATTTACTGGAAATCGGAATAGGCGGATACGTGGTGGGAAGGAGCGGGGAGAAAATTATGCAGGCTTTCACACGCAAGCGGCGCTAATTCAGTGATTTAATGATTGCCGATTAGGTAATTCCGTGATTGGGGGGCTTTGATTGATTCGTGAGCGTGAAATTGTTGGGGTGAAAAAAATGTTCTTTGATATATTGGTTTGCACGTATAATGAAATAAAGTAGTAAAATAATTGTTCTTTGTTCACTAATTAGTTATCTTTGTGCGTAGAATATTTATCTATGACAGAAAAGAGAAAATATGTCCGCCAAGTAGTGGTTTATGCTGACTACTTCAAAGAGTTCAAGAAGGACTTGTCTAGGGATGCATTGCGTAAAGTTTATCAGGTTTTTATTTATATAATGACTTTAGAGCAGATACCTGAGAGATTTTTTAAAGCTATTACCGGAGTAAAGGGACTTTATGAAATTCGAGTAGAAGAAGGTGGAAATATTTATCGTATTTTCTGTTGTATGGATGAAGGAAATCTAGTGATATTGTTTAACGGGTTTCAGAAGAAAACACAAAAGACTCCCTTGGGGGAGATCGAACGAGCTAAACGGCTTATGCATGAATATTTTGCTAATAAAGAAATGAAAGGAGGAGGAAGAGATGAACAATGAAGAATTGAAAACAATGGGATGTACCCCGATAGAGGATTTGATTACTGAAGATTTCGGTGTACCGGGGACAGCGGAGCGTGATAACTTTGAAAATAGTTGTGAGGCTTTTATCATCGGAGAACAATTGAAAGCCGAACGTTTGAAAGCAGGGATGACGCAAGAACAACTTGCGGCTAAAATCGGAACAAAAAAAAGTTATATCTCCCGTATAGAAAACGGTCATACAGATATTCAGCTTTCTACGTTGTTTAAAATATTTCAAGGATTGGGGCGGAAAATCAGCTTCACTATCATGTAGAAATTAAATCTTTTATTATAAAAGGCGTGTAAACCAATTATCAAGGTTTACACGCCTTTTTTTGCATTTGTATGAGTAAATAACTTTTTATTGTTTTAAACTTTAAATTATTTAGTATGGCATTTTCAATTTTTAATTCTCCATTTTCAATTGTCAACCATCGTTTGATGGGTGACGGGGATGGGGTGGTGCATTTGGTGTGTTCGAAGAATACACGCCCGTTAAAGGAGCCGGATATGATCGTGTTGCATTATACCGCGGGTGTGAGTGGTGAATCTTCCGCGATTTATCTTACCCGGCCGGATGTGGCGGCTTCGGCACATCTGGTAATCGGGCGGGACGGGAAAGTTTTTCAACTTGTGCCGTTCAATATCGAGGCATGGCATGCCGGAAGAAGCTGGTACGCGGGACGTGCCGAATTGAATCATTATTCTATCGGGATCGAGTTGGATAATCTCGGGAAACTCCGGCAGAAAGGGAAAAAGTTGTTTGCCGAATGTGGTCGGGAGGTCCCGGTAGAAGAGGTGTACACGGATGACAAGGGGGACGTGCCGACTTTTTGGCATCGCTACACGCGGGTACAGGTTCAGGTATTGGCACAAGTTTGCCGATTGCTTCAAAAACATTACCCGATCAAGAACGTGGTAGGCCACTCGGATATAACAACAAGAAAACAGGATCCGGGACCGGCGTTGGAAGAGGCGTTTAAGAATTTATGATTTATGATTTATGATTTATGATTTCCGATTTATGATTTTGTAATTACGGAATCGTTTAATCGGCAATCACAGAATAAGTAAATTTTCAATTTTCAACTTTTAATTTTCAATTGTTTTATGGCAGAATTTAATTCTTATTTGTTAGGTAAAGCGAGAAAATCAGTAGGTAACATCACGTTGTGTTACACGAGAAGGAAAAATATCGCGAAAGCGAAAGTTTTTTCAAGGAAAGACAACCCGACACCGGAGATACTGGTACAGCGGGCGAAAATGAAAGCTGTGGTACAGTTATCCCGAAGTCTTCTGCCGATCATTCGGAAAGGCTTCGTGGGTGTGGGGAACGGGACCACATCGAATGCTTTCGTGGCACGGAATATGAAAGCGGTAACCGTGGATGAGAAAAACGTGGGAACAATAGATTTCGATCTTTTGCAGGTTGCCGCGGGGATGCTTAATCCGCCAAAGGTGACCGTGAATTACGATGAGGAAAGTAAGAAGTTCCAGTTTGTGCAAGAGATGCAAGAGGAAGAGGATGGGTACGCGTTTGCCGGAGATCAAGTGTATGGCGTGTTGTACGAGACGGTACGAGAGCGGGCGAGATTAATAACGTTGAGAGTCCGCGGTGAAGGTGGTAGCACGAGTTATGCGCTACCGGATGAGTGGGACAACACTAAGGTTAAAGCGTATTGCTTCGCCACGCTGGATAATGGGAAGATGGCATCGGACAGCTTATTGATTTCTTGATTTGCCATTTTTGATTTTAGATTTCAGTCGCACGGGGCTTTGCGTCGGGGCGGCTGGCTTCTATTATTTTCAATTTTCAACTTTCAATCGTATGAATTATTTTATAATAGGAATGTTCTCGACATTGAGTTTTAATTCGGTGTTGTCGCAGATGGCAGATCATTTGATTAACCTATTTACACATAGTGTAATAGGTGTGTGATATTGACGAAGAATATAGTAGGGAGGTAGCAGGTGGAATATTGAAGGTCGGAATTAAAGTATAAATTATTTTATTTTTATGTGGTTTTTAATAAAGAAATCTATACCTTTGCTTTGTCAATTCGAGAAATAATAAAGAAGTGTATAGCACAAATGAAGGAATAAGCCTCCGGAAGTGTGCATACACTTTTTTTGTTAAATCCGAGTTGACGTTCTATTTAATAACCGGAGGCTTTTTTGAAAACGTTTTTTTTACAAGATAGTTACATGTAAATGTAATGTTTTTTGAATTCTAATTTGTCTAGGAGGGTGAAAGTACCGTGATGGGAAATCCCCTTTTTTTATTTTTTCTCGGGTTTAACTAAAATTTAAATCGATTGCATTTTGTAACCATACAGAATCGTTTTATATTTGTTATCGAAAATAGTGCGTGTTTTCAGACTATTTATTATTTACAAGATTAAAACTATTACACACATGAGAAAAACAGTATGGATTATTTTGAGTTGCTTTCTCACCTTGTTGTTTGTACCGAAAACTTACGGGCAGGCACAGGATAAGTTGTTGAGTTTACTCAAGGAAGAGTTGGCACAACAGATGAAGGAACTGAAAGGCGAAGAGTTTCCCCCGTATCACATGAATTACAGGGTTATTGATGTGACCACGTCCGTGGTATCCACTTCTTTCGGGGCGTTGATGAACAGTCAGCAATATCGTTCCCGGACTTTAGTACCGCAAATTCGTTTGGGAGATGCAACATTAGATAATTTCAAGTTTGCCCAGATGGGGGCGCAACAGCCTTCGTCAGCCAGATTGCCTTTGGA
Organism: Butyricimonas hominis; assembly: GCF_014287455.1. Classification (NCBI taxonomy): domain Bacteria; kingdom Pseudomonadati; phylum Bacteroidota; class Bacteroidia; order Bacteroidales; family Odoribacteraceae; genus Butyricimonas; species Butyricimonas hominis. Next base: position 418,197 of record NZ_JACOOH010000005.1, read on the forward strand.
CGAGGATAATAATGAAGATGCCATTCGTCAAGCTATCTGGAACGAAACAAACAACCGTTACAAGTTTGCCGTGGATATGTACCAGAGAACCAAAGCGCAGACGACGGTGAACGTGGAGGAAGAGGATAAGGCTCCTTATTTCTCGGATGTTCCGGTAGAAAAGTATTACGAGGCTCCGCTCCCGGTAGAAAAAACTAAAATTGATCTGGACGAGTGGGCGAAACGGTTGAAGGAAATTTCCGCCGTGTTCAAAAATCAACCCGGCATCATGCAAGGTGACGCTATGATGATTTATACCGTGGAAAGACGTTATTTCGTGAATAGCGAAGGTACGGAGGTTGTTCAGAATCTGCCGTATGCCCGGATTATGGTATTCGGAGAGACGAAGGCTGACGACGGAATGGAATTGCCGTTGAATCTTTCTTATTTTGCTTATGATCCGAAAGATCTGCCGTCAAACGACAAGATCATCGCCGACGCGAAAGAAATGGTAAAAACTCTTGAAGCATTGCGTGTCGCTCCGATGGTAGATCCCTACACGGGTCCGGCTTTGTTGTCCGGTCCTGCCAGCGGGGTATTCTTCCACGAGATATTCGGTCACCGTGTTGAAGGACAACGCATGAAGAGTGAGAGTGACGGACAGACGTTCAAAAAAATGGTTGGTGAGTACGTGTTGCCTGCTGATATGCACGTGTATGATGACCCGACAATCCGGGAATATGCCGGGGAGGATTTGAACGGTTTCTATAAATATGACGACCAAGGTGTGAAGGCTGAACGGGTAGACGTGGTTGTGAACGGCAAGTTGAACGAGTTCCTGATGACTCGCACCCCGATTGACGGGCATCCTCGCTCGAACGGGCACGCGCGGGCTATGGGTGGATTTGACCCGGTATCTCGCCAGTCTAATTTGGTGATCGAGACTTCTAACCCGAAAACTCCGGAAGAGTTGCGCCAATTGTTGATCGAGGAAGTGAAAAAACAAGGTAAAGAATACGGTTATTTCTTTAAAGAGGTAACGAGTGGATTCACGTTCACCGGAAAAGGGGGAACGAACTCCTTTAACGTTACCCCGCTAGAAGTGTACAAAGTGTTCGCGGACGGTCGTCCCGACCAATTGGTACGCGGCGTGGACCTGATCGGAACTCCCCTTTCCATGTTCTCGAATATTATTTACGCGGGAAATGATGCTCGTGTATTCACGGGTATGTGTGGTGCCGAGTCCGGTTCTATCCCTGTTACGGCAATTTCTCCGACTATTTTGGTAAACAAAGTAGAAACGCAACGGAAAGCCAAATCACAGGATATTTTACCGATTTTATCGGCTCCGGGATTGGAGAAAAAAGCTAAAAACTAAAAGAAATTTGACGTTTAGAATTTAGAGTTAAAAGGAGTGTTGGCATGAGCGGGGAAATCTAAAATCTAAAATCATTAAATCTAAAATTAATACGATGAAATATATATTATCACTATTATTGTTTTTCCTGCTGCTCGGTCCGGTTGTCGCACAAAGCGAGCAAGATCAGGTGATTTTTAAAGCCATGCAGGATGAGTTGCAGAGAAATAAGGAAAATTTGGCTTTGCCGGGAATGGATAAGCCGTTTTATTTGTCCTATTCTCTAGGAAGATATCGTCAATTCGAGGTATCGGGAGTGTTGGGGGCTATCACGAGTTCAATGGAATTACCTTGGATGGGTATCGGTTCTTCGCAATTGCTGTTGGGAAATTATGATAACACGAGTGATTCCCGTTACATCGGTCAATTCTTGAAAATAGGTATGCCTGCCGAGGCGGATTATGATATGATTCGTCAGAACTACTGGTTGGTGACGGATGCTGCTTATAAATGGGCATTACAGGAATCAGCGGCTAAAGAGGCTGCCTTGAAAGCTAACCCGCAAACACCGGAAGAGGCTGCTTTACCTGATCTGGTAAAGGCAGAGCCGATCACGAAAATAGTGGAGAGCAAGCCCTATGATATTAACATGAAAGAGTGGGAAAACGCGATTCGTGAACTTTCCGCTATCTTCAAGGGTTACAAGGATATTTACAATTCATCCGTGGGTATCAGCGGTCTGGACATGGAAGTGTACAAGCAAACCAGCGAAGGGGTAACCATGAAGCAACCGGTTTCTTACGTTAATTTCTATGCACAGGGATTCGTGAACACGGCGGACGGCGTGAAAATCGGAGATGTCTATTCCGTGTTGGTAGCTCGTCCGCAGGATATGCCTTCACTGGAAGAGCTGAAGAAAAACGTAAAAGCTTTTGCCGAGAATCTGATTAAATTGAAAGATGCTCCCGAAGTGGAAGAGTTTTATTCCGGTCCGGTGCTTTTCGAGGATGGTGCCAGTTCAGCTATTTTCACGAACAACTTGTTGAATCAAGGCGGATTGTTCGCTTACCGGAAACCTGAAGGCGGTCGTGGAGGTGCAGCCAAGACTTTGGACGGACGTATCGGAAGAAAGATCATGGATAACCGTTTGACGGTAAAGAATTACAGCACGTTGGATAAATATAACGGGGTGCCGTTATTGGGAGCTTACGAGATTGACGCGGAAGGTGTTGTTCCGGCAAAGGAGATGACGCTGGTGGATAAAGGTATTTTACGCCAGATGTTGAACGGGCGAGTACCTTCATTGAAGACTCCTCATTCCACGGGTAGTTCCAGATTCGTGATGACGGGACAGGACATTGTTTACGTGACGGCACCGGGAACAATTCATATCGAGGTGGATAAAGGTACGAAGCAGGATAAGATGAAAAAGGCCTTGATTAAGGCAGCCAAGGACGAGGGATTGGATTATGCCTATATCGTGCGTAGTATGGCAGGAACAGCTTCCCGGATTTACAAGGTAGACGTGAAAGACGGTAGCGAAACGCAGGTTCGTTTCGGTGATGTTTCCGCGATTAATCTGTCGAAAATCAAACGGGTATTGGATATTTCCAGCAAGGAAAATGTGTCCAATTATATTTTGAACCGTCAGGTGTTGTCTTCGTTGATTTACCCGGCTTCTATTTTGATTGAAGACGTGGAGATCAACAAGTCTGAACCGAAGAAAGAGAAAGAACCGGTATTGAAATTCCCGTTGCAGAGATAAATCGCCGGAGGCGAGTTACAGGTTGCAGGTTACATTCGCCTGCGGCGAGTTACAGGTTTATTTTACGAATAAACCGGATTCTGAAAGCTAAAAACTAGAAGTTATAATATACGTAACTTTTAGTTTTTAGCTTTTATCTTTTAGTTTTAAAAACTACCTTTGTGAAGGGATGGGTATGTAATTGGTATTAAAATGAGAAAGACATTTGACAATATTCGCCTGATAGCTCGTTACGAGCGGAGACTGATAGCACGCGGGAAGTTATTCTGGATTTTCATGATTTGTGTGTTAGTCGGTATTACCGGGTTTCAATGGTTATGGCAAGGAGGGGGAAGATGGGGAATTAGTTCTTGGGCGGAGGTCGCTTTGCCTTCCTATATTCCTTATTTGAACGCGTGGTTATATAGTCTGGTGCAGGGAATCATGGTCATCTTTGTCGGGGTGGATTTTGTCAGGAGGGATCGACGTTTGGAAACGAACGTGGTGTTTTTAAGCCGTCCCGTGACGAATACGATATACCAGACCGGAAAGGTGTTGGGGATACTGGAGGTGTGTTTGTTGATGAACGTGTTGACGATGGCGTGTGGGATGGGGGTACATTTGTTGTTTGGGGAGCCGGGGACTTTTCAGCCGGGAATTTATTTGATTTATATGGTCGTGTTGACGATTCCCTCGTTGATTTTCGTGTTGGGCTTGGGATTAATTATTGTCAATCAAATAAAGAATCATGCTTTGGCAATTCTTATTTTATTTGCTTTGTTGGGGGCGTTTTATTTCGGGACAGGGGAGATTTTATGGGGTGTGTTTGACCCGTGGGGACGGGCTTTGCCGCTTTTGTTCTCGGATGTGACGGGGTTGGCAAAACCGGCATGGACGGTATTGCAGAGAGGGATTTTCATGTTGTCCGGTATCGGGTTCATCCTGTTAGCCGTGGGAATGATGAAGCGATTGTCGGATCGGAGCAGGGTGATTCGAATCATTCGGGGAATCGGGATTGTTTTTATTCTGGCAGGAGTTTTTGGCGGATTTTTGTATGTCGGGAAGTTTCAAGGGATAAATGCACGGAGAGAAATGTACCGGGAAGTATTTCAAAAGTACGCGGGAGTGGATAACGTGCACGTGAAAACTCATGATATCCGTTTCCGTCAAGCAGGGGAAAGAATGTACGTGACAAGTGAACTGGTGCTTGAGAATGAGCGCACGAACCGGTTGAAGAATCCGATACTGTACCTGAATCCCGGTTTGCAGGTGACAAGTTTGAGGGATCGGGAGGAAAATACCGTACCTTTCACGCGTGAGGGGCAGGTTGTTATCGTGGATCGGGAATTGGATTCCGGGGAGGAACTGAATCTTCGCATGGAGTACGAAGGATTTATTGATGAAGCGGTCTGTTATCCCGATTTCACGGATAAAGAGTTCCATGATACGCGTTTAGTCCTTTTTTCCCGACGCCCTCATCAATTTTTTCGTCATGGATGGTGTTATGCCCGCGTGGGTGATGATTATACATTTCTTGTTCCCGAGTGTTTATGGTATCCGGTGAGTGTGCCCACGGTAAATATATTATCTCCTTTGACTCGTCGATATGATTTTACCCGTTATACATTGCATGTCGAGAACGTGGGGGCAAGAACGGCGATTTCTCAGGGAAATATGAACGTGAAAGAGAACGTGGTTAGTTTTGAAAACCGTAACCCTTTGCCCCGTTTAAGTTTGAGCTTGGGGCATTACGAGAAAAAGAGTATTGTTTTGGATTCTTTGGAAATGGAGATTTATCATTTTCCGGGGCATGATTTTTTTGAACGAGATTATACGGTAAGTGCAGATTCCGTGAAAATACTTTTGCAAGAACCTATAAGTCAGGTTTGGGAATACAAGGGAGGCGATTACCCGTACCGGCGTTTTGCCGTGGTGGAAACACCCGTGAATTTTATTCCCTATCAACGAAAAGGGAGCGTGGGAAGCGAGTTTATTCTGCCGGAGATGATATTTGTTCCGGAAAAAATGTATAGTGCTTATTATTTTCGTGTACAGTATTGGCCATGGGAAAATGATGAACGTACGCGTTTTGAATTGGAAAGTGACGCTTTACGGAATATTTTGGTTTTGAATCTTCAGGATGGGGCGTTCAATTGTGTTGCCATGTTTGAAGATTTCGGGGGAATCGTGGCATCGGACAAATACCCGGGCGTCGGGGGTATCATTAATCATTTGCTGGCGGCAGAGGAGATGTATCGCGGTCCGATGATTTATTTCTCGGAAGATATGGAGTATGAAGAAGTGGTGGATTATTGGGATGGCAAGTCGTTGCGGGAAGCTTTGGAGGATAAAGATATTAAATTGAATAACCTGCGTATATTGTTGGATAGAAAATATGCTCAGATTGAGAGTCATTTACGGGCTCTCGTGGGGAGGTCGGAATTGGTGGATTTCGCGAAAGATTTCAAGAAGCGACACGCTTTTGCCGGGATAGAGCTGGACGTGTTTGTACAGGCGTTCGAGGCTCGTTTCGGGATAGATGTCCGTGATATTCTGGATAAGTATTACGAGGGGAAAATGCTGCCTGTTTTTTATGTAAGGGATATGAAGGTGGAATTGTTCGAGGAAGAGAAATACGCGCAAAAGATAGCAAGTTGTAAAGTGTATAATCCTTCGCCGATGGATGGGACTGTCACTATTCTCGAGAGGGGAACTTCCGGAGAGGGAGGGAGTTCTTCCGGAAAACATAGTTTCCTTGTTCCGGCGCGCGGCTGTAAAGAGATACGAATTGTGCTCGGAAGTGACGATTATTTTTTCTTGGATATGAATCTTTGTCAGAATATTCCCGGGAATAAGCTTATGGAGTTTGGTGAAAACCGGTTGGAGAAAACAAAAAACGGGCGTACCGGTATTTGGGATACTGACAGTACCGTGTTTTTAAGGAAAGAACCGGGTTTGGTTGTCGATGACGATAACGTGATTATTCACGAGAAGAAGAAGAGGGAGAAGTTGGCAGCTTATTTCTCTGAAAAAACAGAGCATAAAAAGTATGAATATATCTATGATCACGAACGTTGGACTCACGTGACCAGTTCCGAGTGTTATGGTGATATCGTGAAAAGTGCTTATTATAAAATAGCCGGAACGGGAAAATCGGAAGTGGAATGGAGAGTGAAAATTGATGCTCCCGGGGTGTACGATGTTTTGGTGTATGTGCCGAATATCCAGGTGACACCCGCTCGCGGTACGTTTATAAAGGGTGCCCGGCTTTTTTACCGGATCGGTTCTAACGAGGGAATGACAGACGTGGAAGTTATACTGGATAACGAGGACGCCGGATGGATCTCTTTGGGTAAATTTGATTTTAATGCAGGGGAATACAGTGTTTTGCTAAGTGACCGGGGAGGGGATTCGTTAAGTTGGGAGAAAACGGAAGACTACGGGTGGGAAGGGGATGCCGTGCAGCTTATATTCGCCGATGCAGTGCGATGGGTTCCCGTGAAAAGATGAGGTGTGCTTTCAAGTATGTTTCGATGAAATTTGTGTATTTTTGTTCCCGCAAAATAAGGGATTATGAAAGAGAAGGTAAACAAGACTAACGCGGCAAGGTTGTTGGATAAGGCAAAAATCGCCTACGAGTTGATTCCCTATGAGGTAGACGAGCATGATTTGGCCGCGACACACGTGGCGGCGCAATTGGAAGAGAATATCGAACAAGTGTTTAAAACCCTCGTGCTGCATGGTGATCGGAACGGTCACTTCGTTTGCGTGATTCCCGGAGATCATGAGGTCGATTTGAAGTTGGCGGCGAAAGCATCCGGGAATAAGAAGGCCGATTTGATCCCTATGAAAGAATTACTTCCCGTGACCGGATATATCCGGGGCGGTTGTTCTCCTATCGGGATGAAGAAAGCTTTTCCCACGTTTATTCACGATTCATGTCTGCAATTTGAATATATTTTCATCAGCGCCGGAGTGCGGGGTTTGCAAATTCGTTTAAAACCGGAAGATTTGATTGGGTATGTCAGGGCTACGGTTTGTCCGTTAATAGGATAAGATATGTAAATTTCACGAATAACGGGGACTGTGCCAACAGCCCCCGTCTGACTTGCGTATAGCGTTCTTTTGTTCAGCGGACGATTATCGTGCGCTATCTTTTTATTTGAATTTTATTCATCTTAGTTATGAAAAAGCAATACACATCACATGGAAAAGAACTACCTGCACGAGTTTCTAAACAAAGATAAAATAATTTTTGATATCTGTGTCTGTTTAGGGCATATTTTTTTATTTCAACGTTTATACTGTTTGGTCTGCTTTTTGCATTATTTGGGAAAAAAGTGTTGGATATGAGAAAATGGATTTTTTTATTTTGGATGGCTATGTTTATAGCCGGTTGTGATTTGATAGAGTATCATCCTTATGATGTCCGTTTATCGGGGAAATTGGATATTAACAAGAAGAATATCCCGTTGATCGAGGAAGCGTGTCGCGATAAGGATACGGTACGGTTTGTACTCATGGGAGATACTCAACGCTGGTATGACGAGACGGAGGCTTTCGTGAAACACATGAACAAAAGAGATGACGTGGATTTCGTGATTCACGGCGGGGATATCTCGGACTTCGGGTTGACAAAAGAATTCCTGTGGATACGGGATATCATGGGTAAGTTACGTGTACCTTACGTGGCTTTGCTCGGTAATCACGATATACTGGGGAACGGGATGGATGTGTTTGTTGACGTGTTCGGGGAAGAGAACTTTTCTTTTCGTGCGGGCGAAAATCTTTTTCTTTGCGTGAACACGAACGCGCTGGAGTTCGATTATTCTCATCCGGTGCCCGATTTTTCGTTTATCTATTCGGAATTGCAGGATACCGTCGGTATTTCCCGGACAATTCCGGTTATGCACGTGCCACCCGGGGATATCGAGTTTAATAATAACGTAGGGTTTGTATTTCACACGATGTTGAAAACATTTCCCGGTATGGAGTTTTGTATGCATGCCCATAGTCATCGTTTGCGCCACGAGGAGCATTTTGACGACGGGATTCCTTATATAGGTTGTAGTTGTATGAAAGATAAAAATTATCTGTTATTTACTTTAACACCGGAGGGGTACGAGTATGAAGTGGTCTATTATTAAAGCGGGAATTATGGCCGTGTTGCTTTCGTTTACCACGTGGGCGATGGGGGACGAGAAGGATGATCGGGAGGAAAGACGTGCAGAACGGCATAAAAGAAAACTAGAACGTTACCAAAATCAATGGAATAGTTTGATCCCGAAGTATCAAAACCTGCAATTTGCCGGCTCGATCGGGTTACTCTCGGCAGGTATGGGGTGGGACTATGGTCGGCAACGGCAATGGGAAACCGAGTTTATGTTTGGTTTTGTACCGGGGTTTTCATCTAATAAAACCAAGGTAACGCTCACGTTGAAACAAAATTATGTGCCTTGGGAAGTTTCTTTGGGGAAAAATTGGGTGCTGGAGCCGCTTGAAACGGGATTGTTTGTGAATACCGTGCTGGCAAGTGATTTCTGGGTGAAAGAACCGGAGAAGTACCCGAATAACTATTACAAATTTTCGACTCGTGTTCGTTTCCACGCTTTTCTGGGACAACGTATCGCGCTGAACATGAAAGAGAATTTCCCTTTCCGTCGAATCACGGTATATTACGAGTTGAGTACTTGTGACCTGTACTTGATCTCGAAGTTCACGAATCAATACGTGAAGATGGTCGATATTCTGAGCCTCTCGTTCGGGTTGAAGTTCCATATTTTGTAAACGAGTAATAAACAGACATCCTGCTGGGGACTGACATTTAATTTACTATATTTGTACAACAAAATCAAGTTAAAACGGTTTTAGAAGATAAAGGTATATAATGAAAGAAAGTATATCATTGACGAATCAATATAATCGAGCGGCAGAAGTTATTAAAACGGCAATACTGCAAAGTCAATATCAGGCTGTACAAAAAGTGAATAGCGAGCAATTGGCTCTATACTTTGGAATTGGGCGTTATATCTCGACACATTCACGCGATAATTATTGGGGTACAAGTGCATTGACTTATATTAGCGAAAAACTTCGTCGTGATATGCCCGGATTGCGAGGATTCTCTGAAGCACACATGAAGAAGATGCGCATATTTTATGAAGAGTGGAATATGCTTGAAGATAAATCGTTCATTGCAATGAACGATTTACAACTGGTTAATGAAAGTCTTTCAACTGATGAAACGGATTCTATAGCAATTCGTTCCTTGCGAGGAACGAATTGTGAAGACTTTCCGTTAGAAGACTTTCTCCGAGTACCATTTACTCATCATTATACAATATTGTCAAAGGTCAAAGAACTCAAAGAACGATATTTCTATATTCATGAGTGTGCGATTTATCATTTATCTGTAGATGGTCTGAAAAAGGCTATTGGCAATGATGATTATCACCATCAATCGCGAATACCGAATAATTTTTTGCAAAAGTTGACATCATCGGAGTTGGCATTTCGAGCCATCAATGCTTTTAAGGATGAGTATATGCTTGATTTTATTAACGTGGAGGAATTGGGGACACGGGACATTGCAGATATTGATGAACGGGTGGTAGAGCAAAAGATTATCCATGATATTAAGAAATTCATCATGACTTTTGGACAAGATTTTGCTTTTGTCGGTAATCAGTATCATCTTGAGGTCTATGGTGAAGAATTTTTTCCGGATCTTATATTTTTCAATCGTGAACTAAATGCACTTGTTGTTGTCGAATTGAAAACAGGTAAATTCAAACCGACCTATTTGGGACAATTAAGTACATATCTCCGTATATTAGATGATAAAGTGCGAAAGCCACACGAAAATCCTTCTATTGGTATTGTTCTTTGTAAACATGCCAATAAAGAGTTTGTGGAATATGTTATTCAAGATTACGATAAACCCATGGGTGTAGCCACGTATAATACTTCTGCTGATATGCCTGAAAAATTGCGTAAGGCTTTGCCTGATATAGATGAGTTGAAGAAATTGCTTTGATGTTTTGTTTAATATTGATAATAGAGAAAACTGCTCTCAAACTTTTTCACCCGTGGCGTTGAAAGAGATTGGTGATTGGATTGAGAATTTAAAAATAAAGAAATGAAAAGATTACGCTATTCAATCATCTTCGTCCTTTTTCTCGGTTTGGCGGTCAACGTGTCTGCCCAGCGGAAGAAGGTAGGATTGGTGTTGAGTGGCGGGGGAGCGAAGGGTGTTGCACATATCGGGGTATTGCAAGTGTTGGAAAAGGCGGGCATACCCGTGGATGTGATAGTGGGAACGAGTATGGGGTCTATCGTGGGAGGGTTGTATGCCATCGGATACACGGCCGATCAATTGGATAGCCTCGTGCGGGCGCAGGATTGGATGTTCCTTTTAAGCGATAAGGTGAATCGTTACGATTTGTCGTTCAGCGAGAAAGAGTACGACGCGAAATACGTGTTGTCCTTCCCCTTCGAACGGGGAAGACGTCGTCCGGTAGGGTTTATCAGGGGACAAAACGTGTATAATCTTTTTACAGACCTGACTATCGGGCATCATGATTCGTTGGATTTTTTGAAATTGCCCATTCCCTTCGCTTGCGTGGCTGCTGACGTGCTGAATCGGCAGGAGGTCGTGATGACCGATGGAAATCTGGTGCGGGCGATGCGGGCAAGTATGGCTATCCCGGGAGCGTTTACGCCGGTAATGGCGGGTGATCGGGTACTGGTAGACGGGGGCGTATTGAATAATTTCCCGACAGACGTGGCACGGGCCCTTGGGGCGGAAATCGTGATCGGCGTGGATGTACAAGCGGATTTGATGGCGGAGGATAAGCTGGAATCGGTTTCCGGGGTGATACCGCAGATTATCAATTTGCTTTGTATGAATAAACACGAGGAAAACGTGAAACTTGCCGACTTGGTTATCCGTCCGAACGTGAAAGGATATTCTGCCGCGAGTTTTAGTGCCCGCGCGATCGACTCTTTGTTGACAAGGGGTAAGGTGGCGGCATTGCAGGATTGGGGTGAAATCATGCGAGTGAAAGAATTGATAGGAGGGCAGAATGAAAAAGTAGCCGATCAACCAGCCGTGTACCTGCCGGAAGAGTTTGATATCCGGGATATACGCGTCGAGGGACTCACGACCAAGCAGGAAGGATGGGTACGCCGGAAAATGCGGTTGCGGGAGAATAGTGCGGTGACGCTTGCCGATATACACCGGGAGGTGGCGATGTTGTACGGGACAAAGGCTTTTTCTGCCGTGAGTTACCGTTTGTTAGGGAAACCACCTTACGATCTGGTGCTGGAATTACAGGCTCAACCCATGAGTGCCGTGAATGTCGGTTTCCGTTTCGATACGGAGGAGATGGCGGCAATTCTTTTGAACACGACCTTGAATTATAAGGCTTTGAGAGGTTCACAGGTAGCCTTGACGGGGCGATTGAGCCAGAATCCTTACGTGAAAATAGAATACTCGTTGGAAAATACTTTCCTGCGTCGGTTTAATCTGGCTTATATGTTCCGTTATAATGACGTGAATTATTATCACAAGGGGGAAAAGATGAATAATGTAACTTACCGTTATCATTTCGGGGAATTGGGGTTGTCCAGTCTTTATTTTCGCAATTTTAAGTTTCAGGTGGGCTTGCGTTACGAGTATTTCGATTATAATTCATTGCTTTTTGCCAACGAGGAAGAGATTATAGACGTTCGTCCGGAAGGTTTTTTCAGTTATTACGGGTTGGCTCAGTTAGATACTTACGACCGCCGTTTCTATCCGAATCGGGGGATCTCTTTTTTAGCTTCTTACTCGATTTATACCGATAATATGGGAACGTATGACGGGGGAGCTCCTTTTTCCGCACTATCCTTGAATTTTACCCCGGTGATTGCGGTTTCCGATCGTTTGAAAATGCTGCCCGCCGTCTATGGGCGTGTGTTGATCGGGAACAACCCGGCGTATTCATACTTGAATTGTATGGGGGGAACGGTTTTCGGGCGTTATGCCGCACAACAAATTCCTTTTCTCGGGATCAATCACGTGGGAGTTTTTGAAAATTCTTTACTTGTCGGGCGGTTGGAGTTGCGACAACGCGCGGGAAGAAAACACTATTTTTCTTTAGTCGGGAATTATGCCATGCAAGATGATAGTTTTTTTGATATCTTCGGGCGTAAAGGTATCTGGGGTGGAGGTGTCGGTTATTCCCGTGACTCTTACTTGGGGCCTATTGATTTGATGTTTAGTCTTTCGGATTGGAACAAGAAACTCGAATTTTATTTTAATCTGGGGTTCTATTTCTAAGTTTATCCGTCCGGTTTAGTTCTACCCGGAATCCACGGTAATCCTAGGGTTATACTACCTCTCCTCTGTTACAAATTCCTTTTACACTTCTTACACCGTCATTAGGCAGGGGTGAAATAAGTGTGATACAAGTGACTTGTAAGCAAGTTAAGGTAGTATAGCCCTAGGATTACCGTGGGTTTTCGGTAAATTGATATTGAACCGAAAGAGAGAAAAAAAGATGTTATACGTTGATTAGTAATTTGTTATTGTGTGTCAATAAACCATCGTTTAATGCGCTGCAAATATACACCATTTTTATTTTCCGCAAATATATCCAATGACATTTTTTTATTTCTCGTAATTAAGTGATTATGTTTTTGTGAATTTTGTTAGTGAGCAAATATTGTTAATGTCATTAAACGATGGTTTGTTGATATGAATTATCGTTTATCGAAACAGCTTTCGTGCATCCATAATACATAGCACTGTTTAAGTGGGGCGCATGAAACACATGGCAATAAATCAGGACCGGTAATAGGGTTAGTGCGCGAAGCGCATCCAGTCGGCTGATAGAATAAAACAAGTACATGGCTGAGGAGAAGAAAATGCATTGGTATGTCGCTTACACGCGAGTGAACCAAGAATTCTTAATCAAGAAAAAGTTGGACGAATTGGGAATCGAGAATTTTCTCCCGCGCGAGGAGCAAGTTCGTGATACCCCGTTGGGGCGAAAAATGATTCAGGTACTTTTGATTCACGGGATGATTTTTATTCACGCGGATAAGACGACGAGTTTTTCTTTGATTAACGAGTATTCCCTGAATATCGTTTACTTGAAAGACGTGGAAGGTCGCCATTCCTTGATCGTTCCCGATAAGCAGATGGAAGATTTCATGTTCCTGCTAGATTTCTCGCCTGATGGTATCGAGGTGTTGAATAAAGATCTCAAGCGAGGTGATCAGGTTCGGGTTATCAAGGGGCCCTTGCAGGGACTGACGGGAGAACTGGTGCGTTTGCGGGGCCACAAGCGGGTAGTCATCCGCTTGGATGGTGTTGCATCGATCGCCACGTCTTATATCCCGGGCTCTTTCCTTGAAAAGATAGAGTGAATTAATTTATGAATTACGATTTGCGATTTATGATTGAAAGAGAGTCAACACGAGTGCTTGCAATCATGAACCCGAAATCGTGAATCAAGAAATAGAGATGGAAAAAGGTTTATTTCACGAGTTGTACAAGCAACTAGACAATTTTGATTTGCGTTCGTGTCCCCCCGCGTGTTTGTCGGGCTTATTACACGGTTACCTGACGATGTACTCGATGGTACGGGTGTACCCGTGGTTAGAATCTGATTTCGGAAGTTCCGGTGCTATCCACGAGCGGGCGAAATCAATTGTTCACCTGTACCCGAGTCAGTTGAACAAGGATATTCCCGTGGATACCCGTGCCGGTTACGCGGCGGACAAGATGGATGTCTACCAGTTGTACTCGGACTTGAATTACTTGAAAAACGGTTTGGACGCGGCGTATCGGATACTGTCGGCACGGGGGGACGGCAAACTCTCGTTGCCTTGTCGGACACCGAATATTTGCCGGATATTATGTGACTGTTACTATTTTGCCGGAGATGAGGCGTGTGGGGAACTTGCCGGTCGTTTGGTTACGGAGGCATTGGGATACATCCGTGGCGGAGATCGTGATGTGTTGTTGTCTTGGTGGGATGCTATTTGCTTGTATGGCGATGCAGTGGGAGCGATGATGTTGCCCAAGGAAGATTATAAACGTTTGGAGGAGGAACGGGCACGTCTACGGGTAAGTGTAGTGCGGGAGGAGAATGAGAAAATCGAGCGTTTGCGTCAGATGGGACAAGATGCTGATTTCAGTTTGGTGGCAGAAGTTTTTTATATTTTGGCGAAGCGGGTGTTTGACAAAATGGAATAGTTGTTGTGACTTTATGAAAGATAAAAAATCAAATTATTATTTGGCTTAGGCTTTATTTGATAAAAATAGAATTCCTGCGTAAACTCATAGCGGTTTGGTGAATACATTTGGGTGCTTATAGGTATTAATTATTTATGTTAGATATTTCCTCAAATAACAAACGTATAGCTAAAAATACGATATTGCTATATTTTCGTATGCTAGTTACAATGGCAGTAACATTATATACATCTCGAGAGGTATTAGCTGCGCTAGGTGTTGAGGATTATGGTATTTATAATGTAGTTGGAGGTGTCGTTGCATTATTTAGCTTTATAAATAGTGCAATGTCAACAAGCACTCAACGATTTCTTGTGTTTGAGTTGGGTAAGGGGGATTTTAGGCAACTTCAGAAAGTATTTAGTATAAGTGTTGTAATTCATATAATTATAGCAATTGTAATAGTTCTTCTTTCGGAGACTATTGGATTGTGGTTGCTGAATGAAAAGATGGTAATACCGGAATCGCGTGTGTTTGCCGCACATTGGGTGTATCATGTTTCCATTTTATCCATGGTTGTTGCTATAATTAGTGTACCATATAATGCTGCTATAATTGCTCACGAAAAGATGTCTATATTTGCGTATATATCTGTAGTTGAGGTTTTCCTGAAATTGGTAATCGTGTATTTATTAAGAATAGGAAATGTAAATAAATTAGTTTTATACGCGATTTTACTTTTTGTGGTGCAAGTCGGAATTCGTATATTATATACATCATATTGTAATAAACATTTTTGTGAAACAAAGTTTAAATTTATTCTTGATAAGACACTCTTTAAAGAGATGTTTTCTTTTGCCGCTTGGAATTTATGGGGTAATTGTGCTTATATAGCATTTACACAAGGATTAAATATTTTGCTAAACGTGTTTTTCGGACCATCTGTAAATGCAGCAAGAGGTGTGGCTGTACAAGTACAGTCTGCAGTTACTCAATTCTCCTCAAACTTTCAGACAGCACTTAATCCGCAAATCACCAAGTCGTATGCAACAGAGGATTTAGATTATATGCATAGTTTAGTTTTCCGCAGTTCAAGATTTACTTTCTTCTTACTCTTAATGCTAACTTTACCTATAGCTTTAGAGACAGAAACGATATTGAGTATTTGGCTCGAAGAAGTTCCTCGGTATTCTGCAGTATTTTTGAAATTGATTTTATGTGTTACTATTATAGACTCAGTTGCAAATCCATTGATGGTTTCTGCTACAGCTACAGGAAAAGTAAAAGTATATCAATCTGTCATAGGAGGAATTTTATTGATGATCCTTCCTGTTTCGTATGTTGTTTTAAAAATGGGAGGTAATCCAGCTTCAGTATTTGTTGTGCATCTTGTTATTTGTGCTATAGCATTCGTTGTACGTTTATTTATAATTAGACCATTAATAAAGATTTCTTTGCGAAAATATTTTAGCAATGTTATTTTGAAATGTGCAGTAGTATTTTTTTTAAGTTTCATTATTTCAGTATTGGTTAAGTTTTTTGTCCCATATAGCTCTACTTCCTTTGTGATTGTAGGTGTAATGAGTGTTTGTTGTGTTGTATGCTTTGCATATGCTCTAGGACTGAATAAGTCTGAGCGCAATTTTATTAATGAAAAATTAGTTAGAGTGTTTTCCAGAAAAAAATAATGATAAATATTCAGGATAAAAAAGATTGTTGTGGTTGTGGTGCTTGTGTTCAGCGTTGTCCTAAACGATGTATAACAATGCAAGAGGATAAGGAAGGTTTCCTCTATCCAGAGATAGATAGAACTTGTTGTATTGATTGCGGATTATGTGAAAAAGTATGTCCGGTTATAAATCAAGGAGGAAATCGAAGCCCGATAGAAGTTTATGCGTCTAAATGTCAAGTTGATGAGATTCGTATAAATAGTTCCTCCGGTGGTATTTTTTCTATGCTTGCGGAAAAAATAATAGAAAATGGAGGCGTTGTTTTCGGAGCTCGTTTTAATGACAGGTGGGAAGTTGTTCATGACTATGCAGAAACTATTGAAGGCATTATACCCTTTAGAGGTAGTAAATATGTGCAAAGTGTAATCGGTGAAACGTATAAGCAAGCTGAAGTATTCTTGAAACAGGGGCGGTTTGTTTTGTTTAGTGGTACATCTTGCCAAATTTCTGGATTGCTACATTTTTTGCGAAAAGATTATAAGAATTTAATTACAGTAGATGTAATATGTCATGGAGTTCCGAGTCCTCTAGTGTGGTGTCAATATCTAAAAGAAATCGGTTTTATTGTTCAGGATAAGAAACCAGTTATATCGGGTATCTCATTTAGAAATAAACGGTTAGGTTGGAGGAAATACGGATTTGAAATTCGTTATGACAAAGAAGAAGCCAATTTCTTTGAAATGCATAGGAATAATATTTTTATGCGGGGTTTTCTTCATAATATATATTCACGTCCATCTTGTTATGCTTGTCCAGCAAAGGGGGGAAGAAGTCAGAGTGATATTACATTAGGAGATTACTGGGGGGTAGAATTATATCATCCTGAATTTTATGATGATAAAGGTGTTAGTGCTGTACTTATTAATACGGAGAAGGGCAAAAGAATATATTCTCAATTAAAAGTAGATGGTGTTAGTACAGATTATAATAAAATATTATTAGGGAATTCCTGTATAGAACATAGTGTGAAAATTTCAAAATATAGAGATGATTTCTTTGATGTGCTTAATAAGAGTGAGTTTTCTCTTATTGGGATTATCACAAAAAGAACGAGACCTAGTTTATTGAGACGAATTATTTCTTATGCAAGAAGGATAACTGGAATTTAAGTCTCTGAAATTTTATTTAAATATTGTTATTGTATTCTTTCAGAAACACCACAAATGTTTTTAACCTAAAATAGGAATGTGTAATATTAGTGTAATAATTCCAGTTTATAATGCTGAACAATACCTGAATAGATGTATTGAAAGTGTTGTGAATCAGAGTTGTCGTGATATCGAGATTATATTAATTGATGATGGGTCAAAAGATAGTTCAGCAATTATATGTAAGCATTGGCAGAAAATAGATAGCCGTGTGAAATTTTTTTCAAAATCCAATGGTGGGGTATCTTCTGCTAGAAATGCGGGTATAAATTTGTCTCAAGGTAAGTTTTTGACATTTATAGATTCGGATGATTATATTGATGTAAACTATTGTGAATTATTGATGTCGAAAATGAAAGACGATATAGATCTTGTTGCAATGGGGGCATATTCAGTTATGGAAAATACTGTTGTTCCCATAAAGCATAGATTGCGCTCAGGCTTATATTGTTTGGAAGATTTGAAGCATCATATAGTAGATGACGGAACAATGTCAGGTTTTACATTGTATTCTTCGTGTGCTATCTTATATCGCAATGAAATTATACAAAAAGGGCGCATTCTATTTCGTGAAAATATAAAGTATAGCGAAGATGGATTATTTAATACCGAATATATTTATGCATGCATGAATAATGTATATATTGATTATAATAATTATATCTACTATTATAGGGTAAATATGAATTCTGCTACTCATACTATTGACGTGTTAAGTGAAAAGTATAATGAGTCGCAAGACAATGTGAATATAATTTTGGAGGAGTATAATATTAGATATCCGCAATATGACATTAGCCGGCAAATCAGTGCTAGATATATAACATTGAAGTTATCAGAAATACTATGTATTGTAGATACAAATCAATCTTTAGATAGAATTAAGAATATTATTAAAAGTCATAATTTTAGAAATGGATTGAGATATTTGAATTTTAGGAGAATGAACAGGTTAAAAAAAGCGATGTATCTTCTTTTGAAGATAAGAAATGCATCATTAATTATGAACGTATTAAGGTCGTATATTAATCACCGTCGTTGATATTGTTTCTTATGTCAAAGCACGTAAATAGCAATAAGTCTTTTGTTATAATAGTTTTCATATATCTGTTAGCTCTTTTTTTGTTTCCAGAGATGACAAAGGTGATATCTATTATGATGCTTATAGCAACTGCTTTTCTTTTATTTGCATATACAAAAAAGATTAGTATTAATCATCAATTTCTTGCGTGGTTTACATATATAATTCTGACTTTACTTTCTGTTTTAAGAGATTTTTCAAATTTGAATAATGTAATAGAGTTTGGTGGTGCACTTGTAATAGGTTTATTAATATATAGTTGGAATAGTAAAGGAAGTAGTCAAATTCTTCAGATTAAAGCACTTGTTGCAGTTTCGTTTGTAGCATTTTTAGGGTGTATCGTGCAACTTGTCGCTCCGGAATTTTTGGCTTGGTTTAATCTACTGCATTTAGGGTTAGAGAAATTTCAAATATGTGATGGTTTCCTAAAAGATAGAACTTTAGTGGGTTTTTCCTTTCAATCAGCAATTACTGGATTTTATCTATCCGTTTTTATCGGGATTTTATCGTGCTATTTATTGAAGCCGTCTATTGAGATGAGAGCTGTAAACAAGAAGATTATATTTCTTTTATTGGTTATCTGCTATGTTTTCCTGATGCAAACAGGAAAAAGGAGTTTTGTTTTATTGGTAATTCTTATTGATTTGTTTATGTATTGCTTGTATAACAGAAAATACATGCTAAAAGCGTTGTTCGTTTCGATTGTAGTATGTGTTCTGTTTTTAGTGATATTATTGAAAACAGATGTTGGTATGAGGCTTGTTATGCGAACTGTAGGTGATTCTTGGTCTTCCGGGCGTATAAATATATACGGCGTATTATGGGATGAATTTATGCAAAATCCTATTATAGGTAAAGGTATAGCGACTTCATCAAATATTTTGGGAAGGTATAACAATGGACATAATATATATCTTCAAATTTTGAGTGAATCAGGGTTAATCGGCATATTCGTTCTTATGCCAGTATTTATCCATGATTTAGGTTCTTCCATGAAGTTATTGAATGCTAAAATTCGGTATGGAGATGACTCTTTCGTGGTTGCAGTTTGTTTATTTTTAGAATTGTTGTTTCTGGGTTGGGGATTTTCAGGGAACCCTTTATATGATGTATATCCATTAGTCATATATATGCTTGTTGCCGGTATAATAAGAAATGAGATTAAAAAGTCAAAATATATTAGTCAAATAAAAACCTTATAATGAAAAAAATAGGTGTTATTACGCATTATTTCGGCAGTAAGAACTATGGCGGATTATTGCAAGCGTATGCTTTATGTAAATTTTTGAATGAAAGAGGTTGCTATGCAGAACAGATTTCATATGATTCTTCGTATAAGAAATCTAATAAGAGTCTAAGACTTTTAACAATAAATGAAATTAAAGATCGTATTAAATCAATAATAGCACCTGTATGCTATAAGTTTTCAGATTATAAAATTAAATCCAGTTTATTGCAGAGAGAAAAAGCGATTTCTATATTTAGAACTGCGATACCACACTCGAAAACTATTTATAATGATATAACTATAGAAAAAAGTAATGAAGAATATGACATTTTTATTACGGGTAGTGATCAAGTATGGAATATTGATTGGTATCATCCGCCTTATTTTTTAGATTTTGTAAGTCCTAAAAATAAAAAGATATCATATGCAGCGAGCATTTCAAAGGAGCGTTTAACAATGTCGCAGATTTCGCTTTTCAAGAGAAGTTTAAGTGATTATAATGCAATATCTGTACGAGAAGAATCGTCTGTTGCATTATTGGAGAATGTTATAAAAATGCCGATTACATATTGTCTTGATCCGACATTATTGCTTTCGGAGTTTCAATGGAATGATATTTGCTCCAAGCGTTTATGTCAAGAAGATTATATTTTTTGTTATTTCTTGGGGAAAAATTTAGTAGCTCGCAAATTGGCTATGGAATATGCCATAAGACATAATTTGAAAATTATCACGTTACCTCATTTGTCCGGTCATTATCGTAGATGTGATGCCGGTTTTGGTGATATTCAATTATATGATATTTCTCCAGGTCAATTTATATCGTTGGTACGCTATTCAAAATTTGTTTTTACAGATAGTTTTCATGCGATTGTCTTTTCTCATATATATAAACGAGAGTTTGTTGTTTTCAGTCGAAATGCTATTAGTCCCATGAATACAAGAATCTCCTGTATCACAAAATTATTCCATACAGAAGATAGATATTGTGATACAGAAGAGAAATTATCTATAGCTTATATTGAATCTCTTGAAAAAATAGATTACTCTAAAAATCAAATAGATTATATTAAAAAGAGAGAAGAGTCAATATCTTTCATTGATGATGTCTTAAACTTGTAAGGTTATTAATAATGAAAATTCTTCATGTAGTTAGTAATTTTGCTGTAGGCAATGGTGCTGCAAGATTAGTGGCATCATTAATTCTTGAACAGATTGACCAAGGCCATCAAACGGATGTACTCGCTTTGATTGAATCTCCTCTTTCATATGCGAAAGAAGTTACCCGAAAGGGGGCACATTATAAAGTTTTAAATAATGGTCCGACACGTGTGTATAATTTCCTACCAATATTTCAGTTGATTCCGGTAATTAAACGTTATGATATAATTCACGTGCACTTGTTTCCTGGGCTTTACTGGGTGTTATTTGCGAAGATACTTTCAGGTGCCAAGTGTAAATTAGTAACAACCGAGCATTCAACAGAAAATAATAGGCAAGGTAAAAAATGGCTTAAATTTATAGAAAGATTCGTTTATAATCATTATAAGGCTGTAATAGCAATATCAGAAGCTACAAAGGAATATCTTATTCGTTTCGTTAATCCTGAGACTCCAATTATTACGATAGATAATGGAATAAATATTTCTGATTTTGAATCAGCGAAGCCTGCAAGAAGACAAGAATTGGGTATTCCCAATGATGTATTTTTGTTGACACAGGTTGCTAGATTTAATCCTCAAAAAAAACAGGAACTAATAATTGAATCGCTTTTACATCTTCCTGATAAGTGTCGTGTTATGTTTATAGGGGAAGGTGTTCTCATGGAAAAGAATAGACAATTAGCTAAAGATTTAGGTGTAGATAACAGATGTTATTTTTTAGGTGTGCGTGAGGATGTGCCATCATTGTTGAAAACTGCGGATGTTGTAATAATGTCATCTAATTTTGAAGGATTTGGTTTGGCGGCTGTAGAAGGTATGGCAGCAGGTAAACCTGTGATGGCTTCTAATGTTCCCGGACTTTGCAATGTTGTGGAAGGAGCAGGAATTTTATTCCCGGTTAATGACGAAAAAGCGTTAGCGGAGGGGGTATTGCGTTTATTAAATGACAAAGATTATCGAGAAATAATAACCAAGCAATGTATTCAACGAGCTAAGAATTATGATATTAAGGTGATGGCGGACAAATATGAAGAAATATATAAAGCGATTTTACAATAGTCGTGTATATGAAAGTTAGAAAATCGGTTGAATATTTCATCTAGGGCATAATTAATATAAATAAACATACTGATATGAATAATAAAATCGATGTTGTTCATTCTGTACTTTTAGAGATGTTACAGTGGTTTCATGAACAATGTGAAAGGAATGGCTTAAGGTATTATGTTGTCGGGGGGACTATGTTGGGGACCATTAGGCATCAAGGTTTTATTCCTTGGGATGATGATATTGATGTTGGAATGCCACGAAAAGATTATATGGAGTTTGTTCAGAAATATTCAAAAGAATTTCATGCGCCGTATATTGTAGAATACCCTCGGGGTGATAATTTAGATTATCCATATGTTTTCGCAAAAATATACGATACTCGGACATATTTGGTGGAACATCTTCGTCATTTGGTGAAGAGGGGGCTTTATATTGATGTGTTTCCATTAGATGGTATTGGTGATACACGTGAATCTGCATATAAGAATTATCAACCGATACTTAGAAATTTACGGTTACATGATATGGTGACATGTGCCTTTCGAAATAATCGGAAGTGGTATAAAAATTTGTCTATAATTTTGGGTAGGAGTATTTCTCCTTTGTTTGTATCTGAACGGTTTCTTAATAATAGGATTAATCATTTTTGTGAGCAAAGAGATTTTGATAGTTCGGAATATGTTGGAAATTTAGTTGGTAATTGGGGGATTAAAGAGATTATGCATCGTTCATTTTTTGGGATGCCGAAAGCGTATGTGTTTGAAAGTATCAAAGTTTTAGGGGTTGAGAAGCCACACGAATACCTTAAAACGTTGTATAATGATTATATGGTTTTACCTCCAATGGAAAGGCGTGTATCACATCACGATTATGTTGAATTAGACCTTAAAAAAACTTTTTTAAAATAGAATAAATATGTATTCAGTAGTATTATTGTCTGGTGGTAAAGGGAGTAGAATGCAAGAAGATACGCCTAAACAATATCTTTTATTAGCTGGAAAACCGATGATTATGCATTCTTTGGAACGTGTAGATCGTTTAGTAGATGTTGATGAAATTGTTGTTGTTTGTGCTCCATCGTATCGTCATGTCGTTAAACAAATGGTTCATGAATATAATATTGCAACAAAAATTGTATTCGTTGATGCTGGACAAACTCGACAAGAATCAGTATATAATGGACTTAAGGCTGTGTATAATGAATTTGTGATTATCCATGAGGCTGCTCGCCCATTTGTAAAGCAGGAAGAGTTTCAAGCTTTGATAGATGACGAGGAGTTTAATGTTATTTATGGTTATAATATTTCTTATACGGTTTTAAAGGGACATGGCTATGTTTCAGGGATTTTGGATAGGTCGGAATTACTAAACGTGCAGTTGCCTCAAAAGTTTAAAGTTTCTGATTTAATAGATGCTCATGATAAAGCAAAGCAACGTGGTGACGTTTATACAGAGGATGCTAGTTTAATGTTTGCTAATAGTCAGAAAAAGATTAAGGTTATTCGGGGAACTAGTTTTAATATAAAAATTACAGAGCCGATAGATTTATTACTTGGAGAAATTATATATAAAGATTATATTATAAATAGGAAATAATATGAAAACATGTGTTATTACAGGCACAGGTTCTGGAATTGGTCGAGAAGTTGCCATACTCTTGAGTCATGCAAAAGAGTATGAGCATATTGCAATGCTTGGACGGAATGTTGAAGCGATGAAAGTAACTGAAAATCTAATGGATGAAACAGGGAAAGATATATCGGTTTGGGATATTGATTTTCAATATCCTGAAAAAATTCCTGCAATAATTGAAGCAATATATGAAAAATATGGATCTATAGATTGTTTGTTAAATATAGCGGGTTACACGGATCCTCAGTCATTATTACAAACTACATTGGATAATATGGAGATGACATATAAAGTTAATGTATTTTCTCCGTTTCTTTTGATACGTGAATCTGTTAAATATATGAAGAAAAGTGGAGGAAAGATTTTGAATGTTGCTTCGACTGCGGGCATGACCCCTCGTCCTGGTTGGTTGAGTTATTCGTCATCGAAAGCATCCATAATTTCAATGTCACAAACTTTAACTGATGAATTGTCAGAATATGGTATAAAAGTATATTGTGTATCCCCGGGTAGATGTGCAACAAAATTAAGAAAACGATTAGCGCCTAATGAAGATCCAACAACAATAATGCAGCCTCGAGATGTTGCAGAAGTTATATGTAATTTGATCTCAAATGAAGAAAGTTGTTTGGATGGGCAAAATATCGTAATACGTAAGCAGATAAAAAAGCACTAGTTAGGTAAACATTCTTTGATAGATAATTAATGAAAGAATATAAAGTTGCGATAATTATTCCAACTCTTAACGAAGAGCGATTTATTGCCAAGTGTATAGAATCAGTGATTAATCAATCTTTCCCTTTGGAAGAAATGGATATTTTAGTTGTGGACGGGGGAAGTATTGATAAAACGCGGGAAATTGTTTTTGAATTAGGAAGACGATGTGCCAATATTAGACTATTGGATAATCCAGGTAGAATTCAGTCTATAGCTTTTAATATAGGTGTTCATAATTCAATTGCTCCATATGTTATACGATTGGATGCTCACGCTATTTATGATAAAAGGTATATAGAGTTATGTGTTCAACATTTATCTGCTCATGCTGATTACGGGAATGTGGGGGGAGTGTGGAACATACAATCTCAAAATTCTAGTTGTCAAGCGGAGGCAAATGCAATATTGAATAAAGTTCCATTTGGTATTGGAGGTGCAGCATTTCGAGTTGGAACTAAAGCTCAGTTTGTTGATACGGTACCTTTTGGTGCTTTCCCTCGGAGGGTTTTAGAAAAAGTAGGTGGGATGCGTGAAGATTTACCTCGCGGAGAAGATAATGAGTTTAATTCTAGGATTCGTAAGTTCGGGTATAAAATTTATCTTGATCCTAATATAGTTTGTACGTATTATGCACGTGCAACGATAAAAGAAAGTGTACGACAAATGTATGCTAATGGAAAATCGATTGGAGTATTATTATTTGTTGATAGAAATTCAATCGGTGTACGACATTTAGTTCCTGCTGTTTTTGTGTTAGTTGTTGTTGCTTTGCTGCTTGTAGGAGGAGTTTATCATTCTTTTTGGTACATGTTGACCGTTATAATCGGATTTTATTTTGTTGCGGCGTTTGTTGCTACATTAATTGCATGTCATAAATATGGGTATAAATATATAGGGATATTGCCTATTTTATTTTTTATGGTGCATTGCTCTTATGGTTGGGGAACTATGATAGGAACAATAAGGAAGAATAAATAATATTTCATATTATGAGAATGAAAAATATTTCTTTTTCACCTCCGGATATGACGGAGGCGGAGATTGCCGAAGTTTGTGAAGCGCTTCGTTCCGGTTGGATCACGACGGGACCGAGAACGAAAGAGTTTGAGCATTTAATAGCGATGTGTTGTAATACGAGTAAAGTTGTTTGTTTGAATTCAGCTACGGCTTGCATGGAATTGATACTTCGTGTTTTGGGTGTAGGTCCAGGAGATGAAGTGATTGTTCCGGCATACACGTACACGGCTACTGCCAGCGTGGTTTGTCACGTGGGAGCTAAGGTCGTTATGGTTGACACGGCTTCCGGTTCGTTTGAGATGGATTACGTTAAGTTGGCGACATCTATTACAGAACGTACAAAAGTCATTATTCCGGTGGATTTGGGGGGAATAATATGTGATTATGACAAGGTGTTCGCCGCTGTTGAAAGTCAAAAACACTTGTTTCGTCCTTCAAATGATATTCAAAAAGCGTTTGGACGAGTAATTGTTCTTGCCGATGCTGCTCATGCCTTTGGTGCGAAGCGGCACGGAAAGATATGTGGTGAAATTGCAGATTTTACCTCTTTCTCGTTTCATGCTGTTAAAAATCTTACTACGGCAGAAGGTGGGGCACTTACATGGAAACATATACCAGGTATTGATGACGAATGGATTTATAAACAATTCCAACTTTTATCACTTCACGGTCAGAACAAGGATGCGCTTGCCAAAACGAAACTCGGCTCATGGGAGTATGATATCGTGGCCCCAAATTTTAAATGTAATATGACCGATATTATGGCTGCAATAGGATTGGCGCAGTTGAAACGTTATCCTGAAATGCTTTATCGTCGCCGTCAAATTATAAATCGTTATAATGAAGCGCTAAAAGGTTGTAATGTACAGGTGCTTGATCATTATGGGGATGATTATTCTTCTAGCGGGCATCTTTATTTAGTGCGTTTGTTGGGAAAAGATTGTGATTCCCGGAATAAGGTTATTGTGGAGATGGCAGAGCGAGGGATTGCTTGTAATGTACATTATAAGCCATTGCCGATGATGACAGCGTATAAAAATTTAGGGTTTGATATAAAAGATTACCCGAATGCTTATAAACAGTATTGTAACGAGGTGACGCTTCCTTTACATACTTGCCTGAGTGACGAGGAGGTGGAGTACGTGATATCGAATTTTGTAGAGATTATTTCAAAATAGTATTTCCTTGAAGCGTGTTTTTGATGTTATGGCAAGTGGTTGTGGATTGCTTGTCTTAAGTCCTGTGTTTTTAATTTTAGCCGTAGTGGTAAAATTGGATTCTCGGGGACCCATTTTTTATCGGCAGGCGAGGGTCGGAAGATTTGGACGAGATTTTATGTTATATAAATTTCGAACAATGCGTGTCGGTTCGGATAAGAAAGGGCTTATTACGATAGGGGGGAGAGATCCTAGGGTGACTCGTTCGGGATATTTTATACGTAAATATAAGTTCGACGAATTGCCGCAGTTAATAAATGTGTTTGTTGGGGATATGAGTTTCGTGGGACCTCGTCCTGAAGTGCGAAAGTATGTTGATATGTATACAAAAGAGCAGTTGCGAGTGCTAGATGTTCGTCCTGGGATTACTGATATGGCTTCGATATTGTATAGGAACGAGAATGAATTGCTTGGGACTGCCGAAGATCCTGAATTATTTTATCGAGAGGTTGTGATGCAGGATAAGTTGAAAATTAATTTGGAGTATGTTGCTAAGCATAATTTGTGGTTTGATATTGAGTTGATTTTTAAAACTATTTTTTCTATTTTGAAGTAAATAAAATGTAAAGAATGGATGATATGCCTCGGGCGAAGTGTGCCCGGGGCTTTTTGTTTTTATAATTTAAATTTGTAACAATGAAAAGATTATTGGAAACGAGTTTTTTCGCTTTGTTGGCGGAAGGCTTGGGCGTGTGTTTTGAAGAAGAGAGGTATATAAAGGCCATTCGGGAGTTCGCTGGAGATTTGAGGAAGGCAAGCGAGGCGGAAGATGATGCCGGGGTGCGGGAAAGGATGTTGGCAAGGGCTCGGATGGGGTTGGAATATTGGTTAGAGCGTGTCGTGGTTGATGATGGCGCTTTTGGGAAAAAATGGGGCTTGTACTTGTTGTTATATTCGTGTGGCGTTGAAATTGGTGGAGGAAGAAGGGCGTTGGTCACGTGAACGGGAGGAGTGTAGGAAGGCAGATGGGGACAGGAAAGAACCTCGGGTTATTGTTCGGTGGAAGTCGAAGAAGTACAAAATGATGATTATGGAGTTGATCGAGGGGTTGGTGCTGGTGGACGAGTTGTATTCGCCCACGGGGGATGCGTTGGGGGAGAAGGAACTGGTGGGGATGATGAAAGAGGTGTTCGGGGAGGATATCTCGAATTACCAGCAATTGCGGGAACAGTTTTTTGATCGTAAACGAGAGTTGACGCCTTTCTTGAAGCGGATGATTGCCGCTATCTTGAAGGAAGCGGATGATAGGGGTGCGTGGAGGAGAAGGTGAATTGATTCTGTGATTTAGAGATTGCCGATTGGGTGATTCCTGGAAGGGGGTGGCTCGATTGGCAATTTTTGTTTTTGGAATCGGGGTGATATATAGTGGGTTACGGGGAATTGTTATGAATTAATAATTAGGTGTAGTAAGCGAGTTGTGGGGATGCACTAATATTGCATTCGCAAATCGAGGTGATTTGTAGTAATCATTTAAAAGAAAAAAGTTATGGCAAAATTAAATAGTGTTTTGAAACTAAGAGGACGAGTCGGGAATGTCGTCTTTTGTGAACGGGGCGGGAAACCTTACATGAGGGCTTTGCCGTCGGAGGTGAGGAATCCGAAAACAGAGAAGCAGGAATTGGTGCGCTCGAAATTTAGAGTTGCCGTGGAATTTTACTGTCGGGTGAAAGAAACTCCTATCAGGAAAATCTGGAATGAGTCGGCGGCGGGAATTGCGGTTAACGGGTACGCTTTACACATGAAATTGAACATGAAGGCGTTCAAGGGAGATGGTAGAATCGGGGATTTTTCGCAGATGCATTTTTCGGCAGGGACGAGGCAGAGCGTGTATGATTTGGAAGGAAGGATGGATCAGGAGGGACGGGTGGAATTATACTGGAATAACGGGACAGGAAAGGTGTGTGCCGAAATGGACGACCGTTTGGGGGTGATCGTGATTTACGGGAATCGGGAATTTGTGCCGATGGTCGTGGAGGGTGTGGAAGCCCAGCGGCGGGATGAGCGTGCAAGTTTTCGAGTAAAACGGGAAGACGGCGTGAAGGTACATTTGTATTGTTTCTTCGTGTCGGAAGAGGGAATGAAGTATTCAAATTCTCAATACATCTGTTTATGAGCGGGCTGAATCCGATAACGAGCGTGGCGGACGCCGTGAGTGGACTGGTGGAGCGACTGACATTGCCTGCTCGTGAGAAGAAACAATTGGAGGCCGACGTGTTGCGGTTGTTGCTGGAAAGAGAAAAGGAGTTGTTGCGGGTACGGGCAGCGTTGTTGCAGGAGGAGGGGAAGGGGAATTGGTTGCAACGATCGTGGCGGCCTTTGGTGATGTTGACGTTTGCCGCGGTGATTCTGATAGGTACGTTCACGAATATATCGATTCTCTCGGATACTTCCCGTTTTTGGGATTTGTTGGAGATTGGGTTGGGCGGATACGTGGTCGGGAGAAGTGGGGAGAAAATTTTGATGACCCTCGCAAAAGGCAGACGTTGATTTTAGATTTATGATTTACGATTTTAGATTACTGATTTAATATTGTTGATATATGGGATTTTCAATTGTAAAACACCGATTGGTGGGGGATGGGGTGATTCGCGTGGATTGCGTGAAGAATACACAGGTTATTGCCGGACCGGATATGATTATATTGCATTATACGGCGGGGGCTAGTGTTATGTCATCGGCTCGTTATCTGGCAAGACCGGATGTGGGGGCTTCGGCTCATCTGGTAATCGGGAGGGCGGGAGAAGTAGTTCAGTTGGTGCCGTTTAATATTGTGGCTTGGCATGCCGGGAGAAGTCGGTACGCGGGACGGAGCGGGTTGAATTATTGTTCGTTGGGGATAGAGTTGGATAATCTGGGACAGCTTCGGCAGGAAGGGGGGAAATTTGTGGCGGAGTGCGGGGTGGTTGTGTCTTTTGAGGATGTGTATGTTGATGAGTCGGGACGGGAAAAAACTTATTGGCACAAGTATACTAAGGTGCAGGAAAGGGTGCTGGCAGAGGTGTGCGGGGTTTTGACAAACTGTTATCCTATTGACGAAATCGTGGGACATTCGGATGTGACGGAGAGAAAGGTGGATCCCGGACCGGCATTGCGGTTACCGGATTGGATGAGGTATTACTGATTTATGATTTTAGATTTACAGATAGAAATCGAGTGTTTATTTTTTATTTATTCATTTTTAAATTTTATTGTTATGGCAAAATTTAATTCTTATTTATTAGGAAAGGTAACGAAGTCGGTTGGTAACGTGACGATGTGTTACATGAACAAGCAGAATATCGCTAGAGCGAAGATTTTTTCGAGAAAGGACAATCCGACCCCGGAGGTGTTGACTCAACGGGCGAAGATGAAGGCGTTGATCGAATTGTCGCGTTGGCTGCTGCCCGTGGTGCAGAAAGGGTTTCGGGGGATCGGGAGCGGAACGACTTCCAACGCGTTCGTTTCTTTGAATATGGGATGCGTGAGTGTTGATGAGGATTACGCGGTAACGGTGGATTATGCCCGGATGCTAGTGGCTGCCGGAATCAGGAATACGCCGAAAGTTTCCGTGACGTATGATTCGGACGCGAGTAAGTACGCGTTCGTGCAGGAGGCTGAAGAAGCGGAAGAGGGATATGCTGCCGGTGATGACTTGGTGTATGCCGTGTTGTATGAAACAGAAGTGCAACGGGCTAGATTGGTGGCACTGCGAGTCCGGGGTGAAGGTGGAAGCACGAGCTATGCGCTGCCTGAAAATTGGTCGGCGGAGAACGTGAAAGCCTATTGTTTCGCGATGAAGAAGGGCGGAAAGGTCTGTTCGAATAGCGTGAGTTTGACGGTAGGGTAATTTGAGAACGAGGGTGCGTTTTAACGCACCTTCTGTTTTGTATCTTTGTGTGTTTAAATGCTTGTATTTTAAATTGTTATAATTTTAACAATAAAAAAGTGGGAGAAAGTGGTTTGAAGTGGGAAATATTTTAATAACTTTACATCACTAAATTGGATGAAGAATATGTTGTCGTTTATAGGAGATTATACATGTAAGTTGGATAGCAAAGGACGCTTGGTTGTTCCGGCTGTTTTTCGCAAGGAAATGCAGGCCGGGCAGGAGGGTTCTTTCGTGTTGCAGCGGAATATTTTCGAGACATGTATAGATGTTTATCCCAAGGGCGAATGGTTGCGGCTGGTCGAAGAATTGCGGGCTAAATTGAGCCCGTTCAATCAAGAGCATATGAGGTTCCGGAGAGGTTTTTTTCATGGAGCGCTGGAGGTGGAACTGGATGCTAACGGACGTATTCTGATTCCTCGCAAGATGCTTGAGCAGGTAGCGATAGAGGGTGACGAGATCGTGTTGGTGGGTTTGGATTCGAAGATTGAAATTTGGGATAAAATAAAGTACGAAGAGGGGGCGATGAGTACGGAGGAATTTGTACTTTTGACGGATAAATTGAATTTCGGGAATTTAGGATTGTGATGTATTGAAAATGAGGGTTCAAGGGTAAGAAATTAAATTTAGAAGATATGGAATCGTTGTATCATGTGCCGGTTTTGTTGGAAGAGTCCGTTTCTGGGTTGAATATAGACCCGGAGGGGGTATATCTTGATTTGACTTTCGGAGGAGGTGGTCATTCGAGGGAGATATTAAGACACTTGGGAGGCGGTTGCCTGATAGGATTTGATCAGGATTCTGATGCGTTGGCAAACGTGCCGGATGATAGTCGGTTTATTTTCGTGAATCATAATTTCCGGTATCTGCGGAATTTTTTGCGGTATTGCGGGTATGATAATGCGGATGGTATATTAGCCGATCTGGGGGTATCATCACACGAGTTTGACGAGGCGGGGCGGGGATTCTCGTTTCGTTTTGACGCGGAACTGGATATGCGCATGAACCGGAGGGGACGATTGAAAGCAACGGATATATTAAATTCGTACAGCGAGGAGGATTTGATTCGGGTATTCCGAGAGTATGGTGAAGTAGATAATGCCCGCGGGTTGGTCAGCTTGATAATCAAAGCACGGGAGGAGAGGCCGCTTGGACGTTCGGAAGAGTTTTTGCAAGTGATTGCGCCTCGTGTCCCGAAACAAAAGGAAAAGAAGTATTTGGCACAAGTGTATCAAGCGTTGCGTATAGAGGTAAACGGGGAATTGGATGCATTGAAAGAGATGTTGCAGCAAGCGGAGTTGGCATTGCGTCCGGGGGGACGATTGGTGGTGATTACCTATCATTCACTGGAAGACCGGATCGTGAAAAATTTCTTGAAGAGCGGGAATTTCGAGGGAAAGATCGAGAAAGATTTTTACGGACACGTGAAACGGAATTTCGAGTTGGTGAACCGTAAAGTGATCGTGCCATCGGATGAAGAGATCGAACGCAATCCGAGGGCCAGAAGTGCTAAATTGAGAATCGCGGAAAAAATATAGTAAGGGTATGAAGTGGTTCAAGAAGAAGAAAGTAAAGGATTTTGTATCTCCTTCGCAGGAACAGAAGGAGGTACTTGCCGAGTCCATGAAAGAGGTGTTGGACGGACGGTTGCTTGCCGATACCGTGTTGCGCCGAAATATGGTTTTTATTCTTTTTCTGACATTGCTTGGTATTTTATACATAGCGAACGGGTATAATACAGAGAAATTGTTTATGAAAAAGGTGGCGTTGGAGAAAGAGTTGAGCGACCTGCGTTTCGAATCGGTAACAACCTCGTCGGAATTGATGCGCATCAGTGTGCCGTCGGAGGTGGAAAGACGGGTGAAAGAAGCCGGGTTGGATCTGGTGCAGAGTAAGGAACCGCCGATAAAGATAGAGAAATGAAAAGAGTCCATAAAGTCCATAAGGTCAGTAAAGTCTGTAAGGTCACGGGTGTCCTTCGGACGGAATGTATCGGCGGCAGAACTGCCGTGGTTAAAGTGATTGATAGGAAGGTATGGACCTTTGACCTTATAGACTTTATGAACTTTATAGACTAATTTAGGAATATGGCATCTTCGATGAAACATGAGTTGGCTGGACGGCTGGGGCTTGTTTACCTGGTGGTGATCGGGATTGCGGTGTTGATCGTGGTGCAGGCTTTGTACGTTCAGGTGTGGAAAGGGGATGAGTTGAGGAAGCAGGTGCAGAATGTTTCAAGGAAAGATTTTACGGTAGCCCCGATTCGGGGAAATATATATGCCGATGACGGACGTATTCTGGCGAGTTCCGTGCCGTATTATTCGTTAAGGTTTGATTGCGTGGCGGTGGCGGATACATTGTTTAAAAGAAAAGTGGATAGTCTGGCAATTTGCCTGTCGCGGTTTTTCGGTGATGCTCCCGCTTCAGAATACAGGCAAAAGTTGTGGAAAGGGAAATACGGGGCGAAGGCTAATCGTTATCTGTTGATAAACAAGAAGAAAATTTCTTACACCGAATTGATGAAGGTTAAGAAATTTCCTATTTTTCGGGAGAGAGGTACCCGAAGCGGTTTGATTCTCGAACGGGAGAATGTGCGGTTGCAGCCGCATAGAGATTTGGCGTATCGTACCGTGGGATATCTGAATGAGGCGGAAGATGGAACTTTCGAGGGGCGCGTGGGGCTTGAGGGAGCTTTCGAGAAACAATTGCGCGGGGTGCCGGGAAGGAGTTACCGGCAAATGATGTCCGGAAGGTGGATTTCCGTGACGGTAGATGAACCGATAGACGGGAATGACGTGGTGACGACTATAAACGTGGATTGTCAAGATATCGTGCAAGGGGCATTGACTCGCCAATTGGAACATTATAAGGCGAATGCCGGTACGGCTATTTTAATGGACGTGAAGACGGGGGATATCAAGGCAATCGCGAATGTGTCGAAAACGGCAACGGGTTACCGTGAGGTGTTGAATAACGCGATCGGTGATGCTGCCGAACCGGGGTCGGTAATCAAGGCGGCTACTATGGTAGCCCTGTTGGAGGACGGGTACGTGCTGCCCACGGACACGATAGATTTGGGTAAAGGGATATACACGCATAACGGGGTAACTTTACGGGAGTCCAGAACTCCTATTGGGAAAGTAACCGTACAGTCTATTTTCGAGCGTTCTCTGAATGGAATCACGGAACTGGTATATGAACATTATCGCGAGCAACCGGAAAAATTCGTGAACCGTTTGTATGCGATGGGGTTGAACCGAAAGGTGGGTATTGATATCGTGGGGGAAGCGGAGCCTTATATCAAGTATCCCACGGATAAGTCGTGGAGCGGTACTTCTTTGCGGTGGATGAGTTTCGGGTACGAGTTGCAGGTGACTCCGTTACAAGTGTTGGCGTTTTACAATGCTTTGGCAAATGACGGCAAGAAAATGAAACCCCGTATCGTGAAAGAGATCCGGGAGGGTAGCCGGGTGATAGAGCGTTTTGAGCCTGAGGTGGCTATGAATAAAATATGCAGCAAGCAGACGCTGGCTTATATGCGACAGATGATGGAGGGTGTCGTGGAGAACGGAACTGCCAAAAATCTGAAAAATGCAGCTTGTAAGATAGCGGGTAAAACAGGAACGGCAAAGGTGGCGGCAGGGAAAAAGGGGTACAAGGCGGAGCCGAAGTATCGGGCAAGTTTCGTGGGATATTTTCCGGCAGACAAACCTCTGTACTCGTGTATTGTCGTGGTGGATAATCCCTCCACGTCGGTGGGATATTACGGTAATGTGGTTTCGGGAAATGTGTTCCGGGAGATTGCCGACAAGGTATATTCAATGGCGTCATTGATGAGGCACGATGAGCAGGAGGAAGAAATAGACCAGACTCTGCCTATCAGTCAGAATGGGTTGAAGGATGATTTTTTGGCTATATATGACGAGTTGGGTATTGACGTGACGGACGAGGCGGGGAATGCCGATTGGGTGATGACGTCACGGGATAAAGAGGGGAAGGAGTTTGAACTGAAAGCCCGGAGCGTGGATTTTTCCGTGGTGCCGAACGTGAAAGGGATGGGTTTACGGGATGCGTTATACTTGCTGGAGAATAGCGGGCTGAAAGTCGGGGTGAGCGGAGCGGGTACCGTAAGCAGTCAATCGTTGACACCGGGGCAGCGGGTGCAGAAGGGAAGTTATGTAGGGATAGTATTGAAGTAATTTTAGATTTAAAATTTTAGATTTTAGATTGAAAAGATAATAATTTAGAGCAATGAAATTAAGGGATTTGTTAGAAGGGATAGCTTGCGAGATAGTGCAAGGGGATTCGGGTGTAGAGATACACGCGATTCATTTCGATTCTCGGAAGGTTGGTAAAGGGGATGTATTTGTTGCCCAGCGGGGTGTTAGTGTTGACGGGCATGCATTTATCGGCAAGGCGGTTGCCTTGGGTGCGGTTGGCGTGATTTGTGAAGATGTGCCGGAAAGCCTGCCGGACGGGGTAACCGTGGTGAAGGTGGCGAATTCATCGGATGCGTTGGGATGGATGGCATCCGCTTATTACGGGCATCCGTCGCGGGAAATGAAACTTGTCGGGGTGACCGGAACGAACGGGAAGACGACAACGGCGACATTGCTGTACGAGGTGGCACGGTTGGCGGGTAAACAAGCCGGTTTGTTATCGACAGTTTGCAATTACGTGGGGGACGAGAAAGTACATGCTACACATACGACACCGGATGCGTTGGAGATTAATTCACTGATGCGGCGTATGGTGGACGAGGGGTGCGAATATTGTTTTATGGAGGTGAGTTCCCACGCGGCGGATCAGCGACGTGTTAGCGGTTTGGATTTTGACGGTGCTATATTTTCAAATATTACACACGATCATTTAGATTACCACAAAACGTTTCGGGCGTATATCGAGGCGAAGAAGGGATTTTTCGATCGTTTGTCCGCGAAGGCTTTCGCGTTGACGAATGCGGACGACAAGAATGGTATGGTCATGTTGCAGAACACGAAAGCACGTAAATATACTTACTCCTGCAAGCGTATGGCGGATTTTAATTGTAAAATATTGGAACGCCATTTGGACAGCATGTTATTATTGCTGGACGGGAGTGAGGTTTGGACAAAGTTTACGGGAGATTTTAACGCGTATAATTTGCTTGCCGTGTATTCTGCGGCTCGCTTGTTAGGCTTCGAGAAAGAAGAGTTGTTGCCCGTGATGAGTATGTTGGTTCCGGTGTCGGGACGATTTGAAACAATTCTGTCCCGGGATGGAATTATGGCGATCGTGGATTATGCCCACACGCCAGATGCTTTGGAGAATGTGTTATCGACAATCAGCGGGTTGAAAAAAGACGGTAAGGTGATTACCGTGGTCGGTGCCGGTGGTGACCGTGACCGGACGAAGCGTCCGGAGATGGCTGAAGTTGCTTGTCGATTGAGTGACCGGGTTGTGTTGACTTCCGACAATCCTCGAAGCGAGGAACCCGCGGCGATTATAGAGGATATGCGTGCGGGAGTACCGGAGGATGCCTGTGATCGGGTGTTGGCGAT
Organism: Butyricimonas hominis; assembly: GCF_014287455.1. Classification (NCBI taxonomy): domain Bacteria; kingdom Pseudomonadati; phylum Bacteroidota; class Bacteroidia; order Bacteroidales; family Odoribacteraceae; genus Butyricimonas; species Butyricimonas hominis. The sequence continues at coordinate 453,889 of NZ_JACOOH010000005.1, forward strand.
AACCGACCGGAAGGAGGCGATACGTACGGCACTGATGCTGGCAAAACCGGACGATATTGTGCTGGTTGCCGGTAAAGGACATGAGGATTATCAGGAAATAAAAGGAGTGAAACATCATTTTGATGATAAAGAGATTATAAAGGAAATATTTAAGTTGTAGTGTCATGTTTTACCACATTTTCGATTATTTAGAGCAGTTTGATTTTCCCGGGGCCGGAATGTTCCAGTATATCACATTCCGATCGGCTTGTGCCGTGATTTTGTCTTTGTTGATTGCCACGGTGGTTGGAAAGCGGATTATCCGTATTTTGCAGAAACAGCAGGTTGGAGAGGAGATTCGCGATCTCGGACTGGAAGGGCAGATGCAGAAGAAAGGAACCCCGACGATGGGAGGGATTATTATCCTGTTGGCGATATTAATACCCGTGATTTTGTTTGCGCGGTTGGATAACGTGTATATCCAATTGATGCTTGTGGCTACGGTGTGGCTCGGGTTGATAGGTTTTCTGGATGATTATATCAAAGTATTCAGAAAGCACAAGGAGGGATTGAAAGGACGTTTCAAGGTGATCGGGCAGGTCGGTTTAGGATTGATCGTGGGGGTGACCTTGTACGTGAGCGATGACGTGGTGATTCGCGAGAAAGCTATGTTGTCGGAAGTGGGGGTGGTGACAAGTACGGTAGATGAGGGATTCTCCGAGGAGAATAGTAAAACCTTGTTGACGAAAGACGTGAAATCGACCAGAACAACTATTCCATTCTTCAAGAATAACGAGTTCGATTACGCTTGGTTCGGGGCTCTTTTCGGGAAATATGCCGAACCGATCGGATGGATCGTGTTTATCTTGATCACGATATTTATCGTGACAGCCGTGTCGAACGGGGCAAACTTGACGGACGGGCTTGACGGGCTTGCGACGGGAACGTCCGCGATAGTCGGTGCCACGTTGGGGATACTGGCGTATGTTTCGGGTAACATGGTGTATGCCGATTACCTGAATATCATGTATATCCCACATTCCGGGGAACTGGTGGTATTTATTGCTGCCTTTATCGGTGCCACGATCGGATTCTTGTGGTACAATTCGTATCCGGCACAAGTCTTTATGGGTGACACGGGAAGTTTGTCATTGGGAGGTATTATCGCGGTATTCGCTATTATGATTCATAAAGAATTATTGATTCCGATCCTTTGTGGTATATTCCTCGTGGAGAATTTGTCGGTAGCCATGCAGGTAAGTTATTTCAAGTACACGAAGAGAAAGTTCGGAGAGGGACGGAGAATATTTCTGATGTCGCCTCTGCATCATCATTTCCAGAAGAAGGGTATTCCGGAGCCGAAGATCGTGACTCGTTTCTGGATTGTGGGAATAGCGTTAGCTGTGATAACAATAGTGACATTAAAGATTCGGTAAGTTTAATAATTTCGGATTTATGATTTTAGATTGAAGAATCGTAAATCATAAATCGTAAATCATAAATATATGAAACGCTTGGTTATTTTAGGGGGAGGAGAAAGCGGAGCGGGGGCTGCCCGGTTAGGGAAAAAGTTGGGATACGAGGTTTTCTTATCAGATAAAGGAAAATTGGCTGACAAGTACAAGGAAGTATTGGAAGAGTTGGGTGTAGAGTACGAGGAGGGGCAACATACCGAAACAAAGATATTTACTGCCGATATCGTGGTAAAGAGTCCGGGGATACCGGATAAATTACCGATGATAGTCGGTTTGCGGGAACGGGGGATCGAGGTGATTTCGGAAATCGAGTTTGCCGGACGGCACACGGATGCAAAAATGTATTGCATCACGGGAAGCAACGGGAAGACGACGACCACGTTGTTGTTGTATCATATATTGAAAGAAGCCGGGTATGACGTGGGGTTGGCAGGGAATGTCGGGAATAGTCTGGCGGCACAGGTGGCGGATAATCTGCATCGCGTGTACGTGGTGGAGTTGTCCAGTTTCCAGTTGGACGGGATGTTCCGCTTCCGGTGTGATACAGCAATATTGACGAATATTACTCCCGATCATTTAGACCGTTATGATTATAAGTTCGAGAACTATGCTCGTTCTAAATTCCGTATATTGAATAACATGAGGGCGGAAGATTTGTTTATCTACGGGTATGACTGTGACGTGGTACGGGAACGTGTCGAACAGGAAAACATCGTACCGAAGGCAGCCGGGTTTACCTATTCGGCAGATAATCGTTTGAACGCGTATATGGACGGGAATACCGTGATTGCCCGATGGGGGGAACGGACTTTCTGCATTGACAAGAAAGAAATTACGATACAGGGACGGCATAACGTGTATAACGCGATGGCAGCTATATTGGCAGCCTTGAAGGCGGGTGTCAGTGATGCGAATTTGAGAAAGGGATTGACGACATTCCCGCAGGTGGAACACCGTTTGGAAACGGTTGAAGTCATCGAGGGGGTGACTTATATAAATGATTCGAAGGCAACGAACGTGGATTCGACGTGGTATGCGTTGGATAGTATGCATGCCCCCGTGGTATGGATTGCCGGGGGAACGGATAAAGGAAATGATTATAGCGTGTTGTTTGACCTTGTACGGGAAAAAGTAAAATTATTAATCTGCATGGGGGTAGACAATAAGAAATTGATAGACTCCTTTTCTCCGATTTGTGAGGTGGTGGATACGCATAGCTTGGAGGATACCATGAAAGTGGCATCAACCCGTGCCGTGAGTGGCGATGTCGTGTTACTTTCTCCTTGTTGTGCTAGTTTTGATTTATTCAAAAATTACGAGAACCGGGGGGAATTGTTTAAAGAAAAAGTGAGAGAACTCAAGGAGTTCTGTGATTGAAGAAGTTGTGAATCATAAATCGTAAATTGTAATGGGCAGGATAATTAACAAGCTGAGTTTGAAGGGCGACAGGATATTGGGAATCGTGGTTATAGCTTTAATGCTGATCTCGTTATTGGTCGTGTATTCTTCCACGGGAAGTCTGGCTTTCCGCGTGCGCGGGGGAGATACCAGCTTTTACCTGTTAAAACAGCTTTTCTTGTTGGTGGGCTGTTATGGGGTTATCTTGCTCACGCAATCTTGCCATTATAAATATTTATTGTCTTTTGCCACGTTTATTCTATTGGCTTCTTTTGGTTTTCTGGTATTGGCAAAAGTAATGGGAGCCACGTTAAACGACACGGAGCGGTGGATAAAGATATTCGGAATTTCATTCCAGCCGTCGGAGTTCGCGAAATTAGCGGTAATCATATTTTGTGCCCGTGCAATCGCGTTTGAACAGACCGAAAAAGGATGCGATGACAATGTGTTATTGCGGATGTTGTGGGTAGTCCCGATACTTTTCTTGATTTTTATGGAGAACTTTTCTACTTCGGCATTGTTGGGAGGAGTCTGTTTGTTTATGCTATTCGTGGGACGGTTGAGTTTGAAGACATTCAGTAAGATTATCGGGGGACTTGTATTGCTTGTCGTATTGCTTGTGGCCGCACTTTTTATTGTGCCGGAGAAACAATTGGGCAAGGTCGGGCGTCTGTTGACGGTGAAAAGCCGATTGGAGGCATTTTTTGTTCCCTCGAAAGCGAATAAAGATGATTCTTACCAATCGGATCAAGCGAAAATAGCCGTGGCACGAGGCGGATTGTTCAAGGTGGCTCCGGGAACCAGTGTACAGCGTAATTTTCTGCCGCATCCCTATTCTGATTTTATTTTTGCGATAATTGTAGAAGAATACGGATTGGGGGGTGCCGGGGTGGTTATGCTATTATACTTGATCATACTCTATCGTGTGGGGGTGATCGTGCGACGATGCACGAGAATGTTCCCGGCAATGCTGGTGACCGGGTTGGGTTTGTGTATTGTATTGCAGGCCTTAATAAACATGGGGGTTTGCGTGGGCTTGTTCCCCGTGACCGGACAGCCTTTGCCGCTGGTAAGTATGGGGGGAACTTCCCTGTTATTCACGAGTGCGGCATTCGGGATGATATTGAGTGTCAGTCATACCTTCTCTGAAGAGGGGGAGCGGGAAGCGAAAGAGAAGCTGAAAGTGGCAACGACGGAAGAAGAAATATAAAGAAATAGAATACTATGAAAAAGGTGATTATCAGCGGAGGAGGAACAGGAGGGCATATATTCCCGGCACTCTCGATAGCAAACGCTTTAAAGCGTTTGGATAAAGATATTGATATTCTGTTCGTGGGGGCAGAGGGTAAGATGGAGATGGAGAAAGTACCTGAGGCAGGATACCGAATCGTGGGTTTGCCTGTTCGCGGGTTGAAACGGAAATTGACGTTGAATAACTTGAAAGTGGCGTGGAACCTTTGGCGAAGTCTGCGGAAAGCCAAACGAATCGTGAAAGAGTTCAAGCCGGATGTCGTGGTAGGAGTCGGGGGATACGCCAGTGGTCCTATCGGTCGGGTGGCGGCGAATGCGGGAGTGTCTTTGGTATTGCAGGAACAAAACTCTTATGCCGGGGTGACCAATAAACTATTGGCGAAGAAAGCCGAGAAGATTTGTGTGGCTTACGAGGGGATGGAACGTTTTTTCCCGAAAGAGAAAATTATATTCACGGGTAATCCCGTGCGGAAGGATTTGTTGAATGCCTTGGGAGAACGGGAAGAAGGTATTGTTTTTTACGGTTTGAACCCGAAGAAAAAGACTGTGCTTGTAACCGGGGGTAGTCTTGGTGCCGGATCGATTAATAAGGCTATGGTGCGATGGTTGGAACGTATTGCCGGATGGGAAGACGTGCAGGTAATCTGGCAGTGCGGTAGTTATTACCACAAGCAACTGGAAGCGGGGTTGAAAGAGCGTTTGCCGGAGAACGTGAAGTTTATGCCTTTCTTGAAACGTATGGATTTGGCGTATGCTTGCGCTGATCTTGTGGTGGCAAGAGCAGGAGCCGGAACGATTTCAGAATTATGTTTGCTGGGAAAAGCTGTTGTTCTGGTGCCTTCGCCGAACGTGGCGGAAGATCACCAAACCAAGAATGCGATGGCTCTGGTCCATAAACAAGCTGCCGTTATGGTAAAAGATAACGAGGTCGTCGAACGTCTGGGTGATGTAATGGAAGATTTATTAAAGAACGATACCGAACGCAAAGTTTTGTCCGATCATATCTTGGCGTTAGCAATGAAAGATTCGGATGAGATTATCGCGAACGAAATCTTGAAGATTATAAATAGTGGGCAAGCTAAAATCTAAAATTATGGATATTGATAATGTAAAAGCAATATATTTTGTGGGAATCGGGGGGATAGGTATGAGTGCCTTGGCGCGTTATTTCAAGATTATGGGATATCACGTGGCCGGGTACGATAAGACAGAATCACCTCTGACGAGAAAGATGACCGATGAGGAGGAATTTGATATCACGTATGAGGATGATGAGGCAAGAATCGGGGAGGTATTTCGGGATAAGACGCGCACGCTTGTGGTGTACACGCCTGCCGTGCCGAAAGAGAACCGAATATTGAGTTTCTTCCGGGATAATGGCTACGCTTTGCACAAACGTGCGGAGGTGTTGGGGTTTCTTTCCCGAAGCAAAAAAGCTCTTTGTATAGCGGGGACGCACGGGAAAACGACGACGACGACGATGTTAGCGTTTTTGCTGAAAAATTCACATGTCGGATGTAGTGCTTTTTTAGGGGGAATATCTTCTAATTATGGAACGAACTTGTTGATTGACAAGGAATCGGATTACGTGGTGATCGAGGCGGACGAGTATGATCGGTCGTTTTTGCATCTGCATCCGGAAATAGCGGTGATTACAGCCATGGATGCCGATCATCTGGATATATACGGGACTCACGAGGAATTGTTGAAAGCCTTCGAGGAGTTTGCCTTGCAAACCAAAGGGCAGCTTTTCTTGAGAAAAGGTTTGGAATTGAAAAGGCGGGAAATTACCGGACACTACGCGGCAGGAGAGAAAACGGATTATTATGCCGACCGTTTACGGGTAGATAACGGTAGTTTTTTATTTGATTATATCGGGAGAGATATCGAAATTCGGGATTTGCGATTGTGTTTCCCGGGACGTGTGAACGTGGAGAACGCTACGGCGGCAATCACGGTGGCTTTGCATGCGGGGGTGACTGCCGAGGAAATTCGGGATGCTTTACCTTTGTTCAAAGGAGTGTCAAGACGATTTGATATACACGCGAAAACGGATCGAGTTCTGTACATGGATGATTATGCCCATCACCCGCGGGAGATTGAGGCATCGCTTTCGTCTGTACGGGAGATGTGGCCGGAGAAGAAGTTGATTGTTGCTTTTCAGCCTCACCTGTATTCGCGGACGAACGATTTCTATCCGGATTTCGCGAAGAGTTTGAGTCTGGCGGATTTAGTGATATTGTTGGATATATATCCGGCACGGGAACAACCTATACCGGGGGTAACTTCGGCTCTGATAGCCGATCGTTTGTCCGTGCCTTGTGTTCGGGTGACGAAAGAAGACTTTCCGGCATACGTGAGAGAACACGTGACGGACGGACTCTTCGTGACCATGGGAGCCGGGGATATAGACCGCTTTATTCCGGTATTTACTGATATGTTTAATACAGCAAATCATTGATTTGCTGTTGCAAGTCGAGCCTGTGGCTCTGCAAGTTGCAGGTTACAGGTTTGATTTGCGGAATGAGAATAATAACTTGTAACTTGCAACCTGTAACTTGTAACTGAAATTATTGAATGAAACGCGTACTACCATACATATTATCTTGCATTTTGCTTGTTTACCTGATAATTGTGCTTACCTTTGTGGCGACAAAATTGGGGGAGGTAACATGTAGAGGGGTGCGGATTGCTGTCAAGAATACGGATGTTAATATGTTCGTGGACGAGGAGGATATCATGAAAGCGATAAAGAAGGGGTATGGGGACATAACGAACAAAAGTATTATGGCAGTAAATAAAGATAGTTTGGAAAGGATACTTGTCAAAAATCCGATGATAAAATCGGCTCAGGTTTACTACAGTTTAGACGGCTATATCCATGTGAGTATCAAGCAACGTGAACCTGTTTTGAGAGTAATGACGGGTGAGGGTTACTACGTTGATAGTGACGGGAAAGTAATGCCGTTGTCTTCTAAGTTTACTTCCAGGGTTGTTGTTGCAACCGGTGATATTAGTAAGAAATACGCATGCGAGAAGTTAGCTCCGTTCGTGATGTCCTTGAGGGATGATTCGTTTTTGGATGCCTACATCGAGCAATTGATCGTGAGATCGAACGAGGATATTGTGATGATTCCCAAAGTAGGTGATTTCAGAATCATACTCGGTAAGGTCGAAAATAGCCGGGAGCGCTTGGATAAACTGATATTGTTCTTGAAGAACGGTATCGCTAAAAAAGGTTGGAATCATTACAAGGAAGTCAATTTAAAATTTGATAACCAAGTAGTTTGTGTTAGAAAATAAAAAATAGATATTATGGGATTTGTAGCTTCTTTAGATATGGGCTCTGAAAAAATGGTAATGGCTCTCGGGGAAACATCCGGGGGAGAATGCCGTTTGGTCGGAATAGAGAGTGTTGCTTCTCAAGGTATCCACCGGGGAATGGTGGTCGATAGGCTTCGGGTGAAGTCTTGTGTACAACGTTTACTTGATAAATTCAAGCAGGAACACGAGATGCATATCGATGCGTTGAATATCGCCTTGGCGGGGGAATGGGTGCAACAGGTAGAGGAGCGGGAAGTGTCGAAATTCTCTCGGGTGAGAAGAATAGAAGAGAGTGATTTACTGGAGCTGGAAAAGAAATGCCGCGGTAATGTCAATTTGGATATGGAAGAGATCGTGGACGTGGTACCCTTCGGTTATTGGTTGGACGGGGAGGCGGAGAGTGAGCCGATCGGTTGTGAAGCGCGGCGGTTGGAGATAGATTTTCATGTTTACGTGGCGAGAAAGCGTACGCTGGAAGGATTACGCCAAGCATTGAACGAGTCCGGGATAGAGAAAATTAATTTTTACTCGGCGGTGACTGCAGCCCAGAAAGCACTGGTAGTACGGGGGCGGAAAGGCGCGAGAGATTTCGCCTTGATCGATCTGGGTGCTGAAAGCGTGAAAATACACGTGTTCCGGGATGGAATGATCGCGTACGACGAAGTATTGCCATTGGGGTGCAATACCGTGGAGCGGGATATAAATACGGCTTTTTCAATCGAGAGCATGGCGAGTGCTAAGAAATTGAAACACGAATACGGAATGGCATTACAAGCCGAGTGTAAAAGTCGTAAGATAATGATACCGGATACAAAATATTGTATTGATTTGCAGGATATGGTACACGTGGAGCAATGCCGTTTGGAGGAGTTGTTGGAAGGGGCGATCTGGCAGATATTGAAAAGTGGTTATTATAAGGAATTGGAAGACGGTATATTGTTGACAGGAGGAGGTAGTCGGGTGCAAGGAATTGATACTCTGTTGAATCGTTTGTCAAAACATCCGATAAGTATGGCAAGCGTGATGACGGTAAAATCTGCCAAAGAAACACCTTTGAAAGCACCGGAGAATCTGACGGTTCTGGGGTTGTTGCGTTGCGAACGCAAGGAAACGAAGAAAAGAGGTTGGTTTGATAGTTTTTTTAAAGAATAATGATATAACACGTTTCAGCTATGTGGAATGAAGATGCGTTATTGGATTTGAGGATTCCGGAGCAGGATGAGTCGATTATCAAAGTAATCGGTGTCGGGGGAGGCGGAAGCAATGCCGTCAATCACATGTGCCGACAGGGTATCCGGGGGGTGGAGTTCGTCGTGTGCAACACGGATATACAAGCTCTGCGGATCAGTCCCGTGAAGAATAGAATACAGATCGGAAAAGAACTTACTGAGGGACGTGGAGCGGGCAGTTTGCCGGAACGCGGTAAACAGTCGGCGATAGAGAGTCTGGATTATATCAAGACCATACTCGAACGGAACACGAAAATGGTATTCATCACGGCAGGTATGGGGGGAGGAACCGGAACGGGGGCAGCCCCGGTGATAGCCAAACAGGCTAGAGAGTTGGGGATACTGACGATAGGTATCGTGACCATTCCTTTTAGTTTCGAGGGACGCAGGCGTGTGGAACAAGCCATGGAAGGAGTTGACGAACTGTCGGAATACGTGGATGCCTTGTTAATCATCTGTAACGAGAAATTACGGGATATGTACGGTAACTTGAAGCTGTCAAAGGCTTTCGAGATGGCGGATAACGTGTTGACCATAGCGGCAAAGAGTATCGCGGAGATCATTACCTTGAAAGGGTTCGTGAACGTCGACTTTGCAGACGTGGAAGTCGTGATGCGGAATAGCGGGGTGGCACTGATGGGAGCCGGGGAATCGGCAGGAGAGAATCGTGCCATGGAAGCTGTGCAGATGGCTTTGGAATCCCCTCTGCTGAATAGTAACGATATCCGGGGAGCTTCCAATATATTGCTGAATATGTTGTACGGCTCGAAAGAAATCACGATGGATGAGATCACGCTAATCACCGATTACGTGAAAGAATTGGTCGGACGGGATGTAGATGTCATCTGGGGAGCCGGGAAAGACGAGTCGTTGAACGAGGAGCTGCACGTGGCGGTTATCGCTACTGGGTTTAATAATTCTCCGGTGGACACTAGACGGAAGGCGCCTACATTCAAGGTGGAACGGGTAGATGATCTGGAGATGAAATTGGAGAGCGCGAAAGAGGTCGAGGAAGAACAACGTCGCCGGAAACAACAGGTGGAAGAAAATCGTCGCACGCGTCGGGAGCAGGAAGACCAACAACGTCGTACCGCACGAGAGCGAGAGGAACGGGAGCGAAAGACGTGGCGGGATGATGAAGAGATGAGGGAATTTGAAGATTCGGATGATGAACCGTTGTTCAAACGGAAACGGAATATACGTGAGCATAACAAGGAATATGACCGGGAGTTCGAGCGGGAGAGGGGACGCAAGAGAGGATTGAACGAGGTGCCCGACGTGGATAGCTGGTTCAAGCGTAAGTTAGGAAATATGTTCAATGAAGATATGAGCAGGGATTCTGAAATGTAAAATGTATTGTCATGGTAGATGGATTGATCAATTTTAATCAGTACGAGATAACGACACCAATTATTAAAGTGATCGGTGTCGGGGGAGGTGGCGGTAATGCCGTCGAATACATGTACCGGCAAGGAATATGTGATGTGGACTTCGTGCTTTGTAACACGGATTCGCAGGCATTGAACCAGAGCCCGATAAAAACTCGCATTCAATTGGGAACCGGACTGGGTGCGGGCAACCGTGCGGAAGTCGGTGAAGCGGCAGCTCTCGAAAGTGTGGATGAAATTCGGGGGTTGTTGAGCGTGAACACGAAAATGGTATTCATCACGGCAGCCATGGGAGGCGGAACCGGAACGGGAGCTGCTCCCGTGATAGCCAAACTTGCCAAGGAAATGGGTATCCTGACGGTAGGGATCGTGACGATACCGGCACGTTTCGAGGGACCGAAACGGTTGGAACAAGCCCGTGTCGGGGTGAGTAAAATGAAAGATTACGTGGATTCTCTTATCATTATCGATAACGAGAAAATACAGAGAATATACGGACCGCAACCTTTGTCCTGTGCTTTTGGCAAGGCGAACGATGTATTGAATATCGCGGCAAAAGGTATTGCCGAGATTATTACTTTGCCGGGATACATTAACGTGGACTTTGCTGATGTGCGTACCGTGATGACCGATAGCGGTATCGCTATCATGGGGGCGGCGCAGGCAGCCGGAGAAGAACGGGCGCACCGGGTTATAGCGGATGCTTTGAATAGCCCTTTGCTGAACAAGAATGATTTGGCAGGAGCAAAGGATATATTGTTGAACATCACGTCGGGTACGGACGAGATCACGATGGACGAGATGAACGAGATCACCTCGTATGTCATACGGGAGGTCGGGGATAATGCCGCTATAATATGGGGTGTAGGAACAGACGAATCGTTGGGTGATGCCATATCCGTGACGATTATAGCCACGGGATTCCCCATGGACGACGTGGATACGATACCGATTCCCGGTCCGAAGAATGCGGTGGCGACAGAGGAAGTGACGGAACCCGGCAGGAAAAAAGAATTGGAGAAAGGAGCGATCAATTATGTGGAGGAACTGCTAAAAGAAACAGACGTGGTGCTTCGGGCTGATTTGTCGCGGGAACAGATAAAAGAATTAGAGGAAACTCCGGCCTATACGCGGAGACATATTAAAATAGACAGAACCTAGCGATTTCGGATTTTACGATTTTAGATTTTAGATTGGAAACCACACGATGGTTTCAGTGAAAATTGAAGAAGCTTTGGAAAAGTTGCCCGTCAACTTTTAATTGTAATCGAAAATCGAGAATCGAGAGGGTAAATTAAAACAGTTTAATGGAAAAATTTAGAGAATTAGGAGTAAGCGAGGAGATGCTTAAAGGAATCGCGGATTTAGGGTTTGAAACACCGAGTCCGGTACAGGAAAAAGCAATCCCCGTTATTTTAGGAGAAGAGAACGATTTAGTAGTATTGGCTCAGACCGGGACGGGAAAAACGGCCGCATTTGGGTTGCCGCTGTTACAGAAAATTGAGCCGGAGTGGAATAATGTTCAAGTCTTGATTTTAAGCCCCACGCGTGAATTGTGCGTGCAGATTGGGAATGACTTGAAAAACTACTCCAAGTATCGTAAAGATATCCGTGTGACGTGTGTGTATGGAGGTACGGATATTAAAAGACAAATCAAAGATTTGCAGAGAGGTGTACACGTGGTCGTGGCTACACCGGGGCGTTTGGTCGATTTGCTGAATCGTAAGGCTATTAACATCGAGAGCGTGTTTGCCGTCGTGCTGGACGAGGCCGACGAAATGCTGAACATGGGATTCCAAGAAGATTTGGATTTTATCTTGAGTAATACGCCCAAGGAAAAGAACACGTATCTTTTCTCGGCAACCATGCCAAAAGAGGTGGAACGGATTGCCCGCAATTATCTGGTAAACCAACAGGAGATATCTGTCGGTAAAAAGAATCAGGGAGCCGACACCGTATCACATCAGTATTATATGGTGCGTGCCAAGGATTGTTACGAAACATTGCGTCGTATCATAGACTGTGCGCCGAGTATGTATGCCATTATCTTTACCCGCACGAAAAATGATGCGCAAGAAATTGCCAAGCACTTGCAACGGGATGGGATTGATTGCGATGCATTGCATGGTGATTTGAGTCAGGCACAACGTGACAGCGTGATGAATGCTTTCCGGGCAAAACGTTTGAAAGTGCTGGTAGCCACGGATGTGGCGGCACGCGGATTGGACGTGGATACATTGACACATGTGATCAACTATAATTTGCCGGAAGATGTAGAGAGTTATACACATCGTAGCGGTAGAACCGGGCGTGCCGGAAAAGAGGGAATTTCGATAGCGATCATCCACTCGAAAGAGAAAGGAAAATTGCGTCGGGTAGAGAATATGCTTAAAAAAGAATTTAAATACATGTCCGTGCCGGGTGGAGAAGAGATTTGTCGGGCACAGTTGGCGTTCTATGCCGATAAGATCCTTACTTCAGAGGAATACGAGGATATGGATGTGTATGCACAGGATGTATATGATAAATTTGCCGAATTTACGAAAGAAGAATTACTCCGCCATCTGGTGTCTTACGAGTTCGGACGGTTGTTGCAGAAATACAAGAATACCAATGATCTGAATATCGAGGATGATGATCGCGGAGGACGTTCGGAAAGAGGAGATCGCCGTGATCGTAGAGGACGTGACGGGGATACCGTGTACAGCACTTTCACGTTGAATGTCGGTCGGGAAGACGGTTTGACGCCGAAAGATCTGATGTCCTTGATTAACAAATATTCCCGTCGTCGGGGTATCGGTGTCGGAGGAATCCGCATTTTCGATACGGACACGAAGTTCGAGATTGATGAGGAAAGTGCATCTGATTTTGAAGTTGATTTCAGTAAGGTGCTTTTCAACGGAATACCTTTGGAAATCAAGGCTATTCCTACCCGTGACCGCGGACGTCGTCGGGATGATCGGGGTAGAGGTAATTTCTCCGGTAGAAGAGATCGGCGTTCCAATGACCGTGGCGGTGATTCTCGTGACCGTGGCGGACGTCGTGAAGACCGCGGCGGAAGCGGTAACGGCGGAAAACGTAGAGGCAGACCGGGAAGTGACCCGAAAAAGCCTAGAAATTTCAACAGATCTTCTTCTCGGAGCTAAATAATTTGTAAATTTGAAGATGTAGAGACATAAACTACATCTTCAATTTTCTTCATTTTTAAATAAGACATTATGGAAGTTTACAGTGCAAAATTTGTGACAAGTAACACGGATGTGAGTAAATGTCCGGAACCTGACAGACACGAGTATGCGTTTATCGGGCGATCAAACGTGGGAAAATCCTCGTTGATTAATATGCTGACGAACCACAGTAAACTGGCCAAAACATCCGCCAGTCCCGGAAAGACACAGTTAATAAACCATTTTTTGATTGATGACAAATGGTATTTGGTCGATTTACCGGGATACGGGTATGCCCGTACATCAAAAACACAAAGGTCGCAATTTAGTGCCATGATCAAGAATTATATTTTGAAACGGGAAAATATGGTTTGTCTATTCGTGTTGATAGACAGCCGTCATGAACCGTTAAAAATCGATTTGGAATTTATGGAATGGTTGGGGGAAAACGGAGTACCTTTCGTGATGGTATTCACGAAAGCAGACAAATTATCCACCACGGAACGTATGAATTGCATCGCCAAATATCACGAGGGGATGAAGGACACGTGGGAGAGTATGCCGATAACCTTTATGACTTCTGCCGAAACCAAGTTGGGACGGGTAGAATTGTTATCTTATATTGATGAGCTAAATCAACTGGAGTTGGAACCAATGGAGTGAGATTTAATTTAGAAGAAAAGAAGCGTAAATAAGCGGGTAGAAATCTAAAATCGACAATCTTAAATCTAAAATTTCAATGACTCCTATCGGTTTATATCAATTAAACAGTCTGGTGAAACAAGAGTTGAAAAACCGTTTCCCGGATACTTTCTTGGTGATTGCCGAGATCGCGGACGTGAAAGAAAACCGTTCGGGGCATTGTTACCTAGAACTCGTGGAGAAGCGGGAGGGGGATGATGCCGTTATTGCCACGGCAAGAGCAACGATATGGGCTTTCACCTATCGGATGTTGAAACCGTATTTCGAAACAACGACAGGCAAATCCCTGCAAAGAGGGATAAAAGTCCTTGTCAGCGTGGAGATCGTTTTTCACGAGCTGTACGGCTATTCGCTGAATATAAAAAATATTGATCCTACTTTCACGGTAGGTGATTTGGAGCGTAAGCGAAAAGAAATTATCGACCGCTTGACACAAGAGGGAGTGATTGACATGAATCGTGAGTTGGAGTTACCCATGCTTCCGAAAACGATAGCCGTGATATCCTCTCCGACAGCGGCGGGGTACGGGGATTTCACGGATCAATTGCATCGGAACATGTACGGTTACGCCTTTCATACCAAGTTATTCTCTGCCGTTATGCAAGGGGAGAAAACAACGGAATCGGTGATTGCCGCACTGGAAAGGATATACGAGTACGAGTCGCTTTTCGACGTGGTGGTTATTATTCGCGGTGGTGGTTCTCAAACGGATTTGGGAAGTTTTGATTCGTATGACTTGGTGGCAAATGTGGCACAATTCCCGATTCCTGTACTCGCGGGCATCGGGCATGAACGGGATGAAACTATCGTTGATCGGGTGGCGTACCGTAGTGTAAAGACTCCCACGGCGGCAGCAGCATTCCTGATCGAACGATTCAATGAAGCGGAGGGACGCTTGGAAATAGCCAAAGAGAGTTTGATGCGGGGAGCTAAACGATTGTTGCAGGACGAGAAAACCCGGCAAGTGGTAAAGATTACCGAATTAAAACAGTTCACCCGTTTATTTTTGGAGGGACAGGAAAACCGTTTGATTCTGGGCTCCCGACGTGCCAATCATGCCTCGGAATTGTTTCTGGGGAATCAAATGAATTATTTGGAACGATTGAAAACACAATTCGGGGTGAAAGTCGCGGAGATACTGACAGCAAACCGTTATTTTCTGGAACTGGCGGAAACCAAGATGAAATACGCCGATCCGAAAAATATACTGGAGAAGGGATTCTCTATTACTCGTGTAAACGGGAAAGCCGTGCGGGACAGTGTTCTCGTGCGGGATGGAGATATTCTGGAAACGGAATTGTTTAAGGGTGTGATACGAAGTGAAGTTAAAGATATAGATAAATAAAGGAATTATTATGGAAGAGAATTTGACCTATAAATCAGCGATGGAGGAGATCGAGAACTTGGTAAAACTCTTGGAAGAAAATAAGTTGGATGTAGACGAGTTGCGAGAAAAAGTAAAGCGGATAGCCGTGCTTGTCGAATTTTGTAAAGAGAAATTGCACAGTACGGAGGAAGAAGTAAACAAGGTGTTGAAATCCATTGCCGAATGATGAACTTCTGGGGAACCGTTATTGTTCTCTTGTTGACGTTTGGTCAAGGGATCGCGCAGAATCCCGATAAATTGCAAGCCTTGTGGCAGCAGGAGGGACTGAAACACGCGGCAATCGGCGTGAGCGTGAAGAATGTCACCGACGGCAAAGTCGTGTATGAACATAACCCCGGAATGGCTTTGCGTCCGGCTTCCGTGTTGAAGCTATTGCCCACCTCGTTGGCTTTGAAGTTGAAGGGTGACTCGTTGACATATCAGACTAAAGTATTTTACACGGGAGAGATAAAAGAAGGGCTCCTTCAAGGAAATATCGTTATAGAGGTCGGGGGTGATCCCTGTCTTGATTCGAAGTATTTCAAAGATGCTGTCTTTACGAAACGTTTGGTGGATTCGATCGTCGGACTGGGTATAAGACGTATCGAAGGAGCCGTTATTATTCAGGGCGAGGGGGAACAACCCCGTATCCCGGGTTCGTGGCCTTGGGAGGATATTGCCAATTACTACGGGGCTTTGTATCACCCGTTCAATTATCGGGATAACACGTACACGGTCACTTTGGCATCCGGGAAACCGGGAACACGTACCCGTGTCGTATCTGTCATCCCGTCAGTGCCGGGAGTGAAATTACAAAATGAGGTTTTAGCCTCCGTGAAGCAACAGGATGATGCGTGGATATATGGTGGTCCGGAGGCTTCCGTGCTGTTGGTGCGAGGGACTATACCTGCCAACCGTTCTTCTTTTGCCGTGAAAGGAGCTATGCATAAACCGGCATCGGTTTTTCGGGCAGAGATAGAGAAAGAATTGAAAGCGAAAAACATTATCGTGGAAAAGAAAAAAGGTGTTTCTACCGAATGTCGCGAATGGTTTACTGTTGAATCTCCGTTACTAAAAGAAATCGTTTTCTACACGAATAAAAATAGCGTGAATCTATTTGCCGAAGCATTGGGTGCGCTGGTAAACCCTTCTGATTTCGAAACTACGGTGAAACAAGAATTAAGTGCTATCGGCATTGATTCATCGGGAATCACGATAAAGGATGCTTGCGGGCTTTCTCCGTCTAATGCCTTGCCTGCAGAGGTAATCACGGATTTGCTATTATGGGCGAAAAGTCATTTGGGAGATTCTTTTTTTGCTTCCTTACCCCGAGGCGGTATTGACAGGGGGCTGCGTGTATATTCAGCCGATCCGGTATTAGGCGGTAATTTAAGAGCGAAAACGGGTTCTATGTTTGGAGTGCGTGCCTTGGCCGGATATTTGTCAACACGGAATGGAGAAACATTGGCATTCACCATATTCGTGAATAACTACACGGGAGACCTGGTGAAAATTCAAGAAACTATACGGAATTTTTTGCGAGAACTGGCAAACAGTTAGTAAAGTTCATAAGATGCATGCACCTTATGAACTTTATAAACTTATTTATTCATTTTTGAAAGTGGCATCTCCGAAAGCCAACATCGGTAACGTGATGAAACCGAAGAAAATGGTTGCAATCGTGAATCCGACGCCTTTACCGAATTTGGCAAGGAACTCGTGTAACATGATGATAGAAAACACGAGGTTTGCAATCGGCACGAAAATGATGATCAAAAGCCACCACCACGGTCTGTTGATAATTTGAAGCATCACGTAAATGTTGTAAATAGGGATAATACCTTCCCAACCTTGTCTGCCGGCTTTTTCGAAGATTTTCCACATGGAAACCAACATCAAAACGACAATAAGCAGATAAATTAATCCGACCATAATTTTGAATTTTTAATTAAACATTTATAGTTTGAATGAATATTACTCCACGTTTAGCACACATGCTAAGTATGGCGCAAAAGTATAAAAATTGAATGTTCTGCAAAAGTTTTTTGCTATATTCTTATAACGTTTTTACACTTGAACGGTAGAAAGATAAAAGTAACCACAATCTTTGATCGTTTCACAAAATTGAATACCTTTGCCCGAGGTTCGGGATTAGGATTGGCGATATGTAAGATGCTGGTTGAAAAAATGGGCGGAGATATATCTGTCGAATCCGAAGGGGATAAAGGTTCTATTTTTAAATTTACAATTCCTTATCAAGAAATTGCAATCGAAACAGGAATGAACGATATGGAAAATAATGAAACAAAAGAAAGCGTAAGTGCCGGTAGAACAATTCTGGTTGCGGAAGATGTTGAGAGTAATTACCTTTTATTGAAAGCTATTATCGGAAAAATTTACACATTGGTTCACGCGTGGGATGGGCAAGAAGCAATAGATTTATTCAAACAATCAAACCCCGACCTTATCCTCATGGATATAAAAATGCCGGTACTGGATGGTTTGGCTGCAACCCGTGTGATTCGGGCGGAATCTAAAGAGGTACCAATCATAGCCTTAACCGCTTTCGCTTTTGATGACGACCGTGTGAAAGCATTGGAAGCCGGATGTAATGATTATCTGACAAAACCATTATCAGCTAACTTGTTAAAAGAAACGATAGCGAAATATCTTAAATAAATAGTCCATAAAATTCGTAAGGTTTATAAAGTGGTATTATTACCTTATAGACTTTATAAACCTTACGAATTTTATGGACTAAAAAAGGGACTGTTTTTCAGCCCCTTTTTTCTTATTTCACTTCTTCGAAATCAACGTCGGTTACTTCTTGATCTTTACCACCGTTGTTCGGTTGTTGTTCTGCGTGAGGTGCACCTTGTTGTTGTCCGCCGGCTTGTTGTTGGGCGTTATACATCTCTTGTGATGCAGCTTGGAACACGTTGTTCAATTCATCGATTGACGAGTTGATTGCGGCAACGTCTTGAGCCTTGTGAGCGTCTTTCAGTTTCTGCAAAGCGGCTTCAATCGGTTGTTTCTTGTCCGCGGGCAATTTATCTCCAAACTCTTTCAATTGCTTTTCGGTTTGGAAGATCATACTGTCGGCTTTATTGATTGTGTCGATACGTTCCTTTTCAATCCGGTCAGCTTCGGCATTAGCGGAAGCCTCGTCTTTCATTCTCTTGATATCTGCGTCCGAAAGACCGGATGATGCTTCGATACGGATAGATTGTTCTTTTCCGGTAGCTTTATCCTTGGCAGATACTTTCAATATACCGTTGGCGTCGATATCGAAACTTACCTCGATCTGTGGTACACCGCGCGGGGCTGGTGGTAGACCGTCCAAGTGGAAACGTCCGATTGTCTTGTTGTCTTTTGCCATGGGACGCTCTCCCTGCAACACGTGGATCTCTACTGACGGTTGGTTATCGGCAGCCGTTGAGAATACCTCTGATTTCTTGGTCGGAATGGTCGTGTTGGACTCGATCAATTTGGTCATCACGCCACCTAACGTTTCGATACCCAAAGAAAGCGGGGTTACGTCAAGCAACAGCACGTCTTTTACCTCTCCGGTCAATACACCACCTTGGATAGCGGCACCTACTGCCACCACTTCGTCCGGGTTTACACCCTTTGACGGGGCTTTGCCGAAGAACTCCTGTACCTTTTTCTGAACAGCCGGGATACGGGTAGAACCACCTACCAGAATCACTTCGCTAATCTCGGAAGCGCTGATGTTAGCGTTTTTCAAGGCACGGCGACATGGTTCGATCGTGTTTTGCACCAGTTGGTCGGTCAGTTGCTCGAATTGAGCTCTTGTCAATGTTCTTACCAAGTGTTTGGGCATTCCGTCTACCGGGAAAATATACGGCAAGTTG
Source organism: Butyricimonas hominis (assembly GCF_014287455.1). NCBI lineage: Bacteria > Pseudomonadati > Bacteroidota > Bacteroidia > Bacteroidales > Odoribacteraceae > Butyricimonas > Butyricimonas hominis. Next base: position 473,043 of record NZ_JACOOH010000005.1, read on the forward strand.
ATTTCCGTTGACGTGGAACTTGACAACTCTATTTTCGCTTTTTCTGCCGCTTCTTTCAGACGTTGGTGAGCCATCGGGTCTTTCCGGATATCCACGCCTTCGTCTTTCTTGAATTCGTCTGCAAGCCAGTTGATGATTACGTCGTCGAAGTCATCACCACCCAAGTGAGTATCACCGTCGGTTGATTTTACTTCAAATACTCCGTCACCCAATTCAAGGATAGAAATATCGAAAGTACCACCACCCAAGTCGAAGACAGCGATTTTCATGTCTTTGTCTTGTTTATCCAACCCGTAGGCCAAAGCGGCAGCCGTCGGCTCGTTGATAATACGCTTAACCGTTAATCCGGCAATCTCTCCGGCTTCTTTTGTGGCTTGACGTTGAGCGTCATTGAAATACGCGGGTACGGTGATTACCGCTTCCGTAACTTCCTGTCCCAAATAGTCCTCGGCGGTTTTCTTCATTTTCTGAAGAATCATCGCGGAAATCTCTTGCGGAGAATATTTCCGGTCACCGATTTCGACACGCGGGGTGTTATTGTCACCGCGTACCACTTTGTAAGCTACCCGGTTAATTTCTTTTGCTACTTGATCATAGGTTTCACCCATGAACCGTTTGATAGAATATATTGTTCTCGTCGGGTTCGTGATCGCCTGACGTTTCGCGGGGTCACCTACTTTTCTTTCGCCATTGTCAACGAAAGCGACGATAGACGGTGTCGTTCTCCTTCCCTCACTGTTAGGGATCACCACGGGTTCGTTACCTTCCATTACGGCAACGCAAGAGTTCGTGGTTCCCAAATCTATACCAATTATCTTTCCCATATTGTTTAATATTATAATGTTATTATTTTCAATACTTGTTTTTCGTTCTTTGTCCTCGAATAGTTTCAAGAACATTAATCTTTTATCAAACGGTGTGCCAGCCGGAAAATTGGAATATTTAATGACATGATTACTGACAGAACGTCACGATTTGTCATAGATAAGGCTTGTGTATGGAACCATGTCTTGTAAAATTCTGTTTGATTTGTCATATGTTCTTGTTCGACGACCTACTGAAATTCTATTGAAGACCTACTGAAGTCCTAGGGAAGACATCCCCTATAAACGGTGAATGGGCAGTTTCGCTCCAGTGTTTCTATATGAAAGATTATAGGATGTTCAGAGGATAAACGGAGGAAGAACGAAAGAGGGGTATGATTACGGTATTATTTGGGTAGGTCTTCGGTGGGTTCTCTATAGGTTCTTGATGTCGAAAAAAATGGATATATTAAATACTTTTTAAGAATGATGTTTGCTATAAAGTTTTTTATTATATTTATCCCCTTAGAAGAGATTCAATCAGGCTAGAAGATAATATAACTTGTTGTGTAAAAGAAATTATAGTGGAAGAGAACGTGAACAAAGCTATCCAAGTGATTGGTTTTAGCGGAAATACAGATTTTCATGAATCCCTCTTGGATTCGGGTAATGACTTTCGGAGTAACTTTGTTTTGTTGAGGTCGGGATGTAGTCATGAAGAGTTCTTGAAGACACTTCAGAACGTGGATGCTGACGAGGTCATGTTGGTCGATCTTGACCGGGTGGCGGTAAATACTTTGTCAACTTTTGTGCAGGCATATCGTAAGTCATGCCGGAAAGAGCATTTGTATTACGTGTCGGGACAAAAACGGAAATTATGGTTCGGTTTTATGGATGTGGCATTGTGGAGAGGGGATCGGGTAATCACGGATTCTCCGGTATTGATCGGGCAGAAGTCTTTGTTCACGAGATCATACGCCGGGCAGGATTTGGACGATAACCTGTTGCGGGCGGTAAGTTATAGTTTGCAGAAAGCATACGTGAAATTCAGTCGTTTGGAGACAACGGTCACTTGGAAGGGAATAACCGCGACTTCTAATCCGGCTGTCAACTATTTGTGGCGGGTACCGTTTCAATTTCTGGTATCCGGTCGTTTTTTTACCACGTTGTTTGATCCCGGTAATCGTGCCCGACGGGATATGGTCTATCGTATGCTGATGTTGCTTTTCGGGATATTCGTGTTTTTCTATATGCCTTACGTGAGCAAAGATTACGGTATTAGTGGCGATGAGTTTGTAGACCACCGTCATTCCGGTTACGTGTTGGATTATTTCACGAAAGGGGATAAGGCGGCTCTAAATCAACCGAAAACGGCGTTACATCTTTACGGGAACTCGATGCAGGTCGTGGCGGCTGTTGTGGCAAACGTGATCGGTGCGGATGACGTGTACGCCGTGCGGCACGTGGTATGTGCCTTTGTCGGGGTACTGGGGGTTATCGTTATCGGACTGATGGGATTGCGTTTCGGGGGTGGATTATGCGGTTTGCTGTCCATGTTGATGCTTTTCTTCTCGCCGCGTTTTTTCGGGCATAGCATGAATAATTTGAAGGATATACCTTTTGCCGTGGGGTATTTGGTTGCTATATTTTATTTTGTCCGGTTGTTCGATCGTTATCCCGTGATAAAACTGCGTCACGTCATTGGTGCCGTGTTGGGTATCGCTTTGGCATTGGGGACTCGTTCGGGAGGTTTGCTCCTGTTTCCTTATCTGGTGATGTACGGAGGTTTATTCTATATCCTTTGGGTAGGTTTCAAGGAATTTTACAAATTCTTGAAATACCGGAAAGAGGTGGAGAATATCCTGTTTCTTATCGTGATCGTGTTGTTTGTCGGCTATTTCTTGTCTATTGTCACGTGGCCTTTTGCCATGGCTCGTCCTTTCACGAACGTGGTCTTTTCTTTGAAGGAGTTCACGAATTATAATATCGGGTTGCGTACCATATTCGAGGGACAACAGATGATGTCCAATATGTTGCCCGTGCATTATGCCCCGAAATACTTGATGATCGCATCGCCGCTGGTGGTGGTGATCGGTTTCTTCGGGTACTTTATTTTTATGGTTTCGAGGAAGAAAGAGTTTTCATTACTCTCTTTCTTTATCCTGTTTTCACTGGTGTTTCCCGTGTTCTGGGTGATTTACCAGAAATCGAATTTATATGGCGGAATCCGGCATTTGTTGTTCGTTATGCCGTTCATGGTGTTGCTGGCTGCCCGTTTCTGGACATTGTTGCTGTCTGTGGCTCCCAAATACCTGAAACTCGTGTCGGCGTTCGGGTTTATCGGTTTGCTTTTCCTGCCGGCACGGCATATGGCAGTGAACCACCCGAACGATTACGTCTATTTTAACGAACTGGTAGGAGGGGTGAAGGGTGCTTATGGTGATTACGAAACAGATTACTATTATAATTCTTTGAAAAAAGGAGTGGATTGGTTTAAGGCGAACGTGGATTACAAGGGACGTCCGGTCACGATCGTCACGAATCACAGTGCCAATTTGCAACACTATTTCCGGAAGGATACGAACGTGACGGTGATTTACAGCCGATATTACGACAAGTATAGTAAAGATTGGGATTATATGATATTCGGTAACGTGTATATCAATAGTTACCAGTTGAAGAACGGGCTTTTCCCCGTGAAAGAGGGATTCCTTCATTCCGTGGATGTGGATGGTTTGCCCATGTGCGTGATCGGGGAACGTACTTCCAAAAAAGATTACGGGGCGATATTGTTGGAAAAGGAAAAGAAATACGCGGAAGCCGAGGCGGAACTGGAGGATTATTTGAAAGCCCACCCGTGGAACGAGGAGATGTGGATGCGGTTGGCGAGAATGTATTACAGTGCGCACAAACACGAGGATGCCTTACGTTGTGCCGGGGAGGCGTTGAAATGGCAGCCTCAACTGATGGACGCGTTGAATATAAAGGCTCTCAGCGCGTTGGAGTTGGGACGTTATGCCACGGCGCATCAGGCTGTCGATGGTATGTTGGCTCAGAATGACGTGGCTTCTTCGTCCTATTATTTGAAAGGATTGATTTATTACACTGAAGGGAAGGATAAAGAAGCCCTCGATCAAGTGAATAAAGCGTTGCGTTATAACGGACGTAACGATCAGGCTCTGGCGTTAGGTGGTGATATTCTGAAACGTAACCGGAGTTACGCGAAAGCTATTGAAACGTACGAAAAGGTGGTGCGGGCAAAGAAAGCGGACGAGAAGGTATTGCTTTCATTGGCAGAGTGTTATTGCCGGGTGAAGAACTACAAAATGCTGGAACAGGTTACAACCTTGCTGCACGAGCAGGGACGGGATAAGGTTACTTTGCGGAAGATTGAGATACGGGCTTTCTTGCAACAGAAAAAGTCGGCGGAAGCACGTGAATTGTTACTGCAAATGAAGGACGTGAAAGAGGATAGCGAGTTGATGTTGCTGTGGGGATTGTACGAATTGACAGAGGGGCGGCGTGCTTCGGCGTTGGAATACGCGAAGAAAGCCACGGAACTTGATCCTCACGATTGGGAAGCCTCGGAATTGCAGAATGTACTGTCCAAAGGGGGCGACATCCGATTATAAAAAGAGACGCGATGAAAAAAATATGTATTATAATACCTTGTTATAACGAATCCCAACGTTTGGAAGTATCCAAATTCCGTGATTTCGTGAGGCACGACGAGAGATTTGATTTCTGTTTCGTGAATGACGGGAGTAAGGATAACACTTCCGAGGTTTTGCGTCGGGCTGTAGCCTCGGAACCGGAACGGTTCCTGCTGGTGGATAACGCCGACAACCGGGGAAAGGCGGAAGCCGTGCGGAGTGGCATGCTGTACGCGGCTTCGTTGGGACGGTACATGGCGATAGGCTTTTTGGATGCCGATTTGGCTACCCCGTTAGAGGATTTGCATTTGCTGTCGGAAGAGATGGAGTATAAGCAGGGGGTACAGATGGTGATGGGAGTCCGGTTGAAACGGTTGGGGGCAAACGTGCAGCGTAAAGCGTATCGTCATTACTTGGGGCGGGGATTCGCCACGTTGGTTTCCGTGCTGTATCAGCTTCCCGTGTATGACAGCCAATGCGGGGCGAAATTATTTAAAAGCGAGTTGGTACCCGTGATTTTTAAAGATAGTTTTAATTCCAAATGGCTCTTTGACGTGGAACTGATTTTGCGGGTACGGAAGGAGCATGCCGACTACGACAAAATCATTCACGAGGTGCCTCTCGACACGTGGGTGGAGAAAGGGGATAGCCGTATAAAGTTCACCCATTTATTGAAGATGCCGAAGGAGTTGTTTAATATATACTGCCAGTACATGGCGAAATGAAAATCAAAGATATTCCGGGTGTCTTTTTAACCAGACGACAGCGTAAGAGCAAGTCGCTTTGGGTTTCAACTCGTTGGCTTTCGCGTATTCATAGGCGGCTTCGGTCAATGCCCCGGCTATGCCTTGTCCCTCTAATGCCGGGGGTACAAACGTGTGGATGATATCCAGACTACCGTCGTGTAAATAATATTCCGCGTAGGCTGTCATGCCTCCGATTTCGATTTCAAACCGCTGTTTGTTGGGATAGTGAGTGATTTTGTAATTCATAAGTTCTTTTTTATCGTGTACGAAAGTAATAAAAAGAATGTTATGGTTCATTTTTTTATTCTATATTTGAAAATAAAACAATAAAACAGAATGATATGATAGAAGCACCGGAAGCAGTTTGTTTGGCAAGGCAATTGAATGAAACGATCAAAGGGAAGCGTGTTACTTATGTATTGGTGCGTCACACGCCGCATAAATTCACTTTTTCTTGTGGAAACCCGGACGAGTATCCCGAAATGTTGCAAGATAAAATCGTGGGAGAGTCATGTGCTTACGGGGGAATGGTACAGGTAAACGCGGGGGATGTAAAACTTGTGTTCACGGATGGGGCGAATTTACGTTATTACGCACCGGGGGCGAAATTGCCGGACAAACACCAGTTGCTCGTGGGATTCGAGGATGAAAGTTGTATCATCGTTTCCGTACGCATGTACGGGGGAATACTTTGTTTCGCGGGCGACTCGTTCGATGGCGGGTTGAACGCCTATTACAGTTGTGCCAGAACAAAGCCGCAAGTGATGTCGGATGCTTTTACCAAGGAGTATTTCTTGGGATTGATTAACGCCGGGGACGTGCAAAACAAGAGCGCTAAAGCATTTCTGGCGACGGATCAGATGATTCCCGGTTTGGGAAACGGGGTGTTACAGGATATCCTGTACAATGCCCGTGTTCATCCGAAAACGAAGATCGCTACTCTATCCGTGCGGCAGCGGGAAGAATTGTATCATCACGTGAAAGAAACCACGCGTGAAATGCTTGAGAAAGGTGGTCGTAGCTCGGAGAAAGATTTGTTTGACCGGAAGGGAGGATATATTTCTTATTTATCCAAAGATACGGTCGGGACTCATTGTCTTCGTTGCGGCGATACGATATTGAAAGAAAATTACATGGGAGGAAGTATCTATTATTGTAACACCTGTCAGAAATACTGATACTTAAATTCGTTCTATATGAGAGCGATAGAGTGTGTGCGAAAAGCTACTATCCGGGATATTCCTGCCTTGAAACAGTTATTCCGGGAAACCGTCTTGTCAGTGAACAGACAGGATTACACGGCAGAAGAAGTGGCAGACTGGGCTTCCTGCGGGGAAAATGACGAACGTTGGGAGAAGATCGTGTATTTTTATTACACTTTGATGGTAGAAGATGAGGACGGTCATGTGTTGGGATTTGCCGCGCTGTCGGCAAATGGATATTTGAATTCCATGTTCGTGCATAAAGATTTTCAAGGGCAAGGTATCGCTTCAACCCTGTACGGTTTTATGGAGAGAAGAGCCCGTGCCTTGAAAGTATCGGCAATCACTGCTGACGTGAGCCTCACGGCTTATCCTTTTTTCCGGAAATTGGGGTTCGTGGTGGAGAAAGAACAGAGTTACCCTGCCAACCGTCTATTCCTGAAGAATTACAAGATGGTAAAATACTTGGAATATGATGAAGAATAAATAGGTGATATTATATTAAGTGGTGTTTGTAGAGTAGAGGATATTTCATATATTTGCATATATTATTGAGTAAAAATACTCATTCCATTGAGTAAATTGTTATATATGTATAAAAGAGAGCAGTATCAGATTATAAAACAGCGAATAGAGGAGTCAAGGCATTTCTTGCAAGTTGTATTGGGACCTCGGCAAGTCGGAAAGACAACTGTTGTCAAACAAGTTCTAAAGGATTTGGATATTCCGTTCCAAATCTATTCTGCAGATAATGTTCCGGCCACTCAAGTGTCTTGGATATCCGATTGTTGGAACACGGCTCGAGCTCAAATGCGTGTAGAAAAATATGTTGAATTTGTTTTAGTGATTGATGAAATTCAGAAAATAAAGAATTGGAGTGAGGTTGTAAAGAAGGAGTGGGATGAGGATACATTTAATGATATAAATATTAAAGTTCTTCTTCTTGGTTCTTCGCGGGTGCTTCTGGAAAAAGGATTATCGGATTCAATGATGGGACGTTTTGAGGAAATTAGAATGACTCATTGGTCTTATCCCGAGATGCGGGATGCTTTTGGTATGACGTTAGAGCAGTATATCTTTTTTGGAGGTTACCCGGGTGCAGCATTTTTGATTGATGATGAAGAACGTTGGAGTCAGTACATAAATAGTGCAATTATTGACGCTACAATTAATAAGGATATTTTGTATGATTCTCCGATAGGAAAACCCGCTCTGTTACGACAGGCTTTTGAATTAGGTTCATCTTATTCCGGGGAAATAGTTTCATTGACGAAGATGGTCGGAGCGTTACAAGATGCTGGTAATACAACAACTTTAGCCAGTTATCTGAATTTGCTCGGGGATAGTGGACTACTTGGCGGATTACAAAAATTCACGATTGACCATTCTCGTCAGCGGGCAAGTGCTCCGAAATTTCAAGTCTATAATAATGCTTTGAAAAATATTTACGGAGATCTGACTTTTAAGGAAGCTGTTATAAATAGTAAAGAATGGGGACGTATTTTTGAATCGGCAATTGGAGCTCATATTATTAGTAACGCTTTTATTGGTGGATATAAAGTTTTTTATTGGCGGGAACGTGATAAGGAAGTTGATTATATTCTTCAGAAAAAAAGTCGTATTGTTGCTATAGAAGTGAAGAGTAACAGAGAAAAGTATAATGCCGGACTTGAGGAAATTCGGAAAATGTATAATCCTTATATGACTATGGTTGTGGGAGATGGAGGAATGAAAGCCGAGGATTTTTTAAGTATTAATCCTACAAAATTATTTGAATAATTAACGGAGAGTCTTTGCTGTATTTTCCTGTTCAAAGGAATACCCGTTGGAGAAGACCAGTTTATCTTTCCAACGGGTATTTTTGTGTGAGTTTACAGTATGTTGCCTGATAAACTCGTGTTTTTTTATCTATTGTGATCTTTCAAGATTACATCGTGAGCGCCGCCTTCCACGATACTGGTAGATGAAACCAGCGTGATCTTGGCGTTTTTCTGCAATTCGGGGATAGTGGTTGCCCCGCAACTGCACATGGTCGATTTGATCTTTCCGATGGTTACGTCCAGATTATCTTTCAATTTTCCCGCGTAGGGAACGTAACTATCCACTCCTTCCTCGAATTTCAAGGATTCGCTGCCGCCCATGTCGTAACGTTGCCAGTTGTGCGCGCGGTTGGAACCTTCGCCCCAGTATTCTTTCACGTAGTTGTTTCCCACCATTAATTTTTTGGTGGGGGACTCGTCGAAACGGGCAAAGTAACGTCCCATCATCAAGAAGTCGGCACCCATGGCAAGAGCCAATACCATGTGGTAATCGTGTACCAGACCACCGTCACTGCAAATAGGCACGTAAATACCGGTATCCTCGAAATACTTGTCACGGGCTTTTGCCACGTCGATAACGGCAGTCGCTTGTCCGCGTCCGATACCTTTTTGCTCGCGGGTGATACAGATGGAACCGCCACCGATACCTACTTTGATAAAGTCCGCTCCGGCTTCAACCAGATAACGGAATCCGGCTTGATCTACCACGTTTCCGGCTCCCACGAGTACTTTGCCGTTGTATTCTTCCTTGATCCATTGCAAAGTTTCTTTTTGCCACTCGGAGAATCCGTCGGACGAGTCGATACACAACACGTCTACTCCTGCTTCCACGAGGGCGGGAACCCGCTCTTTGTAATCCCGTGAATTGATACCCGCACCGACAAGTAATTTCTTGTCCGTCATGTTCAACAGTTCGTTCGGGTTATCCTTGTGGCTATCGTAGTCTTTGCGGAACACGAAGTAAGCCAGCTTCTGGTCTTTGTCTATGATGGGCAATGTATTCAGCTTGTGATCCCAGATGATTTGGTTCGCTTCGCTGAGAGTCATACCTACTTCTCCCACGGTTAGTTTGGAGAACGGGGTCATAAACTCTTTTACTTTCCGGTCTTTCGGGTCTTTCTCCCCGCGGTAATCCCGGCTGGTTACCAATCCTAGCAATTTGCCGTTCGGGGTACCGTCGTCAGTCACTCCCATGGTGGTGTGTCCCGTCCGTTTCACGAGAGCCAGCACGTCAGCCAAGGTGGCTTCCGGGGTGATGTTCGAGTCGCTGGTAACGAATCCGGCTTTGAATTTCTTTACCTTGCGAACCATTTCGGCTTGCGATTCGATGGGTTGCGAACCGAAAATGAATGACAATCCGCCGTTACGGGCAAGCGCTATCGCCAGTCCCGAGTCGGAAACCGACTGCATAATCGCGGAAACAAAAGGAATATTCAGCTCGATAGCCGATTTTTCGCCTTTTTTATACTTCACCAAAGGTGTTTTCAATGAAACATTGGTAGGAATACACTGTTTCGTGGTTAAACCGGGAATAAGCAGATATTCTCCGAAAGTTCTTGATACATCGTCCAAATAGATTGCCATAGAGTTTATCTTTATACGAATTGATTAAAAATTGGGCAAAGATAGTAAAATCCGCCGAATAATTAGGGCGCATGTAAGGTTATTTTTTATCGTGTCTTGATTTCACGGAAAATATACCGTATTCCTAGGGTAGTAATACCTCACGTTACTTACAAGTCGCTTCGCTTGCGCTTGTTTCGCCCTTGGGGAAGGGGGCTGTAACGGGGGAATACCCGTGCTGTAACCGGGATGAGGTAGTATTACCTTGGGATTACCGTGGGAACACGGGGAATATTTGACTATTTTACGTACCTTTGGCTCGAGTTGATTATCTGTTTTGTTATGATGTTTATCCGTTGGAATGTCGAGCCGGTGGCTTTTAAGGTGTTGGGGGTGCCGATTATGTACTACAGCCTGCTGTTTATCGCGGGGACAGTGTTGTCCGTGTGGATATTGAAGCGGGTGTACGAGAGGAACGGGATGCCGTGGGAACATTTGCAGGTGTTGGTGGTGTTGAGTTTGGTGGGTTTGTTTCTCGGGGCGAGGATAGGACATTGTTTGATTTACGAGTATGATTATTACTGGAAACATCCGTTGGAGATCTTTTTGCCTGTCAGGGAATTGCCGGGAGGAGGGTACGTGTTTTCGGGCTACGAGGGGATGGCGAGCCACGGGGGAGCGCTGGGGTGGATTGTGGCGTTGGTGATTTATTCCCGGGTAACGAGGGAGAAGATTATTCGAACGTTGGACGCGATTGCTTTGGTGTTGCCGTTGGCGGCTTGTTTTATACGGTTGGGAAATTTGGTCAACTCGGAGATTGTCGGGAGCGGGACGAGTGTGCCTTGGGCTTTTGTTTTCGAACGGGTGGATGGTGTACCCCGACATCCGGCACAGTTGTACGAGGCGATGGCGTATTTGGCTATTTTTGGGGGAAACATGTTGCTTTACCGGCGGGTGGGGTTGAGGCGTTACCCGGGGATGTTGTGGGGAGGGATGCTCGTGACGGTATTCAGTGCCCGTTTTTTGTTGGAATTTTTGAAAGAGCGTCAAGTGTCTTTCGAGGAACAGATGTCACTGGATTTGGGACAGGTGTTGAGTATTCCTTTTATTTTCGCGGGGATGCTGTTTTTGTTATTCGCTTGGCGGGTAAGTCGTGGAAACGGTTAGTTATTCTTTTCCCGCTCTTTGGGCTATGGATTCGCTACCTTAAGAGGGTATTATGAATATAGCATGAACACATCATGAACGCAGATTTACGACTATGCTACGTTCATGATACGTTTATGCTACGTTCATGAGGGCAGGAAGGGGTAGGGAAAGGGTAGGGATTAGTATGCCAATCGCACGTTGTCTACCCAGAATTTGTTACCGACGGAGCCGATGTACGCTTCCCCGTAGCTGGAGGAGATGCGGAAAACGAGATGAGTCGGTTGGTCGTCAGCGTCCCCCCAGCCTACTTCCTCGATAGGTACGGATTTGCCTTTGCTGTTGATGCAATAGAGGGATTGTTCCTTGGGAATCAGTTGCATGAAAGGTTTGTATCCCGGTTGTCCGGTGGCGTCGCCGTACAGGATTTCCAGCCTGTGGTTGTTTACCCAGTCGGGGTTTGTTTCCGAAATACGTTTTACCACGGTGCCGACGCGTTTGGCGAACACGTTGCCGTTGGCATCTTCCCAGCGTTTTTGCAATATCACGTATATCTCGGCGGAGTCACGCCCGGGGACGTCCACTATTTTACTGAATCCCGTGGCTTTAATCCGGTGGTCGGTTTCCGGGATGTACATTTTATAATCGAGTACGACCGCTTTCGGGGTTTCCGTGAAAGGGATTCCGGCGTTCAATTTGCTTTGCGGGTTTTTGGTATCCTTGATGGGTTCCAGCATTTCCCCGAGGTAAATGGTACCCGGCACGAGCACGGTGATATTCACGAGTCCCAGCACTTTGCAGTTTTCCATGAGTGTTTCGAGGCGCACGCATTGTCCGTCACCTCTTTTCTCCGGGAACACGGAGATACTGCATTTCGTGACACCGCTGACTTTTGCCATCACGTTGGATGTACGCCAAGGGGATACGGGGGAACTGTTGTACGGAACGGCACCCCGAATGGTATCTACGGGGGCAACCTCGTAAAGGATTTTCGTGTTTCCGCCGATAACGAATGATTCGTCGATGATTCGGACCATCCAACTGTTGAAATCCCCGTAAGGAATCAGTTTCTCCGTGACCGGTGGGGCTGTTTGGGCTATACCGTTCATACTCGTTCCCAAGATGATACCCAGACATAAAGTCTTTATCGCTTTACTGTATACCAATTTCTTCATTTTATTTTGTTTTCTATTGTTCGAATATCTTTTACGGCGGATAAACCTTTAGGTTATCATGCAAGAAGTATGCCGATATAATTGAAAATTGAAAATTGAAAATTGAGAATTGAAAATTAGCTTTGCGAGTTTGAAATTAAGAAGAACAAGCGAGAAGTATTCCGGCAAACATGTATACCGACCCATCGGGTTAAGACCAATTCAAGGGTAGGTAAAGAGTAGGTTAAGTGTAGCAAGGGTTGAGAGTTTGTCACGCCACTAATTAAAAATTATGGCAATTTTAAACTCGTGAAGCTAATTTTCAATTCTCCATTTTCAATTGTAAGTGTACCCCGTTTTTGTCGGTTGTTCGTTATGTTTTCGGGAGGTTGCAAGAGGGAGGAATACATGGATGATTTGTATAATGAATAAAAGAATGTTTGTATGAAAAATTGGTATGTAATGTTGTTCTGTTGTATGTGCTTGTGTGGAATGGTGCAAGGGCAGGAAACGGTATGGACGAAGAAGAATTTGCCTCATGATTGGCATTTGAGGTCTGTCGAGAAGGATGGAATGCACGGGGCAGCCGTGTATGATGCTTACGATTACCTGAAAGGACGTGAGCCGAAGCGACGGGTTGTGGTGGCAGTGATAGACGGTGGGGCGGATATCGCGCACGAGGATTTGCGGGGGAGTTTGTGGGTGAACGAGGGTGAAATTCCGGGTAACGGGATTGACGATGACGGGAACGGGTACGTGGATGACGTGCATGGATGGAATTTTCTGGGAACTCCCGATGGGGGTACGGTAAAGACGATATCGGCGGAAGCAGACCGGTATTATATGTATCTGAAAAAGCGTTTCGAGGGGGTGGACACGAATCGCTTATCGAAGAAAGATAGGGCTCTTTATTGTTATTACGTGAATGAATTGCCCAAAATCTCTGAATTGGCCGATGCTTATAACACTTATATAAACGTGAAGACTTATTCGGAACGTATGGACGGGTTCGATCGGCAGTTGAAAGAAATGTATTCCGGCGTGGAGTTGGGCAAGGAGCATTTTGTCGCCTTGGGCGAGAAGTTGGAGAACGCGGCGGATAAGGAGGCGTTTGAATATTATCTTGATCGTTGGAAATATTCTCCCAAGTATAACTGGGAGCAGATGTTGAATTTGCGGCACACGCTTTTGACGACTTTCGAGGGACGCTATAATAGTAAACTCCGGGCTTACGAGGCGGACGGGCGGAAGAGCGTGGGGGATGACCTGAATAATATCAAAGATCGTTTCTACGGCAATGCCGCGATGACGCCTCACGAGCATGGATCTCACGTGGCGGGAATCATCGGCGCGACACGGAATAATGGGGTAGGTATTGATGGGGTTGCCGATGTGCGGTTGATGAGCCTGCGCGTGTGTACGGACGGCGGCGACGAGTATGACAAGGATGTTGCCACGGCTATCCGGTACGCGGTGGAGAACGGGGCTAATATTGTCAATATCAGCTTGGTACGTTCTGTTTCCATGCACAGGGAATGGCTGGATGCGGCTCTTCGGTTCGCGGAAAAGAAAGGGGTGTTGGTTGTGCACGCGGCAGGGAATAACGGTCGTTGCACGAATGATGCTTATGATTATCCGACAAGGTATTTGAGTAACGGGAAGACGGTGGCGAATTTGATTAACGTGGGTAACTCTTACGCGGACGGGATGCCCGTGAACAGTTCCAATTTCGGTAAGGATGAGGTCGATTTGTTCGCGCAGGGGGGAGCTGTTTATTCCACGATCGTGGGGAATCAGTACAAGGAGTTTACCGGAACAAGCATGGCGGCTCCCGTGGTGGCGGGGGTGGCAGCCCTAATTTGGAATTACTTCCCGGAATTGAGCGTGAAGGAGTTGAAACAGGTGTTGCTTGATGGGGTTACATCCCGGAGAGGGGTGGAGGTAACCCGTCCCGCGGGGATTAAGGCTCTGGGAAAAGACAAGGTGTATTTCGAGGATTTGTGTGTTTCCGGGGGAATATTGAACGCCCTCGGATCGGTGAAATTGGCAGAAAAATTGTGTAAAGAGAAAAAATAGAAGGATGAAGAAAAGAATTTTTATTTTAACGGGTGTGACGATAGTTATCGCTTTCGTTATCGCAATCTTGTATTTTGGAAAAGGTGAAAAAGGTGAGGGCGTTTGTGATACGACGACCTTGGTGGGAGTTTACGAGGGGGAAGCGACGTTAGATATACCGGAGAAGATCAGGTCTATGGCGAAAGATTCCAATGGCAATTCTTTGATTCCCGACGGTCCTATTCCTTGCAAGGTGGCGATCGGGACGGACGGGGAAGGAAAAGTCGGGCTCGAGTTGGTAGGGTTCAAAATGCCCGTGGAGGGAGTGGAGATGAAAGCGATACCGTGTAGCGTGACCCTGCTTGACGGGGCTTTTCGGCTCGCTGGGGATGGAAAAGTGGACTATGGCGGACAGAAGTTCTCCTATTCCCACAAGGGAAAAATGAAAGACGAGGAACTGGAGTTGAGCGCGACATTGACGATCATCCCTTTCGTGATAGAACCGAAAGTCATATTCAAAGGGAGAAGAATGATTCAGTGATTGTCGATTTCAATCTAAAATCGTAAATCTAAAATCAATTCGTTCTCCACCAGATGCAGTAGATGGCGAAGCAGGCGATAGTGAGCAAGCCCGTGTAAATGATGACTGACGTGTGAGTCATATTACGCGGGCGTTTTACTAAAGCCCTGTTTTCTTGGTAATGCAGAACGGAGGCGATTCCGTTTACGCGGAGGCTGAAACGATAGATGCCGTAAGTGATGAAACCTGCCGCGAATCCTACCGCGGTGCCGAAAAGCAGATCACCGGGATAGTGTACTCCCACGTAGATGCGCGTGTAACAGGTGACGATAGCCCAAAGCATGAAGAAGGTGGTGACAGCCCTGTTTTTGAACAGTAGCATCGTGAAACACGCCAAAGCGAACGTGTTGGCGGCGTGACAAGAGGGGAATCCGAATTTTCCGCCCCGACGACCGTTGACGAGGTGTACAATGTCCGCGATCTCCGGGTTACGGGAAGGGCGGGGACGCTCGAATATCGGTCGCAATATGGAACTGCAAGTCTGGTCGGCGATCAAGATCAGTAGCGCGAACATGATCGCAGTGAAAATAGCCATGCGCGGGTTGAAATTGCGGCATAACACGTATAGGATTGACGCGTACAGGGGTATCCATACCAGTTTTCCGGTGAATATATACATGAACGAGTCAAGATAGGGTGTGTGCAGGGCGTTGAGCGCCAGGAATATAGTTTGGTCTAGTGATTGCAGGGATTCTAACATGGCACGAAATATTTATATGATAGCTTACTTTGGCAAATATACTGAAAAATGCTACATTTGCCAGAAGAGAGTTTATAAAGTTTACACATGATATTGTTCCCGAACGCGAAAATTAATATAGGACTTTATGTCACAGAGAGAAGACCGGATGGTTTTCACAATATAGAAACCGTGTTTTACCCGATAGACTTGCGTGATATTCTTGAGATTCACGAGGTGAAAGGAAGCAAGGGAGTATGCTCGTTCACTTCGACGGGCATCCCGATTGACTGTGCCCCGGAGAAGAATCTGGTCACGCGGGCGTACTACCTGTTAGCGGAAGAACACGGGTTGCCTTCTGTCGATGTGCACCTGCATAAAGTTATTCCTTACGGTGCTGGTTTGGGAGGTGGGTCTGCCGATGCCGCTTTTACGCTGGTGGGGTTGAATAGATTGTTCTCTTTGGGGTTGAGTGAGGGACAATTGATGGCGTACGCGGAGCGGTTGGGAAGTGATTGCGCCTTTTTCGTGAGGAACCGACCGGTGTTTGCTTTCGGGAAGGGTGAGTTGATGGAAGCCGTGGATTTGTCGTTGGCTGCTTACTCGATGGTGCTAGTGAAACCGGACCGGGGTGTATCCACGCCGGAAGCCTACCGGGGGATTGTACCGCGTGCCGCGATGTTTGATTTGCGGGAGATCGGGAAGTTGCCCATGAGAGAATGGAGCGAGGTGATCCGGAATGATTTTGAAGGTTCGGTTATTCCTAAAGTCCCGGAGATCGGGGAAATAAAAGACAGGTTGAAGTCCTTGGGGGCACTTTACGTTTCTATGACCGGGAGCGGATCGGCAGTGTACGCACTGTTTGATAACCCCGTTGACATTGAAAAAGAGTTCCCGGGATGTTTCGTGTGGCAGGAGAAAAAGGGTTTATAAGGTTCATAAAGTTTGTAAAGTTTATAAAGTTGATTGCCTCCCGCGGGTGCTTTATCGACGGTAGCATAAGTTGTCGTTAAACATTGTCCGAAGGACACCCGCTACTTTATAAACCTTATAAACTTTACGAACTTTATAAACTAAAGAAACCTCGTTCCGTTTCTATTTCACGAAAGCGTAAATGAACGAAGATATTCCCGCGAACATGAAACTGAGTCCTGTCCAGATAATAATGTTGAATATCCCGAACACAGGGAAGAAAACAATCATGAACGAGAATATGAGGGTGATGATGCCCGCGGTGAGTATCCATCCCCATCCCCTGACTCTTAAGGAGGACATCTCTATGGACTCGGAGATGAAATCTATACTCTTGAACATGAGGATAAATCCAACGATGTAGGGGAGTATGTCTTCGGCTATCGCGGGATGGACCAGTAAAACAAAACCGATCACGAGGTCGAGTAACCCGATAAACAGGCCCCATCCCCAGTTGCGGGAGCTTCCGCCCACGAAGGCGTTCAGCACTTCGCTGATACCGAGCACGATGATCATAATACTAAAGTACATTGCCAGTCCGAAGTAAGACACGGCAGGGTGGCGAACGATACCTACCCCGAAAACGAACAGCACGATGCCCAAGATTAGGTATAACCATCTGAATCCTTTAGGTCCGGCTGTTGTAGTTGCAGTTCTTGTTGTCATATCTCTTAATTTTTAGTTTAGTTCATATCCTTTATATGTGAAAAGCTTCGGAAAAGTTGTTATATTGCCTTGAAAAATGCATAACTTTATGGACGGGGATACGTTTCACGATTTAAAACGAGGTTATGAAAAGAGGATTATTGATATTGATGTTGTTTTTGGTAAATTACACGATTATGGCACAGAAGAAAGAGTTGACGGCAGACGAGAAACAAGTGATACTTCACAAGGCGACGGAACGTCCGTTCACGGGTAAATATTATGATTTCAAGGCAAAGGGTACGTATGTTTGCAAACAATGCGGGGCTCCGCTGTATCGTTCGGAAGATAAATTCGATTCCCGTTGCGGTTGGCCGAGTTTTGACGACGAGATAAAGGGAGCGGTGAAACGGGTACCGGATGCGGACGGAAGACGCACGGAGATCGTGTGTGCCCGTTGTGGGGCTCATCTCGGGCACGTGTTCACGGGAGAGGGATTCACTTCCAAGAATACCCGGCATTGTGTGAACTCTATTTCAATGGAATTTGTACCTGCCGACGAGTTGAAGGTGGATACTGCCGTGTTCGCGGGCGGATGTTTCTGGGGAGTGGAGTATTACATGAAAAAAGCTCCCGGGGTGCTTGCCGTGGAGTCCGGTTACACGGGAGGTACCGTGGAGGATCCTTCATACGAGGAGGTATGCGAAGGGGGAACGGGACACGTGGAAGCTGTACGGGTGTTGTTCGATAAGTCGAAAACGGATTACGAGACGTTGGCTAAACTCTTTTTCGAGTTGCACGATCCGACGCAATTGAACCGGCAAGGACCGGATTACGGGGAACAATATCGTTCGGAGATATTTTATAACAGTCCGGAACAAAAGGCTATTGCCGAGAAGTTGATCCGACAATTGAAGGAGAAAGGATATGATGTAGTGACAAAACTCACTCCGGCATCTGTTTTCTGGGTTGCCGAGGATTATCATCAGAATTATTACGGGCGAAAAGGAACGCTGCCGTATTGCCACGGGTACACGAAAAGATTTAATTAATTTTAGATTTAATGATTTTCTTCCTGTAAGTACCACGTCCAGCCGTTGATGATGACACTTATACTTAACCACGCGTTGGTGGAGCCGGAAAGGTAAAATACCACGTCGTAGGCGTCCTTGCGATCCAAATATTCTTGGTCACCCCATTTGTTTTTATGTTCTTCATGACGGAGCAGAAGGAAAAAATCAGTAAGGTCTACGTTGAACAGGGTAGCACCTGTGTTTTTATCTTTTACTGTAAAATTATTCAGGCGGTCGGTCATCAGCCGCATGGTGTTGAGTTCGATAACGCCCGTGGTGGCAGAGGACTGGTTTATATGATAAGGTTGATAACTCAGTACATCGTCGGGCTTCAGTGCATTGTCATGACCCATGTATCCGTTCGATTCGGAGAGTTCGTACGTGTAGTCATTCACGTCGAAATTGCTCGTGCCCAGATTCTCGAACACGAAACGGATTGTATTCGTATTCTTGATCAGGTTGATGGTTGTCGAGGTGTTCTCTATCCCGGTAAAGTCCACGTCGGCTAATTCCCCGTACCAGAGGGGTTCAACTTGTTTGTTCACGACGAGTGATGCCTCGCGTTTCAACTTGAGTTCTATCTCGGTGAAGGTCGATACGCCGGGTTCGAGGTTGGTTACCTCGTACGAGTCGTGTACTCCCGCCCACGCTAGGAGTTTGTATTGTCCGATAGGGAGAAACAATTCCATGCGGTAGTCGCCGGTTGTCAAGGGAGTGCCTTCCTCGGATTGCATGAATAGAAACTTGCCCTCTTCGTCAAACACGTATAGGTCCACTTTATCGACCTGCGTGTGGAACGCGTCGGTGGAGAGCATGTTATAGTCGTACTTGAACCGAACAAGTAAGCGACATTCTTTAAGGTCTTCCCGAATACTGTCACAGGAATGGAATATTCCCGGGATGATTACCAGAATACCTAATGCTATTTGACGTAAGAGATTTTTGAATTTCATTTTTCTGTCTTTCTATTGTTATTAAAGGAAACGCACGTTTTGGGTGAATTAAGTATGGGACGAATCCCATACTTAATTTTACGCGTAGAACGCTTATAGGTTTTCTTCTTGAGTATACCACGTCCACGGGTTAACACCGATTTCGATAGCTAACCAATATTCAAACTCATCCTTCTTGTCTGGATCCGGCTCCGGAATGATCGGGTAACCCGGGTTGTTGAAGGAGTTAACTTTGATGTCGTACATAGAGTTACGAACCACGCCGAATTCTCCGAATTCATTGTTGGAACCGTCTGTGTCGTTATCATGTTTGATAGCGATCGGGTAGTAACTGATACCGGATTTGTAGTATTTTACAATCTCGTCCGTATCCACATCTGCACCGTTAGCAACAACACCTGCTTTTTGGTTCTCAAATGCTTGTACAAGGTCTGCTACCGATGTACCGGTGAGGTCATTCGGGATAACTACTTCCTGTACGTTAGCAACTCCCTTACCTTCGAGATACTTCAAGTATTTGTTGAAAGCGGTAGTCACGTTTGTAACGTATCCTGCCGGGTTTTGATCTTGGTACTTTTTGGTTAATTCGTCCTCGATCCATCCCAACATCACGGTGTAGGTGTAGAAACCGCCATTGATGTCCATCCAGTCATTGTTGCCTTCTTGAGTGTCGATTATTTGACCGTCAAATGTTTTGTACTTGGGTAAATAGGTTGCTTTCAGCAATACTTGAGTCGTGTAAGCATAGGTGTTGTCCTCTTTACGCTGGGTATTCTCCGCGCAGTATTGAGGTTTCCCGGCGGGATTGGGATCTGCTGAATTGACGGGATTGATCCAAGTAATCTTATTATCTATCACGTCTTGCTGTGTGTAGAAGTCGTATTGCTCGTTGAAAACTGCTGACGGGTAGGGAATGTTCGTGTGATCGAAGTTCGGATCAATACGGTATGTACCTAATTCGTATTCATCAAGCGTTGTGGGTGTGTCTAAGAAAGTTTTAACTCTCTCTGATACCGGATAGTACCATTTATTCGTGAGATTTATTACCCAGCTCGCATCTCTAACCTGAAAAGCTTCTGTGGAGGCATAAGTTACGTATACACGTACTTTCGATACAACACGGTCTACGTTGATTTTCATGGCATTACCGGATGCTTCTGCATCAGCTTTGTTCGTGAACAACGGTAAACCGGCAGCGGGAGAACCGTCATTTAATGAAGGTTCCAAACCACCTTTGGCGTTAGTCATCATAAATTTGTTGTCCGTGTAGATGTCCGTATGTACCGCGAGAGCAGCATTTACCGTGGCAAAAGGTTGTCCTTTGGTAAAAGTCGGGAAATTGCTAGGCGGGTTCACTATAACCAATATCGATTTTGATTTGTCCGAAACCAAGAAAGCATCACTGATAGTGGAATTGGGTTTGAGCGTGATTTGCTTTACATCTGTTACCACGCTTGTCGCATCATATCCATTAAAGAAAATAGCTAAAACTTCTTGAGCTTCCGTTTCCTCGGGACTCGTGGAAGGATAGGTGTCACCCGGCATGGGGTTAGTTATCGCACGTCCCAAATTGCTGGAGCTGCTTATTCTAAGTGTAGTCCATGCTTCTCCCTCGGGGGCGATGTCGTCGCCGTCGGGTCCGCTTTTGTCGTCGCTACATGCTGTAAATGCAGTGAAAGCTAACGCTGCAAATACCAAAGTAAAAAATTTGTTCATTCTTTTCATTTTACAAATTGATTAAGATGTGATTAATAATTGATTATTTATTCCTTTTTTCTATTTCAATAGCATTGGCTTTTTTTCTTGCCAACTCTTCTAAGTTCTGCTTGGCAACTTCCAGCCCATTGGCGGCAGCTGTTTGCAGATAGGTTTCCGCTCTCTCGTAATTTCCTTGCAATAGGGCGAGTACGCCCATGGCGTTGTTATATTCTGCCGGATAGTTCTCCGGGGTTATTCTATTCAAGTAGCGCTCTGCCAATACCATATCATTACGCGTAAGCGCGGAGATAGCGGCATTCAAGTTGGCAATCTCGTCTTTCGGGAAGAGTCTGACGGCTGTTTCGAACACGTCGACAAATTCTTGTGAGCCGTACTGGTAGGTATTTGCCACCAAGAACATCTCGTTCAAGCTCAAGTCTTGCGGTCTTGTCAGTATAACTACTTTCGCTTCTTCTACATCGAAGTTCTTCACGTTGTAGTCCACCTTGCAGATGGCTACACGCAAGCTCGGGTAGATGGTGCGCAACATGTGACGGTAGGGGACACCTCCAGCCAGTTTTTTCAGCTTGTCTTTTCTCTCTGCCGAGGATGGCGTGTACTCGATAATGTCAAGTATCTGGTTCCTGTATTCCATGTGTCCTGCTTCAACAGCCTTTACAAGACCTGCCCAGTTTTCTCCCCCGAAAGAGATATGGTATATGTTACGCGGGAAGTCGTACTGCGTGGCAAGGTAATTTGCCAAAGCCTTGGAACGTCCTTCCGACAAGCGTTGATTTCCTGCCAGTGTTCCTTCCGGCGAAGCGAATCCCGTGATGTCCAGACGATTTATCGTGATATTCGGATCGTCTTTTATGTCATTGATCATGTTACGTATCTTTGCCAATTCTTGGGGATTGTTCATGTAGTACGGGCGGATCACGGTTTGATTGACCTCGAAATCGAGGAAACATTCGGCGTGAATCTCCCGACGTTTGATCTCTTCTCTCGGCGGTTGGATGTACACGAGATAAGGGGTAACGATATACTCTTCAACAGGCGGTGTCGGATCGAGAAGACCTTCCACTCGCATCAATTCCGTGTCACCGCACCCGCATTCGTCGTATTGCATATCGAGGGCAGCGTATGCCATCCATGATTCGTAGGGGAGGGTGTAACGGTAGTTCAATGTTCCGTTTTTCTTCTTGCTAACTTTCTCGATCACGTATGCTTTGTCCGTGTCTACCTGCGGATTGTAACCGATAAGAGCCAGTTTCCGTTCGTGCGACAGGTATTCGTCCCGTCCCTTGAAGGATACTTTCGGTAGATTGTATGTCCGTTCCGGGGTAACCAGTTGCGGGATCAAGTCCATTCCATGTGCCGACTTGACTTTCAAGTCGTCGAAAATGAAATCTATATCCACGTGAAGTAGGTTGCCCACTTGTTCCATCCGTACGGCTTTCACGAGGACATTTCCTGTATAAGAACGGGTTTGTGCCGCGGAATGGGACATACCCACTTGGAATATCACAAGTATTGCCGTTATGTATTTTATTATCCTGTTCATCACTTTCCTTATTTTATGAGATACACCAATGAGATTCCTACTTTCGTGGGACCGAAATAGTTCTTGTGCCCGCTTTTCACTTTTAGTCCGCAATCCGCGCAAGGGTATTTGTCATATTTGATATGAGCGTACCCGACCCCGACGGTAGCCTCTATACTCCAACGTTTCTTTAGTATCCACGAGCGCCCGAAGCTGAATCCCGCACCATACAGTTCACCCTGATAGCGGTGGTTCTGCATGTTCTTGCTGATAAACGACCAGTTAGGCCAGCCGCCCACGTTGAAATCGGCATAATGCGCATGTACCCCGACGAACATACGGGTGAAACGCTCGCAGAACCAATAACGCACTTCCGGTTGCACGCCGAAGTGTGCCAGTCGTCTGCCGTTGGCCGGTTTCCACGGGTTGTAATTGAAGGGTACATCCAATGTCCACTTGCGTGCCAAGCCGACTTCCACTCCCAGGTTGATTGTCGTGGTGGCATCGTACAATAAGTTACTTTTCACGGCAACTTTTTGCGCGTTCGCCTCGGGTAGTATCCACCCGACCATGAACAATGCTGCTATCAGTACCTTTTTTAATATCGTCATCTTTTCTTTATTTAATTACACGTTGATTACTTCTTGTTGCGTTATATATATCTTGATGCGCACGATGTGACTTGCCGACGTTCCGGGATTCTGTATGGTCGTCAGATAGACTGTGCCGTATCTTTTCCCTGAACTATTTCTTGTCACGTATATTTTTATGACTCCGTCTTCCACGATAATCTGGTCTGTTACGTCCCGTGCACCGGAAGAGGAATGCAATTGAATCCAGTTCTTGGCATCATCTTCTTCCACGTAACCGGATAGGCAGTAGAATTCGGGGAAAGTCAGCGTGTTCTCGAGCCGGGATAATCTATCCCGACGTTCGATATTTATCGTCTTATCCAGATTTCCCAGTTCCAGCTTGACGGTACCCGTGCTGAACGCGGCATCGAGTCTTAGCTTAATCTCCGTTTTTTCCGGGCTAGTATTCGTGACGATGGGGAGTTCATTTGTACCCGGGTTCGTCAATGTCAATCCGGGAGAAACCGTGATCGTTCTTTTATCGGGGAACGGGCGTATACAGTCTGTCGATAACGTGAAAGCGTGAAATTCTCTGGTTGTACCGACATCGCCGTACACGATGTAATGTGAGTTACTGACTCCCATGTAATAATCGTTGTTCGAACTTATTTCATAGGAAGATTCGTCGCGTACGGTGATCGTGTAATCCAAGTTTGTATTTGATGCCAAAGACTCTTTCGCGTCAGCTACCGAATAGTAACCGATACCTCTGACGTGAGTGATATTGAATATATATCGTTGGTTTCTTTTTATGTCCATGCGTGTTCCTTCTCCATCGACAATGGCCAATTTGTAGAAACATTCTTCTCCGTCGTAAGTGGCACGTATAATCAGGTATATGTCACTTTGATCTTTTGCCTCGTAAAGATAAACGGGACTTGCCGTCGTGTTCTTTTCTGTTCCGTCCAGAACGGCCTGAGCGATGTCTGCCGAATACGAAGCATCGTGTCTGTATTCTGTTTGCTCACCGGGGATGTTCTCCAGTGTACCGGTGAAATTATGTAATAGTCCTTGTCTTGAAGCGTTTGCGACCATTGTTATACCTTTGAAATCAAAACGGGAGTTGGCCGAATTGTCTACAATCTCCGCTCTCGCGACTGCACGGGTAAGTTCTATCTGTTGCGTGGAACTTCCTATTTTCGTGCTTTCGTTTATTCCGTCCGGTAAGTCTTCCACGTGGCTCATCGGGAGCGGTATGCTGTTTGTTGCGTTCACGAACGGTATCGTGGTTTGCGGGTTATTCAACGGTTGGGTGCGCAGCATCCGGCATGCCTCGCTCAATGATTTATCCTGCAAGGCAGTTCCCAATGTACCCACGGAATAAGTATAACTTTGTGTGGCACTCGTGTAGAAGTAGTCTTGCGGATTAGCCAGAATCAGTAACCAACACGGTTCCGATTGTTTTGTGAGGACTGCATATCTCTTGTTGATTCCGCTGACTTCTATAACCTGAACGGCTTCCGCGAATTTGGCATCATTCCCTTTGAATACAAGTATCCATGGTTTCGTGTCCACGTAATATTCATTGGCCATGGAACGCGCGTTCGGGATATTGTACGGGTCAATTCTGGTAAACAATTCGAGTTGTACCTTGTCGTCGGACACAACAGGCTCCTCTTCCGGAGCTGTCGTCTCGTCGATACACGAGGAGAAGAATACCAGCGCCATTATCGCGGTTAAGAGAAACTGTATGTTATATTTTTGCCAACTCATCATATGCTTTATTTTAATTTATCGTACTGAAATGTATTCTGTTACGAAACATCTAACCGAAAGACCGTAAGTGTTTGCGCTCAAACCCATGAAAGCCACGGATTTGTCCCAAAGCGGACCACTGACGAATAATATTGAGCTACCATGCTCGACTACGCCGGCTATCGGGGCCATAGCTGTTGTCCAATAATATCCGGCCCCTCCCGTGTACATTAATTTACCCGATTCTTCTATTATGTCGTACTCGTACCCTGCGTCTCTACGTCCCGCACCGGGAAAAAACACGGAAGCGTAATTATTCGGGTTGTAGAATAGAGTACCCGCATACGCCGCGTTGGCGTTTGTGTTGGAAACTGCTAAGCTACCCCATAGTTCGGTTCTGTGACGATCATAGAATCCATCGGCTACCTTGCCCCATACTGCGTTTAGTTTCCCGGACTGAGAATAGTTCACGACACCGGAAGACGGGTTCTGGAACAAGCTTTGGCGTATTTCTGACCATGCAAGAGCTGCTTGTGTATCCATTTCGCCCGAACGACTGGTTTCCGACCAATCTATGGGACGGTGATACCCCGGGGGACAGACTTCATTATCAGCACGATTTGTCCCGGTTCCCCAGTAAATTGTACCGTAGTTTTCTTCTTCCCAATCATTCATAACACCGTTGTTTTTATCTATCCAATCGGATATGATATCTTTGAACGGGGTATAAGCTCTTCGTTGGTAAGCCGTGTATGCCGCATCCTTGTACGAGGGAATCATTCCGAGGAAGTGGCTTCCTGCTTGCGAAGGATAGTTTGTAAAATAGTTCGCGTAACCGGGACCTCCCGTGTATTGTGACGGGGTTAATTTCACGTATTCCGTTGTTGTCCACGGGTTTGTTTTAAATTCCGGTGCGGTTAAATTGTAAACCGGTACTTTTCGGGCTTTACTCCGTGGTGCGCCTTGCATGGGACCGTCCAAAATGGCATCGCCGGGACGCATCAGATAATCGTCCGTTTCACCTTGACGCACGTAAATCGTGTAAGTGGCGATGGCTTGTATACTGTAGTCGTATACGGTGACTTCGATAGCTCCATATTTGTTCGTGCTTCCTGTCGCGTATTGGTTTTTCATTCCCACGCGGAAATAAGTTCTCCCGTATCCCGTGATTTCGGTTTTCCCGTCGGTTACCGGGTATCTTTCCGGATTGTCGGGTGTATCGGTTCCTAAATTCGGGTCAAAACTCGGTGTCGGGCTGATAACAAAGAAATCATCTCCTGAAATAATCTTTGCTTTCCATTGTAATTGATAATCGAACCAACCATGGTCTGTTGTTTCAACTCCATTGGGATCGAATTCCCTGACATCATTCCACTCCGTGCCATTCCACGTGGTAAAATTACGGAAATTGGAAATTACTCGTTCCCCGCGTTCGCTGTGCTTGTGGAATGTACTCACGTAATCGGTTCTACTCACCATTTCGTTGTAGTAACCATGATCGAAAAGCATATTCGTGTTGATCGTGATCTCACGTTGCAGGTTTCCGTTATCATTTTTTTCCAATCCGGCACATAATACAAGTTTGTGTTGATTGATTTGTCCCACGGTAAATCCGCTTTGACTACCTTGGATGATAATATCCATGTATCCTTCTCCGATACCTGTGGTCGGATCGTAATTGTAAGTAAAACGAGTGGGATTTTCGTTATTCCACCATCCCCCGACTAATTCATTGAATAAAGCTGCAGTGAGTTGCGGTTGATTATTCTGATCGTAACA
The DNA here is from genome assembly GCF_014287455.1 of Butyricimonas hominis. Lineage (NCBI taxonomy): Bacteria > Pseudomonadati > Bacteroidota > Bacteroidia > Bacteroidales > Odoribacteraceae > Butyricimonas > Butyricimonas hominis. Next base: position 499,434 of record NZ_JACOOH010000005.1, read on the forward strand.
GTTTTCGGCAACCCACACGTGAGGCATATTCGACGAGAACGAAATTCGTACTCCGTTCAGCGGTGTGATTGTTGCCTCTATTTGGGATACGTTCAACTTACGTTCGCCGTCAATGATCCAGTTATTCCAGTGCGGATTCCATTCGGATGCTTTGATGTTGACTTCCAACGGCATCTTAATCGTGGCGATCACGTCCAGTTTCGTGTTTGCCGGGAGCGTGTAATTATTATTTTCGATTCTCAGATTGGCATCCGGGTTATATTTATCTTCCAAGTTTACTGTCATTTTTATCGCGTTACTCTGGGCGGATGTAGGAGTAAAGTAATTAGAGGGTACAATAATCCTAGTCACTTTCTTTTGCCACACGATATCGGTTTCCGAAGGTATTTCGTCCGAGAAATGACTTCCGTCATTTATCGGGGTAAGCGTGCGAGTTTCGTTACGATTGATTTGTGCAACATTGTAGTTAGCGGAGAGGGGTACTCGGTCGGGGATATTACTGAAAGTAAGCCCCGCAAATGCTTGACTCAGGTTTTCCTTTGCCTTTAAAATAATGTCAAGACGGACTCCAAGCCTGTTTAATGTTAATTTTAAAAGAGAGGTTTCACTTCCACCGTCAACTTTGATTTTACCACCGCTTAGGATTTCCACGTTATCTACTCTTTGTATCATGGGAATGATTTCCTTGGCTGTAAAAGCCGAGGCAGGAAAAGAAATCGTGTCAAAGTCATTTCGCGATGTCACACCATCCAATGCGTTAACGACAGAAACATTATGGGGTTCATTGGCTATGAACATTAAATTATATATCCCCGTTTCAATCGGATGTTTAACCGTTGTACTAACACCTATATTATATAGTTTGTTACTTTTAATGTCACCTTGTGCGTCAAATGCCATGACACGAAGTGTATTCACGATGTAATCTTCCGAATCACCATCATGCACACCGTTGTGTGCCCGGCTGATGATTCCATCAATAGATATGTATGCTTCTTCGTTGACCGGTGTTTGTATCTCGTCGATACAAGCCACACAAATGGCCAAGAGCAGTATAAGCATACCTCTGAATCTATTCTTTTTAATCTTCTTAAAAATTCCCTCCATATCGTAACATCAATCCTACCCGAATTTGTTGAATCATTAATACATATTGCGGACTTCAACTATTTTACTTCCGGCTTCGGGTTATTTCCGGAAAGACCTTTAACCCTAAATGGTTTGTCAAAGATACGCTATGAGTATTAAATTGTATTTATCAATTTCTCCCTTTTTGTTTGCAATTTCAGCCTGCAATTTCACACCAACCCTTATATAAGTGGGTGTTGAGCTATGTTTACTCTACACTGGCCCTTATACTACTGGGTGTTTTACCTATTTCTTTCTTGCAAAACTTCGTGAATTGGGCAATTGTGCTGAACTCGTTTTCGTAAGCTATCTGTTTGAAAGGCTTATTGGTCGAGGTGATTTCATCTTGAATAACCTTTGCTTTGTTTGCTTTCATCCACTGGTAAGGAGTTTCCTTGAATATCTCCACGAATTTTTTAGCGAATTGCTTCGGCGATAGATTCATCGCATCTGCAATTTCTGTAACCGTTCGGAAACGTTTACTGTTAAGTCTCACAAATTCAGAGAATATGGTGTCCTTTGTCAGTATCTGTTGGAAAAAGTCGTGAATTTCTTCCTTCGTGTAATATGTCCTCAATAATAAGAAGAACTCTTTGATTTTCAATTCAAAATAGTAATTACAATTGATCCCGTCCGTGAGGCAATTATTTATCCCGTCAAGGAAATGCCATAGGTGTGAATTAATTTGTAACATGTTTAGTTTTTCTTTCAGGGGTTTGCAATTATTTCCCGTAACAAAGGCTTTCGCTCCGTATAGTTTCTCTACGGGGTAGTTGTCGCATAGTTTTAAAGGGCCATGTAACCTGAAGACCATGACGATGGCATTAGCCGGTGCGCGATAAAAATATCGTTCTCCAACAGGGAGAAATAGGATTTGTCCTTTCTTGCTTTCGTGTTCGTGGAAGTTACCGAAGATAAACTTCAAGCGCCCTTCCAAGAAAAAAGCAACCTCGTTATGATTAAGTTCCAAGCATCCCGTTGTACCTTTCGGAATACTAACAGTTTCTATTTGTGGTTTATTCAAATTGTCAACACTATGACAACTCGGATGTTCTATAATCTTGTTGTTCATATTGGTTTAGCTGGTTGTTAATTCTTCGATTCTCCGGGTTCTATCTTTTCCCTCAATTCATGTCAGCCTTTAATTCCCGTTAAAATTTTGACATACCTATCCCGGTGCATCGAACATTCTTTTTTTCATTGTTCAAGCATAAATCTTAAGAGGTTTTTAAACCTGTTAATTATTGCCCGTTTTAGCTTTTTATATCGTGTACAATAAATTCTTTTTCAACAAGTATTGTGTCTATATATGAATTTATTTGTATTGCATATAAATATCGAATTATATATTTTACTTTCACTTTTCTCCTTCCTTTCAAAGTAAAATTATAAATGCCAACACTCTTTTTTTCATCTTCTAACTCTACCCTTCTAAGCTGTGTTTTCGTCATGCTTGTGTGGGTAATTTTCTTTCCATTACAAAGTTAGAAATAATAATGAATATTACAATAAGTTGTATGGAATGAGAAAAATGGCCTTGTAATAGTTTCGGTTAGCGAGTTTTTCTGAAAAGATGTTTATCATTATTCGTAATGAATAAATATTCATTTCTGCCTAGAGGTACTATTCAATAAAAAAAATAGTACATTTGTTCCTCTATCTATAAAGAGTGATTTTTCAATAGAAACTATAAAGAAAGGAATTTAATCATGAGAATTGCTGTACCAACCAAAGACAACGCGGTGGACGACCACTTCGGGCATTGTGAGTATTATACCTTGTTTACCGTCGACGACATGAAAAACATTACAAGTGTTGAAACGCTTCCTTCTCCGCAAGGATGCGGTTGTAAATCGGATATTGCAGCCGTGTTGCGGGAGAAAGGTGTTACCGTCATGCTTGCCGGAAGTATGGGGGATGGTGCTTTGAATAAATTAAGCGAGCAGGGAATAAAAGTACTTCGCGGCTGCAAGGGCGATGTGCGGAAAGTTGCAGAGGGCTACCTCAAGGGTTTTCTGTTGGATTCGGGCATTGCTTGTAACCACGAGTGCGGGGATCATAAGTGATATACACAAGATACCATAAAGACCAAATAATGTTGCAAGGTGTTGATGGTGTGAGAGTAAGGAACTTTAATAAGTCCTTACTCTTTATTTATTTTGACAAGTACCTTGTCTATACGTGCCCCGTCCATATCCACGATTTCAAATTCGAAGTTATACCATACCAGTTTTTCCCCGGTGCGAGGGATGTGTTCTAGTATTTTTAGGATCAGACCGCTCAACGTGTTATAATAGTGGTTCGTGTATAGAAATTCCATGTCGAAATAGGCTAGAAAATCATAGAAGGGACATTGACCGTCCACGAGGAACGTCCCGTTATCCCGTTGCACGATATCCGGTTCTTCACCTATTTCGGGAACGTCGCCGATGAGGGCTTTCACGATATCTTTCAAGGTTACGATACCCTCGATGCTCCCGAATTCATCTGTGACCAGCCCGTATTTGAGATGTCCTTGTTTCAAATGTTCCAGTGCGTTGTACACGCTTTGGTTTTGCGGAAAATATTGCGGGGGACGAACGAGGGCTTTCAGATTAAAATCCGGTGCGTCGATCTTTCCGAAGAGGTCTTTTAGGAACACGACACCTACAATATTATCCAGTTTGGTATCCGACACAGGGTAAATCGTGTGCAGGTTTGTTTTGACTATTTCACGAATCCGGTCGTTGGAGTCCGTGATATTAAGCCATACCAGATCACTGCGATGTGTCATGATAGAGGCAATATCCCTGTCGCCGAGATTGAACACACGTTCCACGATGTCCTGTTCCACTTCTTGAATCTCGCCTTCCGCAGTACTTTCCTGTATGATAGCCTTGATCTCTTCTTCCGTGATTTTATTGCTGCCTGTTTTATTAAGACCGAGTACCCGCATCATAAATGAGGTGCTGGCCGAGAGCAGCCACACGAACGGGGATGCTATACGGGAGAGTATGTCCATCGGGGCGGCAATAATTTTGGCCATCCGTTCGGCAGCAACCATCCCGATACGTTTCGGAACCAATTCCCCGAAGATTAGAGTTAGGTAAGTCACCACGATCACGATGATTGTTTTAGAAATTAGCAGGGCGTGAGGTTGCAATGCCTCTATTTTCTCCACCCATACGGCGAGATCCCCGGCTAAAGCCTGTCCCGAATAAAGACCGGTAAGGATACCGATAAGGGTGATCCCGATTTGGACGGTCGATAGGAAACGATCCGGCTCGTTGGCGAGTTTCAAAGCCCGCCGAGCAGATTTGTTCCCTGTTTTGGCTTCCGTCTCAAGACGTGATTTACGTGCCGACACCATCGCTATCTCCGACATAGCGAGCACTCCGTTTAAAAGAATAAGTCCTATAATGATAAAAAATTCCATATCTATTTATTTGTATTTTCCGTATTTATTTGAGGCCGTATGATTAGAAGTGAGGGTAACTTAGCAAACAGATTTTGGTCTTTCGACAGTTTCTGACAAGTCGCATAACTTAAAACCAACAGGCTTTCTTTGTCCTCAGTGAGTGGGTTGGAAACCAGAGGTTTATCCAGAATAAACTTCGCGGTGTCGCGTTGCACGAAGTCGGACGTGACTCGGGCAAGCACAGTTTCGTTCGGGTGTTCGTCTGTAAAGCAGATGCGTATCGTCATACTTTGTTCTCCCAGACGGGTTTGCGCGTAATTGAACAGGAAAAGGTCAGTTTCATTATCCACGAGTAGCAGGATGTAAGATGCATGCGTGAAACCCCGGTTGACAAAGATGCCCACGGAGCAATCCACGTGTTCCATGATAGATTCCAGTTTCTGCCTTAACAACGTTCCCGGCAGATGTAACGGGTGATTCTTGAGTTGTTTCAGCCAACGGGAAACCGTGGTAAATTTCTTGCCGAATGTGCTGGCAGGAATGTCATTTCCCATCATGAACTGTTGTCCGGCGCCGAGGAAAAGGTGGTCTACCTGTTCCTGTCGCGCTATTTTTACCATTTCGGGGATAAGCCTGTCTGTCACTTGGTAACGCTCTTGAACGTGTAATTGCAAATGTTCTGCTTCTTCCCGTAAGGGGATAAAGCTTTCTTGCTCGTATTCATCTGCCTTGGCAGGGTTGAGGTCGGTACCCAGCGTGAAGTGAATCCCGGTGATCAGGCTCGATTGCAAACGATGTCCCAACATCAAATCGGCAATATTCAATAGTGTTTTTCCTGTTTCCGGTCTACCGAACGAGAGCAGCACCTTCTCCCGGTGTCCCTTGCTTTCTTTTTGTTTCGAGAATATCCGTTCGACAAGCGAAAGCATTGGTGTTGCCATGAACGTTGTCAGTAGCGACATTAGCAGTAGTACCACGAACATCTCCGAGGTGAGAATACCCATTTCGAAGCCGATATTCAGTGCCACGAGTTGCATCAGTCCCCGTGTATTCATCAATGTTCCCACGATAAGACTGTCTTTCCAGTTCTCCCCGACGGCGCGGGCGGCAAGGGTGCAGCCCCCGAATTTTCCGGCGATGGCTACCACGATAAACAGCAAGCAAACGCCCCACAATTCAGGTGTGTTAATCAAACCTATTTCGGTGTGTAAACCCGAGAAGGCAAAAAACAACGGAAGAAAGAACACGAGTGAAACATCTTCCACTTTTTCCATCATCACTTTGCGGAATCCTATATTCGTGGGCATTACCACTCCGGCGATAAACGCACCGAACAGGGCATGAATCCCGATGATTTCCGTTATTGCCGATGACAAGACAAGTATAAGGAATATAAACCCCACGAATGTTTTGTTTATCACTTCCGAATAGGCGTAAGTTTCACCGATTTTCCGCAGGAAGGGACGCATCACGAGAAACATGAAAACAATATAAATCAGTGTTAGTCCGATCGTGTACAAGGCACTGACAAAAGTTCCCGCCTTGGCGAGTGCTATAACGATTGCCAGCAGGCACCATGCTGTCACGTCGTCATTGGCAGCCGAGGCAATAGAAAGCATCCCCACGGATGTTTTCGTCATGTTCCGTTCCTGCACGATGCGTGCCAACACGGGAAATGCCGTGATACTCATGCATATCCCGATAAAGAGAGCGAAAGGCAGAAACGCCGTTTGTCCCGAAGCATAATCCTCGTATACCCAGATTGCTGCCACCACGCCAAGGAAGAAAGGTACCACTATCCCCGCGTGACTGATGACGAGCGTTTCATTCAGCTTGTTTTTCAATACGCTGAAATCCAGTTCCAACCCGATAACGAACATAAACAATACTAGCCCGATTTGGCTAAGCAGGTTGAGGTTGTCCAGTGATTCGGGAGGGAATAGGTTAGCGGAAAATTCTGGGAAGAAATATCCTAGTAGAGAGGGACCGAGGACGATACCTGCCACGATTTCTCCCATCACACCCGGTTGCCCGATATATTTGAAAAGATAAGAGAACACCCGGACGGTAAGCAAAATCACGATGATCTGTAATAACAGTATCGTCAATGAATTTGTCATATTATCGGAAATAATGTTCGTGAACAGTTCGAATGCCCCGGCACTTGTGGGCATTATACCTGTTCCCGGGTGATGGTCAAAACGCTCGCCCGAACACAGGGCAAGGTAGATCAACACCCCGAATACACTAATCATTCCCAGATATATCCAGTAATTTGAGCTGTTTCTTTTCATAATTTAATCAATTTGGGTCTATAAAGTCTGTAAAGTCCATAAGGTCTATAAGGTCCATGGTCCCCTGCGGGGCGCTTTGTCTACGGTAGCTATATGCTGCCGATAAACACTGTCCGAAGGACACCCGTGAGCTTATGGACCTTACGGACTTATTTTTCTTTTCTTCTTTTTATTGCCCGGAATATTTCGCCTACCCACAACACCAGCGAGGTTGCAGCCGTGATCCATATCCATTCCGTCCACGAGAGGGGTACTGTTCTGAATACGCTTCCCCCGAAGTTTACCACGAGGATTTGTCCCACGACAATGGCCAAGCCGACAGTAAGGAATCCTTCGCTCTTGGAAAGGTTCTTGAAAGCGGATTCATTCGTGCCGAAGGTCTTGGCATTGAACATATTCCAAAATTGCAACATCACGAACACGGTAAAGAAAATCGTCAGGTTGTCCAAGCCTTGCGGTGTGGCGGCGTCTATTCCTCCCGCGTAGTGGGATAGTATATAGAGTAAGCTCATCAAGATTACCACAAAAGCGATACCCGTGGTTAGGATAAGTGTGCGCATCCGCGGTACGATAATAAAGGCATTCGAGTCCCTCGGTTTCCGTTTCATCACGTCCGGACTGGGTGGGAGAGAGGCGAGTGCTCCTGCCGCGAATGTATCCATGATTAAGTTTACCCACAGCATTTGCGTTACCGTGATCGGCAGTTCGGAACCGAACAACGACCCCAATAGCACGATAATCAAGGCTGCCACGTTGATCGTCAACTGGAACAGCACGAAGCGTTGTATGTTCTGGTACACGGAACGTCCCCACATCACGGCGGAGGTGATACTGCTGAACGAGTCGTCGAGCAGGGTAATATCACTGGCCTCCTTGGCTACCGATGTTCCGCTACCCATGGATAGTCCGACGTGAGCGTGATTCAACGCGGGAGCGTCGTTTGTTCCGTCGCCCGTTACTGCTACGACTTGTTTCTTTTGCTGTAACAGTTGTACCAACCGTTGTTTGTCCAATGGTCGAGCCCGCGACATGATCTTCATGTCGAGTACTCGGTCGAGGGCTTCCTCGTCCGTCAGTTTGGCAAATTCAACACCGGTAATCAGGTTTTGGTCTGTATCTTTTCCTGTCCATAACCCGATTTGCCGCCCGATCTCCTTTGCGGTACCCGGGGTGTCCCCTGTTACCATCTTAACTTGGATTCCGGCGTCGAAGCAGCGTTGTACGGCATCCGGCACATCCGGGCGAATGGGGTCGGATATGGCAACGATGCCGAGAAATGTCAATTCCGTGTTATACAATCGTCCGTCTTTAAAATGCGGTTCGTCGTCTTCAATGATCTGGTAAGCGAACCCGAGCGTTCGCATTGCTTGATTTTGGTACTCGAGCAATTGTTCCTCGATTGTGGGTTGTTGCTCGGCGATAGGTACTGTTTTGTCGCCGACAATAGCGTTTTTGCAGTATCCGAAAAGGATTTCCGAGGCACCTTTCACGTACAGGATTTTCTTCCCGAAAGTAGGTGATTGCACGAGGGTTGCCATGTATTTCCGTTCGGTGGAGAATGTCAGCTGTTCAATCACCGTGACACTTTCCCGCGATTCCGCGTAATTGATACCTTGGTCGTTCAGCCAGAGTAACAACGCCGCCTCGGTAGGGTTGCCCAGTGTTTTTACCTTCTCCGGGTCGCTGAAATCCAGAAAAGCTGTCGTGTTCATGGCGATCCCCTCCGCAAGTAGTTTCGAGTATTCGTTATCAGACAGACGTTCGCCATCCAACCCGTAGAAGTTTGTCTTGTACACCGTCATCTGGTTTTGCGTCAGCGTACCCGTTTTATCCGTGCAGATCACGGTCGTTGCGCCCATGGTTTCACAAGCATGCATTTTCCGCACGAGATTGTGGGATTTCAACATCTTGCGCATGCTCAATGCGAGGCTGAGGGTAACGCTCATCGGCAATCCTTCCGGCACGGTCACCACGATTAGGGTAACGGAAGCCATGAAAGCGGAAAGAATCTTTTTGCCGAGTCCCAGCGGAATCCACGCGTGCGGGTCCCACGGTTTCACACCGAATGCCAGACCGATAGCGAGCATCACGACCAATGCTCCCAGACCGTAAAGTATCCAGCGTCCCCAACCTCCCGCGGCAATACTCTTCGGAAGCGGTTTGTCCTTGCCTTGTAAAGAATACACGTCGTAAACAACGGGTACCCAGACTTTTGCCAGCATGATAACGGCAGCGATAATCACCGCACCGATCAATCCCAGTTGTCCCAGTTCGGGAGTGGGATAGGTCGGGTTGAAAAACAACCCTTTAATAAACAGTATCGTGAACATCACGGCCGCACCGCAGAACCCGATCACTCCGATGAATTTGGCGAGTGATTCGAGTTGCGTGTCCAGTGGGGTTGGTTCTTCGCTTTTCTCCGATGATTTTTCAGCCACTCGTCCGAACTCGGTAGAGTCGCCCACGGCGAGTACTTGCATCACTCCGTGACCGTCCACGACGGTGGTTCCCCGCATCACGTGATTGGAGGGATAGGTAGCCTCCATGTTAAATTCGCTCTCGATCGTCGTCTTGTTGGCAACGGGTTCTCCCGTGAGGCTCGATTCGTTGACCTGCAACGAGAGGGCTTCCAACAATACCCCGTCGGCGGGGATCTCTTCTCCCTGTTCCAGTATCACGATGTCATCGACCACGATGTCTTTTTTTGCCACCTCGTGCACGTTGCCGTTACGGATGACCTTTACCAATGTGTCGTCGTTCACTTGATTCAGCACGTCGAATTTCTTGTTGGCATCCCAGACGAACCACGTGGCTACGCCTGTTGCCAGCAGAATGGCGACGGCAATACCGATGGTTTCGGCTATCTCGATAATGCCTTCCGAGAAATACATGGCAATGGCTATTCCCCCGGAAAGGAAAACGGCTACCATTAATATACGAATGACGGGATCCTCGAAATTCCCGATAAATACTTGCCACAGGGAGTCCCTTTTCGGGGGCGTCAACACGTTTGAACCGTGTTTTTCACGACTTTCCTCGACTTGTTTGTCCGTGAGTCCCGTGTAGTGTTTGCGTGATTCCATGTTATGATTTTGTATTTAATTTGTTTTTTTTACGAATGTTCTTTATAACCAGATACCCGAAAAAGCAGCATCCCACGACCAGCATCGCGATGGTTATTTCCGTGAAATACATTTCCAGCAGTTCTTTTCGGGAATACAGAAAATATCCGGCGGTGGCGAGAATCAGATTCCAAATGCCGCTTCCCACTGCCGTGTATAATATAAAACTTTTCAACGGCATTCTCACGAGTCCTGCCGGGAGCGAGATAAGGCTTCTCACGCCGGGAGTCAGTCGCCCGATTAACGTGGAACTTTTGCCGTATTTCAAAAAGTATTGTTCGGATTTTTCTATTTTTTCTTTTGTCATGCCGCATACCTTTCCCCAGCGTGATTCTGCGAAGGAGTAAATGAATTTCCGTCCCAGCGTGCAGGCAAGCACGTAGTTTGCCAATGCCCCGATAACCGCCCCAATGGTGCTGAACACGATGACGAGCACGAAGTTGAGTTCCCCGTTTGCGGCTTTCCACGCAGCCGGAGGCACGATTAGTTCTGACGGAAAAGGTATGATGGTACTCTCGATAGCCATACAGACGAGAACACTCCAGTAGTTCACGTTATACATATACCAATCGAGAATTGATTGAAGCCAATCGATCATATTATATAATTCAGTTTACAATATTCTATATTTATTCACCTTGTACGACGTAAAGGATATTTTGTGTCATAAAATTAACTCTTTTAGCGAATAAATATAAAATCCCTGACTGTGGCGGGTAGTAAGATATTGCATGAAATGCCTCGTGTTTTCCGCGATGGCTAACTTGAGCGGTTTGTTTTTCAAACCGTTAACCGAGTTTCGGAAATACACGTTAGTCTTTGGCGGTTTGTTCAACCCGAAACGTCGTCCGTGAGGCATCGTGATACCCTCGTCCGCCAGAAGGTGGTGGAAAAATCCGTCATGAGAATGAAAATTCGCTTGGGTTTCCGGGATAGACAGCTGTTCTTCTTGGACGTACACTATACTCTCTCTCTCGGTCATTGTCTTTTGCAGCCCGTTGACAATGAATACTAAAGAAAATAGAAATATAGGTATATCTAGTAAAAACAGCCTTTTCATTATGATGTAATTTACAGGCTCAAAAGTAATATAATTTATTAATACTATAAAGAGTCTTGCCAGTTTAAAGTTTAGAATGTGAACTCTAAACTAACTTTTAGTTTTTATCTTTCAGTTTTTATCTTTTATCCTCTATCTTCGCGATGTAATTGAAATACACAGGTCATGACAGTAAAAATGATATTAGGATGTATCGTGGCTCTTTTGGCGTTGGTGAACCCGGTACAGAAAGTGTTGATCGTAACCTCTCTGCAAGAGAGATTTAGTTTGAAGGAATTGCGCTATATTTCTATCAAGTCAACAATCACGGCGGCACTAATTCTGGTGTTTTTTCTTTTTCTTGGCGAGCTCACGTTCAGTTATGTTTTTCATGTCGAGTTGTATTCTTTTCAAATCACTTGTGGTGCCGTGTTGATGTATAACGGTTTGTCCGGGTTGTTGAAAGGTTTCTTTTTGAAAGTAGACGAGCATATCAAGCTGGCAGACCTTACCACGGTGCCTATTGCTATTCCTATGATCGCGGGACCCGCAACGATCACGGCGGCGGTGACTTTTCCCGTCCAGTATGGTCGCGAAATCACGATCGTTTCCATATTAATCGCTTTGGCGGTGAATTTGTTCTGTATGTTACAGGCCCGTCGTATCGGAAATTTCCTGATCAAGTACAATTTCATGAATCCTTTAATTCGTATTATCGGGCTGATTGTTGCCACGATCGGTTTGCAGATGATATTCGACGGGATCAGTTTGTTTATCAAGTCACTGTCTTAATTTGGGATTTATGATTTCTCGATTTATGATTGAATTATTCCGTGATTGGAAAGATAACCGAAGACGGTGAGTAACTCAATTGTAATCTTCTATCTCACGTTAATAATCACTTCTTCCACGCAGCGTATCGTTTGAGCAAAACCTTGGTATGCGACCCTGAAGTTCATGGAATTATATGCGGATTCGAATGACCATCCCCCGTAACGAACCGTTCTGTTATTCGTTTCCGTTATTAATTCGCTTCTCGTGTATTGCGGGCTTACGCTGGCTGACCAGTAATAACCGGTACTACCTGCACCCTCCAGCTTTCCGTTGGTGTTATTCAGACGACCGGCGGAAGGGAAGAAAACGGATGCGTAGGTTGTGGGGTTGAAATACAATACCCCTTGATAAGCGGCATGGCTGTTGTCTATCGATACGCCGTAATTGCCGTTCGAGGGTTCCTTAATCGGTCGCCTGTCGAAGAATCCGTCCGAGTAAAAGGTGAAGGTTGTATTCTTCAACTGCTTGCGGGCGATGCCGTTTGTTCCGTAAGGATACGTGCCGGGACCGGTTTTCGTTCCCACGACGTTGTCGAACACGGTAATGTAGTCCGCACTTGAAGCTGCATTCCCCGCGAAGGGCACGTTAAATAAAGAAACTCTTAACTCGGACTGTTCCACGTCTTCCAAATGATTCATGGCAGGTGTATTCGTGGCGGGCAAATAATCGTAGTATCCGTTGTATGATACTTTATTCGTGTACCCGTCCGTGGGACGACGATAGCCCGTGGGGCAAATCTCAAACGTGTTTTTATATGCAGGTATGCCGCTAGCCCCTGCCCACATGATGGGAAATTCGGGATAATCCCACGGGAAACCTGAGATTAGAGATGACCTGCTCGGATTGAAGCCTCTCCGGTAATAATCCGTGTAGTTTATGCCTGCAGTATTGCCTTGTAAATCGACCGCCCACTGGAAGAATGCTCCCGCTTGTGAAGGAAAGTCGACAAATTGGGCACCTCTGGCATTAACATTCTCGTAGTCGGGATCGGTATACCCTGCCATTTTGGGGGTAGTCAGGTTATAAGGCGAGAATTTTACCGCTCCCCGGCGTGTGTTCGCTGAGGTTAGGCGCATATCTGCCCGGACTTGTGTCGTGATGTCGGTGTTGCCGTTCCAGCCGTTATGAACGACATCCGGGATCGGGTCGCTCGGGCTGTATATGTATGCCGGGGCTTCGCCTTGCCGAACGTAGATTCTCATGGTGGTTTGCCAGCCTCCCGGGTAGTAGGTTAAAGTGATATACCCGAATTTTGGGTCGGAAGTCTTGTTCGGCACGTGATTGGAACTCTCCTTGATGCCGATACGGAAATAGATTCGCCCGTTAATACCTTCGATTTTCTTGCCCTCTTTCTCTACCCTGTACGGGTTGGGAATCACTTGATAGTGTTCGGCATCTCCGGGGTATTCGGTGCCGACACCCGGGTCGAAACTGGGCGTGGCACTTACCACGAGCCAATCTTGAAAATCTTCGGGTACCGTTACAGACCACGGGCGGTCTACGGCGTGTTGTCCGGTAATGATGCGTTCGCCTTTTTGGTCGTGTCTGAAAAACACGCCGTTAAATAATCCGTGAGCGTTTGCCGTGGGGTTGTGTACAAATCGTAGCCCCGTTTGTGTTACCGTAACAGTAATTGTTCTTTGTAATTGATTTTTACCGTTTTCATCTTCTGCCGATAAAGTCAATGTGTATTTACCGCTCATGTTTTCAGTCCTGTCGTGAGGAGTGCCGGAAATCCGGTTGGTACCGTCGATCAGTAAGTCCATGTACCCGCTACCTGTGGTCGGGTCGAAATGGAAACGGTAAGGGGAGGTGTTGTTGGCATCTACCGTTAGGCAGTTGAATACTTCGTTTGTCGGTCGGTCATTTATCTCTCCTTCCTTTTGCACGGTACCGAGTACCTTGACAGCCGGCATATTAGACCAGAATGAGATTCGAACGCCGTTCTGGTCGGTCATCTTGACTTCTGTTTGCGACACGTTCAGTTTGCGGATACCGGATATTTCCCAACCGGTTTCATCTCGGGTCCATGGAGCAGGCTGTATATTCATTTCTAAAGGTTCCTTGATCGTTCCGAGCAGTTCCAGTCTTGCGTTGGCGGGTAGTCTGTAATCCGGGTCGGATAGGATTTTCAACTTGCACGAGGGACTGTATTTGTCAATCAGGTTGACCGTGAACATGATCGCGTTTGCCTCGGCTGTCTTCACGCTGAAATAGCTGGAAGGGAGAATGATTCTCTTTATTTTGGCTGCCCATACAAGGCCTTTTGCCTGATCTTCGACTGTCAACAGGCTCGGGTCTACTTCAAAATATCCGGCGTTGTCCGCTAGTGTGAACTGGCGGATCACGTCCCTTGTGATGTTTGTCCCGGTATAAGGCAGAGTTGGTTCGTCGTATGTATATGAGTTTGATTGCGGGGTACTGGGTAAGCCATATACAAGCGGCACTCTGTCCGGGAGGTTCGATAACGTGATACCCTTGAATTCCCCGGTGTTAGTGGCTCCCCAGTCAATAGTCGATTTCAGAACGACGTCAAAGCGTGCCGCCAGTCGGCGAAGTCCTATTTTTAATTCGGAATTTGTGTTGTTGTTTACCTCAATCTTCCCCTCGGGTAATATTTTCACGCCGTTGTTTTCCGCGATCATGGGGATAGAACGCTCGGAGGTGAAATGTGTCGTGGGATATGCGATTGATTTCAGATCATCGTATTCGCTGATATTGTCGAGTATTGTTTTGATACTGTTCTCTGCGGGTTCGTTCGCCAGAAAGATAAAATCGTATTCGCCTTGCTCGATCGGGTGACGTAGTGTGTTTTCGGCTAATGCGGAACCGTAGTACAGTACGTTGTTTTCACAGGCACGGCTCGTTTTGTTGAATGCAAGAATGCGGAGCGTCTCGACTTTGTTGTCAGCTTCGTCACCCGCGTAACTTCCCGTGTAACTGCGGGAATTGATACCGGAAATTTCTATATAACCTTCTTTTGTTTCGTGGTGTATTTTTTCATCGATACAAGAAGCCGGTAATAAAAGTACCGCGAATAGCAGTAGATTTAAGTAACTTTTTATTCTATTAATATGCATATATTCTCCCTAAAATTATATCCCATGATGCTCGGACTGCAGGTACGACACATCCCTTTCTGTGTAAAAATAAAAGCCCCATCCATTTCTAGACTTGATCTTTTTGTATTTTCAAGTCGTGTTCTGGGAATGTAAATATCCTTAAACTTGAGAGAATAAAGAATTATTATTGTTTCTAATGTTGATAGTGGAGTGGAATAAGTGAGACTAAAAACGCAATAGATTAGAAAAAGAGTTCGGAATAGTAAAAACGAACATCAATAGATTCTAATTTCGTGTTGTAAAGTAAAACAAAGCAGATTGGTTCCGATTATTGAAACTTACGAAAAAGGAGGAATTGCGTGGAAGCCAGTGTTTCGGTTCGAATCCCTTTAGATACAAAAAGAGAGTCAGTTCTCGTGTACTAACTCTCTTTCAGTGACTTGCTTTCGCGGAGAGACAGGGTTTTGAACCTACAAATCTAACCGCTTATATTTCAGCTACTTTGCTTTCAAAATTTCAAATAGGTAACGAAACAGTAACGATTTTCAGATGTTGGGCTTGTCCAACTTTGACCGCTGTTTGTCTGCCTAACTTTCGGGTTCAAAGATACGGCTTTCTTTTGA
>NZ_JACOOH010000006.1:0-407896 GCF_014287455.1 Butyricimonas hominis
CCCATTCGTCACGCCTGCGGCGGCACTCGTCCAGCGTTTTGGCTACCGTGCTGAAAAGTTCGCCGTCCGTGTGGCGGTAGTCATATTGATAATAAATTTGTCCCCTGAAAGCCCCTAAACAGCATTTCACGAACTTTTCTTCTCCCGGTGTTTGGGTTATGCTTACCCCGTTTTTGTTAAGTGACTGCATGATGTTCTATTTTTTTAATGGTCGTTATAATATCAGTAAAGAAAGCAACAGCAGGAAAAGCAGAGCCATGCCCAGCGCATAAAGGGCTGAAAGGCAGACACGGAGCAGGAAACAGGCGGCACGAAATACGATATATGCCGTTATCGCCGTGCCTGCTCCGGCTACGCTGGTGAACCGCCATGCAAGGCAGAGCAGGAACGCCCGCCAAAGGATTTTATAAATGCTTTTCCGTTTCATCGCTTGGTTGTTTTTAGCGGGCAGGGCTTTGACACCCCGCCCGGATTGGTTGTTATGCCGCCCGGAACACAAAGCCGTCATCAAACCAGTAATCGCACATGAACAGGTCACGGGCAAACTTTTCATAATCGAAATAGGTCTTTGCGAACTCCGGCAGGTCGTAACATTCTTCTATAATTTCATAGGCGAAATCTTCTTCATCGTCATATTCCCCCTGATACTCGTCCCGGAAATCACGTACAAGGTCGTCCGCATCTTCCTCGCTCAAATCATGGCTTTTGTAGTTGCACCACACGAAAAAGGCTTCCTGCTCGGTGTCGCTCAAATCCTCCACCGCATCACGCAGGGTGAAGAAGTTTTCAGAAATCCAGCTTTCGCCGATTAAGCCCTCCGGCACGTTCTCCCAGTCCTGAAACATGTATTCCGCATCTTCCTCGTCCTTGTGCAGTTCCCGGCAGGCTTCGTAAAATTCCTCCTTGTCCGAGTAGTCCGAAAGGTCGAGCCATGCCCCAAACAAAGAACCGTTGTTGTACTTGGCATAAGTGCCTACATAAACGCTTGCTGCTGATAATTTCGTTGCTTCCATATTGCTGTAATTTTTAAGTTTTTAATTTTATGCGGATTTGAGAGGTGAGGGAGTTGAAGTTTCACTGAACTTTTTTCCTGTTTCCCGTAAATCCGACTTTTTTTTTATGCGTCTTCCGGTCGGGTCGGTCGTTTTCGTTTCACATAGGCTGGTTTGTGAAGGGGTCTTGCTATGCAAATTTTTCCGACAAAAATTTTTTCCGACCAACGGGAAGCTGGAACAATTTTTTTCGATGAAACCCAATTTGCAGAGCCAAAAGCCCCCGTAGCTACCTTTGCCTATTGAAATGATAAAAACGACTGTCCCGGCTGGGGGACTGCATAATGAGGAAGATTTACAGATAGGGAAACAGGGGAAAAGTGCCTGTTCCCTTTCGTCTTTTAGGGAACACTCCATGCGGGCGGGAAAGGCAAGGGTATGGCAAGTTTATCTTGCGGTACGCTTGTGCGGGTTTCCAACGGCTCTTTTCACGGAATACAGTCAGCCATGCCACGCACGGCTGGCGTTTCGGGGAATGTGCCAGTTGGAAAAGGATATAAAAAATGCGGGTAGTCGGTGGACTACCCGCAAGGTGGAAGAATGTACTTTGTTGGGATATAGCTTGTTAGGTGGAATTTCGTTACCGAAATCGTTACCTGTTTTGTTACCAACGGTATATAGGTAACTGAAAATTCACATGGCGACTTCCTTGTAAATCTTCTCGATGCCGACAAACTTCTTGTCAAGCCCCTGCATATCACTGCCTATCTTGCTGTTGGTGATGCGGGCGTAAATTTGGGTCGTTTCGATATTGGTGTGTCCCAGCATCTTGGACACCGTTTCAATGGGTACGCCCTTTGACAGCGTGGTAGTCGTTGCGAAAGTGTGCCTCGCAAGGTGAAATGTCAAGTTCTTTTTAATACCGCATACATCGGCAATCTCTTTCAGGTACGCATTTAGTTTCTGATTGCTGATTACGGGAAGTATCTTGCCGTTCGGTAACTTGCCCTTGTACTTCTTCAAAATCATCTTGGGAATATCCAGCAGGGGAACATTAACGTCCGTATTCGTCTTTTGCCGCTTTGTCATTATCCAAAGGTTGCCGTCAAAGGATTTGCATATATTATCTTGCGTAAGCCCGGCTACATCTATATAGGCAAGCCCGGTGAAGCAGGCAAAGACGAACAAGTCCCTGACGTGTTCCAGCCGCTCGGAAACCATTTTCTTTTTAAGGATGATTTTTATTTCGTCCTCTGTCAGATAACCCCTGTCCACTTTCTCCAGCCGGATTTTGTAGCTGGCGAACGGGTCACCCACCAGTATGCCGTTGTTGCGGGCAATGATGATGATGCGCTTGAAGAACTGCATGAACTTGGCGGTGGTGTTGTAGCCACACTTGCAGGCGGTACGCAAATACAACTCAAAATCGGTAATGAACATCGGGGTAATCTCCTTTATGGATATGTCCGATACGTTGTACTTGCTGCGGATGAACTCGGCGAGGTGGCGGCGGGTCACTTCATACTTGCGGTAGGTCGCTATCGTCTTGGATATGCCCACAAGCTGCTTCACATCGTCATTGTGCTTTTGGAACAGGGTAAGGATTGTTTCGTGGCTCTCGCTATGACCTAAAAACTCGTTTTTCACTTTCTCGGCGGTCACGTAGTTGTCACGCCGCTGCATTTCGTGGTAAATGGTGTTCAGGGAAGAACGTATGTCGTCCAAAAGGGCGTTTATCCTCCCGGCATCCCTGCCTTTGGCTTTGCCCGCAGCCGTGTTCCAGTTGTCGGGCTGGATGCTCTGTTTCGTACTGAACTGGCAAAGTTTGCCGTCTATGGTGATGCGTGCCATAATCATAACCTCGCCGTTTTTCTTTTCAGAACCTTTCTTCAAATAAAAAAGAACCTTGAATGTCGATTTCATAACTCACTTTTTTTAGTTGCAAAATTAATTTTCACCTCTCGTTTTCGAGTTATGCAGACTATGGACTAATCAAGTCATTATCAGGTCATTTGTGGACAAATCGTTACCGTTTTTGTCCGGCAGGGAATAGGTAACGATTTAGTAACGAAACTTTGTCTTTTACCGTACTTTTGAAGTCTTGGAAGCAGGACTTTTGGGCAATAAAAAAAGCCACAAATCATTGATTTGTAGCTTTTTGTCCGTTTGCTGACCATTTCTGTCCAGCACGTTCAGCGGAGAGAGGGGGATTCGAACCCCCGAAACCCTTTAGAGGTTTACACGCTTTCCAGGCGTGCCAGTTCAGCCACTCCTGCACCTTTCCGGATGCGGGGACAAATATAGAAATTATTTTTGTATCATCACGTATATTCTTATCTATTTTTAACTGGAAATCTAAAACGATTTTTCTCACGGGGCGTATCAATAGTACAATTTCACCGGAGGGAACGTGAGATGAAACGGTGAAACTAAGGAGATTGCTAGCATTAGGAGAGAGGGAATTCCCGGTGTCACAACTAGGAAAAAGTGAATGTAGATTGTTGCTAGTCTCGGTGCGGTTACTTCGCTAATGGACGTAACCGCACTTTCTTTACATGGAAAATTTACCATAATTACCAAAAACTTGTCTGCTTTTTACGTATAGTCTAAGATATTTGGTAATTTCGCGGTAGAAAATAAAAAACGTTATGGACGATTTACAACACGTGGGATACAGCAAGGAGGTCATTGAATTTGTGGCCGTGGCAAAGGAATTTTGCGGGTATTTAGAATCCGCGCAAGAGGAAGAAAGAAATGATTTTCTCTCCAAAGTGCAGAAATTTATCCCGTTAATCTATTTGAAGGGGAGTTTGTTGCCGGATTGCGAGAGTGACGAAATGGGTATGCTGGACGAAGCGGTGACGGAAGAGGATTATAATATGCTGCTCGCGTCCCTGCACGGGATACTCGGGGAACATGACGAGTATCTTGAAGTTTTTGACGATAATATGCAATACAGCGAAACTCCCGTCGTGAACTCGATATCGGAGAAGCTCTGTGATATATACCAAGATCTAAAGAATTTTATTTCCTCTTATCGCAGCGGCATGGTCGACGTGATAGCGGAAGCCCTGTGGCAGTTAAATAACAGTTTTGAATTATACTGGGGTAAATCTTGTGCCAGCGTGTTAAGAGCGATTCATCTGGCGATTTTCAAAGTGACCGACACGAGCGAACCCCAATAAAATCCAAGATACTAAACATGGAATACCAGACAAAGATAAGTGAGGAGGAGATAGAGGAGTTACCGCTCTTCACGTTTGACGGAGAAATCGTCGTGATAGATCACGAGAATAAGGTTCAAACGGCCGTGGAAGATTTGCTCTCGTATCCCTACATCGGTTTCGACACGGAGACGAAACCGGCATTCAAAAAAGGAGTGACGCACCAAGTCGGCTTGCTCCAGTTGGCAACAGATAAGCGGGTGTATCTATTCCGCTTGAACAAGTGCGGATTCCCGAAAGAATTGCAGGCACTTCTGGCAAACGAGGAGGTCACGAAAGTAGGCGTGGGCATACGGGACGACATCCGGGGGTTGAGAAAGTTGGGGAACTTTACTCCTGCCAGTTTTCTGGACTTACAGATTTTCGCCAAAGCGTTCAAGATCGAGGAAATGTCTTTCTCGAAACTCATGTCTATCATATTTCATGTAAAGATTTCAAAACGACAACGCACGTCCAACTGGGAAGCCCCGAAACTTACACCCGCCCAAGTTCATTACGCCGCGACAGACGCGTGGGGTGCGCTCAAAATGTATAAAGCGTTGAAATCCGGGAAGAGCCAACTTCAACAAGTGTCCTAACTCGGGACTTTACCGGACACGGGAATGGAAAAATAAAATGTTGTTCCTTTCCCCTCCTTCGAGTTAAACCATATCTTCCCGTGGTTCATTTTCACGAAATCCTTGCAAAGTTGCAGTCCTAACCCGCTACCCTTCTCTTTTTGAGTCCCGTAAGAAATGAAATGCAAGCCGTCCGCGAACAGATCCCGTTGATGCTCTTCACTTATTCCTTGCCCTTTATCTCGCACGGACACGATCAGATACCCGTCCTTTTCCTCCCCGTCAATGTTTATTTCCCCGCCCGTGTAACTGAATTTTATCGCGTTTGACAGTAAATTGCGCAACACGGTTTTCATCATGTTCAGATCGGCATGAACCGGAAAAGCTTTATCCAAGTGATTGTACACTTTGATCCCTTTGGCCTCGGCGATATTTTCCTGCAATATCACGACATCTTTGGCTGCCTCGGAAAAAGAGAACGTCTGCAAAACAGGTTTCAATACCCCGTTCCGGCTATTGCTCCACAGCAACAGGTTTTCCAGCAACAAATACGCCTCGTCCGTTGTTTCCTGCAACATCTTGATCAGATGCTTGATATTGGAATCCGGAATTTTCTCTTTCTGGTGATCTATCGCCTCGAGAATCATTTTCAACGTCCCGATCGGGGCGCGCAAATCATGCGCAATAACCGAATACAATTTCTCTTTGGAACGTACCGCATTTTGAATTTTCTCGTTCTGACAGGCAATAATTCGCTGAGATTCCAGTAAAAGCAACTGATTGTTTATACGCAGCATCAACTCTTTTTTACTCAGCGGACGGGAAATAAATTCCACTTCCTCGTAATCCGCCACTTTTCGAAAATCCTCGTGCCGGTTGGGAAGCGTCATATAAAGTATCGGGATATGCTTGGTTAAAGTACTCTCTTTCAATTGACGCACGACAACAATACCTTTGCCGTCTTCCAACCCGAGGCGGACAATGATCAAGTCCGGCATCCTCAATTTAGCGAGTAAAAATACCTCGTCCGCCTCCAGAGTGGTTATCAACTTGAAATTCTCCCCGGCAAGCAGACTCTTCATTTTCTCCAGATTCGAGATGGAATCATCCGCCAAAAGTATCGTGTATTCGCTATGATCTATATGCATGCGCCGCAAATTTATAACCAATTTTTGACAAAAGTTCCTTGTAGAGCTGATTAAATACCTCCGCCTTACCCGTCAACTCATCCTTTTCATCCGCGTTGCACGTAATCCCCTCATGGATAGATTTCCACATGGGAAACATGGATTCGGAAAAAGTTTGCAACTCCGTCTTCAATAAATTCAACTCGTTCTCCGCCTCCCTGTATTTGGTCACGTTATGCCCGATCAAATGAATCTCGATATGCTCCCGCCCCAATCGCACGGGATAAGCGTACCACTCGATAAACACAACCTCGTCACGTCGCACCAATTGGGCATGGAAGGTCAACAAGGTATCGGTATGTTTTGTCACCGCCTCCAACTGCTTGGAAGAGATATCCATTTCCGTCATCAAATCCCCTATCCTGCACCCGATAACATCATCCGGGCTGTCACCGAATAACGAGTAAAAGGTCTTGTTGGAAAAACTGATATGCAGATGCCTGTTAAGCCTCAAAATGTAGTCCACCCGATTCTCGATAAAATCCTGATAAAGAGCGTGATGTTTCACCAGCTTGCGCAATATCAACTCTTTCTCCAACGCGCCCGACAGTACAGATGCCACCTGAATCAAAAAATCAATCTCCTCCTTTGTCCACGGCTCCTCGTCATGACATCGGCTCAAGCATAAAAACGAGAAAAGATGACTCGATATATATAACGGTAAAAATATCGCGCACCGTACCTGCATGGCATGCATGATATTCTTTAACCCCTCGTTTGTCACCTCGTTTACATCCCGTATATATATATAATTATCCCTTTCCAACTCCCGCTCGAGTTTCCGGTCATAGTAGAAACTTCTCTTTTCGTCCGTTTCCGGGAACACGGATTCACCGTTTTTCGTCCACTCCTCCGATATCGTGAAAGTCATATCATGGTTAATACTCACGATATACACCTGATCGGCTCTCTCGTATTCACCCAATCTCCTTAAAGCTTGTTTCACGTTTTTGTTCAATCCCACGTTAGTGGATAATAATACATTCAAATCCGAGAGAAACTCCGCCCCTGTCATGTTATTTTCTGTTTGCATACGTTCGTTTGGATCGTTTAGTCCTTAATAAATGCTTTCAATTGTCACTATTTATACCCGAATTTCACACTTTAGGTTACATAAATCCCTATTTTTATATAACAACAATAAAATACATCTCCAAATAATCAACTATTAGCCAATATATTAAATTCTCCTCTATATTTTCCTGTACAAAAAAGGTTGAAAACATTTGGTAGCTGAGAAGATTTTTGTACTTTTGTGCCTGGGTAAGTCCTATGCGACCAGCTCCTGTCGAACTCCCCCAGGGTCGGAAGGCAGCAAGGGTAGATGGTTGTAGCGGTGCGACATAGTCAGCTTACCCTTTTTGGAAACGCCTCTTTAGCTCAGCTGGCCAGAGCACGTGATTTGTAATCTCGGGGTCGTTGGTTCGAATCCGACAAGAGGCTCAAGAAAGTAAAGTTCTTTCAGTTGCTGTTGTAGCTCAGGGGTAGAGCACTTCCTTGGTAAGGAAGAGGTCTCGGGTTCAAATCCCGATAACAGCTCAGGGATAGCAGTCAATTTCTTGGCTGCTTTTTTTGTTTTATAGAACTATTATTCAAATAAAGCGCCTTTGATACGGGAGTGATTCGAAGGTAATACGTGTTTGACTCGGGACTTCAACGGGTTCTCTTCAAATTCTGTCCGAATTCTGATAAAAAGAAGAATCCCAAACATAAAGGTCATCTCTCTCTTAAAGTAAGCACCTTCACCCAGTGTTCTATCGTTATTGCTCCGTTGTAGATATACCCCGAAGCGTTTCTACACTGTATCTATAACAAACGTGCGACCACATTACTCCTCAAGTATTGCCCGTTCGAATACTTAAAACAGGGGGAAACGGGACTCAATTAAAAAAGGAGCTATGCCTATTACAGACATAACCCCCAATCCATGCAAACTTTGCATGCGTAAGTCTGGTGTGAACAATTAGACATCACCTACTTCAATAACTGTTCTTGAATAATCTTCTCGTATTTTTCCGGTAAAGCACCCGTTTCTATAATCGGTTTACCCCCGACAGGGATAAAAAACAAAGTCGGCAGTGCCACTATATTAAACATACTGCACAATTCCTTCTCTTGATCGGCGTTCACTTTCAAGAATATAACTTTATCCTTATATTTCTCCGCCATCTTTTCCAATTCGGGAATCAATCGCATACAAGGCCCGCACCACGTCGCCCAGAAATCAATCACGACAGGCTTGTCGCCCTTGAACACGAACTCTTTCCCTACACGGTAATCATACACGTGTTCGAGAAAATAATCACGGGTGATCGGGTTCAGTTTGCCCGCTTCTACCGTTACTTCCGCCCCGGATTGTACCTCATCCTTCACTTCCGCCAAATCAAAAGATTGGAAATACACCTTCTGTTTTTGAAAATCAATAGAAATAATCCCCTCTTTTAATATTCCGGTTCCCAACACGGAACGGGGCAAATCCTTATTTTCCGTCACGAGTACGTCCGAAAAATCATTCTTCACGAAAGTACACTTCTTTGCCAACTTCGTGTCATTCGTGGTCACGGCTTCTGCGTAACTGTTGAACAATTCGGCGGAACTTCCGGTCGTACCGTTTATTTTGGTATAATCGGCAGGAGTCAACGTGAACATTCCATTGTTCCAAGTATCAAATACTAACGACAAAGCAGTACTGTCAAGGGTTACGGGGAATATAGCCACACTTCCCGGCAGCGTGTGCATATCCGCCCGATGATCCAATTTCATGTACGAGGGACGGTAAGGTACGGAGGTCGTGATCTTCTTCCGCTTGCTGTCGATTGTCAGCACGACATTTTGGAACAACGCACCCCCGATTATTCCCGCCACTCCAAGTTTCCGCAAATAAGGTTGCTCTTCCAACACGAAAGCCGATACATTGTTCCCGAACACGTTGTTCCCGAAAGCCATCGTGCCGATGGAAACGCTTCCGGCAGTGGGGACTTTTTTGTACAAAAATGTATCGTAACGGAAATCACCTTTCGAGGCGGTATCTATATGGAATTTTTCGGCATATTCCGGTAAGATGGCATTATGACCGGACAAGTCCAGCACGAAATCCGCCCGCTCACCGTTGACGACCATTTCGATAATGATTTTACCGTCCGTTTCCCGATAATCCCTTACCTCAGTTGCGGTATTTTTGGATTGGGCAAACGTCAATAACGGGAGTAACACGATTGCCAACGACATAAATATTTTACTTTTCATAGGTCTTAGAATTTTCTAATTTCAACTTTCTTTTCTTTACCGTCCTTCAAGATTACGATTTCGGTGCTGTCCCCTTCAATAGCATCGAGCAAAGCATCTATCTCAAACTGACTTTGTTTCAACCCGGACAAATCTTTCCCGTCTACCCGAATAACATGATCTCCCAACGCAACCTGTTCCCGCACGCTGTTCCATACCGTCGTAATCTCGAAATGGCCTCCCACGGGCAATATCCCCACGTTCCAAGTTTTTAACCTGCCGGACAAATCTTCGATCGTATCTTCATAAGGGAAAAAGTAAAAACGGTCACGGGCATAATCTATCACCACTTTGCCATATTGCAACATCTCCACTCCCAACAAAGACATTCCCATTTTGATCGTGACGCTCTCCATGTTCGTGAATTTCTTTCCCGTAAAGTTGACCTCGTTGATTCTGACCTTACTCATTTCCGCGGTATTCTTCAAGTCAAAGCCGCCTATACCGACGTTTTTTATCCCGTTAGCCGTTCCCAACAAACAGTTGCCCGCATTGTCTTTTAACCCGGTGTAATCATCGGCGGAAAGCGATAACAATCCGCTGGCACCGGTATCGAATAACACACGGCGGGTGATTCCCCCGAAATCAACATCCACGATCGAGTGATTGGCACCACCCGGGTAAAACGGCACACCGTCCGTAATCTTCAACCCCGCGGGACGGTATGGGTAGTTGATGATCATTATCTTGTTCCGGGCATCAAAGGTGACAACCGCTTGCGCGAAAGCGTCGCTCCCGAGTATGCCAGCAACCCCGAGTTCACGAAAGAAACCGTTCGGCGGGAAAATGATACTCTTCATCTGAGCCAATTTATAATTCGGGCTTAACTGCACGTCCTTTAAAACGGCTTCCTCGTAAGAAAGGCTCATCCCGTTCACGTCTGAAACCCCGCGGACACCCATCCCTTGCATCGCTTTCATTTCCGCAGCGTACTCTCTCACCGTGCCTGTCTGCCCGCCCGTGTCCACGATATATTTCACGGTCACCCCGTTTACCGTCACGGGAATAATGATTTTCTCGCGGATGAACTCGTAATGAATCGTGTCACATACCCGTTTCGTATTTTGCTGCGCGTTCCCATTTAAATATAAACACGCGATGCTGAGAAACACAAGTAATATTTTAATATTCCGCATACGCTATTCCTTTTGATAAACGATTATTCTCTCCCCTTGTCGGGTCTGTATCGCCAGCTTGGTTTTCTTTTTCGTTTTTAACTCGGGAATCCCGTTAATAATACTCTCGCAGAAATCGTATTTCCCCACGGGCTTCCCGTTGATCTTCGTGACTTTGTCACCGACCTCGACCACGCCTTTCATATCGCCCCACACGACAGACACGATCAACTCGCCCTCTTTTACCCGCAACGCCACGTTATAATGTTTGCTCTCCAGATCGTTTTCCGGCTCATAAGCTTCAAAATAAAAGCGGGCACGCGGATAATCGAGCGTGACGTTACCGTAATCCAACAATTTAATACCTAACAAAGTAAAGGGCGGCGTAGATGTTTCGGCACTCACGTTTCTAAATTTCGTACCTCCCACGGACAACAGAGGAAAACATACACGACGGGATACATTAGCGGCAGCCATTCCAGCAACCCCGATGGAACCTTCCCCGTATCCTTCCGCCAGAATATCAAACGCAGCAGCGGATTGCAATGCCTCGAAATCCGTGTCTTTCAACGAAAAAAAGCCGGGACATCCGGTATCAAACAAACAGACGATGTTATTTCCCGCACCTGCCTGCAACGCTATAACCGGTATACCCGACCGCGTGAAAGGAATCATTTTCCGCAATGATATCGCAGAAGCCCGCTCGGCAGAAGTGAGCGTGACCGTTTTCGCCTTCCCGTCAATCTCGACAATCATACGCCCGAGCAAATCGCTACCGATTAACCCGTCGGCACGGAAACACTCGAAGGGCGAGGGTTCCGGCAATTTCATCGCCGGCACGTTTCTGAAATTGATTTTCTCGTCGGAAGTGAGCAAACTTTCAATTGCCACAATCGGATAGGCTGCCACGTTACTGTTCACGTCCGTTACCTGTAAAGAATCTACCACGACCAATCCCAATTCCTCGCATATCTCTCCGGTCAAAGCCGTACGCCCGCCCGTATCAAAAATAAAAGAGCGAGGCGTTCCGTTCATTACCATATCCACGATCATTTTACCCCCGATTACCCGGTAGGGCAGCACAGCCTTATATTGCTGTGCCGCCACCGGATATATGATCATAAAAAACAGCCATGAAAAGATTATCTTATTTCTTATCCTCATATTGAAATCATAAATTATTTACTCCATTTATCGGCAGCCACAAGGGCACGGTAAGCGTTCAGTACTCCGCCCGACAAGCACAAATCATCGAAAAGGAATAAATCCTGTGCCTGTTTCCCACCGACTTGAATCCCTTTCTCTACCTCTGCCCCCTTTCTGGATGTTACGTTTTGTAACAATATATCACGTACTTGAGAGCCCGACAATTCCGGGTAATAAGCCTTAATCAAAGCTGCCACCCCCGCCACGGACGCTGACGCCAGACCGCCACCGCTTCCCGTTTGGTATGTATCACCTGTATAGGTAGAGTATATATCGATACCCGGAGCAAATAAATCCAGTTCCTTTGCCCCGTAGTTCGCGTTCAACGACGGGTTCCCCTCCTTGTCCGAGGAGCTGACGATCATGAGGTTTGTCAATTCCTTGTCGCCGGTCATCCGACGGTTCGGGTAAAACGTCTGTTTTGCCAGATCCTGAGATAATTCCCACGCGGGTACAATCACCAATACTCCTTTGCTTTCAGCATAGCGCAAAGCCTTGCTCATCCACGCCTTCTGCCCGTCGGGATACAACGTGTTCTGTTGAGGTAACACGATCACGTCAGCACCGTGATCCACCGCGTAACGGATGGCTAACACCATATCTTTGATGTACGGCTCTCCGCCCGAAGCAGATACGCGCAATGTCATGATTTCCGCCTCATCCATGATACCGTCACCGCCTAAGCCGTTACCTCTTTTTCCTCCGATAATACCCGCCTGCATCGTCCCAGCACCCGCATCGGATGTCAGCAACACGCTGTTGCCGTATTTGTTATCGTTTATATCCAAATAATCGTCACCGACAACATCCTTACGACCATCATAACCGTAATCTTTCAACGCTTCCTCGTAGGATTCTTTACTTCGGGCAACACTGGTTTCCACGAATGTTTTGTACACGAGATCAATGTCATCGGTTTTATATAGCTGGAATGCCGTGGCAATAAGCGTGAATGTAACATCTCTTAACGTATCTTGTGGTGCATTCGGGTCATAACAAGTCTGAAATTCCTGTAACGAGATCTTCCGTCCGGGAAATTTCGCATTCAATTCCTCTTTAAACTTTTGCCCGTATTCCTCTATAACATAAGCCATATTCCACCCGCCATAGATTCGGGCAAGTTGGGATTCGGGCATAACCACATTCTTATAATAAGAATACTCGGACAAGTTCTCCGGCGCCGGAACTTTAACTCTTTTCCCGTCCATTATCTTGAAAAATTCCCCGTTGCTCGTGATATAATCCCCGTATTTATCTTTCAGACGCAGAAATTCCCGATCACCCTCCCGCATCAGTATTTCCATGACTTGCCCGTCCTGACCGCCCAAGAAGTTCCAACCGTTAATATCATCCGCCAAACCATTCTTGTCGTTATCCTTACCGTCCGCCTTTTCTTTCGGGTTTACCCAGATAGCCTGCCGCAAATCCTCGTGCTCCACATCTAACCCGCTTCCGATCAACGCAACTATCGGTCTTTTCTTTATTTTCTTTCCTTTCAGAAATTCATAAGCTTTATTTATCTCTGCCCCGTACACCCCGTCTTCCTCGAAAGAACAATTGTACCAATCCAGATCCGCTTGTTTCTTCGGGGACTGGCTTTCCTGTTTTATCAGTTGTGCACTCGCAACACAAGCATACAACCCGATCGCAAGTAATAAAAAATACTTTTTCATCATCTACAGAATTTATCATGTTATACAATACGAAAAAAATATAAAGTTACTCGTGCGGCTGGAATCAAAAATCTAAAATCATTCCCATCTGGCTTTTAAAATTGCCTCTCTTACTTGCTCTCCCCGTAAGCCGCGCTTAAGGATTTTACCCTCTTTGTCTACCAGAAGGATAAAAGGTATACCATAGAAGCCATAGGCTTTTTGAAGCTCGTTCGGGGCATCGCCAATCGTGAACCCCTCTTTATTCCAAAGCATTACCCAAGGCAAATTCTCCATTTCCAACATCTTCCGCCAATCCTTTTCCCGTTTATCGAGCGAGATACTGATAAATACCAGATCCTCCCCTTTCAAATCGTTATAGATCGGCAAAAGGCTTTTCATCTCATGCCTACAAGAACCGCACCATGAAGCCCAGAAATCAATTAACACCAGTTTCCCCCGAAAGTCACTTAAACGAACCATATTACCTTCCGGATCTACATAATTAAAATCGAAGGCTTGTGCCCCTACCGCAAATCGAGCCAGACTATCCACCCGTTTCGTCAACCATTGCACGGTCAAAGCATCCCGATCTTCCCCCGTGATTTGTTCCAGCAACATTTGGTTCGGTTCATACGCCTCTATTTCGGACAGATATGCCAACGCACTGTACATCGTTCCCCGTAAACGCCCTTTTACTTCCGGATTGATCGTTTTCTTTTTTTGGCTTTTCTCCGCAGGCATCCATTTCAACAATTCCAAGAAATCGTCAATCCCGGAAAAACTCAAAGAACTGTTCTCCGGTTTCATCTCATCGTAATATCCTTTAATCGAAACTTCGGTATTCGTTAGGTATACCGCCTGTCGCGTAGTCCCGATCCATAGGATATACAAATCCGGTTTTATATCCATGACGTCAGTCGCAAATACCCCATCTCGAGGGACTTGAACCGCTAACAAGGATTCTCCGTTTATCGTTTCTACCCGAATCTCCGTGGGATTCAACATACGCAATTTACCCGATAGTCTGAATCCCGTTTGTGCAAAAACAGATATCGTACTTCCCCAAAAAAGAAGCATTATTCCCAATCTCAACATATGTCAGTTTTATTATTTATGGGCTGTCCGATACTCGGGACAGCCCATAATTATAATCAATTGATAGCAGCGTCGCCTATCTTCTGCAAATCAATTCCATATTCCTTGAAATGATTTATAATCGCCGTGTATTTTTTTCTAATTAATCCATACTTGTCTTTACGGTCATTCAGTATACCATGGAAGGATTCATCCGAAGCCTCTACTTCACGAGTCAAATCATCATACGACGTGAAGAGTATCGCTTCCAGATAATGCCGCCAATCCGTGTTCGTTTTATCATTATTATCATACATGACAAAACCACGTTCGTAATAGTTACCATAAGTCATATCCGTATCGTAATTGCTATAACTGTAAAATTCCGTCGATGCCGGTATCTTATCGTTACTCTTCAATCTCAACAAGAAGGTCAAATTTATATCCAACTTCATTTCAGCCTTCTCCCCGGATGACAAAGACAGTATTCGCTCCGACCCCCAGTTAAATGCCAAAAGATCAAAGCTACTGTATATATTTAGTTTCCGACGTTCCCCGTAACCATCAATTTGCTCTAATTCTTTGCATAACAACATCTTTAAAGGCAAACACCGTTGTAAAGTGGAATCCGGATAGAAAGACAGAAATAATTCCTCTATCAAATCCAATTGTTGTCCCACGTACTTCTCGTCTGCTTGTTCTCCATAATAACCTGTTATCCAAGAATAACCATTCTCATCGGTATCCTCTTTCGCCTCATTCCACTTCGTCGGGGACCAATACAAATCTCTCGGACTCCATTTGTACAAAGCGAAAATGTTGTAACGATTCTTCCAGTCAACAATTTTATCATCATAATCATGTTCACCCTGCGGTACAAAATAACCGTACACATCCCCTTCGGAAGGGCTCAACTTATGCTCGTCATTACAAGCGAACATACTTATTGTAAAACTTAAAAGTAAATATCCTATTATTTTATTCATAACACGCTCTGTTTAAAATTCGACAACTAACGAGGATTCTGTTGTAAATAGGGATTACGGTCGCTTGCCTCCTTCGGGATAGGCAATACATACCACGGGGAATTAGCTTCCAACACGAAAACCCGAGCATCATTCTCCGACTCGACGAAGAATTTATGTTCGATACGAGGCATTCCCATCCGGCGTAAATCAAACCAACGATGGTCTTCGAAATCCAACTCCCTACGCCTCTCATCTTGATAGAATTTATACAGGTTCTCCGGCGTCGATACATCCAGCTCCGCCCGGTCTTCAATATTGACATATACCGCTTCCAAAATGTTATAGCGACTCGCTCGCAAAGTATTCAAATCGGCTAAAGCTGCCGTGCGGTAACTGTTATCACGCGTTTCCATGTACTTCTGTATATTTGCTTCCGCCCGGTTCAAATACACTTCGCCCGTGCGAATCCCTTTTGACCCCTTGTCCGTACCCGTTCCCTTGTAACCGAAACAATAATAAGTCTGATAGGTCGTGTAGTCTATTCCCCTCTCGTGCTCGGAAA
Organism: Butyricimonas hominis; assembly: GCF_014287455.1. Classification (NCBI taxonomy): domain Bacteria; kingdom Pseudomonadati; phylum Bacteroidota; class Bacteroidia; order Bacteroidales; family Odoribacteraceae; genus Butyricimonas; species Butyricimonas hominis. The sequence goes on from NZ_JACOOH010000006.1 coordinate 15,826, forward strand.
TTAATCTCAAGTCATCCTCCTCGAACAAAGCCACCAACTCATCCGACATGGTAAAAGCGGGACGATAACCAAAACCTCCATAAGTGAAGAAAGTAAGGACTGCCTGTTGGCTCTCGTAAATCCATAATACCTCTGTGCTAACATCCAAATCGAAGAGTCGCGTGAAAGTATAATAATCCCAATCCGCTCCTTGCGCCAATGATGTCAACACAGGCTTTTCGTTCAATACTTCCGTCGCGTACGCCGCTGCTTCATCCCATTTTCCCATGTATAAATACACGCGGGACAAAAGCGCTTTCGCCATCAAGGGCGAAGCCTTGTATAAAGTCACGTTCTGCCGGTTTTCATCCATCAATTTAATGCCTGTCAACAAATCACCCTCGATTTGCTCGTACACCTCGAACACGGAAGAACGGGTAAAATAACGGTCATCAACCTCCATCGTCAGCTTCAAGGGAACTCCCGGATTTACTTTAGGATCACCCACCGTGTAAGGCAATCCATAGAGATTCACGAGAAAAAAATAACTCCACGCCCTCATCACCAACGCCTGTCCCCGCACATTCTCTTTCATTGCCTGCTCCCCTTTCACACGATCCAGATATTCCAACACGGTATTACAACCCATAATTCTCGTGTAGAACTTCGCCCACGAGTTCATCCCGTTCAGATTAACCAGATCTTCATACATTTTCTCGTCCCATGAAAATATCAAACGACCATTCTCCAGTATACTTCTATATTGATCCTGATTCTGCATCCCGTTACATTTGGCATTATCAGTCAATAGTTCCAGATAAGGACATTCAAAAGAATTCATCGGATAAACCTCACCAGTCATCAATTGAATCAAATCGTCCACCGTCGTCGGGCGAATCTCGTCCTGACTTGTCTCTTCCAAGAAATCGCTACAACCGCTTAAACCAAACACGAGTAGCACACCCCATATAATTATTTTATACTTCATACTCTCTTTTCATTTATTAAAAACTCATTCTTACACTAAACGTATAGTTCTGGCTTATAGGCTGTGAACCTGTGGCTACTTCCGGGTCTTTTCCCTTGAAATCCTTGCTCACGATAATGAACGGATTGGAAACGGAAAAAGACAAACCTACATTCTGGGCAAACTTCGAAACCAGCGATGAGGGGAGATTGTAATCCAACGAAATATTATTACATCTCAGGAAAGAAGCCTTGGCAACCCGGATATCCGAGAAATTGTACATCCGGTAAAGCAAATCCGAACCGGAAGGCAATTCTATCGTGGCTCTTCTATACTCCGGCAACGAAGGGATATTGGTCGTCTTCTCGTCACCCGGCTTTCTCCATCTCTTCACGAGGTCTTTCGGCAGATTATTATATTCATTCGGCGTCGTGTTGGTCATATCCGAATCGAACATCGGTGCCAAAAACTTTTTCCCACCCAACTGTACGTTAAACGATGCCGACAAGGTCAACGTTTTGTAACGGAAAGAAGTCGACAATCCCGCCGATAAATCCGGATCCAGTTTACCCATATATTTCATATATTGCGTCGCATCCGTTTCTGCCAGAATATTGTTTTCCATTCCACTCAGATTAAATTCGGGATTCCCGTTCTCTGCCGAAAGTCCGGCAAATTCAAAAGCCCAAAAACCGGATACCGGATACCCTTTCTTGTGTAATGACCCGGACTTTGCCACCTGCCAGCTTTCGTTTGCTGCCAACTCGCTCGTCAACTTATTGTAGTTCTTCGACGTGTTGAAACTCACTGACCACACGAAATCCTTCGTCCGCACGGGCGCAAAACTCAAACTAAGTTCCCAACCGGAATTTTTCATTGTTCCCCCGTTCATCGGCATATTGGCAACTCCATTTTCCAACGGCACCTCTTTCATCACGATAATATCTTCTCCTCTCTTCCAGTAATACTCGAAAGAACCGGAAATCTTATTCTTCCAGAACACGAAATCTACCCCCAAATCCGTCGTCTTATTCTTTTCCCATTTCAATTTCGGATTCGGTAAACTCTTGATTTTCATCAGGTATTCACCCGTGGCATTACTGATTCCACCGGAACCGTCCGGTATATAAGCTATCAAATCCGGTCCTGCACCTTCACTCACGTTTCCTTGGAACCCGTAGGAAGCACGGATACTGAATTCGTTGAGTGTATCTTGTCCTTCAAGGAAATGCTCGCGTCCCATGTTCCATCTCAAACCGACAGACCATACCGGTTGATAACGGGCACTTTTATCCTGCCCGAAACGATTGGAGGCATCCGTACGGATACTGGCATTCAACACGTACCGTTCGTCATACGTGTACGTGAAAGCACTATAAAAAGAAAGCGTGTTCACCTTGCTATCCGAGATTTTCGTGGACATTTGGTTATAAAGCGTATTCTCTCGCAGATCTCCCATAGTATTCTGTATCGTCAGAGGAGGATTTACCACAATCTTACCGCGTCCCGGTATATAACCATAAAGTGTTTGCGACACTCCGTCGTACTTCGTGCTCGTCACCTCTTGCCCCGCCATGGCGGTAATCAAATGAGTACCGAAGTTCTTCACGTATGAAAATTGATTTCTCCACGTGTAGTTTGATCTTCTATTCTCGTTAATAGACAATTCGCCGCCATGAGGCAAACTTGACATCTTGTATTCCAAATCCGAAGACAGGTATTGACCGAACTCGTATCCGCGAATGTTAGCGATATAATTCGAGTATTCGGTAGCGTACGCTTCCCCGTAAGAAGACGAATAACCGTACCCGAAAGTGGACTCGAATTTCAATCCTTTCAAGATTTCTAAAGTCACTTGCAAATTCGCATTAATAGAATTTGTCGTATTTTCATTTCCGGTATTTTCCAACTCGTTCAGCACATTGTATTTGCGACCGTTACGAGCCGTATAGTAAAAATATTCACCCTGATCATCATAAGCCTCAATCACCCGGCTGGTGGTTGACGCGTAAGTGTAAGGCGCTACTTTATTGAAACCGCTTGTTTTAGATACATTTCCCGCCAGTCCGGCATTTATTTGAAGTTTATCCCACAACAACGTGTTCAAACTCACGTTTCCCGAATAACTCTCCGAATCATTTCCCTTGGCGGTTCCGTTATTCTTCGTGATACCGAAAGATGCATAATATGAAGTCTTTTCACTTCCTCCCGAAATACTCAGGTTATGCTTATGGCTAAACGGGTTCTCGAATAAAAGATCGAACCAATCCGTATTCGTAACCTCCAATTTTTTCACCCCCTCGTTAAACTGGGCATAAGTGATTTTTTCCTGCAAATAAAGTTGCATAAGCCCCTCGAATCCCACGGAAGTCAATGCCTGACTTCCCACCAAACCTCTCTCGAAAATCTCTTTCGACACATCCATACGCTCCTTGGAATTCATCAGATTCATCTTATCATAGGTCACTTTGGAGCCGACCGAAAAGTTGCCGCTATAATTAAGCGACAATCTTCCTTGCTGCCCTCTCTTCGTCGTGATCACAATTACACCGTTCGCCGCCTTCACACCGTAAATAGCTGTCGCTGAAGCATCTTTCAACACGGTTATATCCTGAATATCGGACGGGTTCAACCAAGCAATGGCACTACCCACGAAATTACGGATCACATCAATATTATCCTGATTGTTTCCGAACAAAGTAAACTCCTCTGTCTTAAACGGAAGCGGGTCTTGCTGAATAATTCCGTCAACCACCCAAACCGGCTCTTGGCTACCCAAAAGAGTAGAAGTACCGCGGACACGCACTTTCTGGCGGGTTCCCACCAAACCGTCTTGATTGGTGATGACCAAACCCGGTAGCTTCCCCTGTAATGCCTGTTCCAATGACTGCGTTCCGTTCAATACCAATTCATCCGCGCTAATCGTGCTCACGGAGCCTGCCATATTGGATTTCTTGACAGTTTGGTAACCGGTTACAACCACTTCATCCATCTCACGGGCGTCCTCTTCCAACACCACGTTCAACTCTTTCTGCCCGTGCCATACCACTTGTTTCATTTTCATTCCCACGAACGAGAATAGCAATGTGACACTATCTCGCTTTGTGGTCGTGAAAGTAAATTCACCCTTCACGTTAGAAGCCACCCCAACACTCGTTCCCTTTTCGATAATTGTCACGCCGGGTAAGGGCTCTCCGTTTTTATCTTTCACGCTACCCTTAATGACTAACATTTTATCTTCCGGCTCCTCGTCCTTCGCCCGAATCACGATCAGACGTCCGTTAATCTCGTAAGTCAATTTCGTTTTAGCCAGACAGATATCCAACACTTCTCTCAAATCTGCTTGCTTCACGTTAATATCAATAGCTGAAATACGCTCCACATCCTCGATAGAGTACAGAAAAGTAAATTCCCCCTTCTGTTCTATCATCTTGAATACACTCTCCAACTTTCCCCCCGTCACGGAAATATCATATTTCGCTGTCTGGGAATACGCTCCTGCCATACTTTGCAGAACGCTCATCAAAAGTAATAACACTGTCACTCTCATTTTCAAAAAAGTAATTTGCATTTTTCTCCTGCCGAGAAAACTCGATTCTCGCTTTTTTTTCATAGTTTTGTACTAATTATTAAGATTAAACTCGGTTGTAAGCTTGTTGGCGCAAGCAAACAATCATGAAACTTTAAGCAAGGACGTGTTGGCGCACGTCTTTGTTTTTTATCTAATTCTCACAATAATTTTCTGTTCATCCACTGTAAATGATACTTTACCTGTTTTCTCCAACATCCTCAAAGTTTCCGCTATATCGGAATATCTTTCCATTGTACCGGAGAACAAAATATCCTTCGCCCGGCTCTGCTCGTAGAATACAGTCACGTTATACCACCGTGCGACATCGTCCAGAATAGACTCCAAACGCTCGCGACGGAAGACAAACTGTCCTTTCGTCCATGCCCGATACGCCTCGGCATCCACTTCCCGTACCTCCAGTTTATTTTCCCCGACAATCAAATCCGCCTGTTGGTTCGGTTCAAGAATCACGCTCTCCGATAGCGTTTTCACCTCCACCTTTCCACTTAGCAAGGTAGCGGTCGTCCGCTCTTCAGAAGGGAACGATTTCAAGTTAAAGGAAGTACCCAACACCGTCACCATCATCCCGTTTACTTCTACACGGAAGGGTTTCGTGTCATCTTTTTTTACTTCAAAATACCCCTCTCCCCGGAGTATTACCCGTCGTTCATTCCCCACGAAAGCAACCGGATAAGTCAATTTCGACCCGGCATTCAGCCACACCCTCGTTCCGTCAGCCAAGGTCACGTTAAACTCTCCCCCTTTCGGGACTTCCAACACGTTCAGCTTTTCCGCCTGCACATCGGTTTCCGCTTGATAGACCAAAGTATTATCTATTTGCTCGATTTTCCCGGACAGGCTGTCGTTCACGATCACACCGTTATTTTTCCCCAAGACAACTTGTTTGCCCGTTTCCAGATGCAAAATAGCTTTCCGCTCTCCCGGTACTATCGCCACCACCTTCTTCACCTCCTTTTGCTCATCTACCCGTCCCGTCATCATGACAGCGAACCATCCCGTTGCAACCAGCATAATCACGGAAGCCGCGTAACCAATCCATCGCCACGACAAGTTCCGGCGACGGGGCGCAATTTGTTGCTCCAACCGACGCCATACCTCTTCCCGGTGAATCGCACGATACTCGTCATAACTCCTGCTCAACGCACTTCCCTCGAACAACTCGTCAAATAGCTGACGATTAAAATCAGACTCATCCACCCAAGCGAACAACTCCCGTTTTTCCTCATCGGTAGCAATCCCTATTTTTACTTTGTAGATTAAATCCGCTATCTGAATATATCTTTTTGTCATATATTTATTGCATTTACACTACAAAAACAACCGAGAAGAAAAAACGGGTAGTGAAAAAGAGAAAAAAATTTGGAATGTCTTAAATAAAAAACAGAAGATAGAAGTTATCCCTTAATTTCTCACGCAACAATTTATAGGCATTCTTTTTATGGAATTTCACCGTGTTCAACGTGATCTTCAGTTCCTCGGCAATCTCCTGATTATCCATCCCCTCCATATACAACAAACATACTTTCCTGCTGTGTTCGGGCAAAGAATCAATCGCCGTGAATATCAACCGTCGGGTTTCCTCCTCTATCACCGACTTCATGTAATAAAGTTCGGTGTCCTCCTCCCGTAGCATATCATTCACGTATTCCCGCTCCACTTTACGATGCTTCAACACATTCAACGCCTTGTTGCGCACCGTGGTATAAAGATAAGCCTTCACCGAAACCTCATCCGGAAATTCCCGCCTATTCTCCCACAAAGCCAGAAAAGTATCCTGCACCAGTGATTCACATTCTTCCCTCTCTCCCAGATAACGACCTGCGAAAAGAACTAAAGTATTGAAATATTGATTAAACACGCTCTTGAAATCAAGACGTGTACCGTTACCCAATATAATACTGTAATTCCTGTTCATAACTGCTTCTTTACTCACCTCAAAGCGTAGCAAATATGCGAATAAATTTTGAGTATCCATCCGTTTGAAACAGAAATTCGTTTTTCCCGTATTACAAAAAAATACAAATCATTTACAATTATGAAACATAAACTACAAATCTTACTAGCACTCTTTATCGCCATAAACTTGCAACCGCAATTCCTAAAAGCCTGCACCGGAATATCTTTTACCGCTAAAGACGGTTCCCGTGTCGTGGCTCGTACCATCGAATGGGGCGGCAGCAACCTCAACAGCCAATACGTTATCGTACCGCGAGGCTTCAAACAACAATCTTACACGCCCGACGGGATTGACGGAATGCCATTCACCGCCCGGTACGGCTACGTCGGTCTAGCCGTAGAACAAAAAGAGTTTGTAGCAGAAGGTCTTAACGAAGCCGGGCTTTCTGCCGGATTATTCTACTTCCCGCATTACGGGAAATACGAAGCGTTCGAGCCGAACCAAAAAGCGACAAGTATCTCCGACCTACAACTCGTTTCTTGGATACTAGGCAGTTGCAAAAACATCGACGAAGTAAAAGAGGCCATTAAAAAAGTACATATTATTGGCATCGTCCCGCAAGCCTCCACCGTGCACTGGCGTTTTGCCGATCCTTCCGGACACCAAGTAGTTCTCGAAATCATTAACGAGAAACCTACCTTTTACGAGAATAAATTAGGAGTACTAACCAACGCTCCGGGATTCGAATGGCAAATGACCAATCTTAATAATTACGTCAATCTCTTCCCCGGTATGGCTTCTCCACAACAACTGAACGATATAAAACTTTCCTCCTTCGGCAACGGTAGCGGATTTCTAGGAATACCGGGAGATATCACTCCCCCCTCCCGTTTCGTGCGTGCCGCTTTTTACCAAGCCACCGCCCCCCAACAAGAGTCAGGCTTAAAAACCGTTCTTCAATGTTTCCAGATTCTAAATAATTTTGACATTCCTATCGGGATTGAATATTCACCGAACACAAACCCCATTGACATACCTAGCGCAACGCAATGGACTTCGGCAACCGACATGACACACCGGATAATCTACTACCGCACGATGCACGATAGTGCAATCCGTAGTATCGATTTAAATAAGATCAATTTTGCTCGTGTCAAATACAGAGCCATTCCTCTTGACACAGTACAACAACAACCTATTATCCAGATAGATATTAAATAATTAAAACGAGGAGGAGAGTTAAACACTCCTCCTCGTTTTAATTATTTTTCTTCAATTGAATAATCTTCTCCCACCGAGCCTTTTGAGCGGGAGTAGCCGAAGCTAAAGGACAATCTTGATATTGCAAAAATGGACCAGCTAAACGAAAAAGCACCCAAAGTGCTAATTGAGAGTCACCTTGTAAAATAGGTATCTCTTTTTCACACACATCCAACAATTCGTCAATATCACCACCCTCCACCACCTTAGCGATTTCCAAAGAAGCTAATAAACTTTTCTCGTTCACCAATTTCATTTTTTTGAGCTCTTTCTCTATCGCCTTCAAACGCTTACTTCCGACATTCACCATCTCCCCTCCCATTATAGCCAAAATTTCATTACAAAGATCTTCTCCCAATCGTTTATCCACCTCTTCACGACCAATCGCTACGTAAAATCTTTCTCGTTTATCTCTTAAAAATTTAAAAGCTTTGGAATCGGAAGGACTCAATTGCGAATTACCAAAAATAAACCAATAATCTTTGGATACCTTTTCTTCATCACTTGCCACTTTCAACAACTCATCTACCACCACCACCGCTTTTGACCATTCATTAAACTTGTTCAATTTCTGAAGATATTGAAACAAAAATGCCTTATCTCGATCTCCGGTACGAAATTTCTCCTCCCAATTTCCTAATGATTCTGTACCCTCTATGCCTTCTTTTACCAATCGGATAAATTCATCTGCCTCGTATGCGCCAGAAATCTTATGTTGTATAGAACCATCAGGCAAGATAAGGAAAAACGTGGGATAGGCTGCAACATTATATTTTTGACCGAATTTCTTCCCCTCTTCTTTTTCCATATCAAACTTCACGGCAACAAACCTCGGATTAAAAAACTCGCCCACTTTTGCGTCGGGAAATACCTTTTCAGACATCAACTTACAAGGTCCGCACCAAGTCGTATAACAATCCACGAAAAGCAATTTATTCTCCGCTTTCGCTTTCGTTAAAGCCTCCTCAAAAGTAAGAATTTCAAAATTCACGCCCCCCTGCCCCCGAACTGCGATACAAGCCGCAAAAAAAACAATAAATAGTACAAACCTTCTCATCACGAACAACTCTAAAATATTAATTTTTTTTAATCCACCGACAAGACCAATTTATACGTCTTTCCTGGCTCGAACCAAGTATCATACACCAACAACATATCATCAGACAATGCCACTCGCCAATCCTGCTCGGGTGCTAAACGAGGATTTTTCAAACGCTCCGGAAAAATAACAGCAAACGGTATTTTACCAACCGTGGCAGGCTCTCCCGGTATTTGGTTATCAAACATTCTCATATAAATTCCATCCAATCGATCCACAGAAAAATTTTCTTTCGTTTTCAATGTAATCACATACTTTTTACCCTTACGAACCGTCTTCACGGTATAAGTTTCTTCCTCCGGTCGGAATCGCACATCCCATTTCGGATCCCCGAAATAAGCCAATAAATCCCGCTCCTGCCAAAAACCAAGAATATCCCCAACAGCTTCTTTACCCATCACCTTCGCCATCCGCTCATATATACCGGATATATCATTCATCACATCCCAATTGAAATCATAACTTGCTTCCAACAAACTCGGAGAAAAATTTTGTAACGTATATAATATATGCTGTTGTCCTAAAAAATAAGCCTCTGCCATCGTGTAACGTCCGGGCGTTACATGCCAGAATTTCAAACCACCCCACACGGCTTGCCCCAACATCACTTGGTTTACCGGGTATCCCACCATTGAAGTTACATTCGGACGTCCCATCCATGCCAACGCACAACTCTTTTCGGGCTTATCCACATCACAACCGTAAGATCCCGCGGCAATATATACTTTCCGCTCACCCGCCCAATTCATCTCGTTATCCGACGTGTCTTGACGAGATATCTGATTATCTTCAATTTTAACCTCCTGCATCACGTGATGAAAAATACCATCCCGGGCATAAATTCTCTCGTGTACGCTGAAGTTATCAGGCATGGACAAATGGTAATTAGGAGCATAAGACTCACTCAACACGAAATCAGGCTTCACTCTTCGATAAAGATCATTAAATTTTTCAACCTGTTTCACGGCTGGCCAATATTCCATTGCCAACGTATCTCCTCGTTCCATTTTCATCCCTGATTTTCCCCAACTCACATACCCAAACCGCTCCCAGTCCGCCTCAGTCAATTCCACTCTATTCTGTGATATCAACCCGTTGCGAATCTCGAGTGGCTCTTTAGCATTATTCACCATCTTCATCGCCATATCCGCATCAAGCCCCGTGATAATTCCCCACATGAAATCGGCATATATCGAAGAAGTTACTTTACGCGACAAAATATGCATCCCAATAATATAATCCCGGGTAATCTGCTCCGGTTTCTCTACTACCGCAACATAACGAGGGCGCATACGTCGCAATGCCTCCAATGTCTCAGCAGGCTTCTCCGCGTAATATACCACCTCCGCACCGTGCAATCTCTGTAAAGCCTCTACAACCCCATTCCAAGCTTTATCCTGTTCTACCGATCTACTAGCCAACACAACATATTCGCATCCATCCACTTTCATTGACCGACGATTGCTGGCAAATACACTACCAGCAATCAACAAAAACAACACAACAATACTTTTTCTCATCTCCTTAAATTCCTTTCAATTCTAATAATCGTTTCAACGTTTCTGGATCAGAAGGACGCGTCATATCAGCATCCACAATTTTCCCTTTCTTATCTAACAAAATAAAACGAGGTATTCCATTTATGTGATAGGCTTTCATAAACTCCTCTTTCCCCTCTGCATTTAATTGTACGCCCCCCATCTTGTTATCTTTCACGTATTTCAACCATGCCTTCCGACTCTCGTCCACTGACATACTCACGAAAACGATCTTTTTACCACGCATCTTCCGCTCCAATTCTTTCAAATGGGGAATCTCAGCACAACAAGGTCCGCACCACATCGCCCACACATCAATATACACGTATTTTCCCCTCAAACTTTTTAATGTCACGATTTTACCGTTCACATCCCGGTAACGAAAATCCGGTGACGCCATCCCGGCTTTCAGCGTATCCGCCACATTCTTCTCCACGCTCCCCGAGGTAGAGGCAATGGCTTGTCCCTCGGAGAAACCGAGGAGGACAAGCACGAAAAACATATAAATCTTTGTCATTTGTTTTTATTTTGTATCCTTATAAAATAATTTCAACGGTTTATCAGCCACACCGACAAAACTGTTCACCAATTGCAGGTTTTCCGTTTTATAAATATAAACGCTTCCCTTCAATCCGGTTGCCGCAGGGTCGTAAGTTCCAACGTACAAATACTCTTCATCAGGACTTTGCGCCATACAGGTAATTTCTCCGGGCACGGAGGTAACCAACTCCACCTCAGAAATATCGGAGCCATGCCTCCAACGATATATGGAGTTACCGCTATTGTAGAATATGCTATTACTATACTTCGTGTTATACAACATATCGGATTCCTCGGTCAAAGTCAACGGAGCAGAAAGTTCGTAAGACTTATCACTCCATTTCTCTTCCCCACTTTCATGCCCGAAAATTACCTCCATATTCCACAATGCCTCAATCCCCGAAACATAATTCGTTACCCACACCTTCCCGGGGTCATTTTTCGATTGGCTTACCACGAGCAAACTCTTTTTCAAATTTGTATTCCCCACTATCAAAAAATTGACAATCCGACGTCCTTCAAAATCAGTGCCGGAGTCAAGTGATGCCTTTCCCAAAAGATTTGTATAGCATACCAATTTTTCATCTTCCGCTACTACAGGCATCGATTGCGTCACTTTATCATTGTCATTCCAAATCACCGCCTGATACATCTTCGTTCCTTTCATCTTTGCCCCCCAAGCATCGCTCATCAATCCGTTCGACGTCAATTGAGATCCTACCACGATACCATTCTCGGACAGCACCACCAATTCATCTCTACACGGAGACAATGCCACCGGTTGTATATTCAATTCCGACACCAAAAGAGTCAAATCTATCTTGCGCAACACGAGTAGCGTATTGGGCTCCAATTCATACACACACCGATTGAACTTGGAAATCACAAACACGGAGTTTTTATACTTCCCAAAATCCATTAAACTCATGTCCAAAGCATCCACTAACTCATAGTCTGGATTTATTCTGCTCCACACCTCCCAGTCAAAGTCTTCTTTCTTTGCCTTCAACAATTCATTCGCATCTTCCAGCACAGAACAGAAAGACAACCGACCTTTCCCCGCATCATCAGAACTTAACACCAGCAATCCCCTTTCCATTCCAGCCTTGATTTCCACCATCATGTAGTAGAAAGCACTACTAAACCCATCAGACACCCGCAAACGTACCAAGAACTCCCCTACTCGATTAAAAGAATGTTCCAACACCGGTTTCTCCGAAACCAAATACAACGAATCCATCACCGGCTTTCCGTCTTTCCATTCGTTTACGTATCCCACCTTCCACTCATACACCACCTCATTTTCGGAATGATTCACCTCCGCTTCAAAATGCACTGGCATCATAAATTCTGCGTACGCCTTCTTTCCCTCTTCGTTGACGCCCTCTCCCTTCACTTTGACAATCGAAAGCTCGGGGATTTCGTTCACAAATCCGGTTGTGTCGTCATGAATACAGGAAACCATTCCCGCAGACACTACAAACAACCACAACAACAATCGTATATATATCTTTTTCATATTATGTTTTATTTAATTAAAGATAAGGATCAGGCATGCTTGTATAGTCTCCGTCTTCCGGATGCTCTTTCAAATAATCATACAAAGGACGGGCCACATATTTCCGAAGCAAGGTCCCATAAGGCTCATACCATGTCTTACGAAACCACCCATAATAATGCGTTCCAGACCAAACCTTTTCACAATCCTTACCCAACTCCGGTTCAAAATACGACGTCCACACATAAGGTTCTTTCTGTTCCACCGCATGATAGAACCGCATAAACAACTCGTGCAAGCGAGGTGTCCACGGCGCCCCAAACATATTACTGTTTGCAGACCACCAATCGGGTTCTGTCAGTTTATACGGAAGCAAAAGGAAACACTCCTGCGAAACCATCACGGGACGGAAGTTGTCATTTTCCACAATTCTCAACCCAAGCGAAAAAGTGTCCGTTTCGGAATAGGCATAAGAAAAATTCAAAAAACCGAAAGTTTCGCCAGCCGTGATATTACACGTGTCCTTGAAAGAGAAACAGTCGGCAGGTATCGTGGTCAAGGAATCGACCACCTCCACCTTGAAACGCCGGTCGACATCCCGGGTAAATCCGAGGATATCCACCCTCTCACCGTACACTATCCATTTTTCTCCTCCCGATGCCCTTGTAACCACATAAACAGTATCTTTCCCTCCCAGAAAATACACCCCGTCCTTTGCCTCGGCGTCGTACCACAAATATTCTCGTTCGCAACCCCCAAAAGCGAAAACCGCCAAAAGGGAGCAACAAAGTCCCAAAAATCGATTCAATATCGTATTTACTTTCATATTCTGCTCTATTTACATAGTGAAATCTTCTCTAAACTCAAACTCATCGTCCGGAATAAGCAATTGCCACATCTCTTCGGTCATGGTGATGACGTTCCTATCCACCGCTTCCACGGTTTCCGGGTGACGATGTTTCATCCTGAACCACACCTGCCCCTCCTGTGCCAACTCTCTCCGCCACTCCTTATCAATGTTCTCCAACGTCACCTCACCCTCAAACCGTTCCAAACCGCGCGAAGAGACTAAATCCTCCAAATATTTCCGTGCTGTTTCCGGGTGACTCTCCAACGCCGCCTCCGCTGCTATCAAATACATTTCCGTCACGCGGATCTGATTCACCCCTTCCACGCCCGCTGGCATCAAGGAAGAAATACCCGCCTCCACAGGATCGATTATTTTGACCCATCGGGTAGAACCTCCGGTACCTGGAGGTGCGATAAGCCACTCCTTACGCCAATCGTTTCCCGCCTTAGATTCGTAGAGACTCATATCACTATCGGAAGGTTTATACGCACTGTAATCGGAAGTCGTCAGAAAACACTCTGCCATCGGATCGTACAAATTCTTGTTGGATAGCCCCCAAACGGCTTCCGTTTCAGCCACCACTCCCGCCACGACAAAACGGGCATCTTTCGGATCACTGATCAAAGGAAACTTCTCGGAATCAATGACCGCCCGAGCATATTCCCCCGCCTTTTCCAAATCACCCGGTTCCCCGCGCATGTAATAAACCCGTGCCAGAGTAGCCTGCACGGCATACCAATTAAAATGCACCTCACGATTTCGGCAGATCACAAACTCATGCGAACGCACCCGCGGCAACATCAAGAGCGTGTCGTCCTGCCGCAACAGTTTCTCAGCTTCCAACAAATCGTCGATGATCAAATTGTAACACTCCTTTACTGTCGAGAACGAGGTCACTGAAGAACCAAACCGGGTAATATAAGGAATGCCCCGCTCTCCCAATTTTACCGGAGCATACATCCGGAGCAAATCAAAATGCAGGTAAGCCCGCAATCCCAACGCTTCTCCCCGGTAAAGATCTCCGAACATGAGGCTCTCTCCCTCGTAAGCATCCAAATTCGCCAAAAAACTATTGATGTCGCTAATCGAACGGTACATCGTTTTCCAAATCGAATTGCACACCTCCCTTCCCGCCGGTTTCAAAAAATCATAATGCAGCACATCATACAACGCAGTATTTCCAGGTTTGTAAAACTGTGCTAACAAATCCATCCGGCAAGGCACATAAAAACCGTATAATTCCGGTTTTGCCAATCCGCTATATATCCCATACAGCGCATCTTCCACACCTTCTCGGTCTGCAAACAACGTCTTTTCCAACACTTGCGTATTATCTCGCGAAGTCAGAAAATCATCGCACCCTCCCCACAAGAGAGCCACGAAAACCCATAATATCGTTAATCTTTTCATCGTATCGTCAATTTTTAGAATGTCGGACTAATGGTAAAATTGTATCCTCTCATATAGGGATAACCGGTACCCCGTTCATACTTCACCGTACTCAACCGGGCAATGTCGCTGAAACCGATCCCCAACCCTAACCGCCTCAATCCGATTTTTTTCAACCAATCACCTTCCAAATTATAAGAAATGTTGATGGAGGAAAGATACAATTCGTTATTGCGCTCCACGAAACGTTCCGTGTGACCGGTTGACGGCTCTTTTACATTCGGATACATCACGTAATCGTTCACGCTCTTCCAACGTTCGGTGAACGCCCGACGGTCCACGTTGTTTTCGATGGTGATATTCTCAATTTTTCCTGCCCGCGTGGTATTATAGATATCTCCTCCGAACGTATAGGTCAAGCCGGCAAACAGCGTGAGGTTTTTCCACCGAACACCGGTCGAAATTCCCCCCTGCATAATAGGGATTTTGTTCCCGACCGCCACCTTGTCCTTCGGATCATAAATAAAAGTGTAAGTACCATCCTTTTTGATAAAAATCTCTTTTCCCGTTGCCGGGTCTATACCGGCGGAACGCACGGCATAAATTGCGGTGGAGGATTCCCCCTCCTCCAACTGGATTCTCGGTGAAGAGGTGTTTTCGTCCCGATTTTCCGAATTTATATTTTTCAGTGAATTACTGATCTTTTTGATTTTGTTCTCCGTGTGGCTCGTCGTGAAATTCAATGTCCAGCTCCAATCCTGCGTACGAATAACCGTTCCAGCAATAGCAAGTTCATACCCCCAGTTGGCACTTTCGCCCAAGTTGTATTTAACCTTGTCATATCCTATGGAAGGCGGCAACGAAACATCCATCAACAAATCCTTAGAAATCTCCTTATAGAAATCCAACTTCACTCCTAAACGGTCATTGAATAAGTTGACATCCATGCCGACATCCAATTTCAACGTACGTTGCGATTTCAGTTTGTCATTTCCCATCGCCGACGGCAAAGCCCCGAGATTGTCGTCATACGCATTATCACTATAACTATATATAGTTTGTGCTAGAACTCCCCCGAAATTGTTGCTTCCCACATATCCCGCACTTCCCCGAATCCGGAAACTCTGTACCCATGCCAAATCAGCAATGAATTTCTCGTTATGCAGGTTCCACCCCAAACCAACTGACCAAAAAGGCGCCCAACGCCGGTCTTTAGAAATCGTGGCATTACCAGAAGTTCGATACGAAAAATCCACGAAATAACGGTCTTTCAATATAAAATTGACATTACCGAAATAAGCCACCGTTGCACTATAGGATTCACTCCCGGTAGGATTCCCCTCTTCAGGATAACGCTGCGCAAAGTTCAAGTTATTCAAACGATCTTTCGTAAATCCCACCCCCGAAAAAGCAAACGAACTTCTTTTGTCCTGCGATATGTCCAATCCGCCATGAAAACTCAACATAGTCCCATGCTCGTCCAAAGCAAGATTGTAATTTAACACACCTGAAAAAGCCCAAGAATAATTCTTGTCCCCGCTCAAGTTATAAGAACCTTTTTCATCTTCCTTAATGCCATCTATCAAGAAACGAGAATCCTCCGGAGAAACAAAAGCATCCGTCTGACCGTCTCCCATAGTATAATTGGCATTAGCGGTAAAATATACTCCTTTCACGATATCCCATCTCACACTTAAGTTATTGGAAAAACGCTTGCTCTCCGCTTTACTGAAACTGCTCAACGTGGCATTGTAAATCGGATTAATCTTGTCGTATGACAACACTTTTACCCATTCCCCGTTTTCATCCACAGGCGAATCATAAGGATTGATTTCCACCCACGAATTATAGCTACCATAAGGCGAATCCTTGGAATTCAATTTATTGAAATCGGAACGGAAACTCACCGTCAGTTTGTTGTTCCAAAAATAAGAGAAATAGAATCCCAAATCAAAACTGCGGCGATAGTCCCCTTTCATAACACCCCGATCATCCGAATAATGAGCGGAAATACCGTAGTCCATGCCGCTTCCCCGTCCGGTGATGCTCAAAGAATGGTTATGCGACCAGGAATTGCGCAACGGAATAGATTTCCAGTCGGTATTCACACCGGCATTCACCCGTTTCAATTTCTCGTAATAGAGTTCATCGTATTCACCTATGTTACTATCGTATTTTCCAAACAATCGTTCCAACTCCAATTTCTCCCACGGCGAACAAAGATTAAAAGAAGAAACATCAGGAAATCCAATGTTAGGCACAAAATTATAACGTACCCTCAATTTACTTTCCGTCACCTTCTTTCTCATGACCACGATAACACCGTTGGCAGCTTTTTCCCCATACATTGCCGTGGCGGAAGCATCTTTCAGAACATCCACTCGATCAATGTCAAACATATCCAAGTCATACAATTGCTGCAGGCTGATTTCCACCCCATCCATGATAATCAAAGGACGATTCAATCCTTGTTCCATCTTTTCACTATCAAGCGAATTCATACCCCGGAGGATAATTTCCGGCACCTTATTAGGATTCGAACCGTTGACATTGTCATCCACGATACGCAAACCGGGAACAACAAAAGACAACGCCTTGAGCATATTCGTCTTCGATATTTCCAACAATTGTTCACCCTTTACAGACGTCACCGCCCCCGTGTAACTGTTACGGTTTTGCGTGAAATAACCGTTCACCACAACCTCGTCTATCGACTCTACCTCTTCTTTCATCACGATACTCACCTCTTTGCCCGGGGTAACCTTCACTTCAACATTCCGCATCCCCACGAAAGAAGCCACCAGAACGATGGATTCTTGCTCAGGTAACTCCAACCGGAATTTTCCATCCACATCCGTGGAAACTCCGATAGAGGTACCCTTTAACACGATCGTTACCCCCGGTAAAAGTTCCCCGGCCTCATCCTTCACGACACCATTAACAACAATCTTCTTTTTCTCCTGCTTGTCATCCTTTACACGATAGATCACAACCGTTTCCTCGTTAATCTCATACCTCAACTTCGTGTCACGCAAGCAATAATCCAAAATCTCCTTCATCGATTTTTGCTGCATGTTCAAAGACACTTTAACATCCTTGATCTCGGTCGTCCAATACATAAACGTGAAATCGGTCTTTTTTTCCAATTCCCAAATCACTTGTTCCAGAGAAGCATTTTCCAAACGCACATCCAAAAGCTTATTCTGGGAATGCACCGCAGCTGTCACCTGAAAACAAGTAAGCATAAGCAAACACATTTTCAATGTCATAACTAGTAAAATTTTTTGCCAGATTCCTCGAAAAAAGGTCCCTGAATCTCGTTTTTTCTTCATAATTTTGAAAGATTAATAAATGAACTACTATTTATTAGTTGTCCATGCGTTTGTGTCACCAGCACAAACGCATGTTTTGTCTTATTCGCTTGATATATAAAACACACCATCCTTCCGGGATATAGAAATACTCGGATTTTTCTTCAACATCTCGATAATCGGATTCATGTTATTGTACCTATTTAACTTGGCTCCCACCCGCATATTTTTCGCATCTTCATTCATAAATTCGTAACGCACGTTATACCAACGAGCCAAATACTTCATCACATCCTCCAAACGCTCGTTCCGGAACACGAACTTTCCTTCCCGCCAAGCCATGTAACGTCCGACTTCGACTTTACTAACCTCCATAGTCCTTGCAGCCTTTTCGTAAACCACTTGCTCCCCATGAACAATATCCTTGAATTGCCGACCGTCAAAGACCTGTACTTTCCCTGCTGTTAATGTCGTCGTCACCACCTCTTCATCTTCATAAGCTCGCAGATTAAAAGAAGTCCCCAATACTTTGACCGAAATATCGCGAGTCTTTATCACGAACGGATGCGCGGCATCTTCGGCGACTTCAAAATAAGCTTCACCGGACAACTCCACCACTCTCTGTGCCCCTTTGAAACACACGGGAAAACATAATTTCGATTCCGCGTTCAAATAGACTTTCGTGCCGTCTGACAAGGTCAACGTGTACTCCATTCCCGTCAACGTACTTATCGTGTTTCGGATTTCCTCCTCATCCTTTACATCATGCGCGACATAATCTATTCCCATCGAATCCGTCACGAGCAGAGTCCCATCCGTTTCCTTCATCATGAATGTTTGGTCTTTCACGATATCCACCGTTTTCCCGTCAGCCAATGTCAGACGTGCCCCGGTAGTCCCCGCTTCTATCTGGTAAGCAAAAACAGGTTGTTTCGGCTCTTCTTCCCGAGAACGATTCAACCAAAAGAATAACCCGCAAGCGATTAGTATTATCCCCACCGCCGCGTATCTGGAAACGAACTTGAACCGATTTACCCGACCACCTTGCTTCTCTCCCGAAAGCACCTTTATTTTTCGATTCTCCACGAAAACCTGCCATCCCTCCTGACAATCAAATCGCTCCGCGACACGCACAAATTCGTCATAATTCTCTCTGTTGAAAATCTCCTTAGCCAAACGACCGTTTTCTCTTTCCCAAAGCTCATACTTTTCCCTCTCCTCCCCCGAGTGAGTATTCATGAAAATAGCTGCTAGAATTTCCGCTATCTTAAAATGTTTTTTCGACAAACTCATAATATTTACTATTGCTATTTTATACTATAACACGCAAAGTGCAAAATAGGAATAGTCGAAAACCGAAAAAAATTACAAAAAAATAATCCTAACCCACGAAATTAACCCCATCCCCCAAGAAATCGCCCTTATTTCACTCAAATTCCACTGTAAATCCGAAGAAGAGTAACCGTAATAATACCTCACCTACCGTACTCTCTCCGTTCCCGCTCTTATGTTGCTACAAAAAAGATTATAGCAACATAAAAGCGGAAACATCCCATAAACGAACAAGGGAGATTATTACTCCGGATTTACTGCGGCTTCAAGGCGGCTTTACCACTACTCTACCAAGATTGAAATCAGCAAAACAATAACAACAAATAAAAATGTTCTTTCAATTGCTCTCTCAATTTACGATAGGCAGTTTGTTTCAGAGATTTCACGGAACCTTCACCAATCCCCATTTCTTTTGCAATCTGGGGATTTGTCAATCCGTCAAGAGAATAACGAATGATAGTCCGCATCTGCGGCGGTAACGCATTTACAGCCTTCCACACTAAAAGATAAGTTTCCTGCGCCACAACCCAATCCTCGAAAACACCCTCGGATTCCAACTCCCGCCCGTATTTCTCCAAATACCCCTGACTTACTTTCTCGTGTCGCAAGATATTTAAACAACGGTTGCGGGTGATCGTGTAAAGATACGCTTTCACTTTATAAATATCGCCAAAACGCTCTCGTCTTTCCCAATAATCGGCTAAGGCTTCCTGAGCAACATCCTTACATTGCTCATCATCTTTCAGGTATTTAGCGGCAAAAACACATAACATGATATAGTAATCATCAAAGAATTCCTTGAATGCCTTCAGATTCCCTAATTTTATATCCGATATAATATCTCGCATTACATCACCATGTTATCTTTATTTATGAAACAAAAATAAACAATATTCATGTATTACCCTGAAAAAAGTCGAGGAAATTCTTCATAAAAGAATTCCCTCGACCTTACTAAAATACATTTATGCTTCCCGACTATTTTTTTAATCTTCTCTCTAACATAAATAATAACGCTTCATAATGCATAAGCTCCGCACCTTGTGACGTGGAAACTTTACTCTCCAACAAACGTTGAATCCGTTTCCCTAACGTATATATATGAATGTCCGAATTATCTATAGCCAACACGGAAATTTGCCTTTGCCATCCATACCCGGAACCGAATTCAATAGTTTCCGGCATATCCCGGCATTCTTCTCTTCTTAATTCACCGGCAAATTTATTCGTGAGTCCGGATTCATCCAACCCGTAAGCAAGCACATCTTCCAAGGAAGGTCTATACGCATCTTGTGCATTCACAACCCCGAATAATCCTCCGGATTGTTTATCCTTAAACGTTTCCGCTACCATATTCACGGCAGCCATTTGCAACATTTTGTCCCCCTCTGTCAAAGGTTTGCCATTAATCGTATTTTCAAAAACCAAATTGTAGTAATCATCAAAGAACTCCTCTACCGTGTAAGGATCCGTCGCAACGTGCGCGGACAACATCACACCCTTATACAATTGATGCAAACTCAAGGCTAATGATTTTTGGATCATTACTCCCATATCAATTCCAAGAGGGAATTTACTAATCAATTTCTTATCACATACCCAATCCGAATTGCGAAACTCGTTCATCACCCATTTCATCGAAGCTTTCTGTTTTTCTCTGGGAACAGAAACAACCCGTTCTCCCGGAGTCCCTTCTTTCACCTCGGATAAATAGATTCCCCCGATATTATACATCACGTTACGAATATACCGATAATACTGGTTACAAATACCTTGATAAAGACTCAACTTGTGAGAATCGTCCGGATCATCTTTAATCCAAGAATCCAAATTTGACAAAATGTATTTCAAATTTTTAATCCCGTACTCTCCCGCCTTCATCGGATCATCACCCAAATCTTCCTCCAGCGCACTCGGATCATAACGGCTATATACTTGTTGACGACCGTAACGATACATCGGATCCCCGGCTTTGGCATCTACCATTTTTTCCAGAATTACCGCTTCTTCATTCATACTTTTAGCTGTCGGGAAATACTCGTAATTCCATTTTACCAGATATTCATCATATACCCCCAAATCAGGGGGAGTCAATCTGACACCTTTATCCCCGGGTTGCGCGACATAATTGAAACGGGCATAATCCATGATAGAAGGTGTTGTCCCGTATTTTTTCGTGAACTCCGCCGAACGTAAAGATTCTACCGGGATTGCGGCAGACGCCGCCATATTATGCATAAATCCGAGTGTATGACCGATTTCGTGAGCTACCACGTATTCGATAGATTCATCCATAATCTTTTTAGGCATTTTCTTGTTTCTCACCAACGGATCTATTTGTGCAGTCTGGACAAAACGCCAATTATTAATCATCTGCACCATATTACTGTAAACTAACACGGAAGCACTGATAATTTCTCCCGTGGTAGGATCCACGTACGAGGGACCCATGGCATTAGCGATACTCGTGGGTAAATAACGCACACAAGAGTACTTCAAATTATCCGGATCAAAGATCGTATCATTTTTGGGGAAATCCCGTACCTGCATCACATTCTTGAAACCGATTTTCTCGAACGCTTTATTCCAGCGCAAAATGCCTTTCTTAACCGGTTCGATCCATTCTTTCGGGAAAGCCGTATCCACGTACCACACGATCGGCTTTTTCGGCTCTACCAGTTTACCTTGCTTGTAAGCATTGACATCCTTGGGTTCAACACGCCAGCGATGTGCCACGGAATAAGTGACCAACCGGTCTTCAGCTTGCGTGAAATGTTCCTTATCCGTCAAAAAGATGCCGACACGCGAATCACTCTTACGGGGACGCATTTTATCCTCGGGCAACAACATCAGGGAACGAGTAGCAACCACCGTCACATCCGCTCTCGCGTAGGTTGACATTAAATAAGTCAGACTCACCGTGTAAGGCATAAGTACCTTTACCGTCAGATTATCATCAAACGTTTTGATACTACTCACAACCGAAGCACCATATTTCATTTTCGGCAAAATATTAAAAACGGAATAGTTTCCCCGGAATAATGGCAAATACTCGTTCTCTTCCGTGAAAAATTTAGTTACCTCGAACACGACTGTCGTTTGATCCGGTTTAAAAGCTGAAATTTTAAACGCCTCGACAACAACATCTAAAGAATTAGCCTCAATCGCCGACTTGATATTTTTTTCTTTCGCGTCATAAGTAGTCGTGGTATTTACACGTTGCAAATAAACTAACGAATCGACCAACTTGAATTTCACGTGCATCATCGTTCTGTGTGCCATATCGGCAAACACGCTGTTACTTGTTTCCGAAGCCGCGGAAGAAAGCACCATTTCCCGTCCGAAATATTCAAGAGGCATTTCAAAATAGAGTTTCTTGTCTATCTTGTGCAGCGTGATGAAATCACTTTCAGAAGTTTCAAATGCCTTGTCTGCAAACAAGCGATCATACGCAGTTTTCCGTTTTTCCGAAAATTCCTTCAATTTTCTTTTCGCTTCTTCCTGCGCCATTTTTGCACTATCATTCACCAAGGTATCACTTTCAGCGACCTCTTTCCGGTTGGATTTCTTTTTATCCATGACCTCTTTCAATTTTCGCCGCACCTCGGCCTCTTTAGTACTATCCTTGGTCAAGGTATCATACAGACATCCGTAACCGCTCTTTACCTCATTCGAGGCAAACAACTTTCCATAACCCGGTAATAATATTAATATTACCAACAATGCATACATACAATTTTTCATACTATTCTATTAAAAATTAGGTAATAAACTTCCATTTCTATTCGATTACAAATAGAGTCACAGGGAAAGAAGGTTCAAAAAGTCTTTAACCACTCTTCGAACAACTTCTCCCATAAACATTAAAACTCGCTCTAATCCGTCAATACTTTCCCGGTCAACAATTCCAGATCTATATCATGCAATCTCTTCATTTCGCTCACGAATAACTGTACTCTGGTTTTGCACGCCGGATAACTCCGAAATCGCATATTGATGATCGTTTGACTCGTCGACATCAAATAATCTATCGTTTTTTTGAAATCTTCCTGAAGGTTCAATTTGTAAGTACTCCCGTGAATAATTCCCATATTATATCCTGCTATTAAATCTGTTGCTAACGAATAATCCAAATCCAACGCTACCGGAACTTCAAATTTCCCGTTATCAATAATATAAGTCCAGAAAGCACTATTGATATTCTTTTTGAAAGTACTTTTCGTCGTTGCTGTCATGTTCTGCAGGCTCTCGTTGATATTACCGAAAGTAATACTGATATTTGTTGTCAAATTCGCCGCATTTGAATATCCGCTCCAGATGCTGTCCGCCAGATAAATATAATGAGGCAGGCGTCCCACGAAAAATTCTCCCGGGTAAAGATCCAACCATAAATCGAACAAACTGTTCACTCCCGCTTCAAGATTCTCTTTTTTAGGCGGTACGATACGGTAGATTCCGTACCCCTCGATAGACTGGATATTCCATAGCGGATCATGCGCCCCGTACTCGTACAGAATAAATATCTTATTCTCGTTGTAAAAATCGAGTATCAACGAATCGTACTTCTCGTTCCCCTGCGGGAGAACGTATTTCACGGATAAGGCCTCGGAAGGAACAATCGGATCGTCATCCTGATTACATCCTCCTATCATGAAAGAACACACGGCAAATACAAAAACTACCGGTTTCAAAAAAATCTTCCTATTCATATGTCTTCTACTATTTTATTATAAACTCACGGGTAAACGCGGAGACGATAACGTCTCGTTCAATTGCAAGCCACTATTCAAATCTGTCACGTAAGCAGGAATTTCCAACACGTACAGAGGGTCATGCTTCTCCAACACGTATTTCTCTCGTGTATTCCCGTCAAGAGCCCAAATCTTTTCCAAACGGGGCATACCGAAACGACGCAAATCGAACCAGCGTTGTCCCTCGTAACACAACTCCTTCCGGCGTTCCAGACGATAGATATCTATTAATTCATCGGCATTTTTCATCTCAATACCGGGAAGGGCAGCTCCGCCCGCAGACACGTAACGTTTGGAACGGAAGTCGTTCAACAATTGCAATGCCTCATTTCCTGCCCCGGCATTTCCCGCCTTGTATTGTCCCAACAATGCTTCGATCGCGTTCAGGTAAGCCTCCGTCACCCGCACTCCTTGCGTGTAAGCTGATGTTGAAGTCGGGTATTTCAAAACGGAAACCATGACACTCGTACTAATAAGTTCCTTAATAACCTGTCCCGTTTCATAATCGTAATGCGAGTCAAATACACTATCCCTTGCCACAGAGAAGAAACCGTCAGCACGGGCATCTTTCCAATCTTCACTTTCAAAGGATTCATACAGACTATAAGAAGCGACAAACGCACTGCTGGAAAGACTGGCATCACCTATGCCCCACACGTTATCCTTGGTCCCGTACATCCAGAGAATATCATCATTTTCAGCCGTAAAAATAGCCGTCGGTACACCTTGTGTATAATCACACAATTTTTTTTGTCCCATAACCACCCGGGCATGCTCCAACGCCTTTTCCCAATTTTCCATGTACAAATAGATTCTTGAAGCCAGCAAATGGGCAGTGAGAGAAGATACCCGGTATTTCGTACTTTCCTTTTTCCCTTTATCAAAATATCTTATACTATTCTCGATATCTTCGACGATCAACGAATAAACCTGTTCTACCGTACTCCGGGCAAGACTTAACGCCCCGATTTCCGGTTCGGTAACAATAGGAACACCCAAACTTACCTTGGGATCGTTTTTCTCGTCATTATAAGGCCAACCGTACAAATTCACCAGCTGGAAATAATGGAACGCACGCAGACAATAAGCCTCTCCTTTTAAATAATTTTTGTCAATTTCCGAACCGACGGATTCATCCGCGTATACCAGAATAATATTGCACCCCAAGATACATTTAAAATAAGCCTGCCAAGGTAACACCCCCTTAGTCGCACTATAAGTATTCCCCGCCGTATTATTAATGACATCATTTACAGCCCCGGGTTGCCACGTGTAGAATAATTTATTCTCGATATCAGCATCCCTGTATCCCGAAGAGTAAGTACTGGTCGGATAATTATTCTCCACGTCATCATCCATGTAATAGAGCATCCTATTCACAACCTGACTATTAGGCAGATATCCCTCGTACAACAATAATTCACTAAATGCTTGGGTAGATTCCGGAGTTACTTCATCCGAAGGAGTTTTCGCCAAAAAATCATCACAAGCCTGACAGATTAGCACAAGACTTATCAACAGTAATATATTCAATCTTCTCATGGTACTCCTATAAATTTAAATTAATTGAAAAATTATACGATGGAAGAATCGGTACATTCATGGAACCGGCTTCCGGATCTTCTTTATGCAACCGTTTATTCTTTATCACAAACAGATTCGTTCCCGTCAAACTGAAAGACAAAAAGGATAATTTCACGTTTGACAATATCTTCTCGGGCACTTTATAGGTCAAAGTCATCGATTTGCAACGCATGAAATCGGCACTCACTACTCGATGCTGGGAAGCATCCCACATTTCATAGATATTACTTGTTCCACCGGGGTGTATGCAAGATGCCGATTCCGTGGGACGCAAGAAACCCGGTTTGTTGGTCGTATTTTCATCCCCGGATTTTCTCCAGTGTTCAACAAATTCCACGGGCAAATTTGCATCGAATTTCGGAACGGTAACCGTATATTGCCCCTTCTGATAAACCGTACGCAACCGCTTCATTGCTCCCAAAGCAAAAGCGAAACTCGAATTAAAGGATAAATTCCGATAGGATAGGTTCACGTTAAATCCTCCTACTATATCCGGATTTTTACTACCGGAATGTACCAGATATTTCATCGGATCACTTCTTAATTCTTCTTTCGTGTAAGAGGTGTTTTCCCCTAAATCAAAAATAGGCATTCCATTGCTTCCCAATTCTTTAAAGTTCCACGACCAGAAAGAACCCACGGAGTAACCTGAAAAAGCGGAATACCCGTTCAAATAACTCAAGTACACATCTCTATACCCGGGACGTTTAACCTCGTTACGCGTAAAAGCCACGTTAGCCGACAAAACGAAGTTCCAATCTTTTGTTTTCACGACATTCCCCCTCAATGACAATTCAACACCCTCATTAGTCAACTTACTATCATTAAAATAAGTTTTCTCAACCCCGTACGCCAATGGCAATTGTCTATCATATAATACCTTATCACCAAATTTGATATAGTATTCCGCTGATAGCGAGAATCTGTTTTTCCAGAATCCCAAATCCACTCCAAAATTCACGGTACGCGTCTTCTCCCAATCCAGATCGGAATTGGGGATATTTCTCAATTGTAATTGGAATTCTCCCACGTAAGGATTTATCGCATTATTTCCGGTCAGATACCCGGCTATCAATTTCGGACTCACGCCATACACCACGTTTCCCTGAAAACCGTAGCTCACTTTCACGTCGAGAGCACTTAACAAATTCTGATCTTTCATCCACTTCTCCTCCAACATGTTCCAACGACCACTCACGCTCCATATAGGAGAGAAACGGAACTTCTTGTTCTCACCGAAGCGATTGGTTCCATCCACGCTAAAACTAGCATTCAGCACGTAACGACGTTTGTAATCATAAACCAATGCTGCCATTACTTTCACGGCATTGTTGGGTCTGTCCGAAAGTGTCACGCGGTGTTTCGACGTCGAAGAACCATAATTATTGCCTAAAAAACCGGAATCATCTTTATTATATTCATAAAAAATAGTCTTTCCCCTGTCCGGGAAATAACCATAATCACTGGAATTAAAGCCACTGCTTTTCTGTGAAGAAATTTGACCTCCACCCATAAGATTCAACGAGTGAGCCTCCTTCCACACGTGGGTAAACCGAAGTGTTCCGCGAAGTTCCCATCGGTTATTATCCTGATCGCGGCGTTGGTAATATCCCCCGTACGGGTATTGGGAAAGCTTACTTTCCATTCCCCCGATATCGACAGTACCGTAATCATACCCTCTTTTTCGTGCCATATAGGCACTTTGCTCCGTGGCGTAACCAATCTCCACTCCATGTGCCTCCTTATAAGCAAAAAGCAGTTCGCCCCGTAAACCCTTCCAAATATCCATTTTCAAATTTGCAGAAGCAGAAAATTCCGTTGTCTGGGTTTTCTTGGAAGTGTTTGCCAACTCGTCGAAAATATTAAACGTGATCGGGTTCTCGAATTTATATTTTATCCCGTCAACATCCCCGGATAAAGATTTTATCTCGGTGATATAACGCTCGTCAGGAGCAATCGTTCTCGATGTCTGCAAGGCATAATACATCGGGGTAGTTCCCATGAAACCCCATACTTTACGGCTCGAATAACCCATTTTTAAATCCGCTTTCAACCATTTAGCCAATTCCGTGTTCACCCGCACGTTAGCCGTGTAACGTTTCGTGTCGTCACCTTTTTGAGTTCCCCGGTCATTGGCAAGTCCCAATGAAACATAATACGTTGTATTTTGATTTCCACCGGAAACTGACAACGAATGATTATCACTTACCGTGTTCTCGAATAGCAAATCAAACCAATCCGTGTTAAGTTGCTCGCGGTATTGATACTCTTTCAAGGCATCCTCCAGTGACCCTTTCCCGTTCAAATAATCAATCATGGTTTTCTCGAAACCGTACTGTGGCAACACTTCAAACACAAGGCAATCGTCAAACATCTCTTTCGTGATAGCCATTCTCTGTTTAGAATTCATCATGTTAGCCGACTTCCGGTAACTCGGACGCTCCGTGAATTTCAAATTTCCCGTGTACGACACCGTCATTTTTCGGGCACTTCCTTTTTTAGTAGTAACCACAATAACCCCGTTGGCCGCTTTCGTTCCATAAATAGCGGTAGCTGCCGCGTCTTTCAGAAAAGTGATACTTTCAATATCCATCGGGTTCAAACCGGAAATGGCATTACCGAACATAGAGTAATCTTCCCCGTCCGACAAAGCCATTATATCTTCATTCGACAGGTTCATGATATCTTCCTGAATCACCCCGTCGACCACCCATACCGGAGCGGCATTACCCAACAATGTTGCCGTTCCCCGCATTCTCACCTTTGGCAAAGAAGAAGGACTGCCGGAACCATACAGCAACATCAAGCCCGGAATTTCACCCTGTAGAACATCTTCCACGGAAGTAGCTCCCGGCACCATAACATCTTCCATTTTCACCGTGTAGGTCGAAGCTGCCGACAATTCTTTGGCAATAGTCTGGTAACCCGTTACAACAACTTCGTCTACCTCTTCCACTTTTTCCCGCATCACAATCTCGTATACCATCACTTTCGTCACCGGAACAACTTGCGATTCCATTCCCACGAAACGGACAAGTAATTTCTCTTCTATACCGTCCTTCACGTTGATAGAAAAAAATCCCAGCGAATCCGTCACGGTTCCCTGTCGCGGGTTACTTTTCAAAAACACCACAACTCCCGCTAACCGATGCCCTTGCTCGTCTTTCACCACGCCATGAATCCTACGCTCTCGCTGTTGTGGTTGACTAACCGTCGCTTTCTTTGCGGATATCAATATCGTTTTATCAGAAATCTCGTAAACTAAATTAGTATTCTTCAGGCAGAGTTTCAACACTTCCTCCACGGTCGCATTTTTCACCTTCAGATCGACTCCTTTCACGGCTCTCACGTCCTGAATATTATACAGGATATAATACCCGGACAACGCGCGCAACTCCTTCAGCACCTGTTCCAGTGTCGCACCTTTCACTTCCATTTTAATTTGCTGTTGTCCCAATCCCGGCAATGCAGACAGCAAAGTCGGGAACAGCATCATGATTACAATTAGTCGCATCACTCGCAAAATTTTACTTTTCCACCCATGCAGGTGAACAATTAATCCTTGTTTTTTCATACATTTGTTACGTTTTTAATTTATTCTCGCGTCAATTGCCAAACCGAGGCGAGTTTAATTACAATCTGTCCGATAAGATTTACCCGATCTTATCGGATTTCTTTTATCACGATATTTCGACCCTTAATCGTGTAGTCCACGTTCTGGGTCTTTTTCAGCATATCCAATATTTTTGAAATATTCTCGTACTTCCGGATCACCCCGTAAAAAGTCTTTTCCCGCAACACGGGCGACTCGATCGTGATATCCACGTCATACCAACGGGCTAATTTACGCATCATACTCTCCATATTCTCCTCGTCAAACACAAAGAGCTGATCTTTCCATCCCACGTAACTCTCCACGCTGACTTCCCGGCTCTCGATATTCCCCGTGCGTACATTCATCTCTGCCTGTCGTCCGGGAGTCAGCACCACCGGTTGTCCCAGCTGCATTTCCGAAGTTACCCGCACACTTCCGTTTACCAACGTAGTCTGTATCACGGGCTCATTCCGATAAGCCATTACATTAAACGCGGTACCCAACACCCGTATTGCCATACCTTCACAATGTACCTCAAACGGTTTTCCCGTGCGTGTCACCTCGAAATAGGCTTCACCTTCCAGATACGCATCCCGTCGCTCACCCGTGAAAACCACCGGGTAACGCAACCGGGTTTCCGAATTCAACCACACCCGTGTCCCGTCTGCCAGTGTCAATCGATACTCTCCCCCGCGGGGAATAATTATCGTGTTGTACTCCAACTTTGTCCCCGAAACATTTCCATCCACTTGATAAGCGAGTATATTTGAATCATTCTTTACCGTTATTCCGGCCATACACGAAAGGTCTTTTGCCTCTCCGGCTGTCAAATCTATCCTGCTGCCGTCAGCCATTTCCAATATAGCACGTTCTCCACCGGGAAGCACATCCGCCACCACCGGACTCGGCTTCTGTTCTTCGCCCGTGAATAAAAGGAGTCCTACAGCCAGCAAAGGTATCAATAACACAGCAGCCACCCGCACAAACCAACGTATCCGTCGAACTTTTCGTCCGGTCTGCCGCACGCCGGGCATTACCCTCTCCTTCACCTTTTCCAAAGAATAAGCCTCATATTCCCGTAATCTTCCGGCAACAAATTCCGCCTCCGTCACCCGCTCGTAAAAAGCCTTGTGTTCATCACTTTCCGCCAACCATTCTTCCAAAGCTTTCTCTTCATCCGGAAGAATAATTCCTTTCATTCGGGCTGCAATCCACGAAGCTATCTTCAAATTATTCTTGTCATTTACCATACTTGCATTTCTACCATTTGAACAAATAACGACTACCCTATCAAAAAGAATGACAAGTTTTCCATTTATTTTCAAAAAAAATAATCCATCTTAAAAATCAACCGATATGAACGAAACAAAATCCGATATAAATTCTTGGAAACGACACCGTGTTTTACACGGATTTCGCCATACCGGATTATTCGGCAACAATCTCTACAGCCATAAAAAAGCTTCCCCGAAAACCACTAACACGACTCCTGCACCAAAACGATTTTTCAAGGTCGTCATCGCCCGTTGTTTTTGTGTTTTCACCGTGTGGATAGATACTTTCAACGTGTCGGCAATCTCTTGATTACTCAAACCTTCCAATCCCAATTTGAATACCCGGGCACATTCGGTCGGCAATTCTTCTATCGCCCGATAGAGTTGCCCCAGCAATTCCTCCTCGATCATCTTCTCGTCCAAAGTATCTTCGCTCAACTCCCGAATCAGCTCGTTTTCATGCTTCTCTATCACTTGCTGATGCTTTAATTGATCCAAACACTTATTCCGGGCACTCTGGTAAAGAAATACACGAATCGGCAGTAAAGCAACAAAATCTTTCCGCCGCTCCCACAAACTCATAAAACTTTCCTGTACAATGTCTTCCGAGAAAACATCATTTTTCAGAATAGAGTTACAATAAAAATAAAGAGACTTGCCGTAAGTTGTCAACAAGAAAGCCAAAGCTTCCTCATCGCTTTCCCGGAGTCTTTTCACCAGATAATCCGGCTCTTCCCGAAATCTCTTGTTTTGTAAACTTCTATCTATCACGATGCATAAATTTATACAGGATCATTTCAATATTAACGGTATTCGCTTCCGGCAAATAATTCCATTTGTCGTAATTCCCTCCACGGTAACGGTATATTTCCCGTAAGTATCAGCGGTATAGAACGACAGCTTTGCCGGATTTCCCTTGTCTATCGTCACAACCGGCTTCCAGTAAATCGTGGAACGTTCGTCATAGCGGTTGTCCTTGCGTACGGAATCCACGTCATATTTCGGTACATAGAATTCATCCGGTACTTGATACCCCAGTAGCTTAAACGGTAATACGTTCGGACGTCCCAAGGGTTTCGGAGTCCATCCCGGTTCCGCTGAAATAATCAACACCCCGTTCGCTCCTCGTTCGCCAAAAAAGATCTGTCCCTGCATACGGTCTAACAAAGAAATATTCCGTAACGCACCTACCGGAATCAACCGGATTTGATCCATCGGCTCCTCGAAATCATTCACCAGTACATAAAGTTTACGCCCGAACTGCTTGAAACAATCTTCCCCCTCGTCATCCTTCTCGAAAGTGACACCGGGCAACAATTGGATAATCTGGGTAATATCGAACATCCCATTCTCGGCAATTTTGGCGGAATCCAACTGGTGGTTCGCCAGATTATCATAGAACGAGTAGGACTTCTTGATTTTCCGCCGGACGACTTGCACCTCGTCCAACACGTATATTTTCTCGCCATTCTCGTAATAGTAATTCAACCCGTGTTGCTTGTAAAATTCCTCTTCTTTCTTTTTCTCCTGCATATTATAGGGTAAATCATAAACGGCAGGCAGAAATTCATCCTCATCCACTCTCACGGTAACACCCCGACGCCCCTTCGCGCTCAATGCCTGTACCAGAAAACTCGTGCTGTCATGGAATGCTATTCCGTCCACGACAAAATTTCCCGTTTCGTCCGTTTCCACCATACGGCAAAGCCCGTAATTGGAAATCAACACGATATTCGCTCCTTTTGACTTCTTCCCCCAGAAATTATTTACCCGTCCGGACACGATTTGTCCGATTTCCAACGGGAATTTCATTTCAGAGAACTCTCCTTTAGCAATCTTGGAAATGTCAAAACGGGTCCACCCGTGAGTCATCATCACGAGGTCAAGGTGTGCGGCAACCTCCGGGGTCGTATCGTTAAAGTAATACGCGGGATGATCTATATACCCCTTTATATCGGAAGTCATCAGCAGATTGGACAAAATATTATCCTCCAGCGAATCCTGCACCACCTTATCATTGTCCGTGACAGAAATTGAAAAAGAGCCGTCCAGATATCCCTTGAAAGGTTCATCGAAATCAATTTCCATCTCCACCAGTTCCCGGCTGACATAAGTCGGTTTATTCGTGGTGATCTTCAATTCGGGACGTTGTTTGAGCTTCCTGAAAAACAAACGCTGGCTATACACGTTAGCATCCCCGTCCATCAACACGATATGTGAAATTCCCTCCGGAATAACACTCATATCGATACTTCCTTTCATTAATCCGTTTACCCGGTTGGACCCCAGAAGCATACCGCGGCAATGTACCAGAACATACAACTCTTTCGGTAATTTCGCATTCACGGCCTTAATTACCCGATAATGTAACATGGAGTCCTGCCCGATAAGCGAAATACCCCACCCGTCGTCAGAAACCTTGGGCAAATCAAATCGCTTTTCTACCCCTTCTTCCGTTCTCATGACGGCATAAAATTTCTTACCCGGATTCACCGGTAACTTGAAACATCCCATCCCGTCATGTACTGTTTCTATCGTGGCAATCACCACGGAATCCTGATATACTTCTCCGCTGGCATGAACGGCACGCCCATCCGCCCCGATAGCCTTGAACGCCACTTTCTGCCAATTATTGGACAACAACGAACCGCCTTCCGGGAAAAACTGCACGTCAAAATCCCGCAAATGGGCAGGTATATGAATATATCGCTTGAAAGGAAACGGACGTCCCTCCGGAAACTCCACCTCTATAGTTTTCATCGTGGTGTCAATCTTCACCTCGAATTTCCCCTCCTTATCCGTCCGGGCGTTTTTCTTGGAATACTGATCCTTTTTAATTCCGGCAATATAGGTCAGTAAAACCCTATCATAAGGCTCTCCCTCGCTGTCCAGCAACCGAATCGTCGCCGTGTAATTATTCTCCCGGTTTTTCGTGTAAGTCACATCCGTCCACACCTTAGAATCTTTCGGATTTATAACCCGTATTTTCTTCTTGAACAGGAAATCCTCCCCTTGATTCTGCATATAGTAAGTATATCCCCGCAAACAATAATCCCCTTGTTGCAAATCCTTCGGGATGTTCACCTGACCGTAAAAAGAGGAATCCCGTGACACCACCTTGATACGCTGCACGATAGAATCCCGTCGGTCTACCAAATCAACATACACGAATCGACTGTACACGATAGGCTGCAAGCCCGCCGCATGAACAAGATACGCCCGAAACCAGACTTTTTCCCCCACGTTATAGACACTTTTATCCGTGTGCAGATAAAGTTTTTCCTGCTGCAATTCCCGAATCTGTGCCGTGAGGTTACTCAATAACTTTTTCTCGAACGGGGACATTTCCTTAAACGCATAAGCCAGTAAAATAATCCCTAAAATGACAACGACTTTTTTCATACACCTACCACATAAAATTATTTATTCCTTTTAAACAGACTCCTCATCACGTCCGCCAAATCATCCAGACTATCATGTGAATCCGCGTGCGGTATACTCTTTAGCGCTCCAAGTTCCTGTTCACCTATACCTATTTGCATCGGGTAAATCAAAATACAACTATGCCTATTGAAATATTTGTTCAGATACGTCGGCACCAACGTCATGTTTTTCACGTAAGACGGGTAATTCCGACGGCTCATCACGATCATCAAAGCATCGTTCTCCTTCACATCACGGGAAATAATCAGGAAATCATCCCAATCGGCAAATTCATTAAATTCGACTTCAACAGCATGTTTCGCATTCACTTCCTGCAAGACCGACAACACCGAGGCATCAGCATAAAATATAATTTTACTACTCGAATTTTTAGCAATATTCCATATCCGTATCACCCAATACGGAAAACCGATTTCCCGTTCGGCACGAGGGGGAACTACCACGATATATCGTTTGATTGTCGATAAGGGTTGCGACGGACGGTACACCAAAGTAGTCGTCGCACATTTCGACAAAACCCGGTCTGTCAGATTACCTAGGAAAGTATCCGATATCTCGCCCTCTTTACGGAGTCCCAACACGATATCCGTGATCTTATGTTCTTTCGTGGCATTTTTAATACCGTTCACCACGTCGTCGTCGTAGCGCAAAGAAGTCACTAACTGGTTGTCCGTGGCGGCTGCCGCTTTCGTGGCTTTTTCCAATAACAGATTCGCTCTTTTTTCTGCCGTCGAATCACCCGTGTCCGCTTTAATCACGTTCAAAGCGGTCATGACCGACTTCGCTTTCTTTGATTTTATGGTTACGGCAAGATTGACCAACTCTTCCACGTTCTCGATATTACTCAACGGGATCAATATCCGGTCTTCCGCATCCTCGTCACTTTCCATCTCTTCCTCGGCAAACTCCGCCAAGGCTACCTCTTGCGCCCCTTTCTGCGTGGCAAAGGAAGCGACAATACAAGTCACCAGAATCATCACGATCGTACCGTTCAACACGCTCTCGTTCAGCAAACGAATCGGTTCCCCGTTCGGTGTCGTCCCTAATATCACGTTATACCCGACCAACACGGCTGCCAAAGTTGCCGCGGCTTGTGCGTTACTCAACCCGAAAATCAACGTTCTCTCCGAACTCGTGAATTTAAAATTCCGTTGAGTCAACCATGCCGGAATAAACTTGGAAACCGTGGCTACCACCGTCATAACTACTGCTACCCATATCGAAGTCAGATCATTAAAAAACACGTGAAAATTAACCAGCATCCCGACTCCTATCAAAAAGAACGGAATAAAAAGAGCGTTTCCCACGAACTCGATCCGGTTCATCAAAGCGGAAGTATTCGGAATCAGACGATTCAATGCCAACCCCGCAAGGAATGCCCCGATAATTGCCTCCAACCCGGCGGCTTCCGCCAAGAAAGAAGCCAAGAAAACCAATCCCAGCACAAAAATAAATTGCCCTACCCGATCATCATAACGCTTGAGATACCAATGTCCCACGACGGGAAAAACCCACAAGACAATAAACGCGAACAATACCGTCGAAACTCCCAGTCTGATCCAAAAACCTTGAGTCAGTTCCCCGGTAGACATTCCGACAATCACCGCCAACACGAGCAAAGCGAGCAGACAAGTAATAACAGTCCCCCCGATCGCAACATTAACCGCCCTGTTTTTCGTGATCCCGTATTTACTGACAATCGGGTAAGTCACCAAAGTATGCGAAGCAAACATACTCGCCAACAATATGGAAGTCGGATAAGAAAAATCCAATAAATAGACTCCCGCAAACGTTCCCAGAATCATCGGAATAAAAAACGTGTACAAACCGAATATTAAACTTCTCTTGCTATTCTTTTTGAAATCCGCCATGTCTATTTCCAGACCGGCAACAAACATGATATACAATAATCCTACCGTCCCGAACAACACGATACTGCTATCCCGATCCATAACGTGCAAACCGTAAGGACCTATCACCGCCCCGGCTATGATCAAACCGACAATATCCGGAATCCGGAACCGGTGTAACAAGAGAGGTGCAAACAGAATAATAAAAAGAATTACAGAGAATATCAACACCGGATTGGTCAGAGGCAATGTAACACTTAATATATTCAGATGCATCATAGGAAAAAAATTTAATTCTTTGCATTACAAATTTATTCTTTTTTAATGAAGAGAAAATCAAAAAAAGATAAATTTGTAGGCAAAATCATCAAAACTTTTAAAATAGCAAGTATCCATGAGAACTCTCATTAGCCTATTTCTGTTTATATCACTACTTTACTCGTGTCAAGACACGAACGTAAAAAAGCAACCCGTTGATTGGGTAGACCCACAAATCGGTTCAGTGCATTGTCGTTGGTTCTTCTATACACCCGCGGCACTCCCTATGGGTATGGCAAAAT
Organism: Butyricimonas hominis; assembly: GCF_014287455.1. Classification (NCBI taxonomy): domain Bacteria; kingdom Pseudomonadati; phylum Bacteroidota; class Bacteroidia; order Bacteroidales; family Odoribacteraceae; genus Butyricimonas; species Butyricimonas hominis. Next base: position 52,136 of record NZ_JACOOH010000006.1, read on the forward strand.
TAGCCCCGACGACAAACGCCTATGGAAGTTACGGAAGTTGGACTCCCTGTGGATATGATGACCGCCATCATTCAATCGAGGGCTTTGCCCATTTTCACGAGTTTCAAATCGGGGGAGTCGTGACAATCCCAACCACGGGCACATTGAAAACACTTCCCGGTTCTCTTGAAAATCCGGATGAAGGTTATCGTTCCCGCATCGACAAGAACACGGAATGCTCCACACCGGGGTATTATTCCGTGAATCTCACCGATTACAATATCAAAGCCGAACTCACGGCAACAACCCGCACGGGTTTTCACCGCTACACTTTCCCCGAATCATCGGAAGCAAGAATATTATTCGACATCGGACACAAACAAGGCGAAAGCGCAACCGTGACCGACGCAGAAGTAACCTATCATCCCGAAAGCAACGAGGTGACCGGTTGGGTGGAAAACTATCCGGTTTACGCCATTTTCTGTCAGCCGGAGGGAAAAGTGAAAATCTACTTTGCCGCCAAACTGGATAAGCAACCAGAATCCGTCGGTACATTTATCAATGACAAGATTACCGAAAATTCTCACGCCGTGCAAGGTCCCGGATGCGGATTATTCTTGAATTTCAAGACAAAAGAGCAGGAACAGATACAAATGCAGGTAGGACTATCCTACACGAGCATTGAAAACGCCCGCAACAATCGGGAAATAGAGTCAAAAGGCAAAACATTCGACAACGTGAGAAACAGCGCTCGCGAAACATGGAACGAAATGCTGGGACGCGTACAAGTCGAGGGTGGAACCGATGAAGACAAAACCAAATTCTACACCGGACTATACCATGCTTTACTCGGCAGAGGCATTGCCAACGACATAAATGGGCAATTTATTCAACATGACAAAACGGTCGGTCAAATTCCCTTGGATGAACACGGGCTACCGCAATACGCCCACCACAACACGGACGGCATGTGGGGCGGCTTCTGGAACCTCACGCAAATATGGACTCTCGCCTACCCGGAAATCTATTCCAGCTACGTGAAATCCAATCTCGACTTCTACAAAAATTCCGGTTGGTTACATGACGGCGAAGCCGCAGGAGTCTACACGAATGGCGTGCAAACCAACTTTCAAGGGCTAGTGATTTGTGCCGCTTATCAGGCAGGCATCCGGGACTTCGATATCCACACGGCATGGGACGCTGTGCGTAAAAACGAATTGGAATACATCGGCAGGGACATGGGTAACGGGAAATACGATAACGAATACTTTATCAAGAGGAGCTATATACCCCTGAAAGATTACCTGTACCCGAACGAATGGGTATGCAATTTCGGGGCATCCCACACGCTGGAATACGCATTCAGTTGCTATGCCGCAGCACAATTGGCAAAGGCCTTGGGCAAAACAGCCGAGTATGACACGCTGCTACATTACTCGCATGCTTACAAAAACCTTTTTGACCCCGAAACAAAATACATACGCCCGCGGGAAGAGGACGGCACATTCATGAAAGATTTCGACCCGATGAAAGGCTGGAAAGGATTCCAAGAAGGGAATGCCGCCCAATACACGTGGTACGTTCCGCATGACGTGAAAAATCTAATCTCCCTCATGGGAATAGATGTCTTCAACGAAAGATTGGAAAACACGTTCGCCGAGTCACGCAAGACTCTTTTCGGCGGCGGCAAAGAAATCGACAGTTTTTCGGGTGTCGAGAAACTGTACAACCAAGGTAATCAACCTTGCCTGCACGATGCTTGGTTATTCAATTATTCCGGCAAACCTTGGTTGACTCAACTATATAGCCGTCTAATTTGTGACGAGTTTTACGGACTCACTCCCGAACACGGCTATGGCTACGGGCAAGATGAAGACCAAGGACAACTGGGAGCATGGTACGTACTGGCTGCCATGGGACTGTTCGACGTGCAAGGGGGAACAAACATCACCCCGTCCTACCAAATCGGTAGCCCCAAATTCAACAAGATTACAATCAAACTTAACCCGAAATATTATTCCGGAAAAGAATTTATCATTGAAACGGAAAATTGCTCCCCGACAAACTATTACGTTCAATCCGCCACGTTAAACGGCAAACCGTTGGACGACTGCTGGTTCTATCGTAAGGAAATCATGAACGGCGGACATTTAAAATTAAAAATGGATTCTATTCCCAATACCCAATGGGGTATCGCATCCATACCCCACTCGAAATAAAAAAATAGAGGCGTTTCAATGAAACGCCTCTATTTTTTTATTATCAAACAATTTATTTTACCTCCCAAACGTCACCGCTGTTCAATAAATCGTCAACACAATGAATCGGTGATTTTGCTTTCACGTCTTCAATCTGTCCTTCCAGTGCATCATTATAAGTAATGCCTTCCACATCACGGATAACTCCCAATGCCACGGGATATTCCGGAGCTTTCATGTGCACCAGCATCCAATGTATAGAGGGATTCACACTATGAGCGTCATGTACCATGATATCGTCAAGAGTGATGCCATCTTTACCTATCTCCACAACTTTCAACTTTCCGGCTTTCATATCGAACATGATACCTTTATCTTTGTTCTTTCCAAAAACCATCGGTTCACCGTGTTTCAAAATCAACTGACGTTCCTCTTTCATTTCTTTATCGGTAATCGCGGCATGAGCACCATCGGCAAAAATCACACAATTCTGAAGAATCTCCACAACTGCAGTCCCTTTATGACGCACACCGGCCTCGATCACCTCGGCAGTCAAATTAATATTCATATCCAACGAACGAGCAAAGAATTTTCCTTGTGCACCGATTACCAATTCTCCGGGATTAAACGGAGTTTCAATCGTACCGTAAGGAGAAGTTTTAGTCTTCGTACCCAATTTCGTGGTCGGAGAATACTGTCCTTTTGTCAAACCGTAAATCTCGTTATTGAACACTAAAGTGGTAATATCGATATTCCGACGGATAGCGTGAATAAAGTGATTACCCCCGATTGCCAACGCATCTCCGTCACCGGAAACCTGAAGGATATTCAATTTCGGGTTAGCACTCTTTGCCCCGGATGCTATCGCGGCAGCACGCCCATGAATCGTGTGGAAACCATACGTGTTCATGTAGTAGGGGAAACGAGAAGAACACCCGATTCCGGAAATAACTGCCCACGATTCTTTCGGGTACCCCAATTCAGCCATGGCCTTTTGTACAGAGTTGATGATACCATGGTCACCGCAACCCGGACACCAACGAATCTCTTGGTTGCTCTTAAAATCTTTCGGTGTATATTGTTCTGCCATGATTATTTTCCTAATAATTCGGTTATTTTTTCTTTCAGCTCAACTACCGTGAAAGGTAATCCTGCTACTTTGTTATATTGATAATAAGTATATGCCGGGAATTTAGCTCTCAAATATTGAGCAAATTGTCCCAAGTTCAACTCGCAAACAATAATCTTTTTGAATTTCGCAAGCACTTCACCCGTGTTCTTCGGAAGCGGATTAATAAAATTGAAGTGAGCCAAACTAACATCCGCACCCTCTTCTCTCAGTTCCTTTACCACGGAATACAAGTGACCGTAAGTACCACCCCATCCGACAACAAGCACGTCGCCACCATCTTGGCTTCCGAACACTTCCTGTTCCGGGATATAATCGGCAATCTTAGCCACTTTCGCATCACGCAAGTCAGTCATCACCTGATGGTTTTCAGGAACATAACTAATCTCTCCGGTAACATTTACTTTTTCCAAACCACCGATGCGGTGTTCCAGACCTTTCGTTCCCGGCAAAGCCCACATTCTAGCCAAAGTTTCCGGATCACGAGCGTAAGGCTTGTAATCATCTCCCTCTTTAGCCACTCTCGGGGTTATCACCGGAAGATCTTTCATTGCCGGAATCTTCCACGGTTGCGCACCGTTTCCAAGATAACCGTCAGTCAACAGAACAACGGGAGTCATATGTTCAACAGCTATTTTAGCTGCCCAGAACGCGTAATCAAAACAGTTACCCGGGGTACTTGCTGCTACAACAGGCATAGGACTTTCACCGTTACGCCCGTAAAGAGCCTGCAACAAGTCGGATTGCTCCGTCTTCGTGGGAAGACCTGTTGAAGGACCACCGCGTTGAACGTCAACAATAACCAAAGGCAATTCAGCCATTACAGCCAATCCGGCAGCTTCGCTCTTCAATGCAAGGCCGGGACCGGAAGTAGTAGTTATAGCCAGATTACCCACGTAACTTGCACCGATAGAAGTACAAATTCCGGCAATCTCATCCTCTGCCTGATAGGTTTTCACTCCTAAATCGCGTCTTAATGCTAATTCCTGTAAAATATCCGTTGCCGGAGTAATAGGATAAGAACCGCAGAACAAAGGTAAATTAGCCTTTTCAGCCGCTGCAAGGAATCCCCACGCAGTTGCCTTGTTTCCGGTAATCGTACGGTAGCGACCTTTTTCTATATGAGCGGGAGCCACATTGAAGTGTACAGCTAAAGCGTGTACGTTGGCAGCATAATTAAATCCGCTTTCCAAAACTTTCACGTTAGCTTTCGCGATCTCCGGTTTCTTACCGAATTTTTGGTTAATAAAATCTCTCGTGTGATCTACCGTACGGTCAAACATCCAGTATATCATACCAAGAGCAAACATATTCTTACATTTAACGATAGATTTTTGATCCAGACCGCTGTCTTTCAAAGCTTCTTCCGTCAAAGTTGTCACTTTTACCGGGACTACATTATAATCCTGCAAGACAACATCTTCCAATGGATTTGCCTTATACCCTGCTTTCTCGATGTTCTTATCATTAAATGCATCCAAATTCACGATAATCGTTGCACCCTTTTTAGCCCAACGCAAATTAGCTTTCAGAGCGGCAGGATTCATCGCCACAAGCACATCAGCAAAATCACCCGGGGTTTTCACCGGATTATCCCCAATATGTACCTGAAAACCGGAAACACCACCTACAGTTCCTTGCGGTGCGCGTATCTCCGCGGGATAATCCGGAAACGTTGATACTCCGTTTCCAAATAAAGCTGCAGCATCCGAGAACTGCGAACCCGTCAATTGCATACCGTCTCCCGAATCCCCCGAAAAACGGATTACAATATTTTTTTTGTCGATAACTTCTGTCTTTTCACTCATGACTTAGTTACTTGTTCTTTAATATTAAATTACAAAATGTATATTACAAAATCACACAATTTTTATGTTGTAAAACATGCGTAAAGGTAGCCAATACAAATATCTAAACAAGTTTGCATCATTATTTTTTTCTCTCGATATATACCATTGACAATCAAGCCTGAGCATGTTGAAAAACATGTTTTTCAACACAAATAAAATAAAACAGTTCTAAACAAGGCTCGTTTTTCCGCCTTTTTTTGTTACTTTCTTGTTACGGTTGAAAATTCCAATGAATAATTTCCCTTTCAAAATGGAACAAAAACCTACCCAAAATTGTATAGATAATAAGTTTTGTATAATTTTATCGAATATATCGTGTATAATAACATATTAAATATAAGACATATTACCATGAAACATTACTTGATTCTTCTCTGCTTGGTTATGGGGATCGCAAGTTGCGGAAAGAAATCAAAACTCTCCGATTTCATCGAAAATCCCGACGACCGAAACCCGTACACGATCAGCGCCAATCACGTGGGACCTATTCAAAGAGGCACGAATATCAACAAGTTATACTCGTTATACCCTAAAAAACAAATCAAACTGATTAAAAACAAAGAAGGATTCTTCAATCAAGAGTTTGACGACTACAACGTGTATGACCGGGAGGGGAAATTATTATTCACTGCCACCTCCGAAGTCGCGGGAGATACCAGTTCATACATCAACCGTATTATCATCCGGGATACCGTCTTCAAGACGGCAGAGGGCATCGGGCTCAACTCCACGCTGGGACAACTCCGGGATGCCTATCACAATATTCATTTCCTTCCCTCTTCGGGCGAGATCGTTGTTTCTGTTCCGAAAGTCAGCACAAACTTTCTAATTAACAAAGCTAACTTGGATGATTCTTGGTGGGATAACACGAACAATGAAGTAATCGAGAAAAACATTCCGGACAGCACACAAATAGACGGGGTTATTGTTTTCTGGAACACGAAAGAGGCCGCATCACGGGTTCCGGCTGTATTCACGGCAAACTTCTGGAATGAAATGCTTACCAAATTAATCACTTGGTGCGTGATACAACTTCCCTCCATCGCGATATTAATCGTCCTTTTCGTTTCATTACTCCGGGCATTACGCTTCACAACCAAAAAAATGAAAAAAATTGCCGTATCAAAAGCCCACAAAGCCGCAGATATTGACGACATGGAAGCGGAAAAACGGATAAACACACTCACGGGTATTATATATGGTATCGGAAGAATCTTCTTATGGGTCATCTTCCTTTTGATTCTTCTCGGCAAATTCAATATCAACATCGCCCCCATCCTTGCCAGTGCCGGTATTGTCGGTCTGGCTGTCGGCTTCGGCGCACAGGAACTCGTTCGGGACTTTATTTCCGGTTTCTTTATCCTGCTGGAAGATCAATTGCGTACCGGGGACTGGGCTGTTATCAACGGCACGGAAGGTTTGGTCGAGAAAATAGAACTACGTACCGTTACCCTACGGGACAGTTCCGGCATAGTACACATTTTCCAAAACGGAAAAATTAATACCCTCTCGAACATGACAAAAGAATGGTCTGCCATCGTCCTGCAAATCGGTATAGCGTACAAAGAAGACACGGACAATGCCGTCATGCTCATGCAGCAAGTCGGTGATGAAATGTATAACGACCCAGTTTACAAGGAACTGATGCTTGAACCGATATCCATCAGCGGCGTCAATGACTTCGCGGACAGTGCCGTTGTTATCCGTCTTGTCCTCAAAACCAAACCCATGCAACAATGGGCTGTCGGAAGAGAATATCGCAGACGTTTGAAAAAAGTATTTGACGCAAAGAACGTCGAATTTCCGTTCCCGTACAGGACTCTCACGTGGGGCGATAGTTCCAATCCCATCAAACTAAAAATAGAAAACTCCGATTCGGACACTTCCGATATTCCAAAATAACTTTTAATTTATATTGCATTATGGCTAGATTTCTGAAAGATCGGACAAAATCACAAGGAGCCGCTCCCGGTTCCCTTATCTTTATCGGGAAACAGAAAATGACTAAAAATTCGATCCATGTCATACAATACACCCCGGAAGGAGTCAAAGAATCCTTTCCGGAAACAGTCGACGGTATCAGTAATATGGTATCCAACGACCACATGACATGGATCAACATATCCGGTCTTCAGAACACAGGCCTGATTGCCGAAATAGGAAAAGCATTCGATATATCTTCCCTTTTTCTGGAAGACATTTTAAACACAGACCAGCGTCCCCGGTTCAGCGATGAATCCGACCACCTGTACATTATTGCCAAATCTTTCTATTTAGGCAAAGAAGATGATGTCGTGCACATGGAACAACTCTCTTTCATCGTCGGCTCACACTACCTGATTACGGTACAGGAAACCGACGCAGATTATTTCAAGGATGTAAAGAAACGCCTTTATGACGGGAAAACCCGTATCCGCACTTATGGCACGGACTATCTTTGCTATGCGCTGCTGGATACGATTGTAGACAGCTATATCATCAACTTGGAAATACTGGGTGCCGATATTGAGTCAAGAGGAAAAACAATTCTCGAATCCGACGTGAAAACAATAGAAGGTCTTTATCATTACAAAACGGAATTATCCTACATCCGGAAAAACGTCCGTCCTTTCAAAGAAGTCACCTCCCGTTTCACGAACTGTGATTCGCCCCTAATCAATGAACGCACGTACACCTATCTGCACGACTTGGACGACTTGGTTCTACAAGCACAGGAAGCTATCGAAATCTACTACTCCATGGTATCCGACCAGATCAATCTTTACCAAACCAACACTAGCAACCGGATCAACGACGTCATGAAAGTATTGACAATTTTCTCCGCCATCTTCATCCCGCTCACTTTCATCGCCGGCATCTACGGAATGAACTTCCAATACATGCCCGAACTAAATCACCGCTACGCTTACTTCATCCTATGGGGTATCATGATTCTCATCACCATCATCATGCTACTCTATTTTAAACGGAAAAAATGGCTTTAGTAATTTTAGATTTACGATTTCAGATTTATGATTCCAGTCGCACAAATCTGCGCTTTTGATTGCTAAATTACAAATTGAATAAGTACGTGGGAATCTAAAATCATAAATCTGAAATCGTAAATTACTAAGCCTGTCCCTTCGTTCCCAAATCCAACGGGAACATCGGAGTTCCGGGACCACCACCTTCGGGCAAGTTAATTTTACCGAAATTCATTTCAAATTTACGGATGTTATCTTGTAACGCCAACATCAAACGTTTGGCATGTTCCGGGGTCAGTATGATACGACTCTTCACGTCAGCCTTCGGCACACCCGGCATAATACGAATAAAATCCACGATAAACTCCGACGAGGAATGGGAAATTATAGCCAGATTAGCATAAGTCCCTTGTGCCACCTCATGACTTAATTCGATATCAAGTTGTTGTTTTTTCTCTTCCATAATGGTTCGGTTATAGTTATAAAACAATAGAGGCGCCTTTCGGCGCCTCTATCTTATCGTTATTTTTCCATCCTTTCGAGATCCGCCTTAGAGCCTACGATCATACCTCTAAACTCTTTCATACCTGTTCCCACTGGTATCAAGTGACCGCAAATCACGTTCTCTTTCAATCCTTCCAGAGGATCGACCTTACCGTAAATTGCAGCTTCGTTCAACACCTTCGTGGTCTCTTGGAATGAAGCAGCAGAGATAAAGCTTGCCGTCTGCAATGCAGCGCGGGTAATACCTTGTAATACCTGTGCCGAAGTTGCGGGCACCGCATCCCTAGCCTCTATCACCTTCAAGTCACGACGTTTCAATTGAGAGTTAATATCTCTCAACATACGTACCGTGATAATTTGCCCCGGTTTCACCCGATCCGAATCTCCGGCATCCAGTACAACTTTCTTACCGTAGATTGAATCGTTTTCTTCCATGAACTCACCTTTGTCAACGATTTGGTTTTCCAAGAATCTCGTGTCTCCGGCATCTTGAATCAATACCTTACGCATCATTTGGTGTACGATAATCTCGAAGTGCTTATCGTTAATCTTCACACCCTGCATACGATACACATCCTGTACCTCGTTCACGATATATTCCTGTACTTTGATCGGTCCCTCGATATTCAGAATATCGATCGGGGTAATCGCACCGTCAGACAACGGGGTTCCGGCACGTACATAGTCGTTCTCTTGAACCAATATCTGTTTTGACAGAGATACCAGATACTTCTTCACCTCTCCGGCTTTAGAAGTTACGATGATCTCGCGGTTACCGCGCTTGATCTTACCATAAGTTACCTCCCCGTCAATTTCCGATACAACCGCGGGGTTCGACGGGTTACGAGCTTCAAACAACTCGGTAACACGAGGAAGACCTCCCGTGATATCGCCTGCCTTACCAACAGCCCTCGGAATCTTCGCGATCGTACTACCTGCCGTTACCTCTGCACCTTCTTTTACAACGATGTGAGCGCCTACCGGCAAGTTGTAACTCTTGATCATATTTCCTTCCGCATCATTGATACGCAAAGCGGGAGCTTTCATCTTATCACGGAACTCGATGATAATCATCTCTCTAAATCCGGTCGTTTCGTCAGATTCTTCCTTGTAGGTTTCACCCTCAATCAAGTTCTCCAACCCGACAGTTCCGGCAAATTCAGTAATGATCAACGCATTGAACGGGTCCCATTCACAAAGCAACTCACCTTTATTTACTTCATCACCATCCTTCACGAACAATTTAGCCCCATAAGGGATAGCGTGAGAAATCAATATAATATTCGTGTTTTTATCCAGAATGCGCAACTCCGTCAAACGTCCGACAACAACGTCACAAGTCGTTCCGTTATCCAACACATGCTCGACAGAACGCAATTCCTCATACTCGACATAACCGTCATATTTCGCTTTCAACGAGTTCTCGCTGGAAATATTTCCGGCAGTACCTCCCACGTGGAAAGTTCTCAATGTCAACTGGGTACCCGGCTCACCAATAGACTGTGCCGCAATAACTCCGACAGCCTCACCTTTCTCAACCATACGGCTGGTAGCAAGGTTACGTCCATAACATTTAGCACAAACTCCTTTCTTCGCCTCACAAGTCAGTACGGAACGTACTTCAACTCGCTCGATCGGTGATTTTTCAATAATATCGGCAATCACTTCCGTGATCTCGTCACCCGATGCCACGATCAATTCACCGGTATTCGGGTGATAAATATCATGCACGGACACGCGTCCCAATATTCTCTCGGACAAAGAAGATACGATCTCCTCGTTATTCTTGATAGCCGAAATGGTAACCCCTCTCAACGTACCGCAGTCTTCCTCAGTAATCGTGATGTCATTTGCCACGTCAACCAGACGACGAGTCAGGTATCCGGCGTCTGCCGTCTTCAATGCCGTATCCGCCAAACCTTTACGAGCACCATGGGTTGAAATGAAGTACTCCAACACCGAAAGCCCTTCCTTGAAGTTTGCCAAAATCGGGTTCTCGATAATCTGACCACCGGTAGCTCCGGATTTTTGGGGTTTCGCCATCAATCCACGCATACCACCCAACTGACGAATCTGCTCGCGAGATCCGCGGGCTCCGGAATCCAACATCATGTAGATAGAATTGAATCCCTGATCGTCAGATGCCAACTGCTTCATCAAAGTTGAAGTCAAGTTAGCGTTCACGTGTGTCCAAATATCGATAATCTGGTTATATCTTTCATTATTGGTAATGAATCCCATGTTATAGTTCATCATCACCTCTTCCACTTGATCGTATCCCTCCTGCAACAAATCTTGCTTGTTCTCCGGCACGATAACGTCACCCAAGTTGAATGACAAACCACCCTCGAACGCCTTACGGTAACCCAAGTCTTTGATATCATCCAAGAACTTGGCGGTCACATCCACCCCGCAACGTTTGAACACGTCACCGATGATGTCACGCAAAGCTTTCTTCGTGATCAAGGTATTTATATACGGATAATTCTTCGGGGTAAACTGATTCAATATCACACGACCGACAGTAGTCTTAATCATGTGGTTGATCGCGTTCCCTTCATTATCTACATCATCAATTTTCACTTCAATCTCGGCATGCAAATCCACAGCCCGCTCGTTGAAAGCGATAATCACTTCCTCGGGAGCATAGAACTTCAAACCTTCACCTTTCACGCCTTTTCTCGGTTTCGTGATATAGTACAAACCGAGTACCATATCTTGAGAAGGTACCGTGATAGGCGCACCGTTAGCCGGATTCAAGATGTTATGCGAACACAACATCAAAATCTGCGCTTCCAGAACAGCCTCGTTACCTAACGGCAAATGCACAGCCATCTGGTCTCCGTCAAAGTCGGCATTAAATCCGGTACAAGCCAAAGGATGCAAACGGATAGCCTTACCCTCGATCAATTTCGGCTGGAAAGCCTGAATACCCAAGCGGTGCAAAGTCGGCGCACGGTTCAACAAAACCGGATGCCCTCTCAACACATTTTCCAGAATGTCCCAAACAATCGGGTCACGACGATCCACAATCTTTTTCGCACTCTTCACCGTCTTCACGATACCGCGCTCGATCAACTTACGGATAATAAACGGCATGTACAATTCGGCTGCCATATCCTTCGGGATTCCACATTCGTGCATCTTCAAGTCCGGCCCAACGACAATTACCGAACGCGCGGAATAGTCAACACGCTTACCCAACAAGTTCTGACGGAAACGTCCTTGTTTACCTTTCAAACTGTCGGACAAAGATTTCAACGGTCTGTTATTCTCGATCTTTACGGCGTTAGACTTACGAGAGTTATCGAACAATGAATCCACGGCCTCCTGCAACATACGTTTTTCATTACGTAAGATCACATCCGGAGCCTTGATCTCGATCAATCTCTTCAAACGATTGTTACGGATGATTACCCGTCTGTACAAATCGTTCAAATCGGAAGTCGCAAAACGACCACCATCCAACGGAACCAACGGACGCAACTCGGGCGGTATCACAGACAACACCTTCACGATCATCCATTCCGGTTTATTAATCTCTTTACTCTCGCGGAAAGCCTCTACAACCTGCAAACGTTTCAAAGCTTCGTTCTTTCTCTGTTGAGAAGTCTCCGTGTTCGCTTTATTTCTCAAATCATAGGACAAATCATCCAAGTCCAGACGCTCCAACAACATGGAGATCGCCTCGGCACCCATCTTAGCGATGAATTTATTCGGATCATCATCATCCAGATATTGATTATCCGTCGGAAGCTTATCCAGAATATCCAGATATTCCTCCTCCGTCAAAAAGTCCATTGTTTTGATACCGGTATCACCCATGATACCCGGGTTCACCACCACGTATCTCTCATAGTAAATCACGGTATCCAGTTTCTTGGAAGGCAAACCTAACAAGTAACCGATTTTATTCGGTAATGATTTGAAATACCAGATATGAGCCACCGGAACCACCAATTGAATGTGCCCCATGCGCTCACGTCTTACCTTCTTCTCCGTCACCTCGACACCACAACGGTCGCAAACGATCCCTTTATAACGAATACGTTTGTACTTACCACAATGACATTCGTAATCCTTCACCGGTCCGAAAATACGCTCGCAGAACAAACCGTCACGTTCGGGCTTGTAAGTACGATAGTTAATCGTCTCCGGTTTTAGTACAGCGCCACTGGATCGTTCCAGAATCTCTTCCGGCGAAGCCAACCCAATCGCTATTTTAGTAAAACTCTTTACTTTATTGTCTTTTCTGAAGGCCATATTTTATTTGTTAATTGAAAATTGAAAATTGAGAATTGAAAATTAATAGACTTTCTTTCCCCATTTTCAATTTTCCATTTTCAATTTTCCATTATATTAGGTTTACGCTCAATCCTAACCCGCGAAGCTCATGCAACAACACGTTGAAAGACTCCGGAATCCCGGGATTCGGCAGAGGTTCCCCTTTCACGATATGCTCGTAAGTCTTCGTTCTTCCCATCACGTCATCCGACTTCACTGTCAGGATTTCCTGAAGGATATGTGATGCACCAAATGCCTCGAGTGCCCAAACCTCCATCTCTCCGAAACGCTGACCTCCGAACTGAGCCTTACCTCCAAGAGGTTGTTGAGTAATCAACGAGTACGGACCGATAGAACGAGCATGCATCTTATCGTCAACCATGTGCCCCAACTTCAACATGTAGATCACCCCCACGGTTGCCGGCTGGTCGAAACGTTCTCCCGTTCCCCCGTCATACAAGTACGTGGTACCGAATCTGGGTACACCGGCTTCGTCCGTATACTTATTGATATCTTCAAGAGTTGCACCATCGAAAATAGGAGTAGCGAACTTCACTCCCAAGTTCTTACCTGCCCAACCCAATACGGTTTCGAATACCTGTCCCAAGTTCATACGAGAAGGCACACCCAACGGGTTCAAACAAATATCAACCGGAGTTCCGTCAGCCAAGAACGGCATATCTTCCACCCTTACCACGCGGGATACGATACCCTTGTTACCGTGACGTCCTGCCATCTTATCACCGATTTGCAATTTACGTTTTTTAGCCACGTAAACTTTTGCCATCTTGATGATACCCGTGGGAAGTTCGTCCCCGACAGTAGCGTTGTATTTCTTACGTTTGATCTGTCCCTCGATCTCTTTGTACTTGATGATATAGTTATGCAACAAGTCGCGGATCATATCATTCTTCTGCTTGTCTGTCGTCCACTTGTTCGGGTTAATCTGCAAGAAATCCATATTCTGCAGCATCTTATACGAGAACTTCACGCCTTTCGGAACAATATCCTCGTTCAAATAATTCTTCACGCCTTGTGAAGTCTTACCGTTCACCAGTTCGAACAACTTATCGATCAACAGAGAAGTAAGATCACCTACTTTACGTTGGAACTGCTCGTCTAACTCTGCCAGTATATTCTTTCCGGCAGCTTTAGTCTTGCGGTCGCTGATCGTGCGTTGGAACAGCTTCTTGTCGATAATCACACCCTTCAAAGACGGGGAAGCCTTCAAAGAAGCATCTTTCACGTCACCGGCTTTGTCACCGAAGATGGCTCTCAACAACTTTTCTTCCGGACTCGGGTCAGACTCACCTTTCGGAGTAATCTTACCGATCAAGATATCTCCCGGCTGTACACGAGCTCCGACACGAATGATTCCGTTTTCATCCAGATCTTTCGTAGCCTCTTCACTCACGTTCGGGATATCGGCCGTCAACTCCTCAAGACCGCGTTTCGTTTCACGCACTTCCAAAGAATACTCGTCCACGTGAACAGAAGTGAACACGTCATTCCGAACAATATTTTCGGAGATCACGATAGCATCCTCGTAGTTGTACCCCTTCCAAGGCATGAATGCCACTTTCAGGTTACGCCCGAGAGCCAACTCACCCTTCTGGGAAGAGTAACCTTCCGTCAGAATCTGTCCTTCTTCTACACGCTCGCCTTTTCTCACGATCGGCTTCAACGTGATTGTCGTACTTTGGTTAGTACGTTGATATTTCGGCAAATAATACTCTTTCGTATCCGGCTCGAAACTTACAAAAGCCTCTTCTTCCGTGCGGTCATACTTGATCACGATCTTGCGCCCGTCCACGAAACTAACCACACCCGGACCTTCAGCAACGATCTGTGTTCTGGAATCCTTGATCAAGTTAGCTTCCAAACCGGTACCCACGATCGGGGATTCCGGAGAAATGATCGGAACTGCCTGACGCATCATGTTAGATCCCATCAACGCGCGGTTAGCATCATCATGCTCCAAGAAGGGAATCAAAGAAGCCGCGATAGAAGCAATCTGGTTCGGGGCAACATCAATCATGTCCACCTCTTCACCCGCTGCCATCGGGAAATCGGCATCCTTTCTGGCTTTTACCCATTTATTGGTAAACTTCCCTTCTTCGTTGATCGGGGAACTAGCCTGAGCGATTACCTTTTCTTCTTCTTCTTCCGCCGAATAATATTTCACTCCTTCTTCGGACAAATCCACCACTCCGTCATTTACCTTACGGTAAGGAGTCTCGATAAACCCGAGGTCATTGATCTTGGCGTACACGCAGAGAGATGAAATCAAACCGATATTCGGTCCCTCGGGCGTTTCGATCGGACACAAACGACCATAGTGAGTGTAATGCACGTCACGCACCTCGAATCCGGCGCGATCTCTCGAAAGACCACCGGGTCCCAATGCGGACATACGTCTTTTGTGGGTTATCTCAGCCAGCGGATTCGTTTGATCCATGAACTGGGACAACGCATTCGTTCCGAAGAACGAGTTAATCACCGAAGACAAAATCTTCGAATTAATCAAGTCAACCGGGGTAAACACCTCGTTGTCGCGCACGTTCATTCTCTCGCGAATCGTACGTGCCATACGGGCCAACCCTACTCCGAATTGATTATATAATTGTTCGCCAACCGTACGTACGCGGCGGTTGCTCAAGTGGTCGATATCGTCCACGTCCGTCTTGGCGTTCAACAAACGGATCAAATATTTGATGATCTCGATAATATCCTCTTTCGTCAGCACACGGATATCCGGGTCTGTCGCGAGATTCAACTTCTTGTTCAACTTGTAACGTCCCACGTCACCCAAATCGTAACGTTTGTCCGAGAAGAACAACTTATCGATCACATCGCGTGCAGTAGCCTCATCTGGCGGCTCCGAACTACGCAATTGCCTGTAAATATGCAACACGGCTTCTTTCTCTGAGTTACAGGGATCCTTTTGCAGCGTGTTATATATAATAGCATAATCAGCCAAGTTTTGCATTTCCTTGTGAAGAAGGATCGTTTTCGCGCCGGATTCGACAATTGCATCAATATGCTCAGGCTCCAGTACCGTTTCACGATCAACGATAATCTCGTTACGCTCGATAGAAACGACCTCACCGGTATCTTCATCAACGAAATCTTCAATCCAAGATTTCAAAACACGAGCAGCCAAACGTCTGCCAACGACTTTCTTCAACCCCGTACGGGAAACATTGACTTCATCTGCAAGACCGAATATCTCGAGGATATCCTTATCCGTTTCAAACCCGATCGCTCTCAAAAGAGTTGTCACGGGCAATTTTTTCTTCCGGTCGATATACGCGTACATCACGTTATTGATGTCCGTGGCGAACTCGATCCATGAACCCTTGAACGGAATAATTCTCGCGGAATAAAGCTTCGTACCATTCGCGTGGATACTTTGCCCGAAGAAAACGCCGGGAGACCTGTGTAACTGAGAAACTACCACTCGCTCTGCTCCATTGATCACGAAAGTACCCTTCGGAGTCATGTAAGGAACATTCCCTAAATATACATCCTCGATAACGGTATCAAAATCTTCATGTTCCGGGTCTGTACAGTACAACTTTAACTTCGCTTTCAAGGGTGCGCCGAAAGTCAATCCCTGACTCAGACACTCCTCGATCGTGTAGCGGGGCGGATCTATAAAATAGTCCAAAAATTCCAAAACAAAGTTGTTCCGTGTATCAGTTATAGGAAAATTTTCCTTGAAAACCGTGTAAAGGCCTTCATTCTTTCTGTTCTCAGGCGTGGTACCTAATTGAAAAAAGTCCTTGAAAGACTTCAACTGCACCTCAAGAAAATCAGGGTATTCCAGCTGATTTTTTATCGATGCAAAGCTTATTCTATTGTTTGAATTATATGAAGACATCTATTATTTTTTTTGAACCTAAACAATCATAACAACAAAATGGTTTAGAGTCCGCGTAAGACTCTAAACCTAAAAACCTACCGGTTTTATACCTTATTTAAGTTCAACTTCAGCTCCTGCTTCTTCTAATTGAGCTTTCAATGAGTTAGCTTCTTCTTTAGAAACTTTTTCTTTCAATGGAGCCGGAGCCTTGTCAACTACTTCTTTAGCTTCTTTCAAACCAAGACCGGTCAATTCTTTAACCAATTTAACTACGGCTAATTTAGCTGCACCTGCTGATTTCAAAATAACATCGAATTCAGTTTGTTCAGCTTCAGCGGCAGCACCACCGGCTGCAGGAGCAGCAACAGCCACAGCAGCAGCTGCAGGTTCAATTCCGTACTCTTCTTTTAAAATGTCAGCTAATTCTTTTACGTCTTTTACGGTAAGGTTTACTAGCTCTTCTGCAAGTTTTTTCAAATCTGCCATTTCTATTCTATTTAAAATTGTTTGTTTACTAAACTATAAAAATTATTCTTTTTCAGAAAGTGTTTTAACAACACCGGCGATCGTATTTTGTCCGGATTGCAATGCTGAAATAACATTCTGCATCGGTGATTGCAACATCGCGATGATGTCCGCGATCAACTCGTCTCTGGACTTGATACTGATCAGTGACTCAAGCTGGTCTTCACCAACATAAGTACATTCCTCTACGAAAGCACCTTTGAACAGCGGTTTGTCTTTGCCCTTGCGAAACTCTTTAATCAGTTTGGCAGGACCGTTCCCGGTATCGCTCAACATGATAGCGCTATCTCCTTTTAACACGGAGAAAAGCTCCTCGTAATTGTTGTTAGCGTTTTCCAAAGCCTTTCTCAACAAGGTATTCTTTACTTGCACCAACTTGATATTAGCGTTGAAACAAGCCCGACGTAAAGCCTGTGTGTCCACAGCGTCAAGTCCTGAAATATCACTAACATACAAATGCTTGTAAGTATTCACTTGCTCGGTTAAGGTCTCTATTACGACTTTTTTATCTTCTTTTTTCATACTACTGAAGTCCTTTTTAGATTACTACATTAATCAAGTAATGTCTTTGGTTCTACTTGAATACCGGGACTCATCGTACTTGACAGATACACGCTCTTGATATAAGTACCTTTCGCTGCAGTCGGTTTCAGTTTATTGATCACGCTCAAGAATTCTCTCGCGTTCTCCATAATCTTCTCCGGCTCGAATGTTACTTTACCAATAGAAGCGTGAATAATACCGAATTTGTCAACCTTAAAGTCGATCTTACCTGCTTTAACCTCAGTAACAGCTTTCCCGATTTCCGGGGTTACCGTACCACTCTTCGGGTTAGGCATCAATCCACGAGGACCCAAAATTCTACCAAGAGCTCCTACTTTACCCATTACAGAAGGCATCGTGATGATAATATCGATGTCGGTCCAGCCGCCTTTCAATTTCTCGATATAATCGTCCAAGCCCACGTAATCGGCTCCGGCTGCTTTAGCTTCTTCCTCCTTGTCAGGAGTACACAAAACCAAAACTCTTACTTGCTTTCCGGTACCGTGAGGTAAAGTACATACACCGCGCACCATTTGATTGGCCTTACGCGGGTCTACACCCAGTCGAACGTCCATGTCAACTGACGCATCAAACTTCGTGAAAGTTACTTCTTTCACAAGCTGTGCGGCCTCGTCGATAGAGTATACCTTTCCACCTTCGATCTTCGCTAAAGCTAACTTCTTATTTTTTGTCAGTTTACTCATTACGTTTGAAGTGTTACAAGTTCATTAAAAAGGTCTGTCACCGGTTACGGTAATACCCATACTTCTGGCGGTACCAGCTACCATACTCATTGCTTTTTCAATCTCGAAAGCGTTCAAATCTTTCATCTTGTCCGTGGCAATAGCTCTCACCTGTTCCCAAGTGATAGAAGCCACTTTCTTGCGATTGGGCTCCGCGGATCCGGATTTAAGTTTAGCAACTTCCAAAAGTTGAATAGCAACAGGAGGTTGTTTTGTAATAAAATCAAACGACTTATCACCATACACCTGTATAATTACCGGGATGATTTTGCCTGCCATCTCCTGTGTTCTAGCGTTGAATTGCTTGCAGAAGTCCATGATATTGACTCCCTTAGAACCTAACGCCGGTCCTACTGGAGGGGACGGGTTTGCAGCTCCGGCTTTAATTTGCAGCTTGATAATAGCTTCAACTTGTTTTGCCATGATTGTTTTTAATCAAATAATTGTTATTCTTTTTCTACCTGCATGAAACTCAATTCAAGTGGCGTTTTCCGTCCGAAAATCTTGACTATTACTTTCAAGCGTTTCTTGTCAGAATTCACCTCCTCTATCATGCCGGTAAAACCATTAAACGGTCCGTCAGTCACTTTAACCGACTCGCCAACGAAATAAGGAATGCTTATTTCTTCTGGTTGTTCCGCAAGTTCATCCACCGTACCGAGTATCCGGTTTACCTCCGCTTGACGCATCGGCACAGGATCTCCTCCTTTGGTTTCCCCCAGGAAGCCTATCACGTTCGTGATGTCACGAAGTATGTGGGGGATTTCTCCAACGAGCGCGGCTTCAATCAACACATAACCCGGGTAAAGGTTTCGCTCACTGCTATACTTTTTCCCGTTACGTACTTGATACACCTTCTCGGCAGGCACCAAAACCTGAGAAACGTATTCCTGAAGCCCTAAACTGGCGATTTCATTTTCGATGTACTCCTTTACCTTCTTCTCTTTACCTCCAATGGTTCGAAGTACATACCATCTTTTTTGTAGTTCAGCCATGTTAGACCCCCAAGATTATTAGTAAAACAAATTATATATACCGGTCACGATATGTCTGAACGAGAAATCCATCGCGAATATGCAAAGCGCTATGATGACGGAAGCTATCATCACGATCGTCGCACTACTTTGGAGCTCAGACCACGTAGGCCAAGTTACTTTATTCACCAGCTCATTATAAACATCTGATATATAACTCTTAACTTTCATTTGTTCTTTAATTTAGTTGCACGGGAGGAGAGGTTCGAACTCCCGACCCTCGGTTTTGGAGACCGATGCTCTACCAACTGAGCCACTCCCGTGTGTGAGTCGGCACAAGGCCGACTCGATTATTTTGGATTTATGATTTAGTGATTTCAGATTAAATCATCAATCTAAAATCGTAAATCTAAAATCTTATTAGTCTAAGATCTCAGTGATCTGACCAGCACCAACGGTTCTACCACCTTCACGGATAGCGAAACGCAAACCTACAGTACAAGCTACCGGAGTAATCAACTCAACTGTGATAGTCAAGTTATCACCGGGCATTACCATCTCGCGTCCTTCCGGAAGAGTGATTTCACCGGTAACGTCCAAAGTACGGATATAGAACTGCGGTCTGTATCTGTTATGGAACGGAGTGTGACGACCACCTTCTTCTTTCTTCAAGATGTAAACCTCAGCTTTGAATTTATCGTGCGGTTTAACAGAACCCGGTTTTGCCAATACCATACCACGTTTGATCTCGTCTTTATCGATACCGCGAAGCAACAAACCAACGTTGTCACCGGCCTGACCTTCGTCAAGAATCTTACGGAACATCTCAACACCGGTACATACGGTTTTCTTACCGTCAGCTCCCAAACCGATGATTTCCATCTCATCACCTGTGTGAATGATACCGGTTTCGATACGACCAGTAGCAACAGTTCCACGACCAGTGATAGAGAACACGTCCTCAACAGGCATCAAGAAAGGTTTATCAACGGCACGTTGCGGCAACTCGATCCAGTTGTCAACAGAGTCCATCAATTCCATTACTTTCTCTTCCCATTTAGCTTCTCCGTTCAATGCTCCAAGAGCAGAACCCAAGATCACCGGGGTATTGTCACCATCATATTGATAGAAAGACAACAACTCGCGAACTTCCATCTCAACCAATTCCAACATTTCCGGGTCGTCAACCATATCCACTTTGTTCAAGAACACAACGATTCTCGGAACATTTACCTGACGAGCCAAAAGGATGTGCTCACGCGTCTGAGGCATCGGACCATCGGTAGCGGCACAAACCAAGATAGCACCATCCATCTGAGCAGCACCGGTTACCATGTTCTTTACATAGTCGGCGTGTCCCGGACAGTCAACGTGCGCGTAGTGACGATTTGCTGTTGAATACTCTACGTGAGAAGTATTAATGGTGATACCTCTTTCTTTTTCTTCCGGAGCGTTATCGATAGAATCGAATGAACGTAATTCAGAAAGACCTTTTTTTGCTAATACCGTAGTGATAGCAGCCGTCAAAGTAGTTTTACCGTGGTCAACGTGACCGATAGTACCAATATTTACGTGTGGTTTGGACCTGTCAAAATGTTCTTTAGCCATAACTCTAAAACAATTTTATTATTAAACAATTTATCACAATAACTCTATATTCATGCAAGTAACTCGCTGTTTATCTGATTCTTGATCAAACAAGGCGAGAAATCCCATTTAATTTGGCTTGCAAATGTACAAATTAAAAATCATATCTCACAATAAATGAGATCATTTTTCTCAATTTTCTCTTTTTTCTTTCGCCTTAACTAACTGTCTCTTGAGCACATCATACAACTCATCGACAGTCTCCTCGAAAGTTTTCGCGTTCTTTTTGGCAAATACTTCCTGCCCTTTTATATCTACATGTACCTCGGTCAGTTTATTCTCGAGTTGATCATCCTTTTCCAATTTCAAGGTAACGTCAACTCCCATAATACCGTCGTGGTACTTCTCCAGCTTCGAGAATTTCTTGTTTATAAACTCTTCCAACACCGGATTAACTGAAAAACCTACAGGATTAATTCTAATTTCCATATCGTTTCCTCCTATAATTTATGCTCGCGGGTGAGCTTGTTTAAAAATCTTCAACATTTTCTCTACCGAATTATGCGTGTAAACTTGAGTGGCTGCCAGACTGGAGTGCCCCAACAATTCCTTGATACCTTGGATTGACGCCCCGTGTTCCAGCAAGTGAGTGGCAAACGAATGCCTCAACACGTGCGGACTGCGCTTTGACAATGAAGTATGTTCTGCCAACGCCGCCACCACCAAACGGTAAACGAATTGCGGGTAGATCGGCTTACCTTTATCAGTCACGAAGAACATCCCGTGTTCACGTTCCACGACTTCGGCACGCCCCTTGATATAGCAAGCAATATCCTCCTCCAATTCTCTTAAGATCGGGACTTCCCGCTGTTTTCCGCCCTTACCGTGGACACGTATACAATGCCGCGGCAAATCAACATCAACCAGCCGTAATCCGACAATTTCAGAACGCCTCATGCCCGTGTCGTAAGCCATCAGCAAAATCAGAAAATCTCTCAACCCATGAAAGCCTTCCTCTTTCTCCGCGTCATCCAGCGTGATCTCCATATCCTGCTCGTTCACGAAAACAGGCAATCTTTTCGGCAACTTCGGTCCCGAAATATCTTCGGCCGGATTCACCTCCATCACCCCTTCTTTCACGAGGAAACGGAAAAACGCTTTAACGCTGCTTAACTTACGCTTACCGGAAGCCGGATGCAACTTTTGTTTACCTCCTTTGTTCCTCAAAGCTCCTCTCATTTCCGCCACGACCCACTCTCTCACGAGCTTGGTCGTCATTCGGGAAAAATCCTCGTCTTCCTCGTCCATTCCACAAAAGTCGTAAAACTGACGCAAATCCGTTTTGTAAGCGACCACCGTATGAGCGGAGTAACGCTTCACGTCTTCCAAGTATTTCAAAAATAGTCCGATCTGTGTCATTTTTTATAAATAATAAGCCGTAAGCAAGTTACGCCTTTTGTTTGGAAAAACAAAGGAAGAATTCGATTTTTTATTCTTCAGCCTGTTGCAAAGATTGACGATAGGCAGCCTTCATACGAGCCACTCTGTTTCTCACAGACGGTTTCGTGAAAGCTTGACGATCTCTCAGTTCTTTAATAACACCGGTTTTCTCGAATTTTCTTTTAAATTTCTTCAACGCTCTCTCGATGTTTTCACCTTCTTTTAATGGTACAATTATCATGATTTTCTAGTATTTAAAATGAATATTTTTTATATAACACAAAATTCGACAACACTTTATCGTGCTGTTCTCCACTAAATAATATGTATTCTTTTTAATCTCTCGATAATAATTGACCACCCCCTTTCAAGCGGATTGAAGTTTATATTTAACAATTCAAAAAACTGGCTGCAAAGATATATCAATTAATTAAGATATAAAACCCTTGCAGCCTATTTTTTTTCTCGTACACAAAGAAATAATCATTCCCTTTCCTTGATGACAATACCATGAACAAGGGTAAAACTCCCATTGACCAACAGCAAAGCACCTCACCTGCTTTTCAGCAACCGGCCCCCAATACGGGATAATCGATATGCCGCCCGCGTTAAAAATACTTTTTTTATGCAAAAACGTGGGCGATAAGTGGGCAAACTGCGGGCGAAGTGTAGGCGATGCCGCCCAAAAGCCGCCTATAAGCCACCCAAAAACCGGGTAAAATCATAGAACATCCCTATCTATAGCATAGCATGACCTTACCCCCAGAATATTTATCCCTCGCTAACTCAAGGATTCAGCAAATCCTTGCAATAATAATTCAAGATGCCGTTAATCATATCCAGATAGGTCTTCGCCTTCGTGTTTTCCGGGTTTATCCGCACGACTTCATTAAAATGATTCAACGCTTGAGTGGTATCCCCCTTGGCATAATACACCGCCCCCAACTCCAACAACACGGTTTCACGTTCTCCCGCACCATTCTCCAACATTTGCAAAAGCATCGCGATAGCTTCATCCCGCTGTCCGTTCTTCGCTAATTGTTTTGCCTCTTCTATATTCATCATATCGAAATTTACTTATATAATATGTATAAACTTAACAGGACTTTTTTGTCCATTTCAAAGATAGTAATTTTTGTTGAACTATTTTACATACACGTCGGTTTCAAAAATCGCTTCATTTTTCACGCCATCTTTCACGTTCAACACGAGCCGGTTTTTCCCTTTCACGAAGACCGGTTCGTTAAGACTTCCCTCGAGCAAGCGATTTTTAGCGTCGTAAGTGAACAGACACCACTTCCCGTTCACCTCCACCCGGTAAGAAGCAATTCCGGACAAATCGTCGAATACCCGGAATTGCACCCTTCGCCCTTTCACCCCCGTGTATAAAATCACCGGGGCAATCGTATCCTGCCGGATAGTGTATTCTCCCAACACACGGGTAGACGCCTCCAACCCTCCGGTGCGCCACACGGTATTTAAAGGAGATAAACGTCCTTTTTCTTCCAACAGACAAAAGACGGATTTATCCGGGAAATCCCCTTCGACGGACAACCTTGCACTCTTCAACAAGGGATATACCCGTTCTGTCAAAGAAAAAACCTCCACCACCCCCGTGCTATCCTTCTCCCTCGAGCAGACACGAGGCTTACAAATAACGGGATATGCCAATGCCCCCGCTTCCAAGCACAAAGAATAATTACCGCTCCGCAAATTATATTCCCGATCACATGTCAAAACCTCCGCCCCTTCCGGTATATCCAACCCGGCAGCCTCCTGCCGTCCCACCAGTTGAAACAACACCTTGGAACGATTCCCGTTTATATCCAGCAATTCGATTGCCACGTCGACAACACTATCCTTTTGCACCCCGATAAAACCGCCTTGCCTGTTGCTCGCTCCCAGCAACCGGGACTGACAATCCCCGAAAGCCAGATACACGTATCTGCCCTCCCGGTACTGGTGAAAATCTTTTATCGTGTTTACCAACGGGGACTGATCAAAAGACAGGCGATCCATTTTCAACTCGAAAATTTTCTCCCCGTTCGCCGATACTTCCATATCATACACCCCGAGTTTATTCCATGAATCTTTCATGAAATCATCCGCTTGCACGCCGACACCGACATTACCGGCAGGCACGCTGATTTTCCCACCCCGGTACACCCGGCTTCCCGTGTTTTTCACTTCCACCCGACGGGCCCCGGCGTTCACTCCTTCACGAGAAAAAGTGTACACGTAAACACCCCGCACGTTAGGTCCCGTTTCATCCGCCACGGAAAGATAGTTCAAAGGATTCAGCGCGTGCTCGCTTTCCGTTTCCCGCACCTCGAAATGCAAATGCGGTCCCATGGAGGAACCGGAATTACCGCTATAAGCGATCGTGTCACCCGCGCGAAAGAAAAGCTGCCGCCCCACGAGGTTCTCGTCAATGGCAAACGATTCCTTATTATATTGTATCTCCCGTACCACTTTCGCCACCCGGGGCACGAAACGGCTCAAATGCCCGTACACGGTAGTGATTCCTCCCTCGTGCTCGATATACAAGGCATTCCCGTATCCCGTGGGGGACACCTTGACACGGGCGACCATCCCGTCCTTCACGCAGATCACGGGCAGCCCTTCACGTCCCCCGGTCTTAAAATCGAGCCCCGAATGCAGGTGCGTGGCACGCAATTCTCCAAAATTTCCGCTCAATAGCGGGGTCCCGTGCAACGGGTACAACAACCGCTCCGACTGGGCGCAAATATTTGATGATAAAACGAGTAGCGTGATTCCCGACAACAGAATCCTTCTCCACAATCTTTTCCTTTTCATAAAAAAACGATTAATTTCACCGCAAATTTAATAACACTCTTGATATTTAAAAGAAATATTTCTATCTTTGTCGTGTAAAGAATATGTTATGACAGCAAAAGACAATGCCGTTATTAACGAGCTAAACGAGAAAATTGAACGACTGATAAAACTATATATATCCTCGCTGGACAAAAACAGAGAGAAGGATACGGAAATTAAAGAACTCCGTGACCGGATCGAGCGAATGAAAAGCGAGAACATAAAATTACATGAAGAAATCAAAACATTGAAGGTGGCGACAGCTATTTCAACCGGAGAAGGAAGTACCGAGGCGAAAAGTAGAATAAGCCAACTTGTGCGGGAGATTGATAAATGTATTGCTCTTTTGAATAATTAAATATGAATGATAAACTTACTGTTACTCTAAATATAGCCGGTAGGCCTTGCGTTCTGACCATCGAGAGAGAGGAAGAAGAGGCGATCAGAAAAGCCGCCCAGCTGATTAATAGTAAGATTGCAAAATATAGGGAAAAGTATGCGAATGCCGATCCCGTCGACTTTCTAGCAGTTACCGCGTTACAATTCACGGTAAAAATGTTGGAAGCCGAGAAACAAAACGACGTCGAGCCCGTATTAGAGGAAGTGAGGAAGATCAGCAACAGGCTGGACGGAGTTCTGAAAGAGTAGAATAAACAAGAGTTCTTTGAAAAGGAAATAGATATACCCGCATTATTTCGTATTTAACTGGAAAACTCAACACTTAACCAATTAGAGTGAAGCTTTGTTAGCCAAGGACAGGCCTCGACCCTTCGGGGTTCCTTCGGGACGGTGGAAGTCTGAATCTAACGGCAGCTCTACCCGTGTCTAACAGGGGTTTTTTAAAGAGAAATAGTGCGGGTTTTTTGTTTTGACAAAAAACACCAAAATAATTATATATAACAACTATAAATTCAAGTTACAAATATGATAACAACAATAATTACCGGTGTTGTTGCTTTGGTCGTGGGGTTCGTTATCGGTTATATCCTGATAAACATCACCCTCAAATACAGAAGCAAAAACATCATCAAAGAAGCGGAAGCCGAGGCGGAAGTGATCAAGAAGGACAAGATCCTGCAAGCAAAAGAAAAGTTCTTACAAATCAAGGCTGAACACGAAAAGCAGGTAAACGCCCGAAACAGCAGAATTCTTCTCACCGAGAACAAGCTGAAACAAAAAGAAGCCGAGTTGGCACGCAAAATGGAAGAATGCCAACGGAAAATAAAGGAAACGGAAACTCAACAAGAGACGCTGGAAGTGCAGAAGGAATTGTGGGAAAAGAAACACGCGGAACTGGATAAATTCAAAAAACAACAGATCGAGCAACTGGAAGCCATTTCCGGAATGTCGGCAGAACAAGCGAAAGAAAAACTGATCCAGTCCTTGAAAGACGAAGCGGAAACGGAAGCCATGTCTTACGTGAACGAAATCATGGAAGAGGCGAAGATGACGGCAAACATGGAAGCGAAAAAGGTCGTGGTAAAAACGATTCAACGGGTTGCCACGGAAACCGCCACGGAAAATGCCGTATCCATATTCCACATTGATTCGGATGAAATCAAAGGACGTATCATCGGCCGCGAAGGACGTAATATCCGCGCGCTCGAAGCCGCAACCGGAGTAGAAATCATCGTGGACGACACCCCGGAAGCTATCGTTCTTTCCGGATTTGACCCGGTAAGACGTGAAATCGCTCGCCTGTCCTTGCACCAGTTGGTAACGGACGGACGTATTCACCCGGCACGTATCGAGGAAGTGGTGAACAAGGTAAAAAAACAGATAGAGGAAGAAATAGTGGAAACGGGTAAACGTACCACGATTGACCTCGGCATCCACGGTCTGCACCCGGAACTAATCCGTTTGGTAGGTAAAATGAAATACCGTTCCTCATACGGACAGAACCTATTGCAACATGCCCGCGAAACCGCGAATCTTTGCGCTATCATGGCTGCCGAACTCGGGTTGAACGTGAAGAAGGCAAAACGTGCCGGACTATTGCACGATATCGGTAAAGTACCCGACGACGAGCCGGAATTACCGCACGCGATTCTCGGTATGCGTCTGGCTGAAAAATACAAGGAGAAACCGGATATTTGCAACGCTATCGGGGCCCACCACGAGGAGATCGAAATGACTACACTCATCGCTCCCATCGTTCAAGCCTGCGACGCTATTTCCGGGGCAAGACCGGGAGCAAGACGGGAAGTTGTAGAATCCTACATCAAACGTCTGAAAGAAATGGAAGACTTGGCTCTCTCATATAATGGAGTGGTGAAAACATACGCTATCCAAGCAGGCCGCGAACTCCGGGTTGTCGTGGGAAGTGAAAAGATCTCCGACACGGAAGCAGAAAAAATCTCGTACGAGATCGCCAAGAAAATTCAGGATGAAATGACTTACCCGGGACAAGTAAAAGTAACGGTCATCCGAGAAACACGAGCAATCAATTACGCTAAATAGTTTTAGAATCCCCAAACCAAATAATACCGGGCAAATGTTTGTCCGGTATTATTTGTTTTACTAAATTTGGTTGCTCAAAAAAGTAAACAGATTATGGAGCCGATAAAATCATCTGAACTAATTACGAATGAAGACGGTAGCGTCTTTCACCTTCACCTGCACCCCGGGGATTTGGCAGACCAAATCATCCTCGTGGGCGACCCGTCAAGAGTCGAAATGATCGCTTCTTATTTTGATCATATTGAAATCAAAAAAAGTGACCGGGAATTCCACACAACCACCGGACAGTACAAGGGAAGGCGGATATCCGTTATCTCCACGGGAATCGGACCTGACAATATAGATATCGTGATGAACGAACTCGATGCCCTC
Organism: Butyricimonas hominis; assembly: GCF_014287455.1. Classification (NCBI taxonomy): domain Bacteria; kingdom Pseudomonadati; phylum Bacteroidota; class Bacteroidia; order Bacteroidales; family Odoribacteraceae; genus Butyricimonas; species Butyricimonas hominis. The sequence continues at coordinate 80,390 of NZ_JACOOH010000006.1, forward strand.
GTGAATATTGATTTGCAAACCAAAGAAATCAAGCCGGAGAAAAAGCGATTGAATATCGTACGCATCGGAACTTCCGGTTCCGTGCAAGCCGATGTTCCGGTTCATTCTTTCGTGATATCCGAAATGAGTTTGGGCATTGACGGGGTATTACGCTTCTACCGGGACAATGAAACGGTATGTGATACCGCTTTCGAAGACGCTTTCATCAAAGAATGTCACTGGACTCCCCTTGCCGCACGCCCTTACGCTGTAAAGGCTTCACCGGAGCTGGTAAGTAAATTGCACACGGCAGGCGTGACGGTGAAAGGCGTGACGCTCACCGCGAACGGATTTTACGGCCCGCAAGGTCGGGTGCTCCGCTTGCCGATAGAGATGCCGACGGTCAATGACGAAATTGCCCGCTTCCATTTCAACGGTCATAAAATAGTGAACTACGAGATGGAAAGCGCCGCTATTGCCGGACTCTCCGCTCTCATGGGACATCATGCTACCACGATCTGTCTGATCATAGCGAACCGGGCAAACGGGAATGCGTCCTCCAATTACAAACCTTACATGAAAAAACTTGTCGAATACACGTTAGATTCACTCGCGCGTTAATTTTTAATTTTAGATATGATACAAAGAATACAAACAGTTTACCTGCTTATCATTGCCATTGTCATGGCAATACCTTTATTTGCCCCGATCGCACAAGTACTTGTACCCAACGATGCAAGTTACAATTTTTTCACTTACGGGGTGGTCATGATCGGACAACAAACAGTACTTCAAGCAAATTACTGGGCTTTACTTATCTTGAATATTTTCATGATCGGGTTGCCCTTCGTGACGATATTCCTCTACAAGAAGCGATTCCTGCAAATCCGCTTGTGCATAGCTGAAATTATTCTTCTGTTGGGCTCCATGATATTGATGTGGTACCATATCAATCAATTCCAAAGCAAAATAGATGCAGATATCATATATAAAATAAGTTTCATACTTCCCTTGGTATGTGTGGTACTCGCGTACATGGCTATGCGGGGAATATTCAAAGACATCAAATTACTGAAGTCTTTGGATCGGATTCGATAATGAATAAATAAATCATATATAAACCAATAACTTAAAATGAGAAAAGTAAACGCCTTAATTACATTAGCATTGGTTTGTTGCACCTCTTACACGATGGCATGCACGAACTTTCTGTTCACGAAAGGATCCACGAAAGACGGATCCACGATGGTTACCTACTCCGCGGACTCTCATGTGTTGTACGGAGAATTATATCATTGGCCTGCACGGGATTGGCCAGCCGGAAGCATGCTCGACGTTTACGAGTGGGATACCGGTAAATTCATGGGCAAAATCCCTCAAGTAGCACATACATATAATGTAGTCGGTAACATGAACGAACACCAGTTGGCTATTTCCGAAACGACTTACGGCGGAAGAAAAGAACTGGAAACTCAAACTGGAGCCATTATAGATTACGGTAGTGCAATCTATATCACGTTACAACGTGCCAAAACAGCCCGCGAGGCGATCGTTGTAATGACCGACTTGATTGAAAAATACGGTTGGGCAAGTAGTGGAGAATCCATCTCTATCATCGACCCCAACGAAGTATGGATTCTTGAAATTATCGGTAAAGGAGAAGGCGAGAAAGGTGCCGTGTGGGTTGCCCGCATGGTTCCGGACGGATACGTATCGGCACATGCCAATCAAGCCCGTATCACCACGTTCCCGTTGGAAGGCAAAACTTCTATCTCTTCCGACAACATGAACAAGATCTACGACACGAACATCACCACCGTGTATGCTAAAGACGTGATCTCTTTCGCGAAAGAAAAAGGATTCTATCCCCAAGACGGTAAAAATAAAGATTTCAGCTTCTCGGATACCTACGCACCGGTAGATTTCAGCGGAGCACGTGCTTGCGAAATCCGCGTGTGGGCTTTCTTCAATGCCGTAAACCCGGATATGGGAAAATATTTCAATTACGCCAACGGAAGAGATATCAAGCGCGACGCTAAAGGATACGCCACGAACCGTATGCCGTTGTGGATCAAACCGAGCGAGAAGGTTGACGTACTTCAGGTAATGGATTTCATGCGTGACCATCTGGAAGGAACTGAATTGGATATGAGCAAGGATATGGGTGCAGGACCTTATGAATGTCCTTACAGATGGCGCCCGATGAGCTTCAAGGTCGACGGCAAGGAATATGTACACGAGAGAGCAACCGCCACTCAACAAACAGGCTTCACTTTTGTCGCTCAATGTAGAAGCTGGCTACCGGACGAGATCGGCGGTATCCTTTGGTTCGGGGTTGACGACGCAGCAAGCTCGGTATATTTCCCGATGTACTCCGCTTCAACGGAAGTTCCGTTTGCGTTTGCCGAAGGTAACGGTAGCATGATGGAATTCACGAACAAGGCTGCTTTCTGGGTTTTCAACCAAGTAACGAATTTTGCTTATACCCGCTACAACTTGATTCACCCAGAAATTCGGGAGAAACAAGTTGCGTTAGAAAAACAATACGTGAATTTCGTGCAGATGATTGACGCCGGGGCAAAGGAAATGTTAGCAAAAGACAGAAAAGCAACTATCGAATTTATCACCGATTTCTCTTGCCGTACCGGAAACCAGCTCGTGGACACGTGGAGAGATTTCTACGGCTATCTGTTCTGCAAATACATGGACGGAAACGTGAAAACCGCTATCCCGGGAGAAAAGAACCCGAAAGTAGAGCAACCCGCTTTACCGGAATGGTATTTGCGTATGATTATCGAACAGACAGGCAAGAAATTGGAAGTAGTAGAATAACTACTACTTCCTATTTCAGTTGCAGGTTGCAAGTTGAGCCTACGGCTTTGCAAGCTGCAAGTTCGAGAACCTGCAACCTGTAACTTGTGAACTTGTAACAAATAAATATTCCGGCGCTATTGCACCGGAATATTTATTTTCATATCTTTGCCACTCGATTTTAAAACGTACGCAGTCTCTTACATGAAAGACAAAGGTCGTAATACTGCGTTCGATAAGTGAACTTTTAAAATAAAGACAATGGACTTAATTAAAATTGCGGAACAGGCTTTTGCACAGGAAAACAGTGTTGAAATTCCCGAATTTTCTACCGGTGACACGATCAGTGTACACTACAAGATTGTTGAAGGAAACAAAGAACGTGTCCAAATTTTCAAAGGCGTAGTTATCCAAATTAAAGGTACCGGAACCACGAAAACCTTCACGGTCCGGAAAATGTCCGGTAACGTTGGTGTAGAACGTATCATTCCCTTCAGTTCTCCTTATATCAAAGCGATCGAGGTGAACAAGAGAGGTGCTGTTCGTCAAGCCAGAATTTACTATTTCCGTAAACTTACCGGAAAGAAAGCAAAAATTAAAGAGAGAAAATTTTAATTTAAGCTTTAGCCATATAAAAAAGCCTCGTTGCAGAACGAGGCTTTTTTATTGCATTTTTCTTCTTTGAAACGTAACAATTTAATCTCAAAATCCATATTATTCATTCAGGAAAATCCTACCTTTGCAAGAAGGTAAATAAAATGATAGCTTATGGAAAACAATGACATCATAAAAGTAGCCAGAGCCAAAGCCGAAAAATGGTTGGATAAGGCTTATGACGAAGAAACACGAGTTGAAGTACAACGCCTGTTAAATAACACGGATACAACCGAACTGGTGGAATCGTTCTACAATGATCTGGAATTCGGAACCGGGGGATTGCGCGGAATCATGGGAGTCGGCACAAACCGGATGAATATTTACACGGTAGGAGCCGCCACGCAAGGTTTCTCCAACTATATCAACCAAATGTTCCCGAACGAGAAAAAAGCCGTATGTATCGGACACGACTGCCGACACAATTCCCATCTTTTCTCGGAAACCGCCGCCAATATCTTCTCGGCTAACGGAATACATGTTTACCTGTTTGAAGACCTGCGCCCCACCCCGGAAATGTCGTACGCTATCCGGGAATTAGGTTGCAAAGGGGGAGTTATTCTCACCGCCTCGCATAACCCGAAAGAATATAACGGGTACAAAGCCTACTGGGACGACGGTTCGCAACTTGTTCCCCCGCACGACAAAAACGTGATCAACGAGGTGAAAAAAGTACAAGTCACGGATATCAAATTCAAGGGTGTTCCCGAAATGATCACCATTCTCGGGAAAGACTTCGACAAGAAATACCTCGACAAAGTGAAGACATTAAGCCTTTCACCGGAGGCCATCCAAAAAGAACATGATTTAAAAATCGTCTTTACCCCGCTGCACGGCACGACCTACGAACTCGTGCCGGAATCTTTGCGCAACTGGGGATTCACGAACATCCACACCGTACCCGAACAAAGCATCCCGGACGGGGATTTCCCGACTGTGGCTTCCGCCAACCCGGAAGAACCCGCCGCATTTAAAATGGCGTTGGATCTGGCTCGCAAAATAGATGCTGACCTTACCATGGCATGTGATCCCGACGGCGACCGAATCGGTATCGCAGTCAAGGATGACAAAGAAGAATGGACTTTATTGAATGGTAATCAAACCAACATTGTATTCACGGAATACATCATCCGTAGAAAAAAAGAACTCGGATTGCTTAAAGGTGGCGAATACACCGTGAAAACGATTGTTACCACGGAATTAATCAAGGATATAGCAGAGAAAAATAATATCATTTGTTACGACGTGTACACCGGGTTCAAGTGGATTGCCGACGTGATCCGCAAAGAAGGAGGAGAGAAATTCATCGGTGGCGGCGAAGAGTCGTTCGGTTTCATGCCGGGCGCTTTCACGCGTGATAAAGACGGGGTATCAGCCACTTCACTCATGGCAGAGATTGCCGCATGGGTGAAGATGCAAAACAAAACCATCTACACGTTCTTGAAAGAAATTTACGCGAAATACGGGTTCTCGCAGGAGAGAATGATTTACATCGTGCGCAAAGGCATCACCGGGGCAGAGGAAATCAAATCCATGATGAAAGAATTCCGTCACAATACCCCGAAGAGCATTAACCATAGCGACGTTGTCCTCAAAAAGGATTACTTAACACTGGAAGCGACCGATTTGCGCACGGGTGAAAAGAAACACCTTGATTTTGAAACGACCAGCGACGTACTGCAATTCTTCCTTGCCGACGGCAGCAAGATTTCCGTACGCCCCTCCGGCACGGAACCCAAAATCAAATTCTATTTTGAAGCCCGCACCCAGATGAAAGACGTGAATGATTACGAGCGGGCACAGAAAGAGGCGAATGACCGGATTGATGACATTATCAAAGATTTAAAGATTCAGTGATTTCGTGATTCGGTGATTGCCGATTATAAGTATTAGCCGACTAATTTTCATGAATTAGTCGGCTAATATATTTTAAATAATCATTGTTCCATTTCCAATTTAATAGTCAAATTTACTTTAGCCTACAAAAAATTTATTATACAAAAGACAATTTATTCTTAAAAATCATGATAAATATTTGCCAATAGTCTAGCATTTACTTATATTTACAACGATATACTAAAAATAAAACCCTTAAAGAACAAAATTATGAAAAAAACATTTTTAAAGCCATTCGTGTTTATCTGTCTAAGTTTAGTGATTGCAACAATTGCTGTTGCTAACGTAGTCCTTAATCCGCCTAGTCCTCCGCAAGCTCCTAATGTAAATCTAAAAACAGCCACGTTATGCGAAATAACATACAAAGCTCCCATAGATGACGGGGGGAGTCCAATTGTATCCTATGAGATCGAAAGCTTTAATTTTGATACGGCAAAATGGACAAGCAGAGGATCATCTACTACGCTTAGTCATGAAGTTTCCATGCCTAAGTATACTAAAACTAAATTCCGTATTTCAGCTTTAAATAGCGTTGGAAGAAGTCATCCTGTAGAAACAAAAGAAATTACATTCAGCGATCTTGCAAGATAACAATAAAAAAAATATAATTCAATAATACTAAGTTTATTAAATTATCTGAGGAGAGGAAGAATAACCTCTCTTTAGATATTTATTTTCAGAAAATATTCTTATTTACAATACAACATTCACGTTTTCACTCTATCATACTAAAAATAAACCTGCAAACATGAAAATAACAGATCTAAAAACAGTTATAACTTATGAAAGTAAGTTGACAAGAAGGAATTGGCTATTTTACCTTTTCATCCTTGGAATAGCGTATATATTAATCTCTCTTATCCCGAATGTTCCGGGTATTGGGGGTATGGGGTGGATTTCGTGGCGAGATGTTGCCTTAACTTCTTCCCTGCCTCTACGCAGCATCTATTTTCTGAACCTGTTTCAATCTCTCATTGTTACTTTCCTTGTTTGTGACATTCAAAGGAAACGGAAAAAAGCTGAAACCAGAGAAGTTCTCTTGACACGACCTATCAGCAACGGGCAAACCCTTCTCGGGGAGGTTATAGGCATTCTTATCCCATTCCTCACGATAGATATTATTTTCATGACCATATCCATGATTATCAATATATTCATCCCGAATTCTCCCGTCAGTTTATGGATAAACCTTTTCTATCTTTTCACCTATACGGTTCCCACGCTAGTTTTCATCACCAGCCTATCTATACTTGTCAACAAACTGATTAAACACCCCATGTTTAGTTGGTTGATTCTAATGGTTTTTCTTTATTTCGAATACAATTACGCTGTAACAGCTTTTTACGGCATACTGGACTTCCAAGGACGCTTGCTTCCCAACTCGTTTTCCACCCTAATAGGATTCATGGACATATCCAATTTCCTACTCCACCGGGGTGTTTTCTTGCTATTAGGGATTAGTTTTCTCTACTTTAGCGTTTTACTCGTGAAAAAGCTCCCAGGGAGCGCCGGTCGGCAGCGTTATTTAGCCGTTCCAGCCATGTTGTTTTTAGCATTTTCCCTGTACCTCGGTTTCATCTACATTGAAAAACACCAATCCCGCCTGGAAAATAGAATTACCTGCCGCGAAGCCTTTCTTAAATACACCGAAACACCCAAAGCCCGCGTGATTACACACGACATCACATATCACCCCAGGGGAAATACATTCTCGGCAACAAGCCGGATGCAAGTACAAAACCAGAAAAAAAAGAAAATGGACCAACTCTTGTTATTCCTTAACCCAGGGCTGAAAATTAACAAGATTGAATCCAACGGACAAAACCTTCCCTTTCATAGAGACCACCTAGCTGTTGTCATCGAATGTTCCCTGGCTCCGAATGAATATATCAAATTAGATATCACGTACGAGGGATACATTGACGAAGATATTTACCAGATAAACATACCTGACGAGATTTTTTTCTCCCTAGAAGATAATCCTTTTTCTAAAGAGAATTATGGCAAACATCCCGCTTTTGTATCAAGTAAATTCACTTTCCTCAGACCGGAAGTGCTGTGGTACCCGACAGCAGTTCCCTCGATAGCATTGCAAGCATCTGCAGAAATGAATTTCACGAGTTACACGCTCCATGTCAAAAAAACGAACGAACTGACTGTTCTATCCCAAGGAGTACCCACAACAGAAGGTGAGTATGTTACGTTCAACAATTTACAAAACTTAACGGGACTAACCCTCTGTATCGGGGAATACGAGAAAAGAGCCCTTACAGTGGACTCACTTACCGTGGAACTTTATACTTACCCGGGAAATGATTGCTACATGAAATATTTCGACGAATGGGATCTTCTCAAAGAAGACAACCCGAACCGGGAGAAAGATTTAAAAAAAATGTTTTATCTGTGCAAAGATGAGATTGAGCAAGATAAACCCAATCCTTATCCTTTCAAATATTTCAAACTGATTGAGGTGCCTTCATCTTCTTATTTTCTACGTTCGACGTTGTTTAATGACGGCATGCAACCGGAAATCGCATTTTTCCATGAACGATTATGTCGCATAGAAACTCACAATCCTGCTGATTATCCAGATAATAACTTCTACGACAGAAGCGTACAAGAATATCTTTTAACTGTCAATATCCCTTTTTTATGGAATAACTATATGAGAATAAAACATATTTTCACAGATTACAATAGCTGCATCACGTCCGACACGTACCAAGGCATAGAACTAATATTCAAACAAATGATAAACCCGGATATATATACAAAATCCGATGCTATCACGAGTCCGAAATTATTAAATCACATCGCTGAAAAAGGATTAAAAGGAATCATTGCCGAAGAATATAGCCGAGAACAAAACATCGCCATCCGTTCGAAAGTTTCTCATCTACTTGGGTATCTTACCACAATCACGACCTGGGATTCCTTGAGCCAGCTTATGCAAGAATTTAATACACGTACTTACTTCCAAGAAGTTAACTTCGATTCATTTATCGAGAAATTCGAACAACGTTTCGGACAAGACATTAAGGCATACATGGACGAATGGTACACGACTCACGAAGTTCCCTTGTTATCAATAAAAGACGCATCCCGTAAAACCACAGAAGATACGCAAATCATCGAATTCAACGTTGGTAATTTCAGCAAGACAGACGGTATTGTATCAATCGTAGCAACGAGCTACCCAGAGAAAAGTGTAATCAGAAATCTTCAAAGTTACTTGATTAAAGCCGGAGAATGCAAACGAATCGTCGTTCATGAAGACATAAAATATAAGGTACAATTAACCACAAACTTTTCAGGACATTTCCCTGAAAACATTTATTTCGAAGTCAATCAATCCCCATTATCCGGTCCTATACCGAAGGAAGGTATCACGTTACTTGATAGGAATCAATTCTATCCCCCAGGGGAAATCATTGTAGACAACGAGGATGATAATTTTTCTTTAATCGATTCGGCAAACAATCGAAAACGACTGACCGATATCATCAAAAAAGAAGACAACCAGAAATATATTAACTACTTGCTGAACCTTAAAACTAACGCATGGAGCTTACCTATATTACAGGAACTCCACGGCAAGTATATTCGTAGTGCTTTCGTAAAAAAAGCCGGCACGGGACAATTCAAGGCAGAATGGAGAGCAAATCTTCCGGAAGCAGGGAAATACGAAATATTTGTCTATAGACCTCATCTTGTCGGATTCGAAGGAGGAAAAACCGCAAGCGATCATCCTGGAATGAAAAATTACTATACAGTTTATACCCCAAAGGGAAAAGAAGAAATCATCTTAGACATTCCTGATAAAGAAGATATTTGGATAGGATGCACCTCCACTTTACCGGAAGAAGAAGCCTGGGTATCACTAGGTACATTTACCCTGCCGGCAGGCGAATCCCGAGTCGTACTGGATGACCGGGGAGTGCCTCCTATTACAGATAGATTATTTGGCGAGTTCGATCAAATGATAGTCGCCGATGCCGTTAAGTGGGTAAAGAAAAAATATTAATGAAAAATTTATACGATAACGAAAACCCTAAAAGTCAGATACTTTTAGGGTTTCTTCATTATGAATATTTTACAAATTCATTCCATCACAGAATCCCCAAACAGCTCATCTTTAAAATTAATCAGGTACAATTTCTTGCGGGCACGTGTAAATGCCGTGTAAAGCCAACGCCAATACTCGTCGTCCATCATCTCGTCCCCCATCCATCCCGGATCGATAAAAACAGCATCCCATTGCCCGCCTTGTGCCTTATGGCAAGTCACGGCGTAAGCGAATTTGATTTGTAGGGCGTTGAAATACTCGTCCTCTTGTATTTTTTTGTACCGCTTTTGTTTGGAAGGAATATCCATGTAATCCTCCTCCACTGCCGCAAACAATTTGCGATATTCGTCATAACTCAACGCAGGTTGTTCCGAGGTCAATGTATCGAGCATCACCCAAGCCGAAATCTCTTCCTCGTACCCGTAAATACTGAGGCGGGCATGAACGAAATGAAAGCCGTACAAATCCTTGTATTTTCCCACTTTCTCTACGGTGGCAATATCGCCGTTGGCGATAAAATCAATCTTATCATATTCGACACCCCAGAAATAATTATTCTTTACAACCATGATCTTATCTCCACCGCCAAATGCTTCTTCCCGGTAAAGCACACGGGCACGGATACCCTCGTTAAAACGGTTCGCCCGCTTGTTGGAACGGCAGATAACCATCGTTTCGTCCATGCCGAACCTACCGTAACAATGATCCAATTCATCCAACAGTTCTCCTCCCCCGACACGTACTATATCCGGGAAGGGTGCAACTTTCAACAACAATTTGGCATAAGGAGCCGCCCCGATCATCTCCCGCACGAGAGTCGCGTTGTACAAGATACCGGATTGTTCGGATTGACGCATAATATCCGTGAGGCTTGCCTCGTAAACCTCCATACCGTAACTCACTTGCAGAAATTCGGCATCCAATGCCGGACTGACATCCACTCCAACCGGGGGAAGCTGTGCCGTATCCCCGATCAGCACCAAACGATTGTTGCGCCCGTTATACACGAATTCAAACAAATCATCCAATAGAGAACCCGTTCCGAAATTAGAATCCTGAGAACTCATCGAAATCATGGATGCCTCGTCCACGAAAAACAACACGTTGGCTCCCGCGTTAAATCCCAAGTTAAAGACGCCAATTCCTTCCTGTGCATTTTTCTGGCGATAAATCTTCTTGTGTATCGTGTACGCCGATTGCCCCGAATAACCGGAAAACACTTTTGCCGCACGTCCCGTCGGGGCTAATAGCACGACATGATACTCGAATTGCAGCAATGTATTGACGATTGCCGCCACCAGAGAGGTCTTTCCCGTTCCCGCGAATCCTTTCAACAAGAACAAACTTTCGAGGTTTCGGTCAAAGAAAAAAGTCGTGAAACATCTCATCGCCTCCTGTTGAGAGGGAGAGAAATCAAACCCAAACTTCTCTTTTACAATACGTTCAAAATGTTCATGTATCATGATTAAAATAAATAGCCAAAACTGTGGTATAAACTTTTTTTTTCTTATATTTGCCGACACTGTAATCCAACGTGGATTCGTGCGAGGTGTTGAATAAACACCGTGTAAAGATATGAAAAAAACAGCTTGAAAACAGTAGAACTAACTTGTTTAATATATAACAAATATACAGACAGAAAAAATGAAACCAGTTAAGATCATTATCCAAATCGTTTTAGCTCTTGCGGCTATCTACCTGGGTTATTTGTGTTATGCAAGCGTGCAGAACCCTATTCAATTTGAAAAATTGAGAAACCAAAGATACGATAGAATTATCCAAAGGTTAAAGGATATCAGAACTGCACAAGATGCTTACAAGAGTATCCACGGGGTATACACTAGTAGTTTCGATACTTTGATTCATTTCGTGAAATACGATTCGTTGAAAACAGTGCGTTCTATCGGAGAGCTTACCGATGACCAACTGGATCAAGGTATGACGGAACAAGAGGCATTGAAGAAAGGTCTTATCATCCGTGACACGATGCGTATATCCGCGCTTGAGCAACTTTTCGGGAAAAACTACCCGATCGACGATCTTCGTTATGTACCGTTCACCAAACGGAAACATGAATTCCTCATGGGAACAAACATGATCTGGACGGAATCAGGTATCGAGGTTCCCGTGTTCGAGGCTCGTGTAAACAACATGATTATCTTCGAAGATTTATTTGAAGAATACGAAGATGCCATTCTCGAATACAACGGTGAAAGAAAAAGATTACAAAAATACCCCGGTCTGAAAGTGGGTAGCGTGGCAGAGGCAAACAATAACGTGGGTAACTGGGAGTAACATTCCGGTTCGTAAACGAGGAATACATGCAGAGTATTTATTTTGTTGACTCGAATTTCACTTACGAATTATCTACACAATCGATATTATCCATCCGTTATGCAACGGATGGATTTTCGTTTTGCGTGCATGACGCACGTGACAAATTAATGGTATTTGTTCACGAACCTTATGCCGCGGACTCTCGTGAAGCCGTGATTGCCCGGTTGAAGAATTATCTCGTGAACGACGTGATTCTGAACCTGCGATTCAAAAAGGTATATCTTATGCCCTGTTTCAGCGAGAGAACCATTATCCCCGGGGCTCTCTTTAACAAGGCGAACGTGGCAACCCTCTATTCCGTGAATCAAGAGATTACCCCCGATGATACGCTTTTGTATCATCATATCGAGAAAATAGATGCCTACCTCGTGGAAACGATCAATACCACTCTCAACAATTTCGTTCGGGAACATTTCCCGGTGCTCCAGATCGTGAACGAGGCATACCCCTTTATACAAGGAGCGTTAACAAAAGCATTGCATGGTTCGGAACAAATATTCCTGAACATACAGGCTAATTTTTTCGATATCCTATTTATAAAAGATACAAGGGTGCAATTATTCAACTCGTTTAATCACAGGACGGCAACCGACATCGTTTATTTCTTGTTGAATTGCATCAAAGAATGTGACATTCAAAAAGAGAAACTACACGTTTCGGTGTTCGGTGCAGCAACAAATGACGAGAAACTGAAAGAATTGCTCTCGACCTATTTACCCACTCCTTATTTCGCGAAAGAACCTATATTAAACGGTATCTTGCCCGGCAAGGAGATCAATTCATCCTATTTCATTCACTTGTTAAATCTTCATCGATGCGGATTATAAGCGGCACACATAAGGGGAAAGTCATATTCCCGGACAAAAATTTCAGGGCTCGCCCGACAACGGACTTTGCTAAAGAAAACTTGTTTAACGTGCTCAACAACTACATCGATATAGAGGAAGCCGTCGTGCTGGACTTATTTTCCGGCACGGGAAGTATCAGCTACGAATTTGCCTCACGCGGTGCAGAACGAATCGTATCCGTGGAATTGAACTACAATCATTACTCTTTTATAAAAAAGACGATAGTCCAACTCGGTTTCAAGAATATCAATGTATTCAAAACCGATGTGTTTATCGCTTGCAAAAAACTGAAAGGCCAGTCCTTTGATATCATCTTCGCCGACCCTCCATACGATCTGGAAAAGATTATGGATATCCCGGCCGCTATATTTGACAATGAATTATTAGCCCCGGACGGGTTGGCTATTATTGAACATCCCGGCACGGTAGACTTCTCATCTGCCCCCTTCTTCTCCGAACACCGTCAATACGGCAGCGTAAATTTTTCTATTTTCAGGAAATAGAAAATGTAACATTGTTGTAATTAAAATGTATCTTTTTAGAAATCTTTTCAATCTACTTTAGCCGTCGAAAACAAGAGGTTTTCAATTATTTATTTAACGACTAAAATTTAGACAAATGAAAAAGATTTTAATGAGTGTGGTTTTGATTATCGCCTGCATGAGCAGTTTCGGACAAGAAGAAAAAAAGAAATTCCAGATTACCGGGAAACCTATCGTTACCGTTTTCGCTAACTATCATGCCGGATTGGGGGACGCGAACAAAGAGTCCGGATTCGCGTTGGATCGCGCTTACTTGGGTTATCAATTTTCACTAACCGAGAAACTTAGCGGGAAGGTAGTATTCGACATGGGCTCCACGAAAGTAGACGGCGCAGACCTTGAAAGAGTGGCTTATATCAAAAACGCCATGTTAAGCTGGAAGACAGGAGATTTTACCTTGGATTTCGGGTTGATCGGTTTGGAACAATTCAACGTGCAAGAAAAGTTCTGGGGATACCGTTACATCATGAAATCATTCCAAGACGAGTACAAGTTCGGTTCCAGCGCAGACATGGGTATTTTGGGCAGATACAAATTTACCAAATGGCTCTCTGCCGATATCACGATCAGCAACGGCGAAGGGTACAAAAAATTGAACGGAGACAACAAATACCGATATGCCGTCGGAGCCACTTTATTCCCGGTAAAAGGTCTGACTATCCGTGCCTACTATGACCTCGCCAGCAAAAGCAGTGATGCAGACGGATTGAAAGATCAACAGAACTTGGCTTTCTTCGCCGGATATAAACACAAACTTTTCTCTCTTGGCGGTGAATACAACCAAATGTTCAACACCAAATCCAAAGAAGATAAAGACCAAAACGGTTTCTCCGTTTACTCCACGGTGAAATTAGCCGAAAAATTCGACGCTTTCGGGAGATATGACAACTTGGCTTCCAAAGACGATTGGAGCAGCGCAGACGGGCAACGGGTCTTAATCGGTATCCAATACTCCCCGATCAAACAGTTGAAGATAGCCCCAAATTTCTCGACATGGAATCCAAGAGACGGGAAATCAAGTTCTTTCGCTTATTTGAACATCGAATTCAAGTTGTAACATTAATGTAACATTCGTGCAACATTCATGTAACAAGATTCATCTAAACTTGCATTGTAAAAAATGAATCAATAGATGTTGAAATTAATACAATCAAAAATGAAAAACTTATTTATTATTCTTCTAGCTATCGCGATTGCATCTTGCGGCAACTCAAAGAAAAACAAGGGTTCCGAAGACAAGAAAATGAATATCGCTGCCGCCGGAGCTACATTTCCTCTGCCATTCTACAATCTGGCCTTCAAAACCTACCAAGAGAAGACCGGCAACACGGTAACCTACGGGGGAATCGGTAGTGGCGGCGGAATCAGAAGCTTGAAAGATAAAATTGTTGACTTCGGGGGCTCGGACGCCTATCTTTCCGACTCTGAAATGCAAGAAATGCCTTATACCGCGATACACATCCCCACTTGCATGGGTGCCGTGGTACTGGCATACAACTTGCCGGAAGTGAAAAATTTAAAGTTATCCGGAGAGGTGGTTGCCGATATTTATCTGGGTAAAATCACCAAATGGAACGATGCCAAAATCAAAGAATTGAACCCCGGCATTACCCTCCCGGACAAAGAACTTACCCCGGTATACCGTTCGGACGGTAGTGGTACGACCTTCGTGTTCAGCGACTATCTTACCAAGGTAAGCGCAAACTGGAAAGAGAACGTGGGTACCGGAAAGTCATTGAAATGGCCGGTAGGACTGGCAGCCAAAGGAAACCCGGGCGTAGCCGGAACGATCAGTCAAACACCGGGAGCTATCGGGTACATCGGCTCTGAATACGCGTTCTCGTTGAATATCCCGATGGCACAAATGAAAAATAGCTCCGGTAACTTCATTACCCCGAATACCGAAAGTATCTCTGCCGCGGCAAAAGGGGATATCCCGGCAGATACCCGTACCATGATCACCAATTCGGACGCACCGGACGCGTATCCCATCAGTTGTTTCACGTGGATTATCCTTTACAAAGAACAGGCATACACCAACAGAACTTTGGCACAGGCTCAAGCCACTGCTAAATTACTGGACTGGATGTTAAGCCCCGAGGCACAAGCTTTAACAACAAAAGTACACTACTCCCCACTCCCAAAATCCGCGGTGGACAACGCCAAAGCACTATTAAACTCTATAAGTTTCGAGGGCAAACAAGTCCTTAAATAATAAAGTTACAGGTTACAAGTTGAGCCTACGGCTCTGCAAGTTGCAGGTTCTCCACGGCACCCGACTTGAAACTTGTAACCTGCAACTTGTAACTTAAATTATTATTTAATGCGTGATATTATTTTTAAACGGTTACTTTCCATTTGTTGCATCCTGATACTTTTGATCAGTGCCGGAATGATTTACTCTCTGGTGAGTGGTTCTCTCTCCGCGTTCGGTCAGTACGGATTCTTCCAGTTCATCGGTTCAACAGAATGGGATCCCCACCCGGACAGAGAAACATACGGGGCACTCTCGTTTATCGTCGGAACATTATTAACCTCTTTTCTGGCATTAATATTTTGCATCCCGTTCTCCCTACCCGTCGCTCTTTTTACCGGAGAATTTTTCAAAGGCAAAAGAATAGCCACTTTTATCAGTTCTATCATTGATTTATTGGCGGGAATCCCTTCTATCGTCTACGGTTTATGGGGATTTTATACCTTTCGCCCGCTCATTATAGAAATGGGCGTGAACGCGCAAGGATTCGGGATATTAACCTCCTCTATCATTCTGGCAATCATGATCATTCCCTATGCATCCTCTCTCAGTGGCGAATTCATATCCATGGTTCCCAACGAACTGAAAGAAGCCGCGTATAGCCTTGGAGCCACCCGTTACGAGGTCATCAAAAGCGTCACTTTCCCGGCAGCGGGCTCCGGCGTATTTGCCAGCTACATCCTTGCCTTGGGACGGGCTTTAGGTGAAACCATGGCGGTCACCATGCTAATCGGTAACACGAACAATCTACCGACCTCACTTGCCGACACGGGTAACACGATGGCAAGTATCATAGCCAACCAGTTCGGCGAGGCGGACGGTCTGAAATTAAGTTCGCTCATCGCTATCGGGCTGCTTTTGTTCTTGATCACGGCTATCATCAACCTGATAGCGAAACTCATTATAAAGAAACTTAACTGATAGAGAAATGAGTAGTCTAAAATATAGAACGATAAAAAGCAAGGCATTCTTCTGCATCACGTGCCTTTTTGCCTCACTGACAGTAGTCCCCCTATTCGCTATTATATGGGAACTCATCAGAAAAGGCTACAAGCAAATCAACTGGAACTTTTTCACGGAAAGCGCACCCAGCACCTTGGATGCCATGTTAGCACGCAACACGGGTGACATCATTCCCGGCGGTATCGCTAACGGAATCACGGGTACATTACTTATGGTCGTGTTGGCCGCCGTTATCGCTATCCCGATCGGGATCATGGTAGGTATTCATCTGTCGGAACACCCGAAAACCAAGTTTTCCAATATCACCCGTTTTCTAACGGATTTGATACAAGGTAGTCCGTCTATCGTGATTGGTATTATCGCCTATGCATGGATCGTCAAACCAATCGGTAGCTATTCCGCTTTGGCGGGAAGCGTTGCCTTGAGTATCATGATGCTTCCCTTGATCGTCCGCTCAACGGAAGAAACATTAAAAATGTTACCGGGCAGCCTGAAAGAAGCCGGGCTCGCCCTCGGCGCCTCGTACACGAGTGTCGTACTCAAAGTATTACTGCCGGCAGCCTTCGGGGGACTGTTCACGGGAATCCTTTTAGCGATTTCCCGCGTTATGGGAGAGACAGCACCACTCATGCTCACGGCTCTGGGAAGTACCACAATCAACTGGGATATCGTGAAACCTACCAGTGCGGTACCTCTATTAATTTGGGAATTCTACAACGATCCCAACTTGATAGACATGATCTGGAGTTCATCGTTATTCCTGCTGCTCTTGATTCTGACACTTAATATCACAGCAAAACAGATCGCTAAAAAATGGAGAATCCAATAATTTACGATTTTTGATTTACGATTTCAGATTCATCAATCGTAAATCAAAAATCAAAAATCATAACCAACATGGAAATCAAAGATCCTATACTACAACTGAAAAACGTATCTATTTCATATACCCCCGGGAAAAATGCCGTGGAGTCAGTGAGCGCAGACATCGCCGAGAAAAAGATTACGGCAATTATGGGACCCTCGGGATGCGGGAAAAGTACTTTATTACGGGCAATCAACCGGATGCACGAGTTATACCCGGATATAAAAACCACCGGAGAAATTACATTGAACGGGAAGAATATATTGAAAACCAATCCCATGGAGGTACGCCGCATGGCAGGTATGGTATTTCAACGCCCGAACCCGTTCCCGACCATGAGTATCTACGACAACGTCATTGCCGGATATAAACTGAACGGCATCTCCCTCTCCAAACAGGAGAAAGACGAACTCGTGGAACAAAGCCTCCAGAACGTGGGTCTGTGGAATGAAGTGAAAGACGCCCTGCACAAAAAAGGAACTTTCCTCTCCGGGGGACAGCAACAACGCCTTTGCATCGCACGAGCTCTCTCGCTAAAACCGCAAGTACTACTGATGGACGAACCGACCTCCGCCCTTGACCCGATTGCCACGAACCGTATAGAAGAACTGCTACTCGATTTAAAAAAAGAGTTCACGATCTTGATTGTCACGCACAATATGTCACAAGCCGCACGTATCTCGGATTACTCCATGTTCATGTACCTCGGAAACCTCGTTGAATATGATGAAACCCGGAAGATGTTCACCAACCCGAGTGACAAACGCACGGAAGAATACTTGACGGGACAATTCGGATAACAACTTACGATTTATGATTTCAGATTTATGATTTCAGATTTCAAACAATAAATCATAAATCTACAATCATAAATCGTAAATCCCTAATCGTAAATCTTAAATCATCAAATTTCACATTATGACTACAATAAGAGAAAAATACCTCGAGAAAATAAAAGAAGATTTTGAAGTACTGTCTACCGTCGTTATCCAGCAAATGGATATCGTGTTCACGCTCACGGAAAGTAATAAAGACGCGGAATTACACGATAAAATAGAACACAACGAAGTAATCATCGACGGTCTGGAAGTAAAAATACGGGATGAAGTGATCAACTCCATCGTACTCTATTGCCCCAGAGCGAGCGATTGCCGTAAAATCATGTCTTATCACGACATGACGGCCTATCTGGAAAGAATAGGGGACTTGCTTTTAAACATCGCGGACTTCCTGCGTGAAGTCGAGCTCCAAGGGGAATTATATACCCTCTTCCGTGAAATCATTCGCGAGCAACTGGAAATAGTGAAAAAAATGACACAAAATGCTATCTTTGCTTTCACGTGTGAAGACGAAAACTTGGCGAAAGAGATTATCCGCACGGATGATATCGTGGACAAAAACCACAAAGAAATCGTTCACGGGATACCTCTTCATTTCGTGGGTAGAACCGTCAAAGATCAAGATTTATTAGATGCCTTGTCACTGAGCAACATGTCATACAACATCGAACGAATCGGCGATAATGCCACGAATATAGCGGAAGCGGCTATCTATCTCATGGAAGGCAAGAACGCGAAACATATTCATAACAATTAAAATTGAAACGATGGACAAAAAACGCATTTTAGTGGTTGACGACGAGGCTGATTTAAGAGAAATCCTGCAATTCAATCTCGAGAGCGAGGGTTACTTCGTCGCCACGGCTCCTTCCGCAGAACAGGCATTAAAGATGCTCCCCGAGGAATATGACCTGATATTACTGGATGTCATGATGGACGGAATGTCCGGTTTCAAAATGGCAGAGAAAATGCGCAAAGACCTGCACAATGCCACCCCGGTTATATTCCTTACTGCCAAAGACACGGAAAACGATATGCTCACCGGTTTCAGCATCGGCGGGGACGATTATATTTCCAAGCCTTTCTCGATAAAAGAAGTATCGGCAAGAGTGAAAGCGGTACTGAAACGAACAGGTTCCCCGGAGAGTAAGAAAACCATCATCGACGTCGGCGAAATGCATATTGACCAAAGTATGAAATGCGTGTCCGTTAATGACCGTATTATCCCGATCACTAAAAAAGAATTCGAGATATTAAACATGTTGGCACAAGCCCCCGGAAGAATATTTTCCCGCGAAGATATTCTCAATAAAGTATGGAACGATGACAGCTACGTGCTGGAACGCACGGTAGACGTCCACATCACCCGGCTGAGAAAAAAACTCGGAGACCAAGGAAAACATATCATCAACCGCTCCGGGTATGGCTATTGTATAGAACTTTAAAAAATTATTCCCATGAAATTATCCTATAAACAGAAGTTATTCATCTACTTCTTCATTGTATTCGCGGCATTTACCATCGTGATTACCTTTTTCCAACAGAACCGGGAAAAGGAATACAAGACCGAAACCCTACGCACCACGCTGGATGACTATTCAGACATCATAGCTCGTTTTATCCATCAACATCATTTACTTGAAAAACATCGGGTTGACTCGTTAAACAGTGTATTAACGCTCATGCCTTCCAACTTGCGCCTGACGATAGTCAGCCATGACGGGAAAGTCCTGTATGACAACAATCTCGACACGGGAAAAGAGATAGAAAACCATCTACAACGCCCCGAAATACAATCCGCATCCATTCAAAAAACGGGTACAGCCATACGTCTTTCGCGAAGCACGGGAATAGAATATTATTACTACGCCAAAGACTATATCAATTACTACATCCGGGTTGCACTCCCCTATGACATCGAGGTACAAAATTTCTTGAAAACGGACAATATATTCCTCTATTTCATCACGTTGTTGTTCTTCATCACGCTGATCTCGCTGATTTACATATCCGATCGGTTCGGGAAAGCCATCTCCGGCTTGAAAGACTTCATTATCTCCGCGGAGAATCATAATATCGACTACAAAAATATTCGTTTCCCGCACACGGAATTAGGAGAAATAGGAGAGAAAATCATCCACAGCTACCGTCTACTGGAAGAAAGCAACAAGCAAATCAACGTGGAACAAGAAAAATTACTCCGCCATTTCCATTATTCCGACGAGGGTATCGCCATTTTCTCCGCCAACCAAGAAAAAATATACGCCAACACGCATTTTATCCAATACCTGAACACGATTTTGGATGAACCGACCTTTAAGGTGGAAGGACTCCTCGACCAACCGGATTTCAAAGAAGTGGCAGACTTTCTGAAACGCAACACCCCGGTCAACCCCAACACCGCGAACATCCCCGTTTACCAGAATAAAATCAGCAAATCCGGCAAGCACTTCGCCATTCAACTACTAATATTCACGGATAACAGTTTTGAAATCACACTAAACAACATCTCTAACAACGAGAAAAACCGTTTGTTGAAACAAGAGATGACCAACAATATCGCCCATGAACTGAAAACCCCCGTGAGTAGTATCCGCGGCTACATCGAAACCTTGTTGGAACAACAGAATATCGCTCCCGACAAACAACGTTTTTTCCTTGAACGCACCTATTCGCAAGTCGTGAGATTATCCGATCTGATCCGGGATATTGCCTTAATCACGAAAACAGAAGAAGCCGCGGAAATGTTTGAAAAAGAGCAAGTCAATATCCACGCCACTCTACAGGAAGCTATCACGGATTTACATGAGCCGATCGTATCTCATGGCATCACCGTCAAAAATAGCGTCGATCCGGCAATCTCTATCGAGGGAAACAAGACTCTCGTGTACGCCATATTCCGTAATCTCATCGAAAACACGATCAACTATGCCGGAGAAAACATCTCTATCGGGATCAACAATTACACGGAAGACAACGAATTCTATTATTTCTCCTATTACGACACGGGGCGAGGCATCGACGAAAACCACCTGAACCGTATCTTCGAACGTTTCTACCGGATATGCGAGGGACGCAGCCGTCAATCCGGAGGCTCCGGCTTGGGACTCTCTATCGTGAAGAACGCCGTCCTTTTCCATAAAGGAGAAATATCCGCCAAAAACAGGAAAGACGGGGGATTGGAATTTTTGTTCTCGCTAAGGAAGATCGAGAATGCGTAAGGGTTTATAAAGTTTATAAGGTTTATAAAGTCCGTAAAGTCGAAAGTCCATAAAGTCACGGGTGTCCTTCGGACAAAATCAAAACGGCAGCTTGTGCTGCCGTTAGTATAGCGCCCCGCAGGGGTCCACGGACTTTCGACCTTACGGACTTTATGGACTTTATGGACCTTATGAACTTTATGGACCTTATGAACTTTATAAACTTATTTTAATACTATTCAACGCAACCATTTTGTTAATCATCCATCTAATGCATAGATGCTTAATGGCAGATGTGATAACAACAAGTAATAAGAAAGGGAAAAAATGAAAAGCAAGAACACATTCACGCTAATTATTTTTTTGATCATAACTACACTCACGTTTTCCTCTTGTAACGATGACGGGTATAGCTTGGATAAATTTTGGCTAGAGTTTGGCACGATCGAGAAAACCGGAGATAACGAATACCAAATCCTTTTGGATAAAGGTCCCGTGCTATTTCCCTCCGTTTCGAACGTACCCGCCCGTTCACTGGAAAACAACGCACGAGTATTCGCGGACTTCACGATCCTGCAGGATGCCAACCCGGGTTCAGACGTGGATCATTACGTGAAAGTAAACGGTTTGCAGGAATTACTGACGAAACCGATCGTACCGTACAAAGAAGCCATCAGCGACAGTTTAGGAATGGATCCGATAGAACTACCCGAGTACTGGATTGCCAATGACTTCATCACTTTCCGTTTTTTCTACGGCGGTGGCGGAAGCATTACCCACATGGTAAACCTCACCAAGCATGAAGAGAAAACTGCCGACGGAAAGGTATTACTGGAATTCCGCCATAACGCTTACAACGATCCGGAAAACACCAGTAGAAACGGTTACGTGAGTTTCCCGCTAAAGGAAACCTTTAGCGAGGTAACGGACTCTGTCGAACTCCGAATACACTACAAAGCGTTTGATCAAAAAGAAAAAACAATTGACATTACTTATCGTCCTCGTAAATAGGTCTCTTCGTGACGGTAAGATGTAACGGGGAAGTTTCGTTCTGAACTTCCCCGTACTTTTTTTACGACGAAAATATCTTTTTTCAAAATTTTCTCTCCCAATATTTGGACTTTCAATAAAACTCTCTATCTTTGTACCCGCTTAACAAAAGCAACCGTTCTTTGAACAAAGGGGAGATACCAAAGTGGCCAACTGGGGCTGACTGTAACTCAGCTGACATCGTCTTCGTAGGTTCGAATCCTGCTCTCCCCACATTCGCGGAAATAGCTCAGTCGATAGAGCACTAGCCTTCCAAGCTGGGGGTCGCGGGTTTGAGTCCCGTTTTCCGCTCTCAATATAAAGCACTTACGAAGGTAAGTGCTTTTTGCTTTTAAACGGTTTTCATGAGACTTGAATAGTTTTTGTCAACCAAAACGTCAACCACGCTTCATTTTTTGAGAAAAATAAGATCAATTCCCTTTCATCTTCTCGATTAAACGTGTGACAGCTGCCACCAATTGATCGTCGTCTTGATAAATCGTCACCACCAATCTTCCCCCCTCCTCGATACTCCGAAATCCGATATCCCTATACCACGATAGCTTATCTGCCATCGCCTCCCCGTAATCCGATTCATCATTGATACCGAAATGCTCCCACCGAAATATCGTTCCCGTGATTTTATTACGTACCGTGAAATCGGGAAACTTTTTCTGTTTTCCGACAGCCAAAGGCGTCTCATAATACACGTCAAAAAAATCCACAGCCAACAATTGATTCAGTATATACAATTCCTGCGTCGAACGCACGAGTACTCCATTAGCCGCTTCATACTTTTTAGCACTCTTGAAAAATGTTCCCGCCCCGGGATGCGAATCCGCCACATTCCGATCTTCACAAGTGGTTTCCTTTTTAATCACTCTGGCTTTAGGAAAAAAACGCCACTGGTAATGATGATAAATAGTGGTATCCACCGTGCAATTTCTAATCAATTGCTTCAAAATACCCTGATCGTGCATTTTTCTCATAAAACGACTAAAATCCACCGGAGTCGGAAAATGTTTAGCGAAATCCTCTTTATCTTTTATATAGTCATATATATCATTCAATCGAGCGATTTCCGATGCGGCAGACTCGTTTAACAATTTATCAATATATGTATTGATTTTCTTCAACAACACGTACTCTCGAGGCAATGATTCCATAGTAAATTTGATTTTTTCTACTGTAAATATAGAAAATAAAAGCGAATAATATCATAGCCGGGGCATCACACGAGCGGATTGCGGAAAAATACATCCGTTCACCCCTCCTTAATCGTTCACAAGGTTTACCTCCCTCGACAAGGAAAGAACAAACTAAAATAACTGGTAATTAACGAGGAAGTGTTTATTGATTAGGGAGGTGTGTCAAAACACACCTCCATTTTTGCCTTCGTGACGGCTATCGTGATTTCACCACGATATCAACGCATTGCGCATCAGCAAAAAACTTACGGGCAAAAGCCAACACGTCTTTCGCCTTAATCTTATCAATCACTTTCTCGAAAAACTCGGGAGCATCCAAACTTTTTCCCGTGCGTTGATAAAACTGGATATTTTCCGTCCAGAAAGGAATACTTCCAAAATCCGGAGCTGCATCCCGTTCTTTTTTCAATAACAGGATAAAATCCTCCACGTCTTCATCGGACATTCCCTCTTTCAAGAACTGCTCAATCTGCTCGTGCACGATAGCCCGCATACGGGGTCCTTTCTCCAAGGAACTCTCGAATTGCACGTTAAATAACTGCGAGGATTCGGGATAATCGGTAACATCCGTCCGCACGTGTACCCCGTACGAACCGCCCTCCGCTTCCCGAATACGCTGTTGAAACAAGTATTCGAAATGCTTCTGAAGAATCATCATGCAAAATTTATCCGTCGGTTTCGTCTTCAACGTGTTCGTGAAAGCCATATCCACCATGTACTTTTGCTCGGGAATATCCACGGCAATATCTTTCGCCATGCTCTCTTTTTTATAGTACTCGTACTTAACGGGCTTCTCCTTGCGGTAAGTAGAAGAAAGCGAAGCGATATATCGACTAACAAGCTCCCGGGCTACCTCCCGTTCCAAATCACCCACGATATAGAAAGAAAAGTCCGAGGCATTCCGGTAACGTTCCTTGAAAATACGAACCATCTTCTCGTAATCCATTGCCTCGTAATACCGCGCATCCCTCACCCAAAGCCGGGGCGACTTCACCATCCGCAACTCACGCAACACGTCATTGATAGTGTCGTCCGTCGTTTTACGGGAGTGAGCCAATGTCAACTTATTCACGTGAACATATTTGTCAAAAGCGGCTCTGTCGAAACGAGGTTTTTCCACCACCAAATGCAAAAATTGGAAAGCGAAATCCGCGTCACGCGTCGTACTCGTGCAATTGATACTTTCGGAGTTCTCCTCCAAGGAAATATCCATGTTGATGGAATGCTCCTGCACGAGCGCGTTCAACTCTCGAGTCCCGTACTTGTACAAACCGCTCTTCAAGAATAAAGCCACCATAGCGTCGGCTGACGGCAAATCCTCTGCTGGAAGCAAAGAACGTCCTCCTCGGCTACCTATCAAAACATTAAACATACCCTTGTTGTAATCGGTGTACTTGTAATAGACCTTCGCCCCGTTACTCAACGTCCACTCTTCCGCCTCTATCGGCTTCAACGCTTTCTCCTTGACAATTTTACCCGCCGGAATCTCGAAATCGACCAAAACGCCGTTGACCGCCAACTTCTCCTGTCCCTCCCCGGCTTCAAATGTCCACTCGCAAGCCTCCTGCATCACGGTTGAAATTTGTTCTTCCGCGGGGAAAGGATAATCCGCGCTATTTCCTTGCATGATATAAATCCAATTCCGGTCGTCGTCAAACCAGCGAGCAATCCACTTCCGGAAATCCTCGGCGGTCAGACCGTTAAGAATCGCTGCCGTCGTATCTATATTCTGCTCGAACTCGCTAATCGGGTACCCCAACAAGAAATTATTCTGGTACATTTGCAAGTACATACTATTCGGGAATCGCTCTTTTTGCAACTTAAACTGCTCCAACCGCTTGAGATAACCGGACGCCATGCCGTGTAACTTTTCATCGGTTATCACCGTCTGATGAACCCGCACCATCTGTTCCATCAACTGTTCCAACGCCTCGATTTCCTGCCCGGGCAAAGACGACACCACGACATTCAATCCCTCGTAACCCCGAACGATATCGAAGATACCGATACTCGCGTTAAGAAACGCCACATCGGAGTTTTCCATACACTCCGCCAAATGGTCGCGCATCATCTTGTTGTAAAACTCCCGCATCAAATCTTCCCGCAACATATCCCGTAACGAACGCACCGGATTCTTCCGGAAACGCTTCATAAGCACCATCCCGTTCGTCGGCACATCCTTGTCTATCAACTTATAATATTGAGGTTGCGGACTATCCGGAATATCGTACACGAGGCGAGGTTTCGGGTTCTCCCGCCGGGGAATGGGAGCGAACAAGCGTTTCACCTCCGCTTCCACCACATCCACGTCAATATCCCCGAGAATAATCACGGCTTGTTGGTCCGGACGATAGAAATCCTTGTAATAATCCCTCACTTGTTCCGCCGTGAAACTCTGCAACACTTCCACGGAACCAATCACGTCATGCGTGGCGTACTTGCTCCCGTTATAGATGAAAAAGTTCGCCTGCTTCTGCAATCGAGCGGACAAATCCATTCCCGCGCGCCGCTCCTCTTGTATCACTTGCCTCTCGATTTCCATCTCCTCGGGATACAATTTAAGAAAACCGGACCAATCCCTCAATACCAAAACACAAGAATCAACCAACAACTTCGAAGCAGTAGGAACATTATTCACGTTATACACCGTTTCGTCGTGTCCCGTGTAAGCATTAAAATTACTTATCTTGTGCCGTTTCAAAAAAGCCGGAACCCCATCCGGGAAATTATCCGTGGCATGGAAGGCCATGTGCTCGAGCACATGAGCCAAACCATTCTGCTGCTCCTCCTCCATCAACGCTCCCACGTTCTGCACGAGATAAAAATCGGCACGTCCCGGCGAACTTGTCGTGCGGCGAATGTAATACGTCAACCCGTTTTCCAATCGCCCCTGCCGGAAATTCACCGATTCCTCTCGCGCTAAAATCGATTGCCCGAAGGATAAAAAAACAAAAAACAATAGTAACAAACTTCTCATAACTCCCTCAACTTCTCTTGTATCATGTTCTGCAACTGCTTCATCAACTCCACCTCTTCGATTCCGGAACTAACGACAAAAGCTTGATTCAAACTTTGTTTTGCTTTCTCCGGATTACCCGTGGCATTGAAACAATCTCCCAGCATGTACAACAAACGAGTACGCAACTGTGCCGCCATCTCATATTGCAAAGCCTTGTCCAACCACACTATCACTTTCTCGTTCGCACCCTCCGGCAAATTACCCCGGTACACGGTGTACAAATCTTCAATCGGTTGGGTATAATCGTTTACCGTCAAAGCCTTCTCCGCACCGGAAAAATATTGATTCATCTTCTCGAAAAACGTGTTTATATCCTTGCGGAAAAGACTGTAATACCCGTCCGATAACAAAGATATCGCCTCAAAAGCGGAAAGCGAACCAAATGAAATATCGCTATATACCGGCTGCAAATCTCCTTTTACCCGCTCTAAATGTTTCTTGTAATCCTGTTTACCGTTTTTACAAAAAGAGATGATATAATTATTATAAACACCCAAAATGAAATCTTGAATCTTCTCTTTCCCCACAATCTCCTCGTATTTCCGGTAATTTTTCACCAGAAAATCGAAAATCTCGTCATTACCCTTGATTTCATTGTGATACATGCTGATGATATACAAATCCTCGGCGTTAATCATATTCTCCAACTTCTTGTTCTTCACGTACTCCGGGAAAAGAGCCTCGATACGCACCATCCATTTATCCCGGTTATACCCGGTTTGGGTAGCGATAAACTCGGGAGCCCGAAACAACAACTCCTGTTGCAGGTCGGTATTTTTCTTTTCCTTCTTCGATTTCTCGTACAACTTCTCGAAAGTCAGCATATCACCCGTCACCATCTTCGCTTCATTGAGCAACGCGGCAGGGGCTTTCGCCCCCCGCACCACGCGCAACACCTCTCCTTTCACGTTCACGAATATCATCGTGGGAAAAGCCTCCACCCCGTATTTTTTCACCAGTTCAGCCTGCTCGGGAGCTTCCGCGTTCAACTTGCAACTCACGAAATGCGTGTTAAAATAGTCACCCACTTCCGGAACAGTAAACACTTTTTGCGACATCACCTTGCAAGGTCCGCACCACTCCGTGTAAAAATCGACGAAAACATCCTTTTTCTCTGCCTTCGCTTTTTTCAAAGCCTCCTCGAAAGTACCTTGAAAAAAAGTAATTTGAGCGGATAGATTTCCAACCATCCCCATCAACAGGAACACCAACACGTATTTAATCCTTCTCATAATATTTCCTTCTTTTGAATCTAATCTTTTAATATAAACTTAAACACATCCCGCAAGACAGCCGAATGCCCTTCATTCTCCACCCTCAAGGATACCCAATAATTACCTGCAGGAGAATCAACCTGCATATCCACGTAAATCCGACCGCCACCGACAACTTGCACGTAAGAGGCAAAATCCTTCGCAGCTTCCTCTCCCCGGTCACTACGAACGCTTTCCAAGTAGTAGCGCATAGGCTCTGTCCCCAGAATCTGACCAATCGTCGAGGTTGTCCACGGGGTATTTTTATCAATCTGGTTTTGCCGTTCCGTGATCAGTTCTTCCAGCATGAAAGGATCATCTTGCCCCATATCCGTGCATGTTTCAATGATTTGATCCATCAATGCATAGATTTCATCTTCCAATTCTATTTGCAGAGGGAGGTATTCATTCTCCATGATATTATTCATTTCATCAGCTTTCGCCTGCAATTCTGCTATTTTATCGAAGTCCGGATTCATCGCCCCATTCTCTATGTCCATCTCCTCCATGAGCGCATACGCTTGCTCATACATCTCTTCCATCTTAGCTTCCAGCTCCTTCAATTCGACATCCAACGACTCCATTTGGTCAAACAGCCCTGCCAACTCCTCGTTGGAATACAAAGCATCCAATGTCGTTTTCAAACCTTCCATCTCCGTGGCTAGATTAGAAAAACGCACAATCTCCAAGGAATCTTTCGAATATCCGGCATTAGCACAATCCAAATACCCGACAGTCACGTCATTACAAGCATACAAAAAGCTACATCCCAATAACACGAGTGCATATAATAATTTCTTCATCGCTTTCATTTTAATATATATCCGACACGTTAAAATCATATCCCAGTGCTTGCACTACACCATTGTTCGTCTGAATATCCGAAGAGAATATCAATGCCCGCGACACATTCGTTTCCTCCAGCTTGAAATTCAATCGCACGATACCCACTTCACTGGTATTCATATCCATATAAGGCTCTTGAGTCGTCCACAATATCGCGGTTGTGCCATCCAGCAAAGTATATTCCTTGCCTCCGGTCACCTCGCCCGTTTGGCTATCCCATGTTCCGCGAGGCACGTCTGCCACCATCACTCGTTCCGTGATAATCAACTTGCTTAAAATAGCTTGACACTCATCCCAGTACATACTGTTCACCTGCTTGTATCCCATATCCAACAAATAGGTACGAATCGAATAGTTCGTCAATCCTAAGAAAGTAATTTGCTCGTGTTCCCCTTTCCCCTCGAACAACTCTCTCAACCCTGCACGCTCAATCATCACAATTGTAGAATCCCAATCCCGGGATTGGGTATGCAGGTATTCCCACATGGAACAATCGTGCACCCCATTCGACACACCCCCGTCATCGTAATTCCACTTGGTACACGAAACCAATCCTACCATCACGATGCAAATCGCAATTTTCAATATATTATTCATTATTCTTGCCATTGCCAATAAGTATTTTGAGTCATTAACGTATTCTTTCTAAAAGCATTGGAATGCACTTTCGTGTAAAGAGCGCCATTCTTAACATCCTCGTCGGTCAGCGTACGATAGCCACCCAACAGATATTTCCGGAAATACCCGTTCCGCACAATATCAAAATAATACTGCCCCTCGCCGAACAACTCCCGACGTCTTTCCAAGAACACCTCTTCACGCAAAGCCTCTTTGCTCGTGCTACCGGCATATCCTGCTAATCCTGCACGTTCACGCACGCGGTCCAAATCACTAACAGCCTCATCCGTCATATCCAACTGCACCCGACACTCGGCACGTAATAAAATCAGGTCCGCCAATCTCCAGAACACCCAATCGCAATCAGTCAAGATTGCAGGCATACCCGCGATATCTTCTTTCATTTGTCGAACCATATAACGCCACTTCGCGATATGAGCGTAAGGAGAATACAAGCTATCCTCTTTCGACTCCAAGTCTGTTTCCGACTCTGACTCTGATTCTGACTCCGATTTAGAATAATACTTCAACTCTCCCAATTTATACCAAAACTCTTTTCTTCTCAAATCATTTTCCTCCGGATAGATTTCCTTTACCGTGGTCACTTTTATTCGGGTATACGCGTTCTTACTATTATTCACCAAGTTGGCAATCTCACTTTTATCTTCCGTGAGATAAGGATAAGAAATCAGGAAATGCCCCGGAGCTTCTTTCTGGAACGATTCGTAGTTCCGGTCATAATCTAACGCGTTGTTCGAAATAGCGTAAATAATCTCGTCACTCTTCCGGTTCTTGCCAAGCACGTTCTCTATCAACCCGTTCATACTCTCCAAATCGTAAACTCCGGCTTTCCCGTCCAACACCTCGGAAGCATACCGCTCCGCATCCTCCCAGTATTTCCGTTCCCCGGTCAAACCGCCCATCCAAGCGCAAATATTAGCCAACAAAGTATTTACCGTCCCTAGGCTGGCACATTGTTTCGTGGTTATTGCGGCACCTGTCGCACCTACCAACTTGTCATGCGTGGGCAAAACCAACGCGGCTCTAGCTTCCTTAAGCGCTTCCTGCAAAACCTCCAAAGCGGGACTTTTACCGATAGGGTCAATGGACTCCGAACTCGGCGTGATAGGAGCATCTCCCCAAATCTGAGCCACCCGGAAATAAGCCAATGCCTTGGCAAAATGTATTTGCCCCAACCAAAAATCCGCCCGTTCTTTCGACACATTCTCGAAGCGATGTTGATTCTCTATCATCACGTTTGTCAAATAAATCACGTTATAAAAAGCCGTCCAACTCTGCGTGTTTGAAGTCCCCGTGTATTTAAGCACATCCAATTTGCGATACCCGTCCACGTCGGACTGCACGTCATCCGCATCTATGGAAGAATAAAAATAAGGCTGTCTGCCAAAACAAACATATTTCATCCTGCTTTGCACCATATTATACAAAGCTTCCAATTCACTCTCGCTCTTGAAATAATTCACAAAAGTAACCGAATCCTCCGGCTCAACCGTCAACCAATCATTACAAGAGAACAAGGGAATAAACAAAAAAAGTATCAATATCTTTTTCATGCTCTACATTTTAAAAATTAACAGTCAATCCGATTGTAAACTTCCGCGGCAAAGGATAAGAACGCAAATTATCCGTCCCGGAAGTAATATCTATCAACTCGGGGTCAATACCGGAATAATTCGTCAACAGGAATAAATTCTCCGCCGTCATAAAAGCCCGGATTCCACTTAAACCTATCTTTTTACAAACACCTTCTCCAAAATTATATCCTAAAGTCAACTGCTTCAAACGCACGAAATGCACCGTTTCGATATCCTCGTCATATATTCCCACGTACTGGTTTTCCAAGTACATATACTTCTGTGCTTTCGGATAATCGGCTTTCGAACCGGTACCCGTCCATGGTTTCAAATCTTTAAGACTCACGAACAGCGGACCACTCTCCTCCCTCGGGGCCAAACAGTAGTCATCATAAACAGCCACTGCATGACGACCTATCGAATAGTTGAACATGATATTCAAATCAAGATTCTTCCAACGAATTTCATTTATAAAACCACCATGTCCTTTCGGGAGAGGGCTTGCGGCATAGTACCTGTCATCAAAACTAATCTTTCCATCCCCGTTCAAATCTTCGATACGGCGAGCCCCCGGGAAAAACACAGCATACGTGTTCACTCCCGACCACAAGGGTTGTTTCTCTCCTTGAGCGTTATAAATAAAAGGGACCTCATCCATGCTATCATAAAAACCGGAAGTCTTGTATGCCAAAATCTGATTCAAGGGTTTACCTATCACTTGGCTACCGTAATCATAACCGTCCGTACTCTTCTCGAAACGATTCCAGTTTCTCGAGAAATTAAATTTCATTCTCCACTTCACCGCGGTTTCACGCAAAATATCCGCCTCCAGTTCAATTTCTATACCTTGATTGGATATCGCCATAGCGTTCTGCCACTGGAAGGTATGGAAATACACATCTCCCGGCAAATCCCATTTACTCAAACGCCCGGTCGTGTACCTATAATAGTAATCGAGATTCATCTTCAAACGATAGTCCAAGAAACTCAAGTCCAAACCGACATCATACTGGTCCGTTTCCTCCCAACTCAACCTCCTGTTAATCACACCACCACTCTTATTTGGTGCCATTCCCGAGTTTCCCAAGAACATTCCGCTGGCAGAAAACACGCCTTGAGCCAGATAACGTTGCCCGAATTTCTGACCGGAAGTACCCCAACTGGCACGGATTTTACCGAAACTCAACCAGTAAAAACGTTTCATGAAATCTTCATCCGTGAAAATCCACCCCACGGCAACCGATGGGAAAGTAGCCCAACGCACCTTCTCCCCGAAAACGGAAGAACCATCCCGACGAACCGTGGCTTCAAGCATATACTTATCTCTGAAATTGTAAGTCAAACGCCCGAAATAACTGCACATCCGCTCCTCCGAGAATCCGGACGAATAATTAAACGCGGAAGCGTACGACTCCAACTCACTACCCGGGGCAATTTGGTTTATGCCATTCGAGCCTCCCCAACCTTCACCCACGTATTGAATTTTATCATTCGGACCATTAATACCCTCTCCTCCATTCGAATAACTCTGGTCTTTCTGGAAAGACAATCCCAACATGACATCGAAATTATGCTTCTCCAAGTAATTGAAACTATACGTCAACAAATTCTCGTTCAGTATCGACAAATCCCGGGTAATCGTCCCCTTCGAAGTTGAAAAACGATAAGCCGCATTCGTGTTCGGGTCCAACGTACTCGGTTTGAACACATTCTGGTTCTGTTGGTTATAATCGATACCCGCTGACACTTTCAAATGCAAATCACGAATCAACTCGTAATCAAGCACCATATTGTAACGCAACGAATAACTTTGGTTCTTCTCGGAAGTCTGGTTCAAATTCTTCAACATGGCTTCCCCAAAAGCCCCGCTACCGGGCAACAACGTGGGTGTCTCCGTGGGGTCGGAAGTAATTTCCT
This sequence comes from Butyricimonas hominis, assembly GCF_014287455.1. Taxonomy (NCBI): domain Bacteria; kingdom Pseudomonadati; phylum Bacteroidota; class Bacteroidia; order Bacteroidales; family Odoribacteraceae; genus Butyricimonas; species Butyricimonas hominis. The sequence continues at coordinate 113,129 of NZ_JACOOH010000006.1, forward strand.
CGAACTTACCGGCTCCCGACCCGGCATTACTACCCCGGCTACGGTCACTATAGGCGAGTCCCAACTGAGAATCCAACCGTAAACGCTTCGCCGGTTGAGCGGATAAATTAGATAGAACGGTAAAGCGAGTAAAACCCGTGTTCGGCATGATACCTTCCTCGTCATAATACCCGGCACCCACCATGTAACGCGTGGTTCCCGTTCCTCCTGATGCCTGCAAGTTAGCGTTAATCACCTTTGCCGTCTGGTAATTCTGCCTATACCAATTCGTCGAGTTATTATAAAACGGGTTCAAACTATCCTGTAATATCAAGGCATTCTGAGGTCCGTTGGCACCACTCCAGAACCAATCATAAACCGGACCATGGTCATAACGATTATTATACACCTCCTCGTAAGAAGTGGGTAGTTTCCATTCCCCGCTCTCCGTCTTGTAAGGAGCAACCGTGTTAACCCAAGCATTCAAGTGATACATCCGCTCGTAACGTCCCCCCACCTGCTTCGGTGCCACGGGCAACCAAGAAGCCGAATAAGAAACGTTTGCCGTGAAACGGGCTTTACCGCTCTGTCCTTTCTTCGTGGTAATCAAAATCACACCGTTACCGGCACGCGAACCGTAAATCGCAGCAGACGCAGCGTCTTTCAACACCTCGACAGACTCAATCATCGAAGGGTCCAGATTCGACAACGCGTTGGCACCCGTCACCGGGGAAGTAAACGCCTGCATCGGGATTCCATCCACCACGTACAAAGGCGTACCATACGAACGGTCCTGCCCCTCGCCTTCAACAAACAAAGAGTTGTAACCGCGAATGGCAACCACGGTACCACCGCCACCGGGAGAACCGGAAATATTATTAATCTCAACTCCCGCCATATGTCCTTGGAGCAAATTTTCCAGACTATGCGTCGGCATCTCTTGCAAATCCTCCCCTTTCACCGAAGAAATTGCACTGATGACATTCCTCTTCCGCTGTGAACCGTAGGCAATCACTTGCACCTCGTCCAAGCCCGATATATCCTCCTGCATCTTCACCGTCAACGGCTTCCCATCCGTGTAAGCCACCCGCTGTGACTTGAAACCGATGAAAGAAAAACACAAATAACCTTTCTCCTTCGGCAAAGGCAACACGAATCCCCCGGCAGTATCCGTCACCGTTCCAATCCGGGTACTATCCAGCAAAACCGTTACCCCCGGCAAAGGTTGATTCTGGTTGTCAAGCACCTTTCCCTTGATAAGATACGTCTTTTTCTTCTCCTCGTCCTTTGCCTTCTCCCTGAAAAGAATAATAGTCTTATCCAGAATCCGGTACCCGAATCCCGTACCCTTCAAACAGGCTTCCAACACCTCATCTATCGTGGCATCCTTCAAATCCAAAGAGATATTCGCTATCTTTTCTACCGCGACATCATCAAAGAAAAAGCTATACTCGGATTGAGCCCGAATATCATTCATCACGCTCTTCAAAGAAGCGTCGGAACACGTCACGCTCAATCTTACCGTCTGCGAATAAGTGCGAGCAGACACCTGCATCACCCCTATAAAGGCCAAGATAAAAAATAACTTCATAATTCTCCATTCTTTTCGCCATCTACCATGATGATGGCAATTTTCAATTGTTTTTTTCATACATTTGTACTGTTGTAAAATAAAACTTAATAACAATCTCTAGACCTTTGGTGTTGGCGCACCAAGGGTCTAATTTTATCGCAATCGAATAGACACTGTCCGTTCGTTCACTTCAAATTCCACACGTTCATTATTCTCGATAATCTCGAGTATCGCCCCGAAATCCTCGCTCTTGTTCAAATCCCCCGTGAAACGAATATCCTTCGCCCCCGGATGAACGTAAAACACGTGCAAATCATACCAACGGGCCAAAACATGGAACAAATCCTCCAAACGGGCATCCTCGAAAACAAAACGCCCGTCTTTCCACGCGGAATACAAATACGTATCCACCGCGTGCTTCGACAACTCTCCCGACTCCTTATCCAAAGTCCCCTGTTCCCCGGGTTCCAGACGAACTTCCTGCTTTGATTTCTGGGATACCATGATAACCGACCCGCTTTCCAACGTGGTCGTAACACCATCCTCGTCGGGATAAGCCCTGAAATTAAACGAGGTACCGAGCACCCTCACGTCTGCCTGAGCGGCTCTCACCACGAAAGGACGCTTCTCGTCCTTCTTCACGTTAAAATAAGCTTCCCCCTCCACGTACACGACTCTTTTATCCCCCACGAACTCCACCGGATAGCGAATCTCCGTTTCCGCGTTCAACCAAACGGTAGACCCGTCAGACAAGGTCAAGAAATACTCTCCCCCTCTCGGAATCCGAAGCGTGTTAAACAACACCTTCTTCTCCCTCTTCTCCTCACCGTCATTACGATTCGTGTAAGATATATTATTCCCCTCCACGGTCACGTGTATATCCCCTTGCATTTTCAACGCGCTAAAATTACTATCGGACAAAACCACTTGCTCTCCCCCTGCCAACGTCAAGATAGCATTCTTTGAAACAGCCACCCCGTATTGGGCTACCGGACGCTCGCCCTTCTCGTGTCCCGCGCTGATATATAACCAAATCGCCACCCCGAACAACAACACGAACACGGCAGCGTACCGTGCGAACCATTGCACCCTCCGGCGTCTTTGCGACCTCGCCCGGGAAGCCATAAACTTCTTGCAATCACCTTGCCAATCCACTTGCTGATACTCCGCGCTCTTTCTTTCCAACGCCCCGGCTGTCCTAAACCCCTCGTATTTCTCCCGGTTAGCTGCCGAAACAGCCAACCACTCGTCCAACTCTCTCTGTTCATCGGCACTCAATGTCCCTTCCAACGAGCGGGCTATCACATCCGCCAACCGAAATATATCTTTTTCTTTTTTCATATCAAATTCTACATTACATAAGCAATGACCCCCATCTTTAAAAAAAGGGGGTATTAAACCGACAATTTTTTTCGGAAAAAATCAGATATAAAACAAAAAGGTCAGCCCTGCCGCGGGAACAACATGTTTCAAACGCTCGTAAAGCATCTTTTTACCCGCTTTCTTATACGACTTCACGGTTTCCACCTGAAGCGACAGAATATCAGCAATCTCTTGATTGCTTTTATTCTCCAATACCAACAAAAACACTTTACGACACTGCTCGGGAAGCTCAGAAATCGCTTTCATCAAATGATGATACACTTCTTCCTCCAAAATACCATTCAAATAATACTCCTCGCTCCCGTGCAACACATCCTCTGCATACTTTTTCTTCACCTCTTCATGGCGAAGATACTTTAAACAACGATTTCTCGTCGCTTGATATAAATAAGCTTTCAGATTATCTATCGAGGCAAATTTCTCCTTCGCCTCAATCAAAACCGTGAAAACCTCCTGCACGATATCCTTACTCGCGTCCAAATCGTCCACGTAACCTTTCCCGAACAATACAAGCGGGGTGTAATACTGTTCGAACAACAACTTGATAGCGTCATCGTCATAACGCTGCAAAGCATTTATGGACAAATCCTCTCCCTCCACGGTTACCTAATTATTTTTTTGAGAAGCTAAAAATACGTTCTATCCGCAAATCTCCAAAATTTTCCACACAATTTCTATCTATCAACGCATATTTATCCTGAAAAAAATCAAAACACCCCTAGAAAACCTATAAAGACCATCAAGGGCACTTTCGCACACGCTCTCCCCTGAAGGTCATGTGCGAAAAAGCAAGAGTATACAATGTAAACAAATGGAATACAGACATGAAACAAATATTAAACCCATATCAATACCGTATTACTCCCGTATAAAACACAATAGATTCCCTGTAAGTTCGCTGTAGAAACGCTGTACATGTACAGCGTTTCTACAGCGAACTTACAGGGAATCTACAACATTTTTTGTACTATTAAACCGGAAGTGATATGTTAGTAAACATGAATTAATGTATTACCGCAGTAGTTCCTCTCCGGAACTTTGGTTATACAAAACAAAAATTGCGCGAAATAGCCATTACGGTATCCCGTAAACCTAAATCGCACAATTTTAAAAGCGAGTCACCGCAGCATCACCGCTTTCCAAAGATTCGTGAGTTCGCCCTACTATTTTGAAACTTTAAAATTACTATTTATAACAGCCTGCACCAGTTGACGCCCTTCCGTTTTCCCGGCATAATCCATCAGCACGAATCCGCATTTCCCTTTTCCTAAAGCCCCGATAGCATCCGCTACAGGTTGATTCACTTTATCGGCGAAAGCCTCCGGCGTGGCGGTAAGTCCTTTCGTGGCACTAACGAATGTTATATACCAATCCGTGTCGGCACTTGTCCGGGCTTGCCGTACATTCGCCATCACCGCGTCCACCTTCTTTTGAGAATCTTTCAACGCGTAGGATTCATACTCGTCCTCCACGACACATGTTGCTATTCTATCTCCGTTTCCCCAGATTTTCGTTTCAAAGGTTGCACTATTTTTCCATCCACCGGGAGCAAACTCACCCCCGACATATCTTTCTTTCCGCAAATTATAACGATGCAGAAACAAAATTTTCCCCCGACATTCCCCAAGCGTCAGGTTTGCCTTGAAATCCTCCACGACAAAGGGACGCATAGCATCACTATTCAGTACACGCCATACCTCATCAACATAAACCTCCGTGTTTTTGCAATTTTCATCTTTCAAACTTACAACCAGTGTTTCCGTCGGGTATTTCTCGAGATACCGGCGAAACACGGGTAACACGTCATTCTCGAAAGACAAGCCGAAAGATACTATGCCATGTTGAATTTCCAATCCCTCTTTCGCGTCCTTCAACCGAATATCAAAACAGCGAACTCCCAACCCCAATTGTTCTTCCAAAGTTAAATCTTGAGCGTTAGCCATTCCTAAAATAGAACCTTTCGCCCCACTGTCATGCGTCCCGGGAATGGACAACATGCTCAACAAGCACTCGTCTTCAAGACTTCCCATCCAAGTATAAGTATCCAAAGATGATTCCGGAACTTGCTCAATCTTATCATCTTTACTCCCCGAACAACACACGCACAAATACAATATCCATAAAACACATGCTCTCATTTGCCAAATCCATTTTAATATCCACTCTCTATTACCAAACAATAATCGCAAATATAGGGAAATTAACTTTTAACACAAATCTCTCGAAGATAAATCAATACAACGTTCCACCCCTATCTCCTCCATAAAACGCCGGTCGTGCGACACGACAATCACGGTACCCCGGTAATCCCGAATCGTAGAAGTCATGATTTCAATATTCTGAATATCCAGATTATTCGTGGGTTCGTCCAACACGAACACATCGGGCGTATTATTACTTATCATCAGACAACAAAAAATCAATCTCATCCGTTCACCTCCACTCAATTGCTCGCAAGGTTTATCCCATACCTCGGCAGGGAATAAAAAGCGATTAAGTCGCATTTTCAATTCATGCTCCGGCAGATTGTTCACGTTGTAATATTCCGCCTGCCCGTAAACAGTAAGATTATCCCGTAGCATGGAATACTCTTGGTCAAGATAGACATACTTGAAATCAGCCCGTATCAGTTCACCACGTGTCGGTTCTAATTTTCCCAACAGCATACGCAATAAAGTAGTTTTCCCCGAACCGTTTCGTCCACTCAAAGCGATTCGTTCCCCGCTCTTAATTTGAAAATGAAGAGGATGCGCCCACAACATTTCCGTCGAGTATCCAAAATTAATATCCCGTGCCGTAAGCAAAATCTTGCCCTCGTGCAACACGGACGGGTTAAAATTCACTTTCATCCGTCCCGGCTCAGATAGTGCCGCACGACTTTCCGAAAGACTGTCGGCGATAGAGCCTATCTTCTCCGCGTGCACGTCCTTCAACTTGGACGAACTACTTTCCGCCCTGTTTTTCAATGTATTCATCATGATACGGGGAGTCCCTTTCCGCGAACTCAGTTTCTCACCCCGCGCCTCTCTCTTTTGCTGACGCTCTGCTGCCTCCCGTGCTATCTTCTTTGCCAGACGCAACTCTTTCTGTTGGTCTTCAACACGTTCCTGCAAAGCATGAATATTAATCTCTTTCCGTTCTTGGTAAAAATCATAATTCCCGCCATAAACAGTTACTCCTCTCCCGCTCAACTCCAACGTCTGGTGAAGCAAATTCAATAAAGTCCTGTCGTGACTCACTACCAAGACCGTGGCATTCCCCCGACAAATCGTTTCATACAACTTCTCCCTACTCCAATGGTCTAAATGGTTCGTCGGTTCATCCAGCAACACGACAGAAGGGGTATGGATATCAAGTCCAGCAAGAAAGACACGGGTTTTCTCCCCACCGCTCAACAACGCCATACACGTGGTTAGCTCCACGTGTTGCAACTCCCAACCGTCCAGCGCTGCCCGACACTTCTCCTCTATCTGCCAATCGTCATCAAGTTCGGAGAAATACTCTGCATCAACCTCACCTCTTAAAATAGCATGCAGGGCGTTTATTTTTCTCTCCACCCGCAATGCACCCGCTACCGTCAGGGAATCATATTGTCCCAAGTGCTGCGGGATGTAATAAGGTGCGGCATCACAGACAATCTCTCCCCCCGAAGGTTGTAGTTGTCCCGCTATAATCTTCAGAAGCGTGGATTTACCAGAACCGTTATTTCCTACCAACGCCACTTTTTCTCCCGCGTCAACCGTGAAACTGATATTTTGAAACAATGGCTCTCTATCCTGATGAATATAAGTTATTTGTTTTACTATTATATCACTCATAAATCAATGTTTAGAAATTAATCACTCGAAGAGATCGGAGCGATGCACCCATGCGTTTGTAAAGTTCATAAAGAATCTTGTAAGGATGCGTACTTTACAAACCTCATAAACTTTACAAACTCTTATAGATTAAGGGACATGATCTCTAAATTAAAAGTCGGCACTCGATGACCTCTGAACGGTCATACCGGCACATGAAACAATTGATAAAACCCGATGCTCCATTCGGAGATTTTCATATCGGTTTTTATAACCGACTTAATTATTTAGACATCTTCATTGGTGTATTTTTTTAGTTTCTAAGCACAAAAGTAAGGATTTTATTCGGATTTACAACACCCCGAAATGACGTAAAGCATTTATCACGCCATCCTCGTCCACGGAAGAGGTCACGTAATCGGCAACTTTCTTCACTTCATCCCCGGCATTTCCCATTGCCACGCCGATTCCCGCGTGCTGTAACATGGAAATATCATTCCCCCCGTCACCGAAAGCCATTGTTTCATCCAAAGCAATTCCAAAATGTTCCAGCATCTTGTCAATCCCGACACTCTTACTGCTGCCCCGGGGAATAACATCGGTAAAAAGCGGGTTCCACCGAGTGGCCTCACTGCGGGGCATAACCTCCATGATTGCTCTTTCCTGTTCTTTCGTGAAAAATGCAACCAATTGAAACGTTTCTCCCTTACTCGCTTCCCGCAAAGGAGCGACCGGGGGTTCCGGAAAATCCAGCATTTGAAAGACTTCATGGCTCTGTTCGTTGTGGTAGTTCAAATACAGTGTATGCTCGTGAACAAAGATACAAGGAAACTCATTCTCCTTCTCCATGTATTGCACGAGCGAGGCAATATCCTCTTCGGGAATACTGTGCTTGTAAATCACCTGCTCTTTCCCCGCGAGGCAATATCCCCCGTTCAAAGTAATATACCCGTCAAACACCAGCGAACCCAAGTTATTTATAGAAAGCAAATGTCTTCCGCTAGCGATAAAAACCAAAATGCCTTTCTCCCGCAAGGCAAGTATCGCTCTCTCCGCAGACTCCGGTATCCGGTGAGTTTCAAAACTCACTAAAGTCCCGTCAATATCAAAAAAAATTGCTTTTACCATCTCCTTATTATTTCGCCACAAAAGTAAAGAATAAATCGTACCGGAAAAATTGCTCTATATCAAAAAACATTTCCGACGACATTCCCCGTAAACATCAGGTAATTATCGGCGTGGATGTTCCTTTTCTTCCGGCAGTACATTATCCAACCTGTATTCCAACGCCTTCACGGAAATAAGTATCTCCTTCACGGATATTCCCAAAGAAATTACCAGCAGCAACAAAGCCAGCACGAAAGTATAAACCGCCACGGTCTGCAACCCGATATAGATAAAAAGGGTACATATCACGCAAAGCAGCAAACTCATTACCCCGTATATCTGCATCGACCTTGCCATATAAAGTCGCTTTTTCAGATTATCAATCTGCAATTTAGTCATCGCATTCGGACGACTTTCATGTTCCCCTTTCAAATTCCGTATCACTTGGGCATAAGCCAGAAAACGGTTCGTGTACGCCAACATAATCAACGAAATGGCGGAAAATAATATCGAAGGGGTTGTCAACGTCAATTCTTCCATAACATCACAAATAACTGCTTAATACCTGTTTGGCACATTCATATCCTTGATTGTACAAATCCGTCAGTTTCAACACGTCCCGTTCTATCCGGTCGACCTCAAGCGGTCGCTCCGGTCGGATGATAATCACCTGTCCTTCCTCTTCCAGTTGCTCCACGTAGTCGAGGGTTTCATTATAATGCTTATTCTTCACCCTCAAGCTCTCCCGCAAAGCCGGGTAACGGCGGTACATAAACCACGGGATAGACTTATCCGTCACCTCTTTCCGGTAACCTTTATTACGTGTCAACACAACCACGTTCCGAGAAAAACCATCGGCAATCGCTCTACGGATGGGTATCGCGTCACTAATTCCCCCGTCGAGCATAGGCACCCCGTCCACGTAAGATTTCGGGCACACGAAAGGCAAACTGCATGATGCCCGACAGATATTCAACAAACGTACCCTATCGTTCTTCTCCTCGAAATAATTCGCTTCGCCCGTCCGGCAATTACTCGTGACCATGACGAAACGCCCCGGTGAAGCAAAATAAGTGTCGTAATCGTAAGGAATAATACGAGTCGGGAAATCATTGAAAATCAAATCGAAATCCATGATACTCCGTTTCGTGAACAAATATTTCACCCCGATGTACCGGTACTTGTCCAACAAATCGATATTACAGATTTTCGCCCTCCCCCGTTGCCGGGAAGCATACGACAAACCGTTGCACGCCCCGGCTGAAACACCTATCGTGTAAGGGAAGTACATCCCGTTATCCATCAGCCAATCCAACACCCCGGCTGTGAAGACACCTCTCATGCCACCGCCTTCCAACACCAATCCCGTACGTTCATCTATCATCATAACCAACAAACATTTTTCTCTTCTTTCGACACGGGCGGCAATACGTCCCACACTCCGGTTAAATCAGGTCCCTCGCTCCCTGCCGCGTAACACAACAAATCTTTCCCCGGATGTTCCCGCCAATAACTCTCGATAGGGTCAATAAAACGCCAGCTTGCCTCCAAAGCATCATTCCGGGTATAAAGCATGGAATCCCCCTGCATGGCATCCAGCAACAAGCGCTCGTAAGCCCCCGGCAAATAATTATTGCAAAGCGATGCGTACAGGAAATCCATACCCACCTGCTGCACCTTGAATCCGCCTCCCGGCATCTTCAACCCGAATTTCAGCATCACCCCCTCGTCCGGCGTCATCCGGATAATCAACTGGTTGCAGGACGTCCCTTGACATTGCCCCTCGAACAACTTGTGCGGGGTAGATTTGAAATGGATTACCACGCCCGAACGTTTATCCTTCAAACGCTTTCCCGTGTAAATATAGAAAGGCACGTTACTCCATCGCCAATTATCAATAAATACTTTCAAGGCAACATACGTCTCCGTGTCCGAATCAAGGGCTACATCCTTCTCCTGCAGATATCCCGGCACGGTTTGCCCCTTCACTTCTCCCCCCTCGTACTGCGCCCGGATGACATTACGGGCAATATCTTCACCCGTCCATAGCCGCAGGGAACGCAATACTTTTGCCGTTTCGTCGCGTATCACCTCCGGTTCCATCGTCGCCGGTGATTCCATCGCCACGAATGCCAGCAACTGCATCAAGTGATTTTGCACCATATCCCGTAGCGCACCCGCCGTCTCGTAATATTTCCCCCGCTTCTCGATTCCAAGAGATTCCAAGGCGTATATCTCCACGTAATCAATATAATTCCGGTTCCACATCGACTCGAATATCTGGTTAGCGAACCGCAACACCAAAATATTCTGCACCGTTTCCTTCCCCAAGAAATGGTCGATTCGGTAAATCTCGTTCTCGCGGAATACTTCCAGCAAAGAATTATTCAACGTTCGGGCGGTTTCCAAGTTAATTCCGAAAGGTTTCTCCACCACGATACGATGCCAACCGCCTTTTTCTTTCACCCGGAACAAACAACTCCGCCCCAAATATTTCGTTATCGCCTGTTGAGAAGTCGGCGGAGTCGCCAGATAATACACGACCTTCATGGGTATCGCATTCTCCTCCATGAGAAACATCACCCGCTCACCCAACTCGTCCGCCCCATTCTCCGGGTCGAACGGCTGGTAATACACTTTTCGCATGAAACTATCGACCTCCTCACCCTTCAAATTATTCTCCCCTTTCAACTCCTGCAGCATCACGCGTATAGACAAGCGGAACTCATCGTCGCTCATCGGGGTTCGCGATGTCCCCAAAATAACAAAACGCTCCGGTAACATTTGTCGCGCGTGGAGCTCGTATAGCGATGGCATCAGCATACGTTTAGTCAAATCGCCCGATGCCCCGAAAATTACCAATACTTGATCCTCCGGTCTGTTCATATTCTTTTACACGTTATAAGTACCTGAAACTGTTTTTCCGCCCTCCCCTGTCCAGTCCGTGTGGAAGAAGCGCCCTCTCTCCGTGTCTGTCCGCTCGTAAGTATGCGCCCCGAAATAATCCCGTTGTGCCTGAATCATATTCGCGGAAGAATCCAACGTGCGCAAATTATCGAAATAACTCAACGCCGCGAAGAAACAGGGAGCAGCTATCCCGTTGAACACGCAATCCACGATAACTCCCCGCAAGGCGGAAAGTGCATCCTCCATCTTCTCGTGAAAAAAGGCGTCAAACAAAAGATTCTCCAAAGAACTGTTTTTATGGAATGCCCGCGTGATCCGCTCGAGGAACACGGAACGAATAATACAGCCCTTACGCCATATCTTGGCTATCGTTCCCAAATCCAAGTTCCACCCGTAACGTTCGGAAGCCCTGCGCATCAAGGAAAAGCCCTGCGCGTAAGAAATCAGCTTCGCCGCGTACAACGCGTCCCTCACCGCTTCTATTCCCTCGTGATTCAAGGGGATATTCGTCTTCATATCACCCACTTTACCGGAAGGATATTGCTTGGAAGCCCGTTCCCGTTCCTCCACCAATGCCGACATGAAACGGGCGAACACGGCTTCGGAAACCAACGTCAGGGGATCACCTTCATCCAGCGAGGCGATGACACTCCATTTCCCCGTTCCCTTCTGTCCGGCGACATCCAGTATATGATCCAGAAGATAATCCCCGTTCTCCTCTTTATAGCGCAGGATACGAGAGGTAATCTCTATCAAAAAACTATTCAATTCTCCCCGGTTCCATTGCTCGAACACGTCGCCCAACCCGTCATTATCCAACCCGGTCCTCCTCTTCAATATGGAATATGTCTCGGCAATCAACTGCATATCCCCGTATTCGATACCGTTGTGAACCATCTTCACGTAATGTCCGGCACCCCCCGCCCCTATCCATTCGCAACAAGGCGAACCGTCATCCAGTTTCGCGGCAATCGACTGAAGTATATCTTTCACGAGCGGCCAAGCCATTTCAGACCCTCCCGGCATGATAGAAGGCCCGTGTAAAGCACCTTCCTCACCACCGGAAATGCCTGCCCCGATAAAGTAAAATCCCTTCTCTTCCAACATCTTCACCCGGCGTTCCGTGTCGTGATAATCGGAGTTTCCCCCGTCAATAATCACGTCCCCGGGAGAAAGCCACGGCACAAGCTGCCCGAGCAATTCGTCCACGGGATCGCCCGCCTTGACCATTAACATGATCTTCCGAGGCAGACGCACCGATTCCACAAATTCCTCTATCGTGTAGGTCCCATGAAAGCGTTTCCCTCTCCCCCGTCCCTCGATAAAACGAGTCACGACGCTCTCCCGGTCAGGATGTACCCGGTTATAAACAGAAACCGTGTAACCTTTATCTTCCAAGTTTAACGCAAGATTTTCACCCATCACCGCCAAACCTATCAATCCTATATCTGATACCTGCATAATAATTTGTAATTTTATTCGTAACTACGTTTTACGATATTTCTTATCGTTTTGTTCTCGTTCACACTATTTTATTCCTAACTTTGTTAAACAAGCTAACAAAAAAGGTGCCATCCCCCACTAGGGCAAATGCATCAAGACGCGTTTGCCCGGTTCATAAAGTTGAACTTTCAGCTCATAAAGTTTATAAAGTTCATAAAGTAACGGGCGTCCTTCGGACAAGGTTTACCGGCAGCCATGCTGCCGTGGACAAAGCGCCCGCTAGGGTCCATAAACCTTATGAACTTTATAGACTTTATAAACTTTTAACCCGTGCAGGGCAAAAAGCGTCTTGACGCGTTTGCCCTGCACGGGTTATCCGGCAGATTTAATCATCTGCCAAATCATCGAACATCGAGGTACTCAAGTACTTTTCCGCCCTATCGGGGAATATCACCACGATATTCCCGGCATCGATCCGTTCCGCTGTCCTCAATGCCGCCAGCATAGCCGCCCCGCTACTCATGCCGGCAAAAATACCCTCTTTGGCGATAATCTCCCGTGCCATAGCAATAGCCTCCTCGCTCTCGACCATAACCTGCATATCGATATGCAACGGATCATAAATAGCGGGTACGATTGCCTCATCCATGTTTTTCAGTCCCTGTATATAATGCCCTTTCACGGGATGGGCGCTCACGACCTTTATGTTCGGCTGCATCTTTTTCAGAAAACGGGAAACGCCCATAATCGTCCCCGAAGTACCGAGAGCACTCACCAGATAATCAATCTCCCCCTCTGTCTGCTGCCATATCTCGATCGCCGTATTCTCGTAATGAGCTTGATAATTCCCGGCATTACTAAATTGATCGGGCATAAAATACTTCCCCGGGTTCTCCTCCACCAATTTATGAGCCAGCCGAATCGCCCCGTCCGTTCCCTCCGCCGCAGGAGTCAGAATCACTTTTCCCCCATACGACCGGATAATCTTCCGTCGCTCCACGGAAACCGCCTCACTCATCACGATCTCCACGTCATATCCCTTCACGATACCGATAATTGCCAACCCGATTCCCGTGTTACCGGACGTGGGTTCGATAATTGTCTTCCCGGGCACCAGCTTCCCTTCCCGTTCCGCCTGCTTGATCATCTGCATTGCAATCCGGTCTTTAATACTTCCCGTGGGATTAAATCCCTCCAACTTGGCGTAAATATTCACGCCGGGTTTCATGTATAAATTATTAATACGCACCATCGGTGTATTACCGATGGTTTCAAGAATGTTCTTCTTTACCATTTGTATAATTTTTGATTTATGATCGACGATTTATGACTCCATGATTCTAAATAATCACCGAATCAAAAATCATTACATCACTGAATAAATAAGTTCCGAATTATCTACATCGACAGCAACAACAGCAGCAAGCATTCCCTTTGACAGATTCAAAGTTCAATACCCCCACTTGCGATTGTTGTAAAAAAATTGCCATCGTGTTCATGTATTAGAAGATTAATATTGGCCTTGCGGCACTTTGTTTATACCGCAAATATACACGAAATATCTCATGAAACAAGGCAAATCAAAACTATCTATCATTTAATTTCGACTCTATCTCATTAATTGATGGTATGGTTCCCTCTACTTCGGTTGGATAAAGTTGGGACAACTCGTATTCTGATATACCAATCGGTTGACGACTTGATTCCAGCGCATATTGCGCCAACAAATTGTCCTTATTCTTGCAAATAAGTAACCCTATTGTTGGATTATCTATTCCTTCTTTACGTAAAAGATGGTTTACGGCTGTCACATAAGTACCAAGCTGACCTATATCGGCAGAATCAAACTCGTCTATCTTGACTTCCACCACAACGTAGCAACGGATAGTAAGATTGTAAAACAACAAATCGATGAATTTTTCCTTTTGACCTATTTGCAACCGATATTCCCTCCCCACGTAAGCAAAGCCCGTTCCAAGTTCTACCAGAAAATTAGTGATATTCATCAACAGCGCATCCTTCAATTGCCGTTCATTATAGCCCTTACGCATGGCAAGAAAATCAAAACTATAAGGATCTTTTGTAAGTTCTTGAGCCAAATCACTTGTAACAACAGGCATCGTGTGCTGGAAATTAGTTAGAGCCTTCCCTCGCCGTTCATATAAATCGGTATCGAGGAAATTGAGCAACATTGCACGGCTCCACCCGTGTTCTAAGATTTGGCGCACATAAAACAAGGCTTTGTCGGAGTTATCCGAACACTTGTCTATTATATAGCGATGGTGTCCCCACGGTATATTCCACAATTCTTCCACAAGTTGTGGAAGAATTCGAGAACGGTCGGCATAAAGCTGAAAAAAACGCTTGGCATATCGTATATTCGATTCGGAAAGTCCTTCTACACCGGGCATTTCCCTACGCAAATCCGCACTAAGGGTAGCATAGAATTTACCCCCGTATTTATTATCCACTTCCAACGAAACGATATCGCTTCCCAATCCCCAATAAAATTCGATGAGAACACTGTTCACCTTTACCGCCGCTTTTATCTGACTCTGACGATAACGGATACTCAACTCCTTCACCCATTGCAGATAGTCCTTGTCTAATATACTAATAGATTTGCTCATATTTTTTCCTTCATTTTTCATGCCTTTTACAAAAGCAAGTTTTCTCTTTTCGCCGTTCATGCACAAATATAAACAAATTATTTTATCTTCGCACCGCCATTTGGAAATGGTGAATCCATTTTCAATTTTCAACTTTCAATTTTCAATTTATATGATTTCAGTAGACGGATTAACAGTAGAATTTGGAGACAGAGCACTTTTTAAAGACATATCATTCGTGATTAACGACAAAGACCGTATCGCCCTCATGGGTAAAAACGGGGCGGGCAAGTCCACCCTGTTGAAAGTCCTTGCCGGGGAAAGACAACCCAACCGGGGTAACGTTTCCTGCCCGAAAGACACGGTGATAGCCTATCTGCCCCAACATCTGATGACTCAAAACGAGCGTACCGTCTTCGATGAAACCGCACAGGCCTTCGCCCATCTTTTCGAGATGGAGAAAGAGATTGAACGTCTGAACCAACAACTGACCGAAAGAACGGATTACGATTCACCCGAGTATTACAAACTGATTGAGGACGTTTCCACCCTGAGCGAGAAATTTTACAGCATCGACTCCACGCATTACGAGGCGGATGTTGAAAAGATTCTTTTAGGCTTGGGATTCCAACGGGAAGACTTCAACCGCCCGACCTCCGACTTCAGCGGGGGATGGCGTATGCGCATCGAGTTAGCAAAAATGCTGCTTAAAAATCCCGATGTATTACTGCTCGACGAACCTACCAACCACTTGGATATCGACTCCATCCAATGGCTGGAAGACTTCCTCGTGAACAACGGGAAAGCGGTTGTCGTGATCTCCCACGACCGGGCTTTCGTGGATAACATCACCACCCGCACGATAGAGGTCACCATGGGGCGTATCTACGACTACAAGGTTAATTACTCGCAATACCTCGTGTTGCGCCAAGAACGCCGTATCCAACAGCAAAAGGCTTATGACGAGCAACAAAAAATGATTGCCGAAACCAAGGAATTTATCGAACGCTTCAAGGGAACCTACTCCAAAACGCTGCAAGTGCAATCCCGGGTAAGAATGCTCGAGAAACTCGAAATACTGGAAGTGGATGAAGTAGATACTTCCGCCTTACGACTGAAATTCCCGCCTGCCCCCAATTCGGGTAAATATCCCGTCATCGCCGAGGAACTCACGAAGGACTATGACGGTCATGTCGTTTTTCAAAACGCCAGCTTTACGATAGAGAAAGGCGAGAAAGTAGCATTCGTCGGACGCAACGGGGAAGGAAAATCCACCCTCGTGAAATGTATCATGGGAGAAATCCCCTACACCGGAAAGCTGACCTTGGGCTACAACGTCCAGATCGGGTATTTCGCCCAGAACCAAGCCTCGCTCATGGACGAAAACCTCACCGTTTTCCAGACCATCGATGACGTAACCCCATTGGAACTAAAACACAAAATCAAGGATATGCTTGGAGCCTTCATGTTCAGTGGCGACGACGTGGACAAAAAAGTAAAAGTCCTTTCCGGGGGCGAACGTACCCGTCTGGCAATGATAAAACTATTGCTATCCCCCGTGAACCTGTTGATTCTCGACGAGCCGACCAACCATTTGGACTTACGTACCAAGGACATTCTGAGAAGTGCCTTGAAAAACTTCGACGGCACCCTCATCGTCGTGTCGCACGATCGTGATTTTCTCACCGGACTGGCAGAAAAAGTCTACGAGTTCGGCAACAAGAAAGTCACCGAGCACCTCGAAGACATCCAAGGCTTCCTCCGGAAAAAGAAAATGGAGAACTTGAAAGAAATCGAGCGAAAGGGATAATAACATTAATTATTGTAGCGAATATTACAGTAATATTCGCTACAATAATATCCCCCACACGTTATTGACAATCCCTCAATCGTTGCTCAACGGTTTCCAACCCTTGTACCTCTACAAATTTTGTCCGATTCTTCAATAAAAATTTCTCCGCATCCGAACCGTTAGGACTGTATTCTTTTTCAGCAAAAATATACCAATAACGAGATGAAACTCTCTCCTCGTCACTTAGTACTCGAAATAATTCCTTCACAACCCCCGGAGCACGGGAATCCTTGACAGAGGCCAATGCTTCCGCGTACGAAGTCAACAATTTCTTATCCCGTCTTCCCATATTATACCAATCTTCTAGGCACTCCAGCGCCGTATATCCATTAAATACATCTTCAAGTTTCGAGCGAAAATATTCCGCATCCCCTATTCCAGTAAATTTATGACGAACACCTCCTTTCCAATTCACAACAACAAAAGTCGGGTAAACATGTACATCAAATTTTTTGCAAACCTCCCGACCTTCTTGTTTCTTCATATCACATTTCACGTAAATAAAATTCTTGAGCATAAAACGTTTAAGTTCTGCATCTTGAAATACCGTATCTGACATATATCGACAAACCGGGCTATCTGAATCGCAACAATCTATAAAAACACGTCCCCGTCTTTGTTTAGCCACTTCAAATGCCTCCTCAAAAGTCATCGTGCGGGCAGCTATATTAAAATCGACAAATATCTCTTTCAAAAATTTCCTTTTTGCTTCCGACTCGTTACCGGTGATATATTGACACTCTAAAGCTGCCACATTCTTCAACTGATCTATTGACGCCCTATGCACGAGCAATTCGCTAGCTCGTTTCCCCGTATGACTCCATAATTCCACGTTCCCTCGTGAAATCAAATTTATAATCTTTTCAATATCCTCATTTGCAATAGCTTCACAAAAGTCAAGGGAAACTTCCAATTTTTCCCGTTTTTCAAAATACGATTTCTCCAATTCCTTGCGAATTTGAGTAAAACGAGTGGAAAAATCTTTCGGGCGTTCAGAAACAAGTTGATTTAAAGTCGAGCTATAATTTTGATACAAATACGACTCCACGTTTTCTCCTCCCACGTTTTTTTTGAAAATAGCGATATTATTCAATACTAAGCTAAAATCAGCTGAACCATAAACACTTTTTTCAAGAATAGGCCAATATTCTTTTTTCATTTTATCCTTTTCCGTCAACACGGAGTCCAACTTCTTTCCAATCTCCTTGCTCTTCGCCCTTTCACCCGCATCTTGCAGCACGACCATGTAAATCATCAACTGCTCTTTCGTCATTTCTCCTTTCTCGTACAGCTTGTTCAAATAAGTAAAAGAAGTTTTCTTGTCTAACCCTCGCTCTACTTTATTAATAAAAGGTTCCAACTCACCTCCCCCTACAATCATATGTTGTATGGCTCCATCCGGACGAATTATAAAAAACGTCGGGTAAGCTTTAATTTTCAACTTCTTACTCAATTCCAGTCCCTCCCCTTTCTCCATGTCAAATTTCACACAAACAAATTTAGGGTTAAAAAAATCACCGGCTTCCTTTTGCGGAAATACATTTTCTGCCATAACACGACACGGAACACACCATGCCGTATAACAATCTACAAACACGAGTTTATTTTCTTGCTTTGCTTTCGCCAAAGCTTCATTAAACGTAAGAGCTTCAAAATTTACTCCTTGTCCAAAAAGAGATAAACTCGATATCAACAAAAATAAATTGACAATAATAATTTTCATATTACAAATTAATTTCTTTAGAACACAAAAAGAGTTGCAATAAAACATCTAATAGATTCATTGCAACTCTTTTGTCAAACAAGAATCAAAAGCTTTTACTTCGCTAAATCACGTTTCCACCAGAAGCAACGAGCAATGAACATATTAGTAGAGCCTTTACTCATACATCTTCCACCCATAGTTGGATTATTTTCCAAATTCCAAGCCCATCCCCATCCATACATATCCATATGAGCATCACACCAATACCATCCCGTGGTATATTCCGGCACGTTCAACGCTTTCAATGCATTATTTACTCTCTCACAATTAGCTTTCAATTTAGGCCATTCAGATTTTAGATTACCTTCCAGTGTAACGAAATCCCCCTTTAAACGCCAAAAACTTGGCAAAACCCATCCTTCCATTCCGGTTTTCTCTTCCATTTCCGCACAATAAGCAAATGCAGGAAATGCATCTTTCCAATCATTCGGATACATCTCTTTGACTTTACTATAAATAGGCTCATACCCTCCCCCTGTTATCACTGCGCCATTAGCACAAAACATTACATTTTCTTTTTCTTCCAAGGCAATCACCAAAAGTCCTTCTTCATCATGACTAACGACAATACCAACAGCCACTCCATTATGTTTGAAAACATCTCCGGGATTAAACACTCCACCTTCTTGCTCCACAAGAACAATCGTTTCACCCATAGTTACAGTTGCGCTCCTTGCATCTCCCCCGACATTACCGGATGCACTTACCACCAACTTACCGTCTTTCAACTCTGCCGTACACCAATCCTCGCTTGATTCCGCGGTTGTTGCCCCAGCAGGAGCATCTAAAACAATGCGATAGCCGCTGGCATTTAACACCACAGCATCAACTTGCTTCACGGTAACTTCAATTACTTTTTGATTCTCTTCATCAATCCCTGCCACCACATTAAACTTTGTTTCATTCGGTTCTCCATCTGCATTTTCCTTCACCTCCACCGTAAACGACTTATTATCTTCAGCAAGAGTCACGCTAAACCAATCCTCCTTCTCCACATTTTCCAAGCGGATGGCAGCTTGATTACTTGTAATCGTGATAGCTTCGCTACCTCCTGCTTTATCAAATATGATTACATTTTTCGACAACTCCAAAGTAGCTTCTGCCGCCGCCGATTGAAGCACAGGAATCACTTTATCCGGATTCCCTACCGACTTAATCAATAATTTACCTTCTCTCTTTTCTACAGAATTATTCACTTCGGCCACAACTTCCAACCATTGCTGATCCAACTTGGTCACAGAGAACCATTTTTTATCCCCTTCCATCTCCACATCAACGGTCCAATCCTCTGCGTTTGTCGTGACACGGATACGCTCCATCATGCCTTCAGTTGTTCCCGCTTCAAATTCCAACTTTTCCTTGTCTACCGTCAACATAAACTTTTCATCTTCCCCTTCTTCCTTGTCATCACTACACGCAAAAAAAACAGAAAACATAGCCAAACATAAATACAAAAACCAATTTTTCATAATATTTGTCTTTTGATTGTTAATAAATATAATTATGCCTATTAAAAACATATTTCTAAAATTCTACACTTTTTGATTGTAATATTTTCATCACTTTTATTCCCATGGAATCCGCACCTTCTACCGAAAACTTGATTGAATACTTCTCTCCCGCTTCAAGATGCACATTACGAATAATCATAAACGTATCATCAAACAAAAGCTCTTCTCCTTCACGCAATTCCGCCAACAAACTCGGTTCCTCCAGACGCTTCGGGAAAAAGAAGATATACTCGTCAATATCACACGCCTTCCCGTTCGATTCGAAAGTCACCGTACAAAGCAAACGTTGCTTCTTACACGTCATCTTAAAAGGAGATAATACCTCTTTCAACCTAATATTCCACTTCGGATCCCCGTAATACACCAACACATCCCGGTTTTTCAGCAACTCGATCTGTTCTCCCGTACACTCTTTTCCCAATTCTTTTTTTACCAAGATTCTTATCGCCTCATCGTCAACCACGCATCCCTCTTCATTCTCCGGCAAAACCAAACCAAGCGACTTAGGGTCCCACGCCGCCAAACGTTCCAAAATACACTGCTGCTGCAAAAACACAGCCTCGGCTACCGTGTGCTTAGCCGGAGTCTTCATTCGTTCCTTCCAGCTATCTTTCCAAGCCCCGGTACTCCAATTCACCCCATTATAACCTGATAACTTCTCCAACTCACACGCTTCCAACCATCCCATATCCACCTTTTTCGGAGTCTGTGCATCTGTCACCATCCGCATCGCATCAACAGCTTGCTCTCCAGTTATTATTCCCCAGACAAAATCCTCGTACGGGGTATCACTCATATTACGACTCATAGCATGCATCATTCTCACGAACAACGGGGTTACCTTCTCCGCTTTCTCCACGACAGTCACGTAACGGGGCTGTGCCTGTTTCAACTTATCGAAAACTTCCCCGGGATATTGATTATAATCAAACTCCACTCCCCCGTGATTCATCTTCAATGTCTCGGTCAATTTTTTCCACGCTAAATCCTCTCGCACAGCCTTGCTCACCAGAATGGCATACTCACACGTCCCTTTCTTTTTCTGTGCATATACCTGAAAAGTACAGCCCAACAACACCGCGAACAGCAATCCCACTAAATTAATAACATATCTATTCATACCTGTATAAATCAGTAATCCGTACGCAACAAATGAAGTTTATAATACATATTCATTGGCTTGTATGCCACGTGTTCCCACTTTTTGAGCAAAGACAAATCAAACGAATCCAACACGTACACGCTACCTTTACGCTCTCCCTCTGCCGTGGGGTCATACACCCCGACAAAGACATATTTATTCGTAATATCCTGTGTCATACAAGTAATCACGGCATTGGGATTCACACTGGTCACGTCAAAACAAAGCTCGGATTCTTCTGTCGGCAACTTAGGTTCCGTCGAAGCACCGGGTTTCCACATGTAAATCTTACGGTCTGTATTATACAAAATCGAACGATGTTGATACACGTTCAAAACCTGCGCTTCCGGTGTTAAAGTCAACTCTTCGCCCTCCGGTAAATCATACGTATACGAAGATACCACATTGTATAAACCAAACAGAAGATACATACTCCCCGTGTATCCGACATCGGAAACTTGCCTTATCGTTATCTTCGACGGATTCTCGATATTTTGCGTCACAATATAAAAATCATGTACACCGATATTTGCCGTTTCAAACGGTATCGCGTAAATCACTTTTTCTCCCGGATAAGCTTCCGGCCCTATCCCACTATTGGAAAGTCCATCAGCCCATATGCCATATAACTTTGAATTCTCGTCATCATGCAAAAAAAGAATATCTAGAAAAGTGCTGTTTCTCTCTATGCCCGAACGTATTTTAACCCGCTGAAAGCGATCCCAATGATGAACATCTTTGAAAACTTTCCTCTCTACTTCCATTTGCCAATTCCAAGTTTGTACCCGCATATCCCCATCATCACAGAATGCAAACAAATCAAACTTGCCCACCCCACACATTCCTAACTTTAATGGCGTTCCTGAAAACTCGAAACCGGTAATCACTCTCAATGTATTGTGATCCAAATAATATGCCTGTTTATTTTTCCGGGAAAGAATATAAGGATAACCTACCCGAGGAAACCAAACATCGCCCCCCCCGCAAACAAACGCAAAATCCACGATATCATCTTTTAGAACAGGTACATCCTCTGAAGTCCGATACCAGAAATCGGAAGCCTCTTTTTGCACGAGTTCTATTTCATCCGTCACGGTATTCTGCACGGAAAACATGGCATCACCCTCATCATTGCGACTCAACATAACCAACCCCTCGTCAAAATTACTGCTCGGCTTTACAATAAAATAACGATACGCACAGCCAAATTCATTCGATACCCTTAAACGAGCAAAATAAGGCTCTTGCCTGTCGAAAGTGAATCTTAGCACTTTATCATTCGATAACATTTTCAATGAATCTTGTGGATGAACCATATACTCCCCTTTAGCACTAACATAAATCTTTCCATAACGCCATTGATAAGTCAGCGAACAGGACGGATCTGTTTGTGATATCCGATCAGAAGGATCAAACACGAACTCTTCCCCAAGTTTAGGATATAACACGGTATCCTGATCGGAAATATATATATCGGAAACCTCTATATGCGGTCCGGTCGTCTTATCTTTGACGCAACTTACCAAGCCGACAAGAAAAACCGCAAGCACCACTAATATTACCTTTTTCATACTCATCTACTTTTATTTATTATTGTACCACTCCGGAATTTCCACCTCCGGATTAGGATGTTCCGTAAAATAATCAAACAGCGGCACCAACACTCCTTGCTTAAATAAGGGTTGATAAGCCAAATATATCCCACTCCACTTTCCCTCATTCGTAAGCATCTGCAACCGATACCCAAACAGAGCAAGCATTGCGCGATATTCCTCCGGTCTTGGCCATTTATACCATAATTCATTATAAATCTCAAATAACTTTCTGTAGGCAACTTCCGAAAATTTCCCTAACAAATCTTCCACCCACCATTTAGGTTGCTGGGGATGCACGACCTTCACGCCAAAAGTCACTTCCGGACTCTGCATCATCGGTATAAATTCATCATTTTCCAAAATCCTCAATCCTACCCACAATTTCATGTCCTCATACTCCTTGTAAGCCGGACGACGAGCCCACACTCGAATCGCTCCCCGCACGGCTCCTGCCGTTAAAACTGCCTCAATCTTATAATCCGTTGATGGCATATTCGTCAAACTATCAATAACTTCTACAAGAATCTCCCTATCATAATCAACCGGGACTCCAAGTATCGAATACGAGGCACCTCCCGCTGCCCAAGTCGTATCAGTATACTCTGAAAACTGTATTTCCACGACATTCCGATCTAAAGCAATACCCGTCTTTCTACTTGTATCCCATACCCACGGATCTTTTTCACACGAAGCGAAAAACATCAATAAAATAATACTCCATATCACGTAAAATTTCTTCTTCATAACTCTTCTCTCTTTAATTAATCAATATGTCGATTCATCGCGGTATTCAAACTCCTCGTCCGGTATATTCAAATTCCATTTATCCTCATCCATGGTAAGTTCACCTCCAATCTGAGGAACCAATTTTAACTTATCCGGCTGTCTTTTTTTCAAACGAAACCAATATTGTCCTTCCAGTACAAACTCTTTTCTGAATTCCTCGTCAATAATTTCAATTGTCAAATCACCCTCGAAATTTCCCATTCCTCGCGAAGCATAATATTTATTAAAGAAAATTTTTGCTTCTTCTGGAGAAGATTCAACCAAAGATTCAACCAGTATCAAATACATTTCCGGAATACGAATCATATTCGCTCCGTTGAAACCGATTCCCGCCAAATCTTTATCGCCCGGATTTATCAGCACACGATCCAACACTTTCAGATAACGATCTCCATAGATACGGATTCTATCCGCTAGCGACATATTATATATATTAGGCACCCCTATCCATTCATTACGATAATCAAACTTATCATCCCGTCTTTTATACATTTCCGGCTCCGCAGGCAACCATCCCCCGCTCTGCAAAAGAAGCTCCCCAGACCAATTATCATACATATTGGAAACATAAAGTCCGAAAATAGCTTCATCAGCGTTTACCGTCCCTCCCATACAGCGGATAAAATGCGTGGAACTAATCGTTGTTCCGTCACTCGGTAACGGAAACCTGCCGGATTCGATTACCTCACGGGCATACATTCCCGCACTATCCAAATCACCCGCCCTTCCCCTTGTCCAATAGACACGGGCTAAAGTTGCCTTCACCGCGTAAAGATTAAAATGAGATACGCGTTCACTGGTAAACAAATCATACATATTCTCCGGCAAACGAGGATAGACCAAGAGCGACTCGTCTTCTGTTAATAACTGTTCCGCTGCCTTCAAGTCTGCAATAATCTTCTCGTAACATTCTCCCGTCGTGGAAAAAGGTGTCACGTACATCCCGTATTGTGTAACATAGGGAATCCCCCTGTTTTCTTCCAAAGCCGAACCGTACATCCTCAACAAATCAAACAAGACATACGCACGAACCCCTAAAGCTTCCCCCTTGTACATCTTTTCATGTTTCAACCTCTTTCCATCCCAAATTTCCAACCTCTCTAATATTTTATTCACGTCACTTACAAACTTGTAAGAAGTCTGCCACATTTTTTTATACCTGTCTATCGCCCGTTGGTCCGTGTGATCATGCATTATAATCTTGTCATATATACCACCCGCCGAAGCATCACTACCCGCTTCTTTCCCTATAGCGAAATACTGTCCCAACAAATCAATCGTCTGTTGGAAAGTTTCTCCATACATATCCCCCTTTGCTAACGTCACGTAAAGCCCGTACATAGCCTCCTCTATCCCCTCTTGATCCGTGAACAAATCATCTTCCAAAATAGAAGACTTATCGCGTGCCGTTAAAAAATCCTCACAGGAAGAAAAAAAAACTCCCAGTAAAAATACCAATACAATAACTCTATTCATAATTCATTTATATTAGAATGTAGGACTAATCATAAAATTGAAACCGCGCATAAACGGATAAGAAGTACCTCTTTCATACTTCACGGTAGATAACCGCAACACATCCGAGAATGTAACACCCACTGTCAATCGCTTCAAGCCGATTCCTCTCACCCACGTTTGAGGCAAATTATACGAGATTGACACAGATGACAAATAAACCTCGTTCTTCTTCTCCACAAACCGGGCCGATTTAACAAACCGTTGTTGCTCATACTCTCCTTTAGGATACGCCACCACATCACCCGGTTTTACCCAACGCTCCGTGTACGCCCGCACATCCACGTTTTTGGTTATATCTATATTTTCCACCTTTGCAGCTCGAGTTGAATTATAAATATATCCCCCGAACGTATAACTGAATGCCATGCCCACACTTATATCCCGCCAAGCTGCCGAGAGAGACGAACTTCCCTCGAACCAAGGTTTCGTATCCCCTAACGCGACCATATCTTTCACATCATAAACATACGTGGGTTCTTTAGTGTCCTTTTTAAGAAACACTTCCAACCCGTTAGCCGGATTAATCCCCCACGAATCCACGGCATAAATAGCATCCATCGACTCCCCTTCGCGAAGTTGCAACTTGGGTGCAACCCCCTTGTCTCGCATATTCTCCTCGTTCTGTCTGGCAAGTGCATTACTGATTTTCATCAATTTATTTTCCGTGTGATGAGTATTCACGGTCAAACGCAACAACCAATCCGTTGTCCTCACCAGCAAAGAAGAAACGGATATCTCCATTCCCCAGTTCAAACTCTCACCGAGATTGGCTTGAACCGTGGCTGCCCCGGTAGAAAGAGGAAGCCCGATCGGCAACAAGGCATCTTTCGTGCGTTGCCTATAAAAATCAAGATTCACCTGAAACCTCCCTTCAAGAATATCCAACACGACACCACCATTCATATTCAAGGTGCGTTGTGCCTTCAAGTCGGGATTCCCTAATTGCGATGGGATTGCTCCTAATCCTAACAGATATGCGTCCCCGTAAGTATAGATTGTCTGCGCCATATTACCACTGAAATTACCGCTACCGACAAAACCTATACTACCGCGGAACCGGAAAGTACTCACCCAAGAAAGTGCTTTAATAAAACTCTCGTTATGAGCGTTCCAACCGATTCCGAAAGACCAATAAGGTGCCCATTGATTATTCCCTCCCAAAACCGAATTACCGGAAGTTCGAAAACTTCCATCAAGAAAATATCGATTTTTTAAAATAAAATTCAAATTCGCAAATACCCCCACACTTGCCGAATAACCGTTGCTACCGCTAGGCTTTCCTCCCGAAGGATAAGTACGAGCAAAATTAATATCATTCATTACAGGTTTAAGAAAACCTCTTCCCTCCATACCGAATGATGATGAATTACTTTGAGTTATTGTAGAACCGACATTCGTTGTCAGAATACTCCCCTTGTCATCAAAAGGCAACGAATAACTTACCGACCCGGTCATACTCCAATTTGTCCCTTCTGAACCCGACAACACGTATCTACCCTTGGTATTGGCAGATTCATTCCCCTCCATAGATGATGTATGCAAACTGGATGTATAATTATCACTTCGAGAATCACTTAAAGATAAATTTGCACTTAAATTTACAATCATACCCTTCATCACATCCCAACGAAACGTCAAATTATTACTTATACTTTTCGACTTGCCCTTCGAGAAACTTCCCGTTGACGCATTATATATAGGATTAGCCGCACCAAAAGAAAGTTTAGGTATTAACTCTCCATACTCATCGTACGGACAATCATATGGATTCAACACAACCCACTGGGAATACGAACCGTAAGGGGTATTTTTTGAATCCGTCTTTTGAATATCCGAACGGAACGTAACTGTCAATTTATTTCTAAAAATATACGAGAAATAAAAACCGATACCGTAATTCCGACGAAAATCCCCTTTCATCACACCATGTGCATCCCCGTAACGGGCAGTCACACTATAATCCAAACCACCTCCTCTACCGGTAACAGAAAGCGAGTGGCTATGCGACCAAGCAATTCGCACGGGTATTGCTGCCCAATCGGTATAAACACCCGAGTTAACCAACTTCAATTTCCTGTTATACTCCATTTCCTTCTCTCCATTCATTCCCTCATATATTCCCCAACGTCTTTCCAATTCCAATTTCTGCCTTGGATTACACAAACTATAGGAACTCACATCAGGGAATTGGATATCAGGCACAAAATTGTAACGCATCCGCAATTTACTATCCGCAACTCGTTTACGAGTCACCACGATAACCCCGTTAGCCGCCTTATCACCGTAGATAGCCGTTGCCGAAGCATCCTTCAACACATCGACACGCTCAATATCAAACACATCCATATCATACAATCCTTCCAAAGTTGTTTCCACTCCATCCACGATAATCAATGGAGAGTTCAAACCATACTGGTCATCGGAAGTCTTTATCGAAGTCGTACCCCGGATAATAATCTCCGGGATATAATTAGGATTCGAACCCTGCTCGTTATTATCCACGATTCTCATTCCCGGCACAAGCACGGTCAACGCCTTGAACAAATTCGTCTGAGAAACTGCAAGAATATCTTCGGAACGAACCGTGGATACCGCTCCCGTGTAACTATTCTTTGATGCCGTGTATATACCGTTTACCACCACTTCATCCACCTCGTTCACCTCCTCGCTCATCGTGACGTTAATCGTCTTCTCTTTCCCGACCTTAACCTCTTCACTCTTCATCCCGATACAAGAGAATTGCAACACCGTTTCCGACGAAGTAGGGACAACAATCTCGTACATACCATCCGCGTTAGTTGCCACCCCCGTGGAAGTACCCTTGATTATCACTGTCACTCCCGGAAGAGGCTCCTTATTTTTATCAAGCACCACTCCTTTGACTGTAACGCCCTTCCCGTCCAAGTTCTTCTTATCGGATTGGTATTTCACCGTAATATACTTGCCATCGGTAATTTCCGAGTAAGTGAACGGCTTCCCTTCCAACACCTTTTTCAACGCATCGAGTATCGTGACATTCTTCAATGATGCCGTCACCTTATACCCCTGCACGTGATCATACGTGAACAAAATCTTATATGGGGAAAGTTTTTCCAACTTTTTCAACACCTCCCCTAAAGCCTCCTCTTTAAAATCTACCGTAATATTCTTTCGTTCTTGAGCCTGAACAAAAGACGTTAAAAGCAAGAAACACGCGAACAATACAATCCGAGAAACCCCGAACAGCCTAATTTGCCCTCGCGTGCAAAAAATACTTTGATGTCCCATAAATTTGTCTTGTTAATTTTATAATTCATATACAAGAACACGCGTAATCAAAAATAGGGTACCCCCTTTTAAAAAAAATTAGACAAAAAAATAACAGCCGCAAACACGGCTGTTAAACAACACAAACACAATATACTAACCTGTTAATCTACAAATATCGTATTTCCCTCACGAGTAATTTTCATATCTCCCATCATATTCAATAATTTTAAGGCATTATCCACGGGCAAATCCCTTTCCGCCAAGAAATGCAAACGCAAATGCATAAATGTTTCATCCCGGAACACGACACGCACACCATACCACCTGCACAACTCCCGCATAATCTCCGCCAAAGACTCGTTATCAAAATAAAAATACCCTTCAATCCATAAATAAAAACTATCTGTGTCCACATTTTTAATCTCGAAAGAACCATCTTCCCTTAAAAACGCATCCTCTCCCGGACGAATAACCGCTTCCGCGGCAGAAACCTTATCCGTCACCCGGACGCTCCCCTGCAACAACGTCACGTGAGTATCCTCTCTGGAATAAGCACGCACGTTAAACTCCGTTCCCAACACCTCCGTCACCAGCTCCCCGACCTTCACTTTAAAAGGACGTGCCGCATCATGTGCCACCTTAAAAAAACCTTCTCCCTGCAACTCGACAACTCTCTCTCCTTCCGGGAAAACACTAGGGTACCTTAACCTACTCTCCGCGTTCAACCACACCCGGGTTCCATCCGACAAACACAATTGATAAAAACACCCGCTGGATGTCGAAAGCGTGTGCATTTCCATCTCTCGGTCCGGTTCTACAGGTTCATAAACCAACATCTTGCCACTATCGGAAGCCACCATGATATTACCCGGCAAACTATCCATTTTCGAATTCGAAAGAACCACCTTTCGTCCGTCACCCGTGCACAACACCACGTTCGAGAAAGAAGTGTCCGGCAAAAATGTAACAAACTCTCGTTGAACAGAAGGCTGGAAAGCAAACCTAAATATCCACAACAATAACAAAATACTTGCCGCCCCGCTCACGAAACCGACCAACAAACGTCTATACCTCTTCACCCGCTGTTTTCGTGCAAACTTACCCCACGCCTTATCCGAATCCGTTTCCAGCAACTCACGGACGAAATAACTTCTGCAATCTTCCAACAAACGCATATCACGTGCGCAGTCCGGATCCGATAACATCCTTTCCAGCTCCTCATCCTTGATTTGGGGATCATCCAAAGCATCCAACAACCTATCTGTTTTATCCATATCTTGCTTTATATTATCCATCTTCTAACCTTTAATAAATACACCTATCATCTTGTTTAGGGTACCCCCTTCATTCATTTTTTCCAAAAAACTCTTCTCTCAACAACTCCAAAACCCTCATCATGTGCTTCTTCACCGTATTTCTGCTAATTCCCAACAAATCCGCCGTTTCCAAATACGTCTTCCTATTAAAACAACATTCTTCCAACACTCTCCGAGTTTGAACAGGCAAAGTAGAGATCACCTTTTCCACACGCTTTATTCTATCCTCATCCTCTCCTGTCAAATCCTCCCCCTCTCTATCCGCTTTCATAAGCATTGCTGCATATTTATCGACCGCCTTGCGATGACGCAAATAATTCATGCTTCCATGTTTCACCCGCAAAACAAGAACTGCAAACAATTCATCTTTTTTGAGTTCCTTATACTTCTTCCATGCATACTCGAAAGCTTCACTCACCACATCCTCACTCGCATCCTTATCATTCAAGTAAGTATAAGCATACTGACACAAACGAGAATAGTTCTCCTTAAACATATTCTCGAACTCTCGCTCCAAATTTCGACGCCCCAACATAAATATCAAATATAAATCCTAAAGACAAATTAATACAATTTCATCGACATTTTGCAAAAACAAAACCATTTTCTTTCACCCCTCTCTCCATACGCAACCATTTAATGAGCTTCCACCGGCGAATAAAAAGAAACGGGATCCCGTAGAATCCCGCTCCCGCAAAAAAAATATAAAACACAACATATTATTTTTCATGCTTGTAACGGACGAAGACCTCCATCGCCTCGTATTCCGCCATCCCGATCTTGTTATACAAATCGGCCGTGTTACGATTGCGATCTTCCGCCCGCTGCCAGAACTCCCGCGGATCATCTCCCGGGTATGCCGGACCGTTATTCTGGGAACCGTGCCTGTAAATGGCTTCCCGTTTGATTGTCAATTCCGACGGGCTCACCGGTACAGCCATATCGACTTTCTCCATTTCCCATTCCAACCATGCCCCGCGGTACAACCATGTGTAACAATCCCGGAACCATTCATCCCCACTCACGACATCAAACGCCTGCATGATAGCCTCCAGACAAACGGCATGTGTCCCGTGCGGGTCGGCAAGATCCCCCGCCGCATATATCTGGTGAGGCCTAATCTCCCGCAACAATTTCACGATAATATCAATATCCCCATCTCCTAACGGCTTCTTCTTCACAGAACCCGTTTCGTAGAAAGGCATATTCAAGAAATGCACTCTCTCTTTCGGTATTCCCATAAACCGACAGGCTGACAACGCCTCTGCCGAACGCAGTGCCGCCTTGTACGGTAACAACTCCGGCGATTCGTTTTCCTCCGGTTTCCGGTTATGTATCTTGTCTTTCAAGCTTTTAAAACTCTCGTTCTCCATTCCCAAGTTACGAGAGAACATATCGGCAACATCCATCATCTGGTACAAATAATCGTCAAACACGGCGATATTCCCCGATGTCTGGTACGCCACGTGCACCTCATGCCCCTGTTCCACCAGACGCGCCTCGGTACCTCCCATGGAAATCACGTCATCATCCGGGTGCGGGCTGAAAATCAACACGCGTTTCGGGTAAGGATTCGCCCTTTCCGGACGGGTTGAATCATCGGCGTTCGGTTTCCCTCCCGGCCAACCGGAAATCGTGTGTTGCATATCGTTGAACACCTCGATATTCACTTTATTTGCCGAACCGAACAACTCTATCAAATCACTCAGACCATTCTCCTGATAATCTTTATCCTCGACCTTCAATATAGGCTTTTTCAATTTCTGGCACAAACGCAAAACCGCCTTACGAATCAGTTTCTTGTCCCAATCCACCTTGCTCACCAACCACGGGTAATCCGCTCTCGTCAATTCACCCGCCGCACTCTCGTCAATCACAAACTGCACGTCCGAATGCATCTGCAAAAAAGTGGCAGGCACCGTGTCCGACACCCGTCCTTCCACGGTAGCCTTGATGATCGGGGCTTTCTTCTCTCCCCACGCGAGCAAAACAACCCGTCTTGCTTTCATGATCGTCCCCACCCCCATGGTAATCGCTTTCGTGGGTACCAGATTCCGGCTCCCGAAATCCTTAATCGCGTCTTTAATCGTCAAGTCATTCAAGTAAACCTTTCTCGTGGTAGACGTGATAAAAGACCCCGGCTCGTTGAAACCGATGTGTCCCGTCCGACCGATACCCAGTACTTGAAGATCAATTCCGCCCTCCGCATCAATCGCTTTCTCGTAATCCTCGCAGAATTTCTCTATCTCTTCTTCCGTCTGTAAAGTACCGTCGGGTATATGAATATTTTTAGGATCAATATCTATATGATCAAATAAATGATGATGCATGAAATAATGGTAACTCTGCTCCGACTCTTTCGGCATCGGCAGATACTCGTCCAAGTTGAACGTCACCACGTTGCGGAAAGACAAGCCTTCCTCCCTGTGCATCCTCACGAGTTCTTGGTACAATTTAATCGGGGAAACTCCCGTCGCCAATCCCAGAACACACTTTTCACTGCTGGCAGCTTTGGTTCGCACCAAATCCGCGATTTCCCGGGCAACGGCTTTCACCGCCTCGTCCGCCGTTTCATAGATCTGAACGGGTATCTTCTCGAACCTGTCAGCTCCCTCTCCCTTCGCGATGTAGTTTTTTGTTATTACCATATTATTCCTCCTTTTATATACCGGTTAATAGAGTGAATAAACACTCTCCGAATCATCATACAAATGTTCCATCACAATCATCAACGTTCCCAGTATCGCCGAATAGCCTCCCAAGTTACTCATCACCAGCTCGCAATGATTGCGCATCCGTGCCAAAGCGTATTTATTTACCGCCTGTCGCACCGGAACGATCAGCAAATCCCCCGCCTCCGTGACTTCACCCCCGATCACGACCATATCCGGGTTAAACAGGTGTATCATCGCGGCAATCCCTTCGCCCAACTTCTCGCCCGCCTGATGCAACACCTCGATTGCCGAAATATCGTCTTTTCCGGCGGCATCTATAACGGCTTGCAACGACCTCCCCGCCACTTTCTCGATTGCCCGACCGGAAGACACCGTTTCCAAGCATCCGATTTTCCCGCAATGGCAAGGCGCATCCAGTCCCGAAATACGGATATGCCCGAACTCTCCGGCCATCCCGATTCCCCCGCGATACAACTTGGAGTTCAAAATCATTCCCAAACCGATACACTCGTTTACGCTAATACAAAGAACATTGTTTATATTTTTCGCTATCCCGAACGTGTGTTCCGCCATTGCCATCACGTTCGAGTCATTATCGATAAACACGGGCATCCCCAACATTTCTTCCAGAATGTCCTTCAAACCGGGACGTTCGTACGTCAGATAAGTATAGGTATTCCCTTCCCGGTCTATCAATCCCGGAAGCGCAACCCCGCACATTTTGATCTTCGCGCGGTCAACACCCAATTTCTCGATAACCTCGTCAATTCTCTCCTTGATATATTTCAGCGTGACGTCATCATCCTGTCCTTCCAATATGGACGGGTATTCCAGAATCCCCTCTATCGGCTCGTTTTGCAGGTTAAAAATAGCTATTCGCAAATACTCGCGCCCTATATCCACGCCCAGTATATAGGCAGCATCGGGATTCAATGAAAAAACATGAGGACGTTTCCCCCCGATAGAATTTCCGCATCCCCGGTCAACAACCCAACCTTCCTCCATCAACTCATCAATCATCTTACCGACCGTGGGAGTAGTCACGTTTGTCAACCGACAGATTTCAGGCTTCGACAACTCGCCCATCTTGTAAAGGAAGCCGATAATCGCCTTCTTCTGCAAGTACCGTTTCTCCTTCAAGCCCGGTAAAAAACCTTTATTTATGGTGTTCGAGTCGTTCATAATTTCATCTATCCGAAGAATTCATCATTATCACACCACAAATATACAAAATACTTTCTAAAATATTTACGAAAGTATCACTCAAAATGAAAAATATTTTTCTTACTACATAACTTTTACCCGTTATTCAAAACATGCTATTCATCCGGGCAACTGTAACAACCTTCCGATTCGTACTCTATCTCGACGGTCAAGTGGTCGATTCCCATCTCTTTCAACTTATCGACAGCCTCGTGCTTTACCTTGATAACATCTTCCCGCGAGGCAACGTCCGGGACAATCAAATGAGCGGAAGCGATATTCTTCTCCCCGTCCAACGTCCACACGTGCAGGTCATGCACTTCCTTCACTCCCGACACCCCCTCCAGAACAGGCTTCACCTTATCTTCCGGTATACGTTCCGGCGTCGCTTGCAGAAGAATCCGGAAAATAGCGTACAGGTTGCGACACACGTTTGTCAGGATAAAAATACCGATACACACGGACAGAAGCGGGTCTATGAAATACCATCCCGTGTAACGGATAACCAAGCTGCCGACCAGTACCGCCAACCACCCCAGCACATCTTCCAGTAAATGTAGCATCACGGCACGCTGGCTGATGGAATTTCCCTTCATCAGACGCAACGCCGCAAAACCGTTCACCGCCAACCCCGCGATAGCCAACCACATCATCCCCGAATAATTCACCTCGGCAGGATGAAAAAGACGGGGTATCGTCTCCATAAAGACAAAAACAGACCCGACGAGCAACACGATAGAATTAATCAAAGCTCCCAAGGTTGAAAACCGCTTGTACCCGTAAGTAAATGTCCGGGTTCTCCGTTTCTTCGAGTATCGTTCCAAGAAAAAAGATACCCCTATCGAAAAAGCATCCCCGAAATCATGGACGGCATCCGATATAATCGCTACCGAATTCGTCCACACGCCCCCGATAATCTCGATAACAGCGAAACCTAAATTCAAGAAAAAAGCGATACCCAAATTCTTCGTACTATCCCCGTGAGAATGATTGTGACCTGCATGTGAATGTCCCTCGTGCGAATGTTCGTTCTTCATGGCTACTTATTTTTTGTAAAAATACTCAATTCTTCCATGAATGGTTTCATTTCATCGAGAAAATAATTACCTTTGCACCCGATAAAAGTGGAAAGATTTGGCTGATTGCAACCACGGAAAAAAAGTGCTAAAACGCAGAATAATTCTGAATTCAACCATCCATGTACTTTCCTATAGTTTAATTTACGATTTATGATTCAATCTAAAATCTAAAATCCTTAAATCTAAAATTAATTTATGGGATACTTATTTACATCTGAATCCGTATCGGAAGGACATCCGGACAAAGTGGCAGACCAGATTTCGGATGCCGTGCTAGACAAAATCATCGCGTTCGACGCGGACGCCAAGGTTGCCTGCGAAACACTGGTAACCACGGGACAAACCGTCATCGCAGGAGAAATCAAAACGAAAACTTACGTAGACGTGCAACAAATCGCCCGTGACGTGATCAACCGCATCGGTTACACCAAAAGCGAATACATGT
Source organism: Butyricimonas hominis (assembly GCF_014287455.1). Lineage (NCBI taxonomy): Bacteria > Pseudomonadati > Bacteroidota > Bacteroidia > Bacteroidales > Odoribacteraceae > Butyricimonas > Butyricimonas hominis. Next base: position 148,062 of record NZ_JACOOH010000006.1, read on the forward strand.
TCGACGGGAACAGCTGCGGAGTCCTCAGTGCCATTCACGAACAATCTCCCGACATCAACCGGGGAGTGGTACGCGAAGACCCGATGGAACAAGGAGCCGGCGACCAAGGCATGATGTTCGGTTACGCTTGCAGCGAAACGGATAACTACATGCCGCTAGCTCTCGAGTTATCACACCTGCTGTTATTCGAGCTCGCCCGAATCCGCAAGGAAGGACAGGAAATGACCTACCTGCGCCCGGACTCGAAATCACAGGTAACCATTGAATACGGCGACGACAACAAACCCGCCCGTGTTCACACGATAGTGATCTCCACCCAGCATGATGAATTTATCCGTGCCAAAGAAACATCACCGGAAGCCCGGCTTGAAGCTGACGCCCAAATGGTGGATCAAATCCGTTGGGACATCATCAACATTCTGCTTCCGAGGGTAAAACAACAATTGCCGGAACGCGTGCAAGCCCTGTTTGACGAGAACCTGATTCTCCACGTCAACCCCACGGGCAAATTCGTAATCGGCGGTCCTCACGGGGATACCGGGCTTACCGGAAGAAAAATTATCGTTGACACTTACGGCGGCAAAGGCGCACACGGCGGCGGCGCGTTCTCCGGCAAAGACCCTTCCAAAGTAGACCGTTCAGCCGCTTACGCCGCCCGTCATATCGCTAAAAACATGGTTGCGGCAGGCATCGCCGACGAAATATTAATTCAAATCTCCTACGCCATCGGTATCGCCCGTCCCGTGGGAATATTCGTGAACACTTACGGCACGGCAAAAGTAAACCTGAGCGATTCCGCTATTGCCGGGAAAATCGAACAACTTTTCGACCTTCGCCCGAAAGCCATCGAGCAACGCTTGAAACTCCGTAACCCGATCTATCAGGAAACGGCAAGCTACGGCCACATGGGAAGAACTCCCAGAACCGTGAAAAAAGTATTCACCTCGAACTATTGGCCGACTAAAGAAGTAGAAGTCGAACTTTTCACGTGGGAAAAACTCGATTACGTCGAAAAAATCAAAGAAGCCTTTTTATAAAAAAAACGAGAGGGAATGCCTCTCGTTTTTTTTAGTTCGTAAAGTTCATAAAGTTTATAAAGTTCGTAAGGTTCATAGTTCGCAAGGGCTCTGAGAACCGAAAATTCAACTTTATAAACTTTATGAACCTTATAAACTTTATAAACTCATTAATCTCTTCTTCCCAAATAAATCATTATATAATATAATAAGGTCGCCAAAGAACCGAGAGCCGCGATCACGTACGTGTAAGCCGCCCATTTCAAGGCATCTTGAGCCTTCTCCTGTGACTCGTAAGTAGTGATTCCGGAATTGCGCAACCAAGCCAACGCCCGGTGACTGGCATCAATCTCCACGGGCAACGTGACAAAACTAAACAAGGTTGTCATGGCGAACAAACAGATTCCGAACAACAACAATTGCGGAAACCTCTCCACCAGCAAAATACCCGCCAGCAAAATCCATTGCATCCACCGGGAAGCGAAACTCACCACCGGCACCAAAGACGAACGCAATTTTAACATACTATAAGCCTGCGCGTGTTGCAAGGCATGACCGCACTCGTGTGCCGCCACTGCCGCGGCTGCCACATTGGCACCGTAATACACCTCGTGGCTCAAATTAATCGTTTTATCCGTCGGGTTATAATGGTCGGTCAATTGTCCCTCCACGCTACCGATTTTCACCCCTTGCACACCATTATCCCTCAACATCTTCTCCACCACGTCCCTCCCGGTCATCCCGTTGGCGGTAGGTATCTGAGAGTATTTTTTAAAACGGACTTGCAGCTGGTGGCTTATCAACCAGCTCACGATGACAAACCCGATAAATATAATCCAAATTAAAGCGTATCCTGTCATAAATCTATTAAATTAAAATTCACTTCAAATATATACAAAAAACAGACCATTCCCCCCGTTGATAAATATTTTTAGCAAGAATGACATAAACTATTGCTTTTTAATAAAATCTTCACTAATTTGTAACCCTCGAATTATTTGAACAGTTATATACGTTATTAACTAAACTGTATTATAATGAAGACCTATAAACCTAACGAAATTAAAAACATCGCGCTGGTGGGTAGTGCCGGGTCCGGCAAAACCACGTTAGCGGAATCCATGATGTACGAGGGCGGGGTCATCCCGCGCAGAGGTAGCATTAGTGCAAAAAACACTTCATCCGACTACCGTCCGGTAGAACAGGAATACGGATCATCAGTATTCCCGGCTGTACTATACACGGAGTGGAAAGAGCACAAGCTCAATTTTATTGACACCCCGGGTGCAGACGATTTTGTCGGAGGAGTTATCTCTGCGCTGAACGTTGTCGATACCGGAGTAATGGTCATTAATGCCGTTAGAGGTGTCGAGGTAGGAACCGAAATCATCGCACGTCACGCGAAAAGACTCAACAAACCGTTGATTTTCGTTATCAACCAAGTAGATCACGAGAAAGCGAATTTCGACCACACGATGGAACAAGCGAAAGCCGCTTTCGGTTCAAAAGTCGTGCAAGTACAATACCCCGTGAACCCGGGACTCGGATTCAACCGGGTAATTGACGTTTTAAAGATGGAAATGTACCAATGGAAACCCGAGGGCGGCAAACCGGAAGTACTCCCCATCCCCAAAGAAGAAGAAGAGAAAGCTCACGAACTGCATAACGCATTGATCGAGGCTGCCGCCGAGAACGACGAGCAACTCATGGAATTATTCTTCGAGAAAGGCTCGCTAACAGAAGACGAGATGCGCACGGGAATCCGTAAAGGACTCATCGCACGGGACATGTTCCCCGTGTTCTGCGTGTCGGCAGAGAAAGACATGTGCGTGCGTCGTTTCATGGAATTTGTTATCAACGTGGCACCGAGTGCCGGCAGTATGCCCCCGTCCATCACGGAAGACGGTCAGGAAATTCCTTACGACGAAAAAGGCCCGACCTCCCTATACATGTTCAACACCACGGTAGAGCCTCATTTGGGAGAAGTGATTTATTTCAAAGTGGCTTCCGGCACGGTACATGAAGGTGACGATCTATATAATGCCACCAACGACAGTAAAGAACGTATCTCCACGCTATACGCGGTAGCCGGGAAAAACCGTGCGAAAGTACCTGAAATGATGGCAGGAGATATCGGCGCCACCGTTAAACTGAAAAACACGAACAACGGCGACACGCTGAACGAGAAAGACGTTCATTACAAATTCGGTCAAATCCAATACCCGAATCCCCGTTTCAGAACAGCCGTACGTGCCGCCAACACGAGCGACGAAGAAAAACTCGCCGAAGTACTGCAACGTATTCATCAGGAAGACCCCACGTTCCTCGTGGAATATTCCAAGGAATTGAAACAAATGATTATCTCCGGTCAGGGAGAATTCCACCTGAACACGATGAAATGGCGCATCGAGCACAACGACAAGTTGGAAATCGAATTTTACCCGCCAAGAATACCGTATCGCGAAACCATCACCAAATACTCTTACGCCGACTACCGCCACAAGAAACAATCGGGAGGTGCCGGACAATTCGGAGAAGTACATCTCGTGATAGAACCTTATGCCGAGGGCATGCCCGCCCCGACCATGTACAAAATCAACGGTGTCGACAGCAAAATTTCAGTGAAAGATACCGAAGTCGTTGAATTGCCGTGGGGTGGGAAACTGGTATTCTACAATTGTATCGTGGGTGGTGTCATCGACGCCCGCTTCATGCCGGCAATCTTGAAGGGTATCATGGAGAAAATGGAAGAAGGCCCGCTTACCGGCTCATACGCCCGCGACATCCGTGTCAGCGTGTACGACGGCAAGATGCACCCCGTGGACTCAAACGAAATCTCGTTCAAACTTGCCGGACGCAATGCCTTCAGCGCCGCGTTCAAACAAGCCGGCCCGAAAATCCTTGAACCTATCTACGACGTGGAAGTCCTCGTTCCGGACGAATACATGGGTGACGTGATGGGCGACCTCCAAACCCGTAGAGCCATCATCATGGGAATGGAAGCCGACTCCGGGTTCCAGAAACTAATGGCGAAAGTACCGTTAAAAGAAATGCAACGCTACTCCACGGCATTAAGTTCCATCACCGGGGGACGCGCCTCCTTCACGATGAACTTCTCCGGCTATGAAAAAGTTCCGTCAGAAGTTCAGGATGAGCTGCTGAAAACTTACCAAGAAGAGAAGGCAGACGAAGATTAATTACAGATACATAAATTCAACTTACACGACTCCAACTATTTTGAGTGTATTCAAAATAGTTGGAGTTTCTTTACTTGCGAACAAGTGGAACAATACTAATTACACGGAATAACAGCCACTAAATTTCATTATTCCCGGAGCAATACATCAATTTTACATATTAGTAATACAAAAACAAATACATTTGTATATATTTGTATCATCACATGCTCAAAACTTGCAAACAATACATTAATCTATGACACACGAGAAACAAACAGAAGAATTGTCTAAAAACAAAATTCTTAATTTACATGTCATTCATTATAACATAAAACTCTTGCTAAGAAGCAAGTTCTTGATCATCTATTTTCTTTTCACGTATGGGATCATTATATATGCACAAATACGAAACCAAAGTAATATTTTCTATTCTTCCAGCTTGGATGAATTAAACTTCTCCTCGTTTATTCCATACATGAATACTTTCCTCTTCTCTATTTTTCTAACACTCCCGTTAATTGTCTTCGGATCATACTTTTTGTACAAAGAACGCAAAATCGACACATTAGAAACAATATACTATCGCCCGATAAGTAACACGAAATATATACGGGGAATCTGTTTTGCATTTATTTGTGTCTTTGGTGGAGTTGCCACATTACTTCTGTTATTAACCATGTTCACGCATGTATTTACCAGTTCTGCACCTTTCAATATATTACATTATTTATTTTATCTGCTCACGCTACTTGTCCCCACCATTATATTTATATTGGGACTCTCGTTTTTCATGGTTACTTGGATAAAAAACCACATACTAAGTATTATTATTCTTTTGGGATACGTGTTTTTCACCGTATTTTACATTACAGATTATCAATCCGGCCTTCTTGACCCGTTCGGGATCACGCTTCCCAATACATTCTCTGACATCACGGGACACCCGAATATAACAAATTATCTTCTCCAACGCGGTTGCTGGCTTTTCCTTGGCTTAGGATTAATTCAATTGACCGTGCTTAACTTTCCCCGGCTTCCCAATCATCCCTCAAAAAAACAGAGGCTCTACATCACAGTAACTCTCATCACAATCGGACTTCTCTCCGGTATCACCTTTTTCATTTCAAACCAATGTTCACTCTCACTCCGTCATACTTATTCTGACATCTATAACAAATTTACATCCGCCCCCAAAGCAACATTACTATCGCAAAACATAAAATACGAGCAAACGCATAAAAAAATGTCAGTAAATTCCGAATTACTCGTACAAAACCTATCGGGAAAAATACTTGATGAAATTATCCTCTATCTTAATCCCGGTTTAAAAATCACTTCGCTGACTTCTAACGGAATACCCCTACCTTATGAACGCAAGCAGCAAGTCATTATTATTAAAAACCAGCTCCTTGTCAATGATTCAATAGAGTTTCAAATATCATACGAAGGACGAGTCGATGAAAATTTATGCTATTTGGATATCCCGGACAAAGCAATCACGAATACAAGTGATAAAATGTATTTAGCGAGTCGCCACGGGAAACATTACGCGTACCAAGAAAAAAACTTCACTTTACTAACCCCGGAAGTTTCATGGTATCCAACAACGGAACCTCCCGTAAATCCACATTCACCACACGAAACACCTAAAAATTTCACGAATTATACATTACAAGTATCACCCACCGGAAAAAACAAAGCAATCTCACAAGGGAAAAAATCATTTAACAGCAAATACACCGTTTTTAAAAATGAATATCCACTCACCGGTATTTCACTCTGTATCGGGGATTACATAACTCGTAGAATCACAGTTGACTCAATCACATACGAACTTAATATCTTTAACAAACACGCCCACTTATTCAAAAATTTCGGGAAACACAAAGATTTCTCTCTCGTGGACTTAATACGACAAGTGAAACATGTAGCAGAAGTTACCACAGGAAAAAACTATCCCTACAAACGATTTATCCTCACCGAAACCCCTGTCAATTTCACCTCTTATTTTCGTAACGCGCAAGGGGGAAGTGAATTCGTTCAACCGGAACTGGTATTCTACCCGGAGCGAGGATTCGGCACACCAATTTCTCCAAGCAAAAAAACAACCGACGAACAAAGTTCAAGTATTCAAAATTTCCTATTAAAAGAAAACAACATTCAACACTCGTTTTCATGGGAAAATATTCTGGCACTATATTCAAGAAAAAAAAAGCTACTTTATCCTGATTCTTTCGAGTATTCGAAAAACCTGCATTTGATTTTCCCGCTTTTTATCAATCAAATGACATACCTGTATTCAAGCGAATGCCCCTGCATCAATACCATCGTCAACATCACTTTAATTGACAACAACGCGACAAGCACAGACGGACGCAAACATATATTACCGAGAACAGAGTTTCAAGCCATAGAATATCTTTCCGGCAAGAGTCTGAAAGAAGCTTTGCAAGACGAGCACATCGAATCACCTGTTCTTGATGCCATTCTAGTATTAAAAAATCGGGAATTGGTAGATATTCTCAACACACGAGGCATACCCCAAGATAGCCTCATATCATTTTTGAACACTTTTATCACCCGGTATCAATTTCAAAAAGTGAATTTCCAGCTGCTCAACGAAGAATTCAAAGCAAAACACCACATCGATTGGGAAGAAATTATCCCTATATGGTACAATTGCAATCAAATTCCAACCTATTTTATTCAAAACACCTATTACACTATTATCAAAACAACAGACGGACGCCACCGGAGTAATGTCAAATTCAGCATTTTCAACAATAGCAACGTAGACGGCATCATAAATATCGAAAGTAAAACCTTACCACCCGGTGGTTTGACCGCATTGCGACAGGCTCTTGACGAAAAGAAAAGAGCACACCTCATTAAATATCAAGCGATTGAAATCAAAGCCAACACGGGAAAAGAATTCTCTTTCATGGTGGACAACTTACGCGCAATAAGTCTAAACACGAACATTTCAGGAAATATCCCGAACCGGATTCAAATTAACAGCACCCCTAATGCCTTCTCATCCGATACGACACAATATACACGTGATCTTACTAAAGAACATTTTCTAACAACACCTGACGAAACTATCGTGGATAACACCGATCCCGGATTCAAAACGACACAATACTCCGGTAAATTACGAGCTCATCTGAAAAATGATATCCATACATGGGAAAAGTACGAGAACTTCAAATCTCAATGGATAACAACTTCCCCCGATACATGGAAACAATATATCCATCAAGAAGCCTATGGTTTCCCGATTCGAAGTTACATGTACAAAAAAGTGAAATCCAGCAACAAATCTGCAGCAGAATGGAAAACCAATCTCGACAGGGAAGGAATGTTCGAGATTCTGGTCTATATACCGGAAAACTATATTCCAGCTAATAATCGTTTAAAATCCTATATACAAAAATATGGAATTTTTTTCCATGACAAGCAGGAAGAACTCTCGTACATTAATATGAATCAAAATCAAGGCTGGCACTCTTTAGGTTCATTTTATTGCACACCCGGAGAGCATAAAATATTTCTTTACGATGAAGGTGACGAGGAGCAAATTCTCATTGCGGACGCCATCAAATGGGTATATAAAAACACGAAATAACACTGACAAAACGTGATTATACATTAGATACCGTAAAAACAAATATTCCAACAATTCTAATGTATAATCATTTTTCAATCCATATCATTTACTTATTTTCACTTTTGTTTTACCCGCCGCAATTACTTTTGAGCCATCATAAAACAAAATCTCCATACTCCCCGGCAATCCGTCCATAAAAGTATAATCCGGCATAAAAAACGTAAATCGACATATCAAATCTCTTCCCATTTTTAAAGGCAATTCCGCATTTACAATATGAGCCGAATAATCATTTTCCGGCATAGGAATATTAAACGTCACTCCTAACATTGTGATTCTTGCCTCGATTCCAAGACGATATACATCAAATGGAGCTTCCGCACAAATATACATTTCTAGCGAACTTCCCAATTTTAAAATCAAAGGGTCCCCCTCGTGTTGACCATCCACGTTCCAATATATAAAACTAGGAGTACCGGGCACTTCATCGAAAATAATAGCACGTGCGGTATAAAAAACACCACAACTTAAAACGACAATAAACGCTAACAATTTAATTTTTTTCATACTAATTTGTTTTAGATTAATAATCATATTTGCAAATATATTAAATCTCAATGAATAACTCAACATAAATATATCACATTAGTAAAATAATTACAATATATAATCACAACACTAAACAAGAAAAGAACGTACGCTTAAAAATATTATTATCGACTGCAATTGTGTCTTATCAAGCCTTTTTATACCTTTGCCCCGTCATTAAAACACGGAACTATGCACCTATTTTACACGCCGGACATCACGGGCAATGAATACACGCTACCGGAAGAAGAATCAAAACACTGCATCAAAGTACTTCGCCTCGAAGCGGGTGACCGAGTATCGCTAATCGACGGTAAAGGGGGATTCTACACCTGCGAGATCATCCAGCCGAATGCCAAGCGCTGTGAAGTCAAGTGCATCGAGAAAATAGAACATTACGGGCAACGGGAGTTCCGCGTACATATCGCCATTGCCCCGACCAAAAACATCGAGCGCATCGAATGGTTCCTCGAGAAATGCACGGAAATAGGAATCGACGAGATCACCCCGCTACTCTGCGAACACTCGGAGCGAAAGATCATCAAACCGGACAGACTGGAAAAAGTAATCGTTTCCGCCATGAAACAATCGCTGAAAGCCTACCTTCCCGAGCTTCACCCGATGACACCCTTCGACGATTTCGTGCAGGCACGGCGGGAAGGCGTAAAATGTATCGCCCACTGTGACGAGGACAACAAAAAACGACTGGACGAAGCCTATCTCCCCGACCAGCCGATCACCATACTAATCGGTCCCGAGGGCGACTTTTCCAGCCGGGAAATAGAACTTGCCAAAAACAACGGCTTTATCCCCCTGACACTGGGCGAAAGTCGCCTGCGCACGGAAACCGCAGGCATCGTGGCTTGCCACAGCATCAATTTCATACAGGAAACCCGAGTAAAACACGACTGACAAACGGCATCTTCCCTTACTTGGCTATAACTTTTCCTACCCGCAAATTAGGGATATACTACCCCATTAGGCGGTTAAAAGGCGACAATTGGCAGACTATTGGGCGGGATCGCCCACTCTTCGCCTACTTATAGCCCACTCTTCGCCCACGTTTTAGTAAAAAATACGCTTTTTTAACTTGGGCGAAAAATCCTCGTTCCGTAGCAATACACGACCAAAATTTTAACAAGTTTTACCCGACACCGGAGCTTAACCCTAGCATAACCGTTATGCCTCCCTCACTCAAGCCAAAGAGAGTGAGATAAATATTCCCCGCATAAATGCTCCTTCGGAACAAATTGTAAATTTTCACGCGATACACCAGTCGATATGGAAATGATTTTATATTTTTGCACGACTAATTCAAGATTCCAGAAAACTCAAAAATCGTGGACTTTATTAACGAATTGAACGAGAACCAGAGAGAGGCTGTTGTAAACACGGAAGGCCCCACGCTTGTGATTGCCGGTGCAGGATCGGGAAAGACAAGGGTATTGACATATCGCATCGCTAACTTGCTGAGCAAAGGCGTACCCGCCTACCGTATTTTGGCGCTAACCTTCACGAACAAAGCGGCACGCGAGATGCAAAAACGTATTGCCACGCTCGTCGGACAAGGAAATGCCTCCAACTTGTGGATGGGGACATTTCACTCCATCTTCTCGAAAATCTTACGGGTGGAAGCCGAACATCTCGGGTACACGTCCAATTTCACGATATACGATTCGCAGGATTCCAAGAACCTGATCAAATCGATCGTTAAAGATTTAAGACTGGATGATAAGGTATATAAACCGAACGACGTGCTGGGACGAATCTCCATGGCTAAAAACAATCTGGTCGTAGCGCAGGCGTACGCCCAATCGGCAAAAATCGTGGCTGCCGATCAAGCGGCGAAAAAACCGATGATCACGGAAATATACAAGTATTACCAGTTACGATGCCGCCAAAGCGATGTCATGGATTTTGACGATCTGTTGTTGCAAACCAATATATTGTTCCGTGACTTCCCGGAAATACTTGAAAAATACCAGAAGAAATTCGATTACATTCTGGTCGACGAGTATCAGGATACCAATTACTCGCAATACCTTATTATCAAGAAACTCGCGGAACAACACAAGAATATATGCGTGGTCGGGGACGACGCGCAAAGTATTTATTCTTTCCGGGGCGCCCGTATCGAGAACATTCTGAATTTCCGAAACGACTACCCCGGCTACAAGCTCTGCAAACTGGAACAGAACTATCGCTCCACGACCACCATCGTGGACGCGGCGAACAGTATCATCAGCCGGAACAAGGAGCAGATACCCAAAAAGACTTTCTCGGAAAACGAGGAAGGCGACAAAATACGGGTAATGAAAGCCATGTCGGACAAAGAAGAAGGTTTCCAAGTCGCCCAAGAGATATTCCGCATCTCCCAGAACGAGCAAGCGGAATTTAATGACTTTGCCATCCTTTACCGGACAAACGCGCAATCCCGTATCATGGAAGAGGCCTTGCGCAAAAGAAATATTCCTTACAAAATATACGGGGGACTCTCTTTCTATCAAAGAAAGGAGATCAAAGACCTGTTGGCATACCTTCGCCTGACCGTCAACCAGAATGACGAGGAGGCCTTGAAGCGAATCATCAATTATCCCAAAAGAGGTATCGGCGACACGACCGTGGACAAACTCAAGGAAGTCGCCCTGAAATACAACGCGAGCATCTGGACGGTACTCTGCAACTTGAACAAAGTACCCGGCGTGGTTTCTGCCGCGACGGCTGCCAAACTGACGCATTTCAGGCAATTGATCGAGGGCTTTACCGAGTTGGCAAAAGAAGAAAACGCGTACGACACGACTTACCGTATTGCCAAAACATCCGGTATCATCGACGATCTATCCACTGACGATACCCCGGAAGGCGTATCCCGAAAGGAAAATATACAGGAGCTGCTAAACGCGGTGAAAGACTTCAGCGAAACGGCTTACAACGAGGGACGGGATGATAAACTCCCGTCGTTCCTCGAGGGAGTTGCCTTGTTGACTGACCAAGATAGCGAAAAACCGGAAGACAACAACAAGGTGACGCTGATGACCATTCACTCGGCGAAAGGATTGGAATTCGAGAATGTCTTTATCGTGGGCATGGAAGAAGACCTCTTCCCCGCTCAACAAAGCGCTTATACCCCCGCGGCTCTGGAAGAAGAAAGACGCCTGTTTTACGTGGCACTGACCCGCGCGGAGAAAAAAGTGGTCATGACATACGCCACCACCCGCTACAAGAACGGGAACGTGGTGTACCCGCAACCGTCACGATTTATCGCGGAAATCGACCCCGTGTATCTGGAAGGTTTTTTCACCCCCACCCGCTCGCGGGAAGACCGGCAATTGCAAGTGCCGGGACGCGTGACGAGGATGGCAAAACCGACTTTATCCCCTCAGCCGAACGTGGAAATACCGGATGTGGACACCTCCAGATTGCAAGCGATCAGCGGCGACACGGTAGTACCCGGAATGATTATCTATCACCCGAATTTCGGGGCGGGAAAGGTCATCACGCTCGACGGATTGGGGGTAAACAAAAAAGCTAAAGTGCTATTTGCCAAGCATGGTCAGAAAGTACTTTTGTTAAAGTTTGCAAAACTATACGTGCAAGGGGATACAAATTAACGACTTATAAATAAAAAGTATTATATTTGCGGCATATTCTAAATATCTATAATTACATGCGAGGGAGTTTTATTCCGGTATAGCGAAATGATTTTTCCGGCGTTTCCCCATAAATAACTAATTTAAATACAAAACATATCCTGTAATGGACTATAATAGCCAAAGAAAAAAACTGATTCTTCCGGAATATGGGAGAAATATTCAAATAATGATTGACCATCTGGCAACAATAGAAGATAGAGACGAACGCACCCGTGCAGCCAGAACGATTATCAGCGTGATGGGAAACTTGTACCCGCATTTACGCGACGTGCCGGATTTCAGGCATAAACTGTGGGATCACTTGATGATCATGTCGAATTTCACGTTGGATATCGACTCCCCCTACCCGCTTCCCGATAAAGCCATTCTGGAAGAAAAGCCGGAAAGGCTGCCGTACAGCAAACACCGTATCAAATATAAACATTACGGATTGCTCACCGAAAAACTAATCGAGAAAATCAAAGAAACAGAAGACCCTGAAATAAAGAGAGTTCTTACCGTATTGACGGCAAACCACATGAAAAAATCGTTCCTCACGTGGAACAAAGACTCCGTGGAAGACGAACAAATCTATTGTGATATAAACACGTTGTACGGTGGTAATATCGAAATGCCGGAAGGAATGACATTATCTCATTCTAAAGACTTGTTGCAGAAGACAAATAAAAAACCTTCCAACAACAATAATAATAACAGGCAACAAAAGAATAGAAAGTTCAATTACAAGAAACACTAATTTGTTTTAGATTTCAGGCTGAGGTAACTCAATCTAAAATCTAAAATCTAAAATCTAAAATTAGTACATGCTGGTAACTCTTATTTTCGGGGGAAATCAAGGTGACCGGAAAGCACTCATTGATGAAGCGGTAAAAGAAATGTCGAAGCTCGGGAAGATCGAAACTCGTTCTTCCCTCTACGAAACCGCCCCTTGGGGATTTGAATCGGAGAATACCTTTTACAATCAAATCGTGACCTACAACACGGAATTATCCCCGGAAGAAGTTCTCGACAAATGCCAGCAAACCGAACAAAAACTGGGAAGGGTACGCGCGGGAGTACAATTCTGTTCCCGTACCATGGATATCGACATACTGTTCTGTGACTCACGGATCATCGACACCCCCCGTCTGACAGTACCTCATCCCAGAATGGCACAACGCAATTTTGTCCTGTGCCCGTTAAATGAAATCATGCCGGACTTCATGCATCCCGTTCTCCGTAAAAAAATATCCGAACTCCTGCAAGAAAGTCCGGATACTTTAAAAGCCGAAATAATTTTGTAATTTACGATTTTAGATTTATGATTTTAGATTACAAAAATCTTCATAGAGTATCCTTCAATCTAATATCTAAATTATAATATTCCGTTTGTTTAGTTTGTGTTTTGCCTTCCATTGCACCATGCCGAGTGGTAGTCGCAAATTTTGCGACTACCACTTGTCCTTCCAATTCTTCATGCATAACATTGTTGATATGTTTACCAATGGTCTTTACATCTCTATCAAACAATACAGACATCTGCTGACGATTGAGCCATACTGTTTTTTCTTCTGTTGACACGGGAACTTCCAATACAGTCCCCGCATCCTTGAAGAACGCAATCTTATTTTTCCATATTGTTGTTCATATTCAACAACTTACACACTGTAATCAATTACACCATTCTCTTGATCTCCGCCCCGATAGCGTTCAGTTTCTCGTCGATATTTTCATACCCCCTGTCGATCTGATCGATATTGTCAATCACGCTCTTTCCCGGTGCGGAGAGGGCAGCGATCAACAAGGCGATTCCGGCACGGATATCCGGAGAGGTCATTTTCGTGGGACGCAGTTGCGACTCGTGGTTTTGACCGATAACCGTGGCGCGGTGCGGGTCACAAAGAATGATCTTTGCTCCCATGTCGATTAACTTATCCACGAAAAACAAACGGCTCTCGAACATCTTCTGGTGAATCAGCACACTACCCCTAGCCTGCGTTGCCACAACCAAAAAGACACTCAACAAGTCGGGTGTCAAACCCGGCCACGGGGCATCGGCAACCGTGAGAATGGACCCGTCGATAAAGTCCTCTATCATGTAATGCTCTTGACGGGGGATGTATAAATCATCGTCCCGTTCCTCGATGCGGATTCCTAACTTGCGGAAAGCATTCGGGATAATTCCCAACTGGGGAATGGCGCATCCCTTGATCGTGATCTCCGAACGCGTCAAAGCGGCCAACCCGATGTAACTACCGATTTCAATCATATCCGGCAAACAACGGTGACGGCAACCGTGAAGACTCTCGACACCCTCGATAGTCAACAGATTGGAAGCAATCCCCGAAATACGGGCTCCCATGGCATTCAACATCTTGCAAAGTTGTTGCACGTAAGGTTCACAAGCCGCATTATATATAGTCGTAACCCCTTCGGCGAGGACTGCCGCCATCACGATATTCGCGGTTCCGGTCACCGACGCCTCGTCCAGTAACATATAAGCCCCCTTGAGCTTTTGTGCCGACGCCTTAAAACACCCGGACACCCCGTCATACTCGAAAGTAGCCCCCAACTTCTCGAAGCCCAAAAAATGGGTATCCAGACGACGACGCCCAATCTTGTCCCCACCCGGCTTCGGCACCAACCCGAAACCGTGGAGCGCCAACAAAGGTCCGAGAATCATGATGGAACCGCGCAAACTGGATGCCTTATGGTAGAAATCTTCCGTTTCCAAGTACTTCAAATCGACATTGCAAGCCTTGAAGGAGTATTCCCCTTTTTGCAATCGCTCCACCTGCACACCGATACCTTTCAGCAACTCGATCAACTTGATCACGTCCAGTATCTCCGGTATATTGCTAATCACTACTTCTTCTTTCGTCAACAGGCAGGCACATATCACCTGCAACGCTTCATTCTTCGCTCCTTGAGGGACCAGTTCGCCCTTTAACCGCTTCCCTCCTATAACTTCAAACTTACTCATTCCGTATCTATTTTGTTCCGACGTAAAACTATCAAAAAATAGACGAGAAACAAAACAACACCAATTTTAAATTTGCATGACCAAAATTATTGCATACATTTGTGAAAATCATTTTTTATTGAAAAATGATTCTCACGTACCCAATATAAAAAGCTAACTCGTTTATTGTATAATAAATAATTAACGACTAAAATTACATTATGAAAAGCTTTCTAAAGTATCTATTAGCGACCGTCATCGGCGTATTTATCGTGAACATATTCATGCTCATTATCTGCATGGTAATGTTCATCAGTTCTGTCAGCCTCATCAGTTTTGCCGGCAGCAAGAGTGTTACTGTCACGGACAATTCTATTCTGAAATTATCCTTCAGCGATCCAATACCGGACAGAGCTTCCGATAACCCGTTAGAAAATCTGAATATCATGTCTTTATCCATGAACAAACAAACCGGGTTAAATAAAATACTGAAATACATCGAACAAGCCGGGAAAGACGACCGGATCAAGGGAATCTATCTTGACTTGACGGAAATAAAATCCAACTTCGGGGCACTCGCCACGATTGATGAGATTCGGGACGCGCTATTGAAATTCAAAGAAAGCGGAAAATTTATTTATAGCTACTCGAACTTGGGATACGACCAGAAAAGTTACTATCTGGCAACCGTTGCCGACAGTATATTCGTGAACCCGGAAACCCCGTTATTACTCACGGGAATGTCCGCCAACGTATCGTTCTACAAGGATCTGTTGAAGAAAATCGGCGTCGAACCGGAAGTTATCCGTGTAGGGAAATTCAAATCGGCAGTAGAGCCTTTCCTACAAGATCACATGAGCGACGCCAATCGTGAACAAGTGCAAACCTACTTAAATTCTCTCTGGGGAAATATCATCAAGGGAATTTCAGTAACCCGTAATATACCGGTAGAGAAAATCACTCGACTGACAAACGAGTTTCAAGTATATCCTGCCGAGGAATTCGTGAAAGAAGGCTTCTTCGACGGCACTCTCTACGAATACGAAATGCTCCGCAAATTGAACACGGCTTGTGGCATTCCGGACTCTACCCAATTATCCATGATCACGCTCGATAAATATCAAAGAGCCGTACTCCCGACCATTAACCTTGCCAAAGACAAGATTGCCGTTATCTACGCGCAAGGGGATATCGGTTTCCAACAGTCAGCTACAAGCATCGGACCGGAATTAGCGCAAACCATACGCAAGGCCCGGGAGGATAAAAATATAAAGGCTATCGTACTACGTGTAAACTCACCGGGGGGAAGCGCCTTGACATCCGATATCATCTGGAAAGAAGTTCAGCTTGCCGCCCAAGAGAAACCGCTCATCGCGTCGATGGGAAATGTTGCCGCTTCCGGCGGATATTACATCTCCTGTGCTGCCGACACGATCGTTGCCGATCCCACGACATTAACCGGTTCCATCGGGATATTCGGGTTGCTGTTTAGCGGGGAGAAATTGATAAAGGATAAATTAGGAATCAATTCCGACGTGGTAAAAACCAACGACCACAGCGATTTCGGCGGTGGTTACCCGTTACCTATACCAATCAGCGACAGACCGATGACCGCCTACGAGAGAAACGTGATGCAAAACTACATCAACCGGGGATATGATACATTTCTAGACCGGGTTAGCCAAGGACGCCACATGACGAAAGAGGAAGTGAACGAGATCGCTCAAGGGCGCGTATGGACCGGAGAGGACGCCTTAAAAATCGGGTTGGTTGACGTGCTGGGCGGTTTGAACGACGCCATCCAAATTGCCGCCGCGAAAGCCGGTCTGACGGAATACCAGATCACGGAACTCCCGACGGAGCGCAACCCGCTTGAAGATATCCTGTCCAACCTTACCGAAACGGTAAAAGCAAAAATTGTCAAAGAAGAGTTGGGCGATTTCTATGATATATACCGGAGTCAAAAAGAATTACTAAAAATAAACGGTATGGTAGCCAGAATACCTTACGATCTCACTTTTAACTAAAGCGAATGTAGAACATGGTGCTCAAATATCTTACTTTATGGCCATTAAGCGTCCTGTACGGTCTAGGTGTCAGCGTCAGAAACAGACTATTTAACTTAGGCATACTGGAGTCTCACGAATTTGATATTCCCATCATCTGCGTTGGAAATATCACCGTGGGCGGTACAGGCAAGACTCCCCACACGGAAGCCTTAATCAACGTGCTGAAAAACGACTACCGGGTAGCTTGCCTGAGCCGGGGCTATAAACGTAAAACGTCCGGTTTCGTGCTGGCAACGGAGACATCGACTGCCAGCGAAATCGGTGACGAGCCCATGCAAATAAAAAACAAATTCCCGGATATCACGGTCGCCGTTGATGCCAACCGGGTGAGAGGCATCAAGAAACTGATGCAATTGCCGGAGAAGCCGGATGTTATCGTTCTGGATGACGGTTTTCAACACCGGTACGTGAAAGCGGATATCAATATTTTGTTGATCGACTACAACCGCCCGATATACGAAGACCACCTCCTGCCCTTGGGACGCCTCAGAGAGAAAGCAAGCGCCAAAGACAGGGCAAACTACGTGATCGTGACAAAATGTCCGCCTAACATTTCTCCCATCGAGAAGCGGATTATTTTGAAACACTTGAACTTGATGGCTTACCAGCAATTGCTGTTCACCACGATGAAATACGGGGACATCACCCCGCTGGATAAAACCAGCCGTTGCTCCGTTACCCCGGACAGCGCTATCCTGTGTGTAACGGGAATCGCCCAACCGGCCCCTTACATCGAGTATCTTGAAAAATTAACCAAACAAATACACCAAATCGCTTTCCCCGACCACCACAATTACCGGGACGGGGATATTCACCGTATCATTCAGGAATACGACAAAATCAGCAACCCGAACAAATACATCTTCACGACAGAAAAAGATGCCGTGCGGTTAGCCTTGAGTAATATCCCGGATGAAATCAGACAACGGATATTCTATGTTCCCATCGAACCGGAATTTCTGACATCACAAGACCAACTCATTAAAAATATATACAACTATGTTAGACAAGATAAAAGAAAGTAGCCGATACTTGGCACCTTATATCAAAGGAGAACACACGATCGGGATTATCTTGGGTACCGGATTGGGAGAACTCGGGAAATCCATCGAAATAGAACACGCCATTCCTTACATGGCCATCCCTCATTTCCCCGTATCCACGGTACAGGGACACCGGGGACAATTGCTTATCGGAACATTCGGGGGCAAGAAAGTGATCGCCATGCAAGGACGTTTCCATTATTACGAGGGCTATTCCATGCAAGAAGTAACCTTCCCCGTGAGAGTCATGCACGCCTTGGGTGTAAAGACATTGTTCGTGTCGAATGCCGCCGGGGGCGTGAACACGAGTTATCTCGCGGGCGACCTTATGATCATCCGGGATCATATCAACCTCTTTCCCGAACACCCGCTCAGGGGTAAGAATATCGACGAATTGGGTCCCCGGTTTCCAAGCATGGCGGAAGCATACAGTACCCGCCTGATCAAGCTCGCCGAGGAAGCCGGGAAAAAACTGGATATCAAATTATGGAAAGGCGTCTACGCCGGACTGCAAGGTCCCTCGTTCGAAACCCCGGCGGAGTACAATTGGATTCGCGTTATAGGCGGGGATGCCGTGGGAATGTCTACCGTACCGGAAATCATCGTGGCACGCCACATGGGGATGGAATGTTTCGGCATGTCCGTCATCACGAACAGTACCGCCACTCCGGATTTACTCGACACCAATCACGCGGAAGTACAAGACGTGGGCAACCACGCCCAACCACGCATGGGAGCCATATTCAAGGAAATTATCAGCCGATTATAAACGGCCGAGTTCTATCATGATTTTAGCAGCACCACGGGCATCACTCAATGCCTCGTGGTGATTCAGTTCTATCCCGAAATGCTCGCACAACGTGTTCAGTTTATAATTAGGTAAACCTTTTACCAATTTTCGGGAGAGTCGGCACGTGCAATACGATTGGGGCATCGGGATATAGATGTCCGACCGCTCCAGACAAGCCTTCAAAACACTCATATCAAACCCGGCATTGTGAGCAACCAACGCCTCCGTGTCAAAATACCGCCCCATCTTTCCCCACAAATCGTAAAATGAAGGAGCGTCTTCCACCATCGCGGGGGTAATGCCGTGAATCCCGATAAATTTCCGGTAAAAATAAAACGGTTCCGGTTTTATCAAATGCGAAAACTCATCCGCGATAACACCGTCACGCACCACGACTATCCCGATAGAGCAAGCACTCGTCGGGTGGTGGTTAGCCGTTTCAAAATCTATTGCCGTAAAATCCTTCAACATACTTTATTCTTTAAGCAGCATACGCTTGGTGAATCATAATCAAGCATACAAAAATACGATATTATTGTCAATATCCACCCCTGTATTGTCAACAGATAATCTCATCTATCAAATAAATATAAAAACAAAACTAAACCGACAAATACCACGTACCAAATAGAAAAAATGAACGATTATGTGGCAAGAACTATGTAGAACAAGAGAAGAATATCTCGGAAGAGCCAAACTGGCAACAAAAGGTTATTCCCCAAGAAGAGTGGAAACCTTGCTTTACGAGATTGCCCGTCTGGACGGGATGGATATAAAGAAACAAGATTTTTTCAATATCTTGAATGACATCGAGATTTCACCCAAGGTAGAGCGGGAAACCGTACTACGGATAAAAGACTTGAGCAACGCTTTTCTCTTCCTCATGAAATGTGCCCAACAGCGCAAGCGGCTTTCGTCCGATTTCGTTCGGGAGGTCAGTGCCAAAGTAATGCACCATACCGGGAAAGAAGAAACGACTCCCGTGGGCAGTTACGATACCTCTTTGGGAGATTTCCGCTTAGGTGAAGAATACTACGAAGAAGGCGTCACGGCAAACTATGATCAAATACCGGACAAACTGGACAGCCTGTGTAAAGAAACAAACGAGAAACTGAATAACGTTCATGATATACTTACCGTAAAATTGGGAGCAGACTTTCATTATTATTTTTCCCATATCAAGCCTTTCGGGGCGGCAAACATCACTGTTGCTTTATTATTCATGAACTACATACAGATGATGTTCCTTGAACCCTTGATTATCATTCCGGGCGAGGACAAGGCAAAATACCTCGCGGCTCTAAAGATGCAGAAAGACAACCCGACACCGGAAGTCTTCGAGCGCTTCGTGGGGGAAGAATTGCTGAAAAACTTAAGGAAGGAAGTGGTCCCGCAAAAATGATATAATCCATTCCCCGACGCCGGAAGGTACGTGCTGACAAGCGTAAACCCCGGCGTCATTTTATTTCCAAAAATACAAACAAACGGTACTCTTCACGGAAAAATGACGTTTTAATACCTCATCTCGAAAAAAGTCCTTGAATTTCTTTGTGATTTATAATGAATCGACTATCTTTGCTGCCCGTTAATGTAGAAACAATTTTAAAAATTATATACGAGATGAAAAAGGGCATACATCCTGAAAATTACAGATTAGTAGTATTTAAAGATATGTCTAATGGCATGACTACTATCACCAAGTCTACCGCCGCAACGAGGGAGACTATCGAAATCGACGGAGTTGAATATCCATTGATAAAAATGGAAATTTCTAACTCTTCTCACCCGTTCTATACCGGTAAGATCAAATTGATCGATACTGCAGGACGTGTTGACAAGTTCATGAACCGTTACAAATCGCACATGGAAAACAGAAAGAAATAATCTTTCTGAAATAGAAATAAAAAAAGGAGATTCTGTGAATCTCCTTTTTTTATTTTATCTGTCCGGATCAGCAAACACATGCTCGATAATCCGACGATCCACGTCATCGAATACTTTATTCCGACGTTTCATCACGGCTTCGGCTGTCGCGATAAACTGAGGCATCATATGTTCGGTAAATCCACAGGCTCCGCCCCAAGCAAAAGAGGGAATAAAATTACGGGGAAATTCTGCCCCGTACACGTTAGCTCCCACGCCGATCACCGTTCCGGTATTAATCATTGTAGAAATTCCCAACTTGGCATGGTCACCCATAATCAGACCACAAAACTGAAGTCCGGTTTTCCGGAAACGTCTCGTTTCGTAATCCCATAACTTCACCTCCACGTAGGTATTCTTCAAGTTCGAGTTGTTTGTTCCCGCCCCGATATTACACCATTCCCCCAGCACGGAATTACCCAAGAACCCATCATGAGCCTTGTTGGAGTAAGCGATCATCACCACGTTATTTACCTCTCCCCCGCACTTGCAATAAGGTCCTAAAGTCGTGGGACCGTACACTTTCGCCCCCATCGTCAATATCGCATGTTCACACATCGCCAAAGGACCTCTCACGAGGACTCCTTCCATGATTTCCGCGTCCTTCCCGATATACACGGGACCGCCTTCCGTGTTGATCACGGCACCGCGAACAACGGCACCTTCCTCCACGAAGACAGGATACTTCCCGTATACCCGCACGCCACTATCCAACGGCGCACTCTTCCGTCCCTCGGTCAATAACTTGAAGTCAATCTCCAACTCTTGCCCGTTCAGTGAAAACACGTGATAAGGATATTCCACACGATTAAATTCACCCGTGAACTCCTTTCGTACTAAACCCGGTAACACGGCAGGATCAAAGGTTGCGACCTCCCGTTTATCCACACGCAAAGCGATTACACAATCGCCCTGTAATAACATTTCCCCCGGCTGCAGACCACCGATCTCACCCAACAAACGTGGGTTCGGACACACGGACGCGTTGATCAGCAAATTATCATCTTCCACAGACAACGGGTATTTTTCTTGCAGGTAGTCCTTGGTCAGGTATGCAACCTTGTCACCTAACCGTTTTTCCCACTTCTCTCGAATCGTGAGAATCCCTACCCTTAGTTCAGATACCGGACGAGTCAAAGTAAGAGGTCTCAACGTTCTCCAACTTTTATCGTCGAATAAAATTATTTTCATTTGTGTTTTATATTTATGTGCAAAAGTAACAATTGCATCTTTTTTTACCCTATTTCGACCAAAAAATCTTTGGCATAGGAATTGTCCTATTAAGTAATGGTTTATTTTTCAGGAATTTTTTGCCAAAATGGCAGTCCTCCGATTCTAGGCTAATCAAGGGACTCCCGAAAGAAACCAAATCACACGAAGAAACAACTACAAATAGATAAGGAGATTATAATGAGCAATATAGATTTAAAAGATTTTTTACAAGATAATTTATCAGAGGAAAATCAGGATTATTTATCTATACTGGGTGACGAGAAAGAGATGCTGAACGATCACAGTAATATACCTGACACTCTGCCAATTTTACCACTACGGAACACCGTGTTGTTTCCGGGGGTAATTATCCCAATCAATATCGGTAGGGAAAAATCGCTAAAACTGGTACGTTTCGCTTACAAGCAAAGCGCGTTAATCGGTGTCATCGCACAAAAGGATATCCTCACGGAAAACCCGCAGCAAACCGATCTGTACACGACAGGTACGGTCGCTTCCGTGCTAAGATTGCTAGAGATGCCCGACGGAACGACCACAGCTATTATCCAAGGGAAAAGACGCTTCCATTTGGATGACATCTTGTATGATGAACCCTATCACGTGGGTAAAATCATCGTGAAAGAAGAGGAAAAAATACACACGGAAGATCAGGAATACAATGCCATTTCCGAAGCCCTAAAGGATATGGCAATGAAAATCGTGAGATTTTCCAGCAATATTCCCAACGAGGCAGGCTTCGCCTTGAAAAATATCGAGAGCATGTTATTCCTTGTCAATTTCATATCTTCAAACACAGAGATTGATTACAGGGATAAACAAGAATTGCTCGAAATCGACAGATTGAAAGAACGGGCAAACAAATTACTGGAACTACTGGGCAAACAAGTCAAAGTTCTGGAATTAAAAGAGGATATTCAACAAAAGGTCAAGGTCGACCTTGATAAACAACAAAGAGAATACCTGCTTCATCAACAGATGAAGACTATCCAGAACGAGTTGGGCGCGAATCCCGTGGACGAAGACCTGCAAGAACTGGAAGAGGCCGCATCAAAGAAAAAATGGCCGAAGAACGTGGAAGAAATATTCCGCAAGGAACTCCAAAAACTGAAACGCCAGAACCCGTCAACCCCGGATTATTCCGTGCAATTCAATTACGTGAAGGAATTGACCGAGTTGCCGTGGGAGCACTATTCGGAAGACAATTTCGATTTGAAAAAAGCATCCGAAATACTGGATGCCGACCACTACGGGCTGGATAAGGTGAAAGAGCGCATTCTGGAATACCTTGCCGTGTTAAAACTGAAAGGAGATATGAAATCCCCGATTCTCTGCCTGTACGGTCCCCCGGGTGTGGGTAAAACCTCTCTCGGCAAATCGGTTGCACGTGCCTTGAACCGGGAATTCGTTCGCATGTCATTAGGCGGCTTGCATGACGAATCCGAAATCCGGGGACACCGCCGTACATACATCGGTGCCATGCCGGGTAGGATTATACAAAGTATCAAAAAAGCAGGGACCTCGAACCCCGTGTTTATTCTGGACGAAATCGACAAGGTAGGACAGGATTTCAGAGGAGATCCGCAGTCTGCATTATTGGAAGTACTTGATCCCGAACAGAACACGGCTTTTCATGACAATTATTTGGATATCGATTATGATTTATCAAAAGTCATGTTCATCGCCACGGCGAATGACATCTCCACGATCGCTCCCCCGTTGAGAGATCGTATGGAAATGATAGAGGTCAGCGGCTATCTTATGGAAGAAAAGATCGAAATTGCCAAACGTCACCTGATCCCGAAGCAACTGGCAAATCACGGGCTAAAAGCAGAACAGATCACATTCTCGGATGATATATTGAACTATATTATCGACAAATACACCCGTGAATCCGGCGTGCGCGGTTTAGACAAAACCTTGGCTAAGATTATGCGCCAAGTGGCTAAAAACGTGGCCTTAGACCCCAGCTTCACGGTGCAACCGACAAAAGATACCGTGGAAGAATACCTCGGAACGCCTATCTTTACCAGAGAAGAATACCAAGGAAATGAACTACCGGGTGTTGTGACAGGCTTGGCTTGGACTGCCGTGGGCGGAGAAATTCTATACGTGGAATCGAGTATCAGCAAAGGCAAAGGACAATTAACCATGACCGGAAGCCTCGGTGACGTGATGAAAGAATCTGCCACGCTGGCATTGGAATATATTAAATCACACGCCGAAGAATTGGGCATCAACCCCGCAGCAATAGAGGAACATAACATTCACATTCACGTTCCGGCAGGCGCCGTACCCAAAGACGGTCCTTCGGCAGGTATCACCATGGTGACCTCCTTGGCATCATCACTGACCGGACGAAAAGTGAAAAAAGCTCTTGCTATGACCGGAGAGATCACCCTGCGCGGCAAAGTCCTTCCGGTAGGCGGCATCCGTGAAAAAATCCTCGCCGCCAAGCGAGCCGGAATCAAAGAGATTATCCTCTGCTGCGAGAACAAAAAAGACATCGACGAAATCAAAAAGGAATACGTTTCGGGTATCACCTTCCATTTCGTCAACCACATCCGGGAAGTACTGGAAATCGCATTGATTTAAAAATAACTGGGGTTTACGTCTGAGTGTTTCAGACGTAAACCCACATGACTAACAAGTTCAAATCGCTTGATTTGAATACTGGCAATATTCTCGTCAAAATTTGAAGAGAATGATTTGTTTTTTCACATCATGGAATTATCTTTGTGAAATAATCGCACCAATATGAAACCAACATATATATGGCAATATCCAACTTGGACAAAATTCACGTGGGACAATTCCAGACTCATCACTCTACTCTCAGAAGTTCGTAACCTCGAAGGGAAGATACAAGGACTAATGGGAGGATTGGGTTTCGATATCCAAAACAAGACATCATTGGACGTGATGACAGAAGACATATTGCGTTCTAATGAAATCGAGGGCGTGGTACTGAATTCAGGGCGAGTACGCTCATCTATTGCAAAACACCTAGGCATTGAAACGGAAGGGTTGCCAGAACCAGACCATTACACGGAAGGAGTCGTGCAAGTGATGTTAGATGCCGTCAGGAATAGCGGGAAGCCATTGTCAAACGAGAGATTATTCAATTGGCATGCGGCCCTTTTCCCTACAGGAAGAAGCGGAATATACCCAATAACCGTCGGAGCATACAGGGTCGGAGCGGAACCGATGCAGGTGGTTTCCGGCGCAATGGGCAAGGAGAAAGTTCACTATGAAGCCCCGCCATCCGATGTAGTATCAACTATGATGGATGAATTCGTTGCTTGGGTAAACGAGGAGAATAGTATAGACCCCGTGTTAAAAGCCGCAATTGCACACGTGTGGTTCGTGGCAATCCACCCATTTGATGATGGAAACGGGCGTTTAACCAGAACGCTCACGGATATGTTGCTCGCGAAGGCTGATGGGATTCCACTCAGGTTTTACAGTATGTCAGCAGAAATACTCAGAGAAAAAAAACGCTATTACGAGGTATTGGAAAAGACCACGACAGGCGCCACAGACATCACTCTCTGGCTTGAATGGTTCTTACTGACGATGAAGTCAGCTATTCTTCACTCCGAGAATGTCGTGAAAAGAGTTGTTCAGAAAGCTTCGTTTTGGCAAAGACATCGAGAAGTATCTATGAACGAAAGACAAGTAAAAATTATAAACCGTCTTTGGGATGGCTTCGAAGGCAAACTCACATCTTCGAAGTGGGCAAAAATAACCAAAACTTCACAAGCAACAGCACTCAGAGATATAACCGATCTTATAAAGAAAGGTATCTTGATATCAGCAGATGGTGGCGGACGAAGCGCAAACTACTTACTTAAAGACGACGTAGAATAACCTCACCTCTTTTTCACTCGTGTTGCAGGGTTTTATTCATGACTTCACCATTCGTTCCGGTTCTGAAGTACTAATTACCTATTAAATAAGTATTGACTAACTATTGTATTCACAATTCATGGTCAATAGATAGTCAATACCTAATCAATACTTGATAACCGTAACGGACGGGGATATCCCCTACACGACCTCTCGCATCACCCAAGTCGTACAGTTCAGCAACCCTCCCTCCAAGCCGATTTCGTTATAGTTTATAGTTTCTATGACGCGATCGGGGAAGATTTGCCGGAAACGTTCCACAGCCTCAGCATCCTTGTTACCGGAAACCTCGAAAACAGGTAATACAATCAAATTACCCACTTCCAAATAATTCACGTAAATACCGATAGCGTGATGGGGATGAGCGGGAGATTTGTAATCCCAGAAAAAAGGGACGTCTTCATACTCTAAATGATATTGTTTCAACACCTTGTCGATTCCATCCCGCCAGTATTTGTAGTCATCCAATCGGTTATTGCCAAGGAGGGTGTCACGATTCACGAACCGCACCATTCCATCCGCGTGCCCCGTCATATCTCCTTTTTGAGCGGGAATCACGATCACTTCCGCCTCCAACAACTCCCCGATTTCCGCTATCAATTGTTGCTTGTCCGGGTACCCGGGATTTTCGGTAAATACCCGGTCGGAAATGATGGCACGATCCTCGAACAACAAGACATTACCCCCGTCAAGGTTAATACTAGAGAATATCGGGTGAAACCCATTGCTCCGGCAGACTTCCTTAACATCCGAACGGGAACTTTCCCATTCCTCTCCCTTCAAATAAGAAGGTTCGTAATGGAATTGCACCAATTTGCCCGATGCCGTTTGTATTGGCATATAATCCCGACACCAGATATCTTTTGTGCCTTTCAAGAAACGGAAAGGAATTCCATGTTTTTCCAAGATTCCCGTTAGTTGACGACACGTGGTCGGGTATTTTTCCAGTAACAATTCGGACATATAGACAACTTGGTGGCAATTCGTACTTTCGGCACCTCTCGACGTGACGGGAGTGGCGGACGGGGAATCAACCTGACGGTAATAACGTTCACGAATGGACGGAGCATCAGCCTTCAAGAACATTCGACACAACTCGGGAGTCGGTTCGATACGGTTTTGCAGACACATTTCTTCAAAAACGGCTTCTTTGCCCCGTTTACCAAGGGTGAATTGGTTGATGTATTCGTCGCCCAGCTTCTTGTAACCGGAGAGTAATAGCCTTTTGTTCATGACACGCAAAATTTTCTGATGTTCCTTTCGAGAAATCTCTTTATCGACGAGTTTTTCCATCAACCGGGATAAATCGGATTTCCTCATCCATCTAACGACCGAGATTAGAATAGGGATGATTCCGATGGCACCAAGAACGGTACCGATAACAAATTCGATGTTCATATACAGCAATTTAAAAATCAAAGGTAGTATAATCAACTTCTTCCATCACTTCAACATATTTTTCAACGTCGTAAAAATTACGCCTGCACCCCAAGGGAACTCCGACATACTCTATGCGAGGCTCCCAATTTAACACTAAACCAGTCATTACATCCTCGGGCTGGAAACAACTTTTAAAATATATCTTTTCAAAATTCAATCTATATTTTCTTCCAGCAGGACCGTTATAAATGAAAGCTAAATATCCTATCTTCTTCACACTTTTACCCATTACCAACCGTCCTTTCCACTCCTCAGAACAGTATCGAAACGCATAATCGCCTATATTTGCCAATCTATCGGGCAACACCAAATCTCCCCTAAATCCAGAGCATCCTTCAAACGCACTTATCCCTATCGAAGTCAATTGAGGCTCTCCCAACCCTGTGTTAGCCGAAAAGACAAGCCCGGTAAATCTAGAACAATAAGCAAATGCCTCGTCTTCAATAATTCCAACTTGCGTAGGTATCGTCAATTTCCCCGTGAATTTACAGTCCTTGAAAGCTGCTTTCCCTATCTTTTGCAACATCGCACCCAAAGATAAATTTCCATCAAAACTACATAGTTCAAAAGCATGTTCTCCGATAGTTTGTATAATATAAGGAAGATGCAAATCACCCCGCAATTGGCGACAATTATAAAAAGCGTAATTGCCTATTTCCCGAACACCATCGGGAATTTTTATCGAGGTTATACCGCTATGATAAAATGCATAACTTGGTATGGTTACTAACTTCTCGGGCAAAATCACCGTTTGACAAGCATGTCCACTAAAAAATCCTTCTCGTAAAGTTTCATTATCTATCTCTGACAAATCTAAAAAACGCAACGACTGCATTTTGTTTTTTAAAAAAGCATAATCACCATCATTTAATGTACCCGTGATCTTGAGTCTTTTACATTGTCGCCAATCGGCTTCCCCCGAGAAGCAATCCTTTAACGTTCCCGGCTCTTCGACATGAACCAACCGTCCTTGCAGCATGGGAAGCACACGTGTAACGGCAGTTTCTCCATCTAAAAAAATCACATAAACTTTTTCATCAGTCACAATTTCTGGGGTCGTTATCAATATTTTCCCATTATATTGACCTGCCGTTTCGACATATACATTCCAACCTAAGGGTGCATTAATCTGTATACTGACCTGCTCATTTCCTCCCACTACCGTGTAATTAATTTCGTACGTGGTATTCGGGAGTATATCTTCGATTTTATATTTATCCAAGATAACCGAGAATGTTGCTCCCTTGGGTAACGTAACGACTGCTCCATCTGCAAGTTCGAGAATTAATATATCTTCTTTATTGATCACGTTTTTGAAAAAAGAATCTCCACTTGCTTCTCCCAACACGCTCCAAGTAACACCATTATCCACGGAAAGTTCCCATTTATTATTATTTATTCGTAATTGAGGAGTGACACCATCCTTACCATCCTCACCATCTTCTCCCTTGGCTTTTATTTTATTTCCACCCTCGTCTAAAAGCCATGTGGTTTGGTCTCCTACTTTTTGAGTCCAATAATAATATCCATCTTCTGCTTGCTTTATTCCTATTACCGGGGTTTGTCCCGCCTCTCCGTTTTTCCCGTGGTATATTGTTATGGATGGGTGTGTTTTGAAATCGAGTTTATAACCGATTTCGATACCGTTCTCGGAGATAACGGTTACATTGGTAATGTAATCATTGGTTTGCAAGGCATCAAGGATAACTTTCATGGAAGCAATGTTCGTGTTCATTTCCTTGCATTGCTTTTCAAGAGCTGCCAATCGGGAATCCAAGTCGTTTACTTTATTCCACAATTTACCATCGTCATACTTGCTACAAGCGACAAGCAATCCCAGGGAGAGAAAGATTAAAAAGAAAATACATCTTTTCATAGTCTAGCCATTTGAACCACAATTCCCAGGTGGTTTATTAATAAAAAAGAAAAGCGTGGGAACTTTTAGTTTATCTGTATTGAGGTACGGCCAAGCACCTAGCGCAAAATAAACAGTACCCCACGCTTAGCCGATATACATTAGAAATGTGTACACGGAAAGCATGAGCGTCTAAACCTGTTTATCCTTCGCGCTAAAAATTGGCCGTTTTCAATACAAGGATAAGCAAAAACGCTTTTGAATATGTCCTGCCCGGAACAGACGCTTCCATAACCCGAGCATTACCGCAAATGTAAGAATATTTATTTATATAACATATTCAGTATAACTAGTATTAATATTATAATGAAAGTAAATAATTTTATGGTAAATCGCATCAAAAATATTAAATCAAACAAAATGAAAAAAATATTAGATATATTATTTATTAATCACATATAATATTTGATTTTTTAAGTAATAAGATTTATATTATTTTTGATTATACAAATTAATTATACATACTATTTATTTTTAAAATATTTACTAACATGAAAAAAATTCGTTCACCAACAACATTTAAAAAAGCAAAAGCCCATACGGGCTATTATTATACAAATATTATTTAATTATAATAATTTTCAATTATGGCTAAAGTTTTATTAGACATGCTAGGAGCCATCATCGGCTCCGTGGGAAAAGTATCGTATTACATGCGATACAGTGATAATATCGCAAGAAGAAAGGGTGCTGGCGGGAAAAGCAGCAATTCACCTGCTGCCGTTGAGCAACGGATGAAGTTTGGAATGCTGATCCAGCTGGCAACTATCCTCCAAACGATTATCACGCAGGGATTTCCTCAGCGCAAACGAGGACTCTCCGCTGCAAACGCATTTGTCAGTATAAACAAAGACATTTGCTCGGTGGAGAGTAACGTGCTCACCGTCGACTACGAGCAGTTGCTCTGTGCCAACGGACAGTTGCTCACACCGGAAGTGACCGTTACTTACTCGACAGAGAATCAAAAATTCTCGTTCGAGCAAACGGCACCGGAAGAGGAGAGCAACAGTAACGCAGACGACAAGGTGTATGCCGTGTTGCTGGAAAGCAACCAAGGCTTATGCCGCCTGAAAAACCTGCGCCAACGAGGAGAAAGCGGCTCCACCTCCATCGCGTTACCGCAGAGGTGGGAGAAAGAGCACGTGCACGTGTACGTTTTCGCCACGAGTGCCGACGGTAAGAAGGCATCCAAGTCCATGTACTTAACGGTAGAGGAAGGCGTCTAACATCCAACAGAGAGGGAAAAACCGGAAACGGGAATTTCCCTCTCCTTTTATTAAAGTATCAAATATGACAAAACACGACTATGGAAGTCATCGATTTTTTCAAAGGCCATATCCGCGGTAGAAAAGGCAACATGATTTTTTTCGTGCGCAATGACAAATTACACATCAAGCGATACGCCATTCCCGGGAAACCGAGGAAATGGGAAGAGAAGGGACGTACCACGAAACAACAGGAAGTAACCACCCGCTTCACGGCGGTACAATGGTTTTACAGGGAGTACATGAAACAGGTTTCGCCCGACGTGTGGCGTGCTGCCGCCAAGCCCAAAAGACGGACAGCCCCGAACCTATTTCACTCAACCAACGCCCGCTGTTTCAACGGGCAAGGGGAACTTGTAGATTTCGAGAATTTCGTGTTTACCCAAGGAACATTGGCATTGCCCCGTAATCTGCAAGTGACACGGGAAGGCAATCATTTCCGGGTAACATGGCAGGAGGAAAGGCACTGGACCACAACAGCACGAACGGACACAATGCAGGTAGGAATATTGTATGACAACCTGCAACGCTCACCCCGCTTGGCTCCAAACGTGAAAGGATGCCGAGGTGATTTGCAAGGAGAATTTACTCTTGATGAAAGGCTTGGGACATCAGCACACGTGTATATCTTTTTCGTTGGAAACAATGGCACAGATTTCTCCACGAGCTGGCACGCAAGGGTGGAACTTTGAGTGCTCCTTATAAAAAATGATTGCAGATTCCCCACGCTAATCTGCAATCTTTAATACTTACTCAAAATTTATGACTGTAAACTTCACCTGTACATATTGGATAACGCATACAGCGGAATAATATCCACTTTCTCCAACGCACCAAAATTCTCAAGCGATGTTCGTATTCCGTACGTGAGTTGTTTATTCGCCATAAATTGGTACATACTTTTCATTGAACCTGTTGTACCCGCTTTCACTTCCAATGGGACTACTTTCATATCCTTGGCTATTACATAGTCCACTTCCGCTTGTGCTCCACGAGATAAGTTCTGCCAATAATACAAATCATGCCGCTGCGCAGGAGTATTATATTTCAACAACTCCAAGCCGGCCACCATCTCTGTCACACGTCCTTTATTCACCAATTCGGAAGCAGCACCAACAAGAATCAACTTGGACATTTCAGACGCACCACCCGCATTCTCCATGCCCAACAGCCGCAACAACAATCCGCTATCTAAAAAAATATACTTGATAAACTTATCGTTTATTTCGGCCCCAAGCGGTATTCCATTTGCAGCCGTATGAACAACCGGTCTAATCAATCCTGCATCCTTTAACAACTCCAATGCACCTTTTACCTTTTCACCGCGACAATTACCCTGCACGTTACTATAAACAAATTTACAACCGACCTGCAACGCCACGCTTCGAAGAGTTTGTCTTAACAATATCGGATCGGCTTTTTCTTCGTATTTCGAGAAATCATCTTCATAGGCCAGCATTATGTCATCCTGAACTTGCTGACACTTCAAGTAATCTCTTGTTTCCACCCAATTTGCCACGGATTCGGGCATTCCCCCAACCATCAGATAATCGCGGAAACATTCAACCAGTTTCCCATGCAGAGCCTCGAACACCGGACTAGCAGGAGATGCTTTTTGTTTCAATTCCACCCAACCTTCATTGCCCATTGCCACAAGAAATTCATCAAAAGACATCGGGTACATAAAAAGCGAACGCACTCTCCCAACACCAAATGACGTCATTTTCTTTAACGCGAACTCAAGTAGCGACCCAGCCGCCACAACATGAAGGTCGGTATAATCTTCATAAAAGAACCAAAGACTATGCAGGGCTTCCGGGCACGTCTGAATCTCATCCAAAAACAAAAGTGTTTCACCGGGCACGATTGGTAATCCATAAAAAACCGAAAGACGTGACGCAATTTCTTGAGGCTTCAAATTACCCTTGAATACAGAAGCAATCTCTTTATCCCGTTCAAAATTTACTTCAACAAAATACTTAAATGTCTTACCCAACTGACGAATAGCTGAAGATTTCCCAACCTGCCTTGCACCTCGAAGCAACAATGGTTTATGCTTTCTTTCATTTTTCCACTCCAACAAGTACTTGTCAATTAATCTCGGATAATATACATTTTTCATAATACACTCTATTTTAATTGCAAATATAACAATTTCACGAAAAGTCAGGGATACTTTTACCGTTTTTTCGTGAAAAGTCAGATATAAAACCAAACATTTTTCGTGAAAAGTCAGGGATAAAACCACAAACAATCCTCCCTTTATTAATTCCCTCTATATATTTATAAAATAATTCAATGCGATTTGTTGTTTATATCAAGAAAAACTATATACCTTTGTATCGAGAAAACAAATTAATAACAATCATAAACACACTAAACAATGGAATCAATTATCAATTCACAAATTCCGGAATTCAAAGTTCAAGCTTTTCACAATGGAAATTTCAAAACTGTAAGCAGCGACGACGTAAAAGGGAAATGGGCTATTTTCTTCTTCTATCCCGCTGACTTTACTTTTGTATGCCCGACCGAACTGGTAGACGTGGCAGAGAAATACGAGCAATTCCAGAAAATGGGAGTAGAAGTTTATTCCGTGAGTACAGACTCACACTTCGTACACAAAGCATGGCACGATGCTTCTGAAAGTATTCGTAAAATCAACTACCCGATGCTTGCCGACCCGACCGGGGTATTGAGTCGCGCTTTCGGCGTAATGATTGAGGAAGAGGGAATGGCATACCGCGGAACTTTCGTGGTAAACCCGGAAGGGAAAATCAAAATTGCTGAAATCCACGACAACAATATCGGACGTAACGCGGACGAATTACTACGAAAAGTAGAAGCAGCTTTATTCGTGGCAGAACACCCGAATGAAGTATGCCCCGCGAAATGGAAAAAAGGTGCGACCACGCTAAAACCAAGCATCGATTTAGTCGGTAAAATTTAACAGAATCACGCGAAAGCCGACGAAACCACATCGTCGGCTTTTTTTAACAATGAATCACATGCTAGATACGACACTAAAGAACCAGCTAAAAACTATTTTCGAGGGATTGGAAGCAACATATACGTTTGATGTTATTGTTGCACCTCAACACGAGAGTCGCCAAGAACTCTTGGAAATATTAAACGACGTTAGCGAATGCTCCGATAAAATATCGTGTAAACTCACGGAAGGAGACGGGCTAGCGTTCACGCTCTTAAAGAACGAAGAAAAAACAGGTATAAAATTCCGGGGTGTTCCCAATGGACACGAGTTCACTTCTTTGTTGCTCGCCATCATGAATCTGGACGGCAAAGGCAAAAACTTCCCGGATGCAACCACCTGTAACAGGGTAAAAGCCTTGAAAGGCCCCATTCACTTGACAACCTACGTTTCACTGACTTGCACGAACTGCCCAGATGTCATTCAAGCTCTGAATACCATGACCACGTTGAACGACCAAATCACGCACGAGATGGTGGACGGAGCTATCAATCAGGCAGAAGTTGAGGCTTTAAATATACAAGGTGTACCTTCCGTGTTTGCCGACGGGAAATTGATTCATGTCGGACGGGGAGAATTCGGGGAATTATTGAGTAAACTGGAAAACCAATACGGTAGCAACGAGGACACGATTGATACCACAGAAAAATACTATGACGTGATTGTCGTCGGCGGAGGACCCGCGGGGGCAGCCGCAGCCATTTATTCGGCACGCAAGGGGCTGAATGTAGCTATCGTGGCTGAACGCGTAGGCGGGCAGGTAAAAGAAACCGTGGGTATCGAGAACCTGATATCCGTACCCGAAACAACCGGTAGCCTATTGGCCGAAAACATTAGAACACATATTCAACGCTACCCGATAGACCTGTTGGAACATCGCCGGATAGAGAAAGTTGAAATCGAGAAGAATCAGAAAATATTATCCACGGCAACAGGGGAGAAATTCATCGCTCCGGCAGTCATTATTGCCACGGGAGCAAGTTGGAGAAAATTAAACGTGGCGGGTGAGGCAGAATATACAGGTAGAGGCGTTGCCTTCTGTCCGCATTGCGACGGACCTTTC
The DNA here is from genome assembly GCF_014287455.1 of Butyricimonas hominis. Lineage (NCBI taxonomy): Bacteria > Pseudomonadati > Bacteroidota > Bacteroidia > Bacteroidales > Odoribacteraceae > Butyricimonas > Butyricimonas hominis. The sequence continues at coordinate 182,685 of NZ_JACOOH010000006.1, forward strand.
TATAAAGGTAAACAGGTAGCCGTTATCGGCGGGGGCAATTCGGGGATTGAAGCAGCAATTGATTTGGCGGGAATTTGTTCTAAAGTAACAGTTCTGGAATTCCTCGAGGAATTAAAAGCCGACCAAGTACTACAAGAAAAAGTAAAGAGCCTGTCGAACGTGGAAGTATTCACCAACTCGCAAACTTTGGGAATCATCGGGAATGGAGAAAAAGTAACCGGGATACAAGTGAAAGACCGCGAGACAGAAGAAAGTAGAGTAATCACCTTGGATGGGATATTCGTTCAAATCGGATTGGTTCCGAATAGTGGAGCGTTCCGTGAAGTAGTGGATACCAACCGTCCCGGAGAAATAGTGATTGACGCGCATTGCCGCACGAACATTCCGGGCATATACGCGGCAGGAGATGTATCTTCGGTACCTTACAAACAAATTATCATAGCTATGGGCGAAGGAGCGAAAGCCGCACTTTCCGCTTTTGAAGACCGTACGCGTGGGGTGCTGGATTAGTTTATAAAGTTTGTAAGGTTTATAAGGTTCATAAAGTCATAACGGCAACGAAAGTTGCCGTTAAATTCTGTCCGAAGAATACCTGTAACTTTATAAACTTTATAAACCTTATGAACTCATTCCAGACTCTTCGTGAGTGACTTCACGAGTTTATATTTATTAAAAAACTCCCTCAATATTACCCTCAATACGGTATAACCCGGAATGGCAAGAATCATTCCCGGAATCCCGGCCAAGTTTCCCGCGATTAATATCACCAGAAAAATTTCCATCGGGTGAGCATGCACGCTATTCCCGTAAATCAAGGGCTGCAAAATTACATTATCAATCAATTGCGTGATAATAAACACGATACTCATATAAATCAGTAAAGGAAATACCACCGTGTAGAAATCCACGTCCACGTTCGTGGCAATTCCCACTGAAAGCCCGAAGGCCGCACCGATAAGCGGTCCGATATACGGGATTACATTTGTTATTCCGGTCATCAACCCTATCAGCACGGCATTATTGAACGGCAACCCGATGATGGTCAGACCTATGATATTCAAACCCATGACAATCAACACCTCGAAAGTAATCCCTATAAAGTAACGAACCAGCAATTTCTGTATAGAATCAAGTGCTTTCCCCACTCCCTCGCCATAACGTGTTGGCACAACAGCCAACAACATCTTATAAAAAAGATTGCTGTCCTTCAAAAAGAAGAACGCCATAAACGTCACCGAAAAAAGGGCGATAAAAATACTGCTGATAGTCCCCGCCAAAGAGCCGAACAAATTTCTAATCTGTGTAACGTCCACCACGGATTTCAGATTCTTCACGATATACTCTTTTACATCCTGATTGGCATCTATAATCCCGAAATGTTTCAACCCCTCTTCCAAATCGGCCAAAGGGTCTTCCAGCTTGTTCACGATATTCGTGATACTGATATCGCTTAACGACTGAAATTCCTGACTAACCAACGGTATCACCGTGTAAAAGAAAAGAATACAGACAAACCATATACAAACTAAAGCAATCCCCGCCCTCAACCCGTTCGGTATGCGCTTACCTTTTATTTCAATCTTCCCCAGAAGATCGATAATCGGATGCCCGAAAAACGAGAGCACGACCGCCACCAGTATATAAGCGATAATCGAAGAAAAGTACCAACATAAAAATCCAACCGCCAACAGCGCCAATCCCCCCAAACAATATTTTCCTGCATTATTCATAATTCAATTTTACATTACCGGGTTAAAACTACCCCCACGTGTAGAAACAAAATTAGACAAATAAATTTATCCTATACACGCATAAGTATTATTTATGCAAAAAAAAATCGAACTTAGAAAAAACATTTATACCTTTGGTAACGTTCTTACATAGATAAACAATAAAAACTGCCGTGTATGTTAAAAAAGGCTTGGTATCTTTACTATGACGGATTTAAGAATATGCCCCGCTGGGGACGTACTCTTTGGCTTATCATCATTATTAAACTGAGTATCATGTTTTTGGTATTTAAACTCTGGTTGATGCCAAACTACCTCAACTCCCACTATGACAGTGCCGAGGCAAAAAGTGAGCACGTTTTCAAAGAATTAACAACAAAACCTTAACATTATGCTTCTCAATCTGACAACCACCACTCTAGTGGAGTGGTCACGATGGCAATTTGCCATGACAGCAATCTACCACTACATGTTTGTTCCCCTCACGCTGGGATTAGCCTTGATGCTCGCCGTCATGGAAACCATGTGGGTAAAGACAGGCGACGACAGTTGGCTGAAAGCCACCAAGTTCTGGATGAAATTATTCGGTATTAACTTCGCTATCGGGGTCGCCACCGGACTAATTCTCGAATTCCAGTTCGGGACGAACTGGTCGAATTACTCTTGGTTCGTGGGCGATATCTTCGGGGCTCCGTTGGCCATCGAGGGTATTATCGCGTTCTTCCTCGAATCCACGTTCGTGGCAGTGATGTTCTTCGGTTGGAACAAAGTCGGCAAACGCTTCCATCTCGTATCCACGTGGATGGTATTCGTCGGCGCGAACATCTCAGCCCTATGGATTCTTGTCGCCAACGCTTGGATGCAAAACCCCGTCGGCATGGAATTCAACCCGATTACCGCCCGTAACGAAATGGACGATTTTTGGGCAATACTGTTCTCGCCCACGGCAATCAGCAAATTCACTCACACGGTAACCTCCGCGTACACGCTTTCCGCCTGTTTCGTGGTAGGTGTCAGTTCATGGTTTATCCTCAAGAAAAGGCACCTCGAATTTGCCCGCAAGAGTATCATGCTTGCCTCGGTGTTCGGGTTAATCAGTATCATCTTAACCATTTACACGGGTGACAGCAGCGCGCAAGACGTAACCAAGACTCAACCCATGAAATTCGCCGCCATGGAAGGCTTGAATGAAGGTGGCAGAGGTGCCGCGTTCACCGTTATCGGACTCCCCGTAAACGACCCGTCCTTGCCGACAGATAGAATGAAGAAAATGGAATACGCCATCCATGTACCCAAAGTACTCTCGTTCCTCGGCTATCATGATTTTGACGCCTACATCCCGGGCATTCAGAATATTCTGGACGGCTACACGTCTCAATCCGGCGTAACCTATCCTTCTTTAGAACAACGCATGGCAAACGGTCGCACCGCGATTGATGCATTAAAGACTTACAAGCAAGCCATAAAAGAGAATAACCACACGATGGCCGACAGTACATTACAGATATTTAAAGCCAACTACTCCGATTTCGGGTATGGCTATCTTAATTCCCCCTACGACGCCATACCTCATATACCTTTGGTATTTTTCAGTTTCCGTATCATGGTAGGACTGGGAATGCTTTTTGTATTATTATTCGCCCTCTCTTTGTGGTACGCCAAGAAAAGAAAATTCGAGAAATTCAAGTTCATCCCCTACTTGGCATTATTCTGTGTTCCGATGGCATACGTCGCATCGCAATGCGGCTGGATAGTGGCTGAAGTAGGACGCCAACCGTGGGTGGTACAAGATTTAATGCCGACCAATGTTGCCGTGACAAAAATTGCATCGACTTGGGTTATGACCACATTCTGGATGTTCGCCGTACTCTTCACCGTCCTGCTCATCGCGGAACTGAAGATCATGTTCAACCAGATCAAGAAAGGACCCGAAAAAGATTGAGTGATTTATGATTTACGATTTAGTGATTCACTTTTTTCACTAAATCACAAAATCATTAAAATCACAAAATCATAAAATCTAAAATCGTAAATCATAAATCGTAAATGAATATGGAATTTCTTCAACATTACTGGTGGATATTGATATCGTTACTTGGCGGATTGCTGGTTTTCTTGCTTTTCGTGCAAGGTGGACAAACCTTACTATATACCATTGCCAAGACCGAAGACGAACGGAATGTTCTCGTCAACAGCTTGGGGCGCAAATGGGAATTTACATTCACGACATTAGTCGTGTTCGGCGGAGCATTCTTTGCAAGTTTCCCCCTGTTCTATTCAACGAGCTTCGGTGGAGCTTATCTGGCATGGATGGTCGTATTGTTCTGTTTCGTGATGCAAGCCGTTTCCTACGAGTACCGCCGGAAAGCCGGAAACTTACTCGGGGAACGTACTTATAATGTATTTCTGATTATCAATGGTGTGATTGGGACTATTTGTATCGGTGCCGTTGTCGGCTCTTTCTTCACGGGCAACCCGTTCAAATTAGGCGAGATGAACGACGTTACATGGATGAGCCCGTGGCGAGGCATAGAGGTATTATTCAATTTTGCCAACATCTGTCTGGGACTGGCTATTTTCTTTCTCGCCCGGACTTTGGCATCCCTCTATTTCATGAATAACATCAAGCATGATGCCATCTACGAGAGAAGTAAAAAGCAAGTCCTGTACAACTCGGTGCCTTTCGTCATTCTATTACTGGTATTCCTCGGCATCATACTGACCAGTAAAGGATACGCCATCATGGAAGATAAAAGCATCCAATTGGTTCAATACAAGTATTTTCACAATTTATTGGAAATGCCCTTGAATACTCTCATGTTGTTGCTCGGGGTTGTCGGAGTATTATTCGGTATCATCAAATCCATCATCACTCCTCACTGGAGAAAAGGGATATGGTTTTCCGGAATCGGTATCGTGCTTGCCGTTATCGCCCTGTTCATCGTGGCAGGATTCAACAACACGGCATTCTACCCCTCATACACCGACCTGAACTCTTCGCTGACTATCTATAACGCCTCATCTTCATACTACACGTTAAAGACCATGGCATACGTTTCTTTGGTTTCTCCCATCGTGATCGCATACATCTTCTACGCATGGAGAGCCCTTAACAAGAAACAAATTGATATCCAAGACGTACAGGAGGACCACCACGCGTACTAAAAGACTCAATAAAGGAGGTGTGTTTCGACACACCTCCGGTCCATAAAGTTCATAAAGTCGAGCCTTCGGCTCTTAAGGTCCATAAAGTCCATGATTTAATAGCGCGATAATATTCAGCGTAATGATGTATAAACCACCGCACTTTTGACCTTACGACCTTATTGACTTTCAGACTTTATAGACTAGAGGGCGTGTTTTGACACGCCCTCTTCCCCCCACACCTTAAACAGGTTTTCAATAACAACAAGGATTTTTATCGCCTATATTTATAAATGCAATTTATAAATTTCAAGACATTATATATATTTGCATTGTAAATAGATTGATAACAAAGTCCTCAAAAGATTCATGCACGGAAATACAGACCTTGATTATACTATATTAAAAGCTATCGTAGAAGGAGATTCAAAGTCTTTCGAGATACTATTTCGCAAGTATTATCAAGAATTGTGCAATTATAGTATGGGCATTTTGGGAGATGCCGAAAAAGCGGAAGATGTTGTACAGGATGCTTTTGTCTACCTGTGGGAAAATCGGCAAAGAATCAATATCACGATATCATTAAAATCTTACTTGTACCAATCCGTGCGAAACGGGGCTTTAAAAATCATACGAACACAAGTCCTAGAACAACGCCATATGCCTCGCTTGACCGAGTTTATAGAATACTTGGAAAAATCCGAATTTTCTGAAGACGAACTTGTCAAATTGCAAAAAATTGAACAGGCCATAGATGAACTACCTTCGCAATGCAAAAGTGTTTTTTTAATGAGTTTCATGGATAAAAAAAGCTACAAACAAATTGCAGAGGAATTGGAGATTTCATTGAACACGGTAAAAACACACGTCAGTAAAGCTTATCGTATCATTCGAGAAAAAACACAAAACTTCAAAAATCTCTCCTTGTTTATTTGGCTCTATTTTAGAAAGAACTGTAAAACAAGGCAATAATACACCGCAAAGGAAGTAAAACCTGTTTCTTTCAAATTCTTTCAAAAACGCTTTATAGACGCTCGGGAATGCTTGTAAAGCGTCTTAACAACGAGAGTAGAGCGTCTTTACTCTCTCTTTTATCACTTACTCGTTATCTTATTTATTAAAAATTAAGCATTTACCTATTCTTCCCTAGCACATTAATTCCACCATCGAATATATTTTTTCATTCCAGCTCATTTTTTTCATTTTTTCAATCACCCTTTTCGGGTAGTTGTGGACCTCGATGACATAAAAATAAAGCCATGAAAAACGAATTAGATTATCTGATACAAAGAGTGTGCAACTCGAAGAAAAAAAAGATATATGACGAGGATGCCGGCTGGAAGAAAGTACAAGCGAGAAGTTTTCACAAGAAAAGACATTCTATCTTCCTCTTGTGGTCGGGATACGCGGCATGTGCCTCAATTATCCTAGGTGGTATTCTACTCGTAAGCAACCTATTAGACCACCAAACCACCACATCTCTCGTGCAGAATGAATCACAACTGACTTCCCAAAAAACTAAAGTGGAATTAACCTTAGCCAACGGGAAAAGTGTTGATTTAGATGACGTAAATGATTTGCACGAAGAAGAATTAGGAATATCCATCACTCGGGATAGCGTCAATAACCAATTAACTTACCGAAGCAACGAAGTTTCAAGACCAGACTCTTTTGAAATTCGTTATAATCGTTTAGCCGTACCTAAAGGAGCTGATTTCTCGTTTGAATTGCCGGACGGTACTTTGGTCGCTGTCAATTCCGAATCCGTTTTACAATTCCCGGTACAATTTGCGTCAGACGACCGAACCGTGTACTTGGATGGAGAAGCTTATTTCGAGGTTACAAAAAACGAAAAAGCTCCATTTAGAGTCATCACCGGAAATCGACAAATCACCGTACTGGGGACAAAATTCAATATCAGTTCATATTCCGACGACCCGGATTGGAGCACCACATTGGTCGAGGGGAAAGTATCCGTATCGGATAACGGTAAATTGCACGTGTTACACCCGTCAGAACAATACATCGCGAACAATTCAACAGGTATAGCCGAAATAAAACGAGTGGACGTGAAATTACACACCTCTTGGTTACACGGAAAACTTCATTTCAAAGACTGCCGCATGGAAGATATTACCCGGAAATTGGAACGATGGTACGATTTCACTTTCATATATCAAGATGAAGATTGCAAAGATTTGAAATTCAGAGGCGTCATTGACAAAGACCGTTCTCTAAAAGAAACCCTATTTCTTCTGGAAGAAACCAAAGTCATTCGCTTTGAAATAAAAGATAATGTTATCACCATCCGTAAACGGTAACCTAGTCATAAATAACCGACAAGAAAGAGTGCAATATATATATTTATTCATTTAAACAGTAATAGATTAATGAAAAAAAAGTATCTCAAAACAGCTATGGCTATAGTGGTAGTACTTCTATGCATACTCCCGCTACAAGCGAGTACGCTCTCTCCAAGCGACAAGCTAAATTTCAAAAGCCAACAAATGACTGTTGAACAAGTTTTCGATGAAATTTCAACACAATTAAAATGTGACGTATTCTATAACGAAAACCAGTTCGACGCACAGAAAATGGTACATCTGCCGCGTTTGCAAATGACGCTGGACGAAACATTGCAATTCATTTTAGCAGACAAATATTCCTACACGCTGGAAAAAAACTCAATAGTGATTGCCGCCCGTCCTTCCGTTACAAGTAAGAAAATAACCGGAACGGTAAAGGATGAAAAGGGAGAACCATTACCGGGGGTGACTATTTTAGTAAAAGGAACAACAACCGGAGCCGCCACAGACGCGAATGGGAATTATTCGCTAGTAGTTCCGAAATTAGGCGTGCAACTCATTTTCTCGTTTATCGGGATGGAAACCCAAGAAATCACAGCCACCAAAGAGGTAACGAATGTCGTGATGAAAATGGATGTAAACGAGATGGATGAGGTTGTCATCACCGGTTACCAAGTAATCGACAAGAAAAAACTGACCAGCGCTATCTCGAGCGTGAAAGCCAAGGACGTGATGATTGCCGGAGCCATGTCTATCGACCAAATGCTCCAAGGACGCGTGCCGGACATGATGATGATGACCAACTCCGGAGAAGTCGGTGTCGTTCCGAAGATTCGTATCAGGGGAACCTCCACGCTCGTGGGTAACCGCGAACCGCTATGGGTAGTGGATGGAATCATCGTGCAAGACCCGGTGCCCATTGCCCCGGAAGAGTTGAACGACCCGGATTATATCAACCGCATCGGTAACGCTATCGCCGGACTGAATCCCCGGGATATCGACCGTATCGACATATTGAAAGATGCTTCCGCCACGGCTATCTACGGGGTGAAAGCGGCAAACGGGGTAATCGTGATTACCACGAAAAAAGGTCAAGTAGGACGTCCCGTGGTAAGCTACGATTTCTCTGCCACCTATCGTCGCCGTCCCCGGTACACGGACCGCAATATTCATTTGATGAACTCCAAGCAACGGGTAGAATTCTCTAAAGACTTGGTAGAAAAACACCATGTATATTCCACGGACGTTAATTTAATCGGATACGAGGGACTCGTGAACAATTTATACAACGGCACCATCACCCACGACCAATTCACGAGCGAGGTAGCCAAACTGGAAAACATGAATACCGACTGGTTTGATTTATTAACCGAAGATGCATTTTCCCACCAGCACACGGTCAGCATCTCCGGCGGAAGCGAGGAAATCCGTTATTACTCGTCCATCGGGTACGCCATCGACAACGATGTCATAAAAGGAAATAACAACGAACGCTACACCGCCGCTTTGAACGTGGATGCCACCATATCACCCAAAGTGACAGCCAGCCTTAACTTAAACGCGAATGTCGGAAAACGGGAATATAGCGAAGAGAGTATTAATCCCATCGACTACGCTTACACCACGAGCCGTGCTATCCCAGCCTTAGACAATCAAGGAAGGTATATCTATTACAAGCGTCAATATGCTTATCAACAATTGTATAACTACAATATCCTGAACGAACTGGATAATAGCTATTCCCAACAGGATAACTCGGCCATCACGTTGACGGCAAACTTACGCTACAAAGCAACCAACTGGCTGTCATTCCAAGCCATATTCTCTTACTCTACTTCCAACACGGAACAGGAGAGTTACTTGGGTGAACAAACTTGGTACGCGGCTTCCTTGCGCAAATCGGAATACGGAGAAATTTCCAGTAAAGATCCTAATGTTATGAATCAAATGCCTTACGGGGGAGAATTAAAAAAAGCATACACGCGCAATAACTCTTACACGGGACGTTTGCAAGCAGACATTAGTAAATATTTCGGGACTGACGACCAACACAATATCACCGCCAACTTAGGATACGAGGTCAGTTCCTCCAAATATGCAGGATTCGAGCGCACGGACAGGGGTTATTACAATGATAGAGGAAAACAATTTACAGCCATAAATTTAGACGACTTCACGCATTACAAGTCATGGCTGCAAAACAACTTGCCAAGCGTGTCAGACAATCTAACAAACATGATTTCCGGATATCTCTCCGTATCATACAGCTACAAGAATTATTTCACGTTAAATGCCAACACGCGTATTGATGGCTCCAATCAATTCGGAAGCAGAAGCAATGAAAAATTACTTCCCGTGTGGTCAGTTTCCGGTTCTTACAATATTTCAGAACACACCAATATGGACAACCCGTGGGTCAGCAACTTGGCCTTACGACTTTCTTACGGTTACCAAGGAAACATGCTGAGCGGTCAATCCCCGGAAATGATTCTAAAGAAACTGCCCTTCAACACGCATTACAATGAATTAGAATCGAACGTATCAATTTATCCCAACCCGGACTTACGTTGGGAACGCACAAGTTCTTTCAATGTCGGTTTAGACTTTGCTCTATTCAAAAATGCCGTCCAAATGAATGCTTCCTATTATTACAAGCACACGAAAGATGCCTTTTTGACCAAAAAGATTTCAAGCGTGAACGGACGCGGCGAATACGTGATTAATTCCGGTACCATTGACAACCAAGGATTCAGCATTGATGCCACGGTAAGCCCTATTTCCAACGACAATTTCCGATGGACACTCTCGGCTTCCTACTCTAAAGTGTATAATGAAATGAACACCCTGCCGGGAGATAATGAATACGAATTGGACGACTTCTTAACCGGTAATGCCTTGACGAAAGGTCACGCGGTAGGAACTTTCTGGTCATACAAATTCATCGGTTTGAACCCGCGTAACGGAGGACCTGTTTTCGATGATATGCAAGACCGTAAACAAGAACTCGTGGGCTTAAATAAATACGACACGTACACGATGGTATTGACGCCTTCCGGACAACGGGACCCGCAAGTACAAGGTAGTCTAACAAATACATTGCGCTACAAGAGTTTCCGCCTGAGCTTTATCCTCAATTACAGTTTAGGCTCCAAGATCAGGTTATTCGGTTTATATCCCGAAGGTTTGAATTTCGACCCGGAAAGAAATGTGAATTATGAAATGGTTGACCGTTGGCGTACCCCGGGTGATGAAAAACACACGAATATCCCGAATATCATTAACGGTTCTGACGCGGAAAGTCGAGCATACGCGCAACATTGGTCATTGGGCCTACAAGATCAAAACATTCAGATCATTGCTGAAAATGCATGGACCATGTATGACAATTCGGATCATCGGGTAGTGAGCGGCAACTATTTAAAATGCTCGAACATGAGTTTCACCTATGATTTCCCGATAGAGAAATTAGAGAAGTGGGGAATATCCATGCTCTCCGCCTCGTTATCCACGACCAACTTATTTGACATCAAATCAAAGAAATTGAAAGGACAAACTCCTATCCAGAGCGGATTCTCTGAAACACAATTGTCAGAACGTCCGACTTGGTCATTAAGTCTTAGTGTTTCATTTTAAAAAAAGTAGATTATGAAATATATTTATTTAACAGGTTTGCTTTGGTTACTATTCACTTCCTGTTCGGATTTTTTGAAAGAGTATTCATTGGACCAAGCTTACGTGCGAGGTTACTCGGATTTGGACGAATTATTGATCGGGGAAACTTACATGGCAACCGAATATTATGACATGAATTTAGACAAGGTTTATTACCCGTACATCCATATGATGGCAGATGAAACCCAAGAAAATACCGAAAGCGTTAATTGGCAAACCAGTTATTCCTTATTCCAAAAACAATTTTTCGGATACATTACTTGGCAATACCGGATCGGATTAAACCCGGATAAATTGACGACAAAAGCAGAAGATACAGACTGGAACAAATTATATAAACATATCAACACTGCCAACATGATACTTTTCGAGATTGATAAACAATCCGCGGAAACCGACGAGGACAAACAAGCCGTGGCACGTATTCGCGGAGAAGCCTATTTCTTGCGGGCAGCTTACTATTTCACGCTCGTGAACTTGTACGGACAACCGTATCAGCCTGCCAATGCGGCAACCGCTTTAGGGGTGCCCGTGAAAACCAGTCCCGTGATTGAAGATAAAATGTTCCCTCGTGAATCATTGGCAACCGTGTATTCCCTAATCATTCAAGATTTGGAACAAGCGGCAACTAACTTGGAAGGCATCGCCCGCAAATCCATCTACCGGGCTAACCTGACAGCCGTACGCCTGTTGCAAAGCCGGGTATATCTTTATATGCAAAACTGGGCAGAAGCCGCCAAATACGCTCAATTATGTCTGGATTTACAATCGGATTTAATTGATTTGAACACATTTGACGGTTCAAAAGCTTTTGCCGAGGCAAGCTCCCCCGAAACCATCTTTTCCATGGGAGGAAATGGTATACAAGCAATAATTACAACCGCACAAAAAGGACTTAGCGCCTCTGAAGATTTGAAAGCATGCTATAAAGAGGGTGACTTGCGTAAAGAACATTTTGTTTGCAACAATGAAGAAAATTGGAGTGACTTATATTGGTATTGTAACAAATACGTGAGAAAGGAAAACCAATACACGGCCAATGTATCGGATAATTTCTTGTTCAGAACCGCTGAGGCTTGGTTGAATTTAGCAGAAGCATACGCATGCATGGGAGGGAACAACGAAACTGCAGCCCGCGAGGCTTTAGACCACTTGCGTGAACACCGCGTTGAAATGAATTCATTCGACGCAACAACTTTGTCCGGCGAGGACTTGATAGAAGAAATTCGTATCGAAAGACGGCGGGAATTATGCTTCGAGGGACATCGCTGGTTTGACCTTCGCCGATACACCGTGAGCGAGAAAAAACCTTTCACCGGAGCCATTCGTAACACCTACACGGAATGGGGTGACTGGAAGACTCAATCAACGATGTACACGTATGAACTCAAAGCCGGCGACCCGTCGTGGACACTACAAATTCCTTATGAGGTAATTCAGTTCGAAGAATTGACTCCTAACCCAAGAAACGAAAGAACCCATATATCCATAAACCAATTTTATCTATAATCATGAAAAAGTTACAAACATATATCCTTTACGGAATTATCTTGTTAAGCTGTTTTTCGTGCGAAAAAGAAGATAGCCTGCAACCTAACGCCCCGCTCCCGAACTTATTCGCCCCGGCAGAAGGAGCCACAGACCCCACGTCGGAATTACGTCGAAAATTTCACGAGGAAACAGGATGTTATCTATTATTCACGGACACGCTGAAACATGAATATATCGGCACTGATGTGTATGGTAATCCATTATATAACACAGAATTAATAGACTTATCGTATGGTGTAAACAGTTCTGCAGAATGGGTATTCTCATTCACGAATCTATCGGGTTACGAAAAACAAAAAGAGGCTGTTGAATTAGTCAAAAAATATATTTTACCAGTCTTGAACAAGAACTATTATCCCTATTCTTTCTTGTTGATAGATAACCTCACCTCCTACACGTATTGGATTGAAGAAGGAGATACCGATGGCTTCTGGGATTCAGGAGCAGAACAAGACTTCTATTTCGGTCCCCGGGCTTTAGCGATTTCGATATCGCTGTTACAGGAAGAACCGGAAGAATTTGCCCAAAAAATAGTCAAATCCACCCTAAACCAATATTTGACAGGAGATAAATTACAAGAATTCTACGCTCCCGGCAAAGAGTATTATGGCAAATATTTCTATGATTACCAGTATGACTTCTGGAGTGAGGAAGAGTTTATTATGGCAACAGGAATTTTATCCTTTTATTATGACGGGTACGAATTTTTTGAAGTGGATAGTATGGATTCTGATTTAGATATATATCTAACGGCTATTCTCGAGGGATCCGAAGAAGACTTTAAAGCCGAGTATGGCGACTACCCCTTGGTAATTAAAAAGTATGATATGCTCAAACAACTTTTGATTGAAGGTGGTTTCAATTTTTAAATTAAACATTTATACAAAGACATATATGAAAAGACGATTTATAGCCATTGTCATCGGTTTATTGACCTTAAGCTGGGCTTGCTCGGACGATGACGATAATCAAATACCGGTAATCGAACCGGAAGCACAGGGAGTGTTCAAAGGCGTAGTCGAGTATGAAGACGAGGAATTAGAAATTGAATTCCCGTGGGTACGCTACGGCAATTTGGAGTGGATGACAACTAACTTGAATATCGACATCAGTGTAGACCGATGGTCGACGTCAAACGGATGCGAAATAAGTCATGACCCCGACAGAAATCCCATTGATATGGAAATCGAGAAAAAACAAAATTACGAAACATTCGGGTGCCTTTATACCTACGAAAAAGCATCCATCCTCTGTCCGGAAGGCTGGCGCATCCCGACGGATGAAGACTGGCAATCATTGGAAAAAGCAATGGGAATGTCAAATACCGATTTAAACGCAACCGATTGGAGAGGAAATCCAGTCGGTACACTATTACAAGAAGAAGGCTCCATGATAAACCTGCGTACCGGAGGCATGGGAGATAATGACGGTTTTTATTTCACTTATGTATATGGCTTTTACTGGACGGCAACCCCGGAAGCAGAAGAGAGCAATCTCCATTATTGCCGCCAGATAAGTTACAATTCCGGTAAAATAGCACGGCTCACTATCGATAAAGGTAAAATGCTTTCCGTACGCTTTGTACGGGATGCTAAATAACAAACAAATAAATGAATACTAGAATGATGAAAATTTGGTTATTACTTGTTGGGCTACTATTTGCAGCCCTATGCTCCGCCCAAGAACAAGAAAGTATTGATGATTTGCGTCCCCCAACTCTTTTGGGAAAAATGGCTCCGGAGTACCCTGTACAAAAATGGATCAACCGAGAGAGCAAAAAGAGTGACAAAAAATTAACATTACTATATTTTTGGTCTACCTCTAGCCCGAAAGCCGCTTACATTGACATTCCTCGTTTCAACAAATTCGCAAAAGAATTTGGGGATAAATTGAATATTATCGGTTTATCGAATGATGCACCCGAATTCATTTCAGACATCGAACCGGCATTAGAATTTCCTTACGCTTACGCCCCGGAAGCCGTGAAGAACTTCAAAATCAAAATCCCCGGCTACTGTTACATTATCGATCCCCGGGGAAAAGTGATTTATGAAGGTTTCCCCTTGCTGGAAGGAGAAACCATCACGGAGAAATTTTTGAAAAAATTAATCAAAAAACACTATAAGAAAAAATGAGAAAAATACTTATCACCAGCTTATTGCTGTGTCTATTCAGCTTCGGGATTCAAGCACAATGGAAACGCCAACCGTCCTTTAAAGGACAACGTTTTCCAGACTTCACCGTGAAAGAGTGGATTAGTAAACAACCGAAATTAAAAGGGAAATTCATACTCGTCGATTTTTGGTGTATCGAGGCTTATCCCGTAACACACCGCACGGTTCCCTACCAGAATCAACTGGCTAAAAAATACAAAAAACAACTTCAAGTAATCGGGTTAACCTATGATGAAGCGAACCTCGTGAAATTAATGGTCGAACCGTACATCCAATATTATAGCGGTATTGTCGATTGGGACACAATTAACGACATCTTTAAACTCGAAGGCTTGCCCACGAGTTACTTGATTGACCCGGAAGGAACCGTTGTATGGGAAGGCTATGTGCTCAAAGAAGGTCAAGGGGAAAAGAATATATTCAACTTGACAGAGGAGAAACTGGAACAATTCTTCAAAGACTATCAACAGAAGAAAAAGTCACGCAAATCCAAGAAATCATAATTCATTATTTATAAAGATTTAAACATGAAAAAATTATTACTATTTTTATCCGCCTTTTTCGCTATCACATCCTCTTTTTCCCAAGAGAATGAGGAATTTGACTGGGATAAACCTATGTTAGGAAAAAAAGCTCCCGCATTACAAGTCAAAGAATGGTTAACCGAAAAGCCCGATACAACGGGCAAATTCATCATTCTTGACTTTTGGTCTACCGGTTGCGGTCCCTGCGTGAAGTTTACCCCACACATGAATGAATTCGCCAAAATATTCAAAAAAGAGGCTGTTTTCATTGCCATCGCTTTACAGTCTAAAGCTAGCTTGGAAAAAGGAGTCAAACAAATTGAAAAAATAAAAAAAGAAAGGAATGAAAAATACACGCCTATAGAATTTTATCAAGCCACTGACCCCAAGTGCGAACTCTTCGGTCGATATGGAGGTGAAAGTATTCCCATGGTAATCATCATAGACCCGGAAGGAATTGTACGCTGGCAAGGCAATCCCCACGGGGAAAATGGTGAAGGAGCACTGACAGAAAAAGTGATTAAAGAAATCATCGCTAAATACAAGAAAAAATAAATGGAACTCACGGTTGAAAATTTCGAAGAAGCACGGCAAATATGCATACAGGCTGTTTTGGAAGCAATGAAAACTCTGGCGTACGATGCCTATATCGGGGGAGAAGGCAGTGAAGACGGAATATACGTTGCCGGCGTGAACGAGCATGACAGAATCCTTTATATCACTCATTTTGATTGGGAAGAAGTTTCCGAAATATTACCCGCAATCGAAGCCGGGGAAGTAAGGGAATGGCTCATCGAAATAAATAAAGAATGTTATTCCGATGGAATAATCAAATAGAAAAGAGGGTGTTTTGACACACCCTCTCGTCCATAAGGTCTGAAAGTCCATAATGTCGTAAGGTCAAACGCTCGGGTGGTTTATACATCATTACGCTAAATATTATCGCATCATTAAATCATGGACTTTATGGACCTTAGGAGCCGAAAGCTCGACTTTATGGACTTTATAGACTAGAGGTGTGTTTGACACACCTCCCCTTTATCTTACATATAAGAAGAATTATCCCAACAATGCGTGCAAAGCTCCTCCTTCGGCAACCCGATAGCCTTCACGATATCCTCCAAGCGTTGGAATTTCAGCGAATCCAATTGCAAATGCTGAGCCATCACCTCCAGCATCTTCTTGTACTTCTCAGAATCGGGGTCCGTGTACGGTTTTAAAATCTCTTCCGTCAAATCGGAAGTACCCTCTAAATCCCGAATCACCCGACGGGTAAACAAATCAAAATTCGAACGGGAAGAAGAGAAATTCAAAAACACGCAAGGGTACACCAACGGCGGGCAAGCAATACGCATATGCACTTCCTTCACCCCGCATTCCCGCAATTTCACCACGTTATCCTTCAACTGCGTACCCCGGACAATCGAATCATCCAAGAATAAAATCTTCGCATCACGAGTGAACGCCTCGTTCGGCAACAGTTTCATTTTCGCCACCAAATCACGCATCGCTTGATTTTGTGGCATGAAACTACGCGGCCACGTGGGCGTGTACTTCACGAAAGGTCGTTTATACGGGATATGACGGGCATTGGAATAACCGATAGCGTGTCCCACGCCCGAATCCGGAATCCCGGCAGCGTAATCCACCTCCACGTCGTCATTTGCGGCAATAGCCGCACCGCAACGGTAACGGGCATCCTCCACGTTTATCCCCTCGTAATAAGAGGACGGGTAACCGTAATACACCCACAAAAAGGAACAAATCTGTTTCTTGCACCCCGGTGCGGTAATCTGCGTAATCCCGTCGCGAGTGATATGCAAAGCCTCCCGCGGTCCCAAATCACGCACGATAGAATACCCGAGATTCGTGAACGATGAACTTTCGCTTGCCACCACATACCCGAATTCATTTTTCCCCAACACGATGGGCGTCCTGCCATATTTATCGCGAGCGGCATAAATTCCGGTTTCCGTCAATACCAAAAAAGAACACGACCCCTTGACCGTATTGTACACGTTCTCGATACCTTCTCTAAAAGTATTACCGGAATTAATCAACATAGCGACCGCCTCTGTCGGGTTCACCGTGGAACTGGACAACTCGGCAAAATGCTTTCGCTCTTCCAAAAAACGAGCCACTATCTCGTCCAAATTATCCAAACGCCCCACGACCACAACCGCGAAACGTCCCAAATGCGAGGTCACCGTGATGGGCTGCGACTCCATATCGCTGATAATCCCGATTCCCAACGTAGAACCCGAAAACCTGTCCAACTCCGGCTCGAACTTATTCCGGAAATAAGCACTTTCCAAACTATGGATAGAACGATTAAAATCCACCCCGTTATAAAAAGCCATACCGGCACGCTTCGTTCCCAAGTGAGAATGGTAATCCGTACCATAAAACACATCTGCTACACAATCCTTACGAGATACACAGCCAAAAAATCCGCTCATATATTATCTTTTTAATTATTCTCGACCATCTCCTTTGCCGCACTCA
Source organism: Butyricimonas hominis (assembly GCF_014287455.1). NCBI lineage: Bacteria > Pseudomonadati > Bacteroidota > Bacteroidia > Bacteroidales > Odoribacteraceae > Butyricimonas > Butyricimonas hominis. The sequence goes on from NZ_JACOOH010000006.1 coordinate 200,291, forward strand.
AAGCCATATCGAACTTCGGGTAAATATTCCCGACCCCGACAAGTTCGCCGATTCCGCCTTTCAACAAATCTTTCTTCACCGGTTCACTTACTCCCGACAACACGATTCTCGTGTTCTCCTTTGTCAACTGGAGAATGGTTTCTTTCAGGTTTTTCAGCCCGGTGGAATCCACGAACGGCACGTGCCGCATACGGATAATCAACACACTATAATTCACGCCCAAGTTACGAATTGTTTCGCAATAAGTCTTAGCCGAACCGAAGAAAAACGGCCCGCTAATCTCGTATATACCCAAACCTTTCGGCAAATCCTTGTAATTCTCGGAGATATCCTGGTCCAGATTGGTAGCCCCGGTAATCTCTTTCGGCGCATTATCCGCCATACGCTTCATGAACAAAAGTGCCGCCAGCACAACCCCTATCTCGATAGCCACGGTCAAATCGACCAACACGGTCAAGAAGAACGTCACCAGTAAAATCACCACGTCGAACACCGAAGCCCGCAATATGGAACGGAACGACCGCCATTCACTCATGTTATAAGAAACCACGATTAAAATACCCGCCAAACAGGACATGGGAATCAAAGAAGCCCATTTCCCGAAAAACAACATAATCAACAACAGAACCACGGCATGCGTCATTCCCGCCACCGGGGTACGCCCCCCGTTTTTCACGTTAGTTGCCGTACGGGCAATAGCTCCCGTGGCAGGGATTCCCCCGAACAAAGGAGAGGCTATATTGGCAATACCTTGCGCTATCAACTCCGTGTTGGAACGATGACGACCACTAATCATACCATCAGCCACCACGGCGGACAGCAACGACTCAATCGAGCCCAGTATGGCAATCGTCAGTGCCGGTTGCAGGTAATAAGACAAATTCCCCCAATCTATCGTCGGAAAAGTCGGAGCGAAATTACACTTAATCTCCCCGAACAACGACCCGATAGTCGTCACCGAGTTCTCCGGCAAAAACATAGCAAGAGGAGTAATAACCAATATCGCCACGAAAGAACCCGGAACCCGTGATGTAATCTTCGGCATATACACGGTAATCAATATTGTCACGACCGTGATTCCCACGGCATACCAATTCACCGTGTTGATATTACTGAAATAAGCTCCCCATTTCCCGATAAAACTACTCGGTAAATCCGCAATCGTCAACCCCAAGGCGTTGGATATCTGCGTCGAGAAAATCACCAAAGCGATTCCTGAAGTAAAACCGACAATCAAGGGATGCGGAATAAATTTCAGCAACGTACCCAACCGTAACAACCCGAATCCAATCATAATCACCCCCGCCAATATCGTGGCGATAATCATACCGTCAATCCCGTACTGTTGGATAATCCCGTAAACAATAACAATAAAAGCACCCGTGGGACCACCGATTTGTACCCGGCTTCCTCCCAGCAACGAAATCAAAAAACCGGCAACGATAGCCGTTATAATACCTTTCTCCGGAGATACCCCGGAAGCCACGGCAAACGCAATTGCCAACGGAATCGCCACGATTCCCACTACTACTCCCGCGAGAATATCCTTAGAAAGATTCTTCTTCACGGTACCATCTTTAATTAAACCGAACAGCTTCGGACTGAACACCTTTTCCATAATGCTACCTTGTTAAAAACAAGCCGCAAAGGTAATAATATAAATGGTAAAATGAAAAAACGTGAAAATGAAAAACATTCCCGCAGGCTCTGCACAGTCAAACAGCCTGTAACCTGCCAACTTGCCGAAGGCAAACGCCTACACGTTAAAAACTTCCCTCACGTACTTCTTCAATTCCCCTTTCGACAGAGCCCCCCGTCCCAATTGCGGCTGCCCCAGCATGGGCACGAACAGCAAGGTAGGAATACTATGTACCCGAAACGCCCGTGCCAGTTCCCGTTCCACTTCACTATCCACCTTATAAATATCAATCTTCCCCTCGTACTCCCGCTTCAACTCCTCCAGAATCGGGGCAATGGTCTTACACGTACCGCTCCAGTTCGCGTAAAAATCTATCAATGCAGGACGCTCCCCCTCAAACTTATACCTCCCGCCATCTTGGTAGTCAAACACTTTCTGTTTAAAGCTATCTTTGGTCAAATGCTCGATCATATAATCAGTTTATAAAGTTCATAAAGTCCATAAAGTTTATAAAGTTCTTTCCGGAAAACATTTGTTTGGTAGCTCATCCACTTTATGAACCTTACAAACCTTATGAACCTTATAAACTCCATATTCTTACGACATTATTTTCCTTTTTGTTTTCTTTATCGTATCTTTGGTGAGGCTATTTAAATATTAATACAATAAACATGAAAATCTTAGGAAATATTATCTGGGTAGTCTTCGGCGGACTATTCATCGCCATTGAATACTTCGTTTCCAGCGTGGGACTATTCATCACTATTATAGGTATCCCTTTCGGGTTGCAAACCTTAAAACTCGGCGTGTTGGCACTATGGCCGTTCGGCAGCAAGGTTGTTGATATTCCACAAAGCAGCGGTTGTCTGTCCTTTTTGATGAATGTCATCTGGTTCTTTATCGGCGGGATATGGATATTCCTGTCGCACATACTCTTCGGGGTAATCTTCTGCATCACCATCATCGGCATCCCCTTCGGCATGCAGCATTTTAAACTCGCCGGACTAGCCCTGACACCTTTCGGTCACGACGTGGAATAAGAAAAGCGGACCACATCCCTAAGGTCCGCTCATCTAAAAATGTCGCCAAGCGACAGGGATTTACACGTTCTGTGATTCACGATTTAGTGATTCAATATCATGAAAACAATATGATTTCCATCTCATTGTTTTCTTCCTTTGTTTTATCGTTTCACAAATCTAAAGAATAAAAACCGATAACACGTCCTTGGAAAAAGGATTTAAGATAGATTTAATACACCCTATTTCTTATCCACGACCACCTTGCAACTGTCGTCCAAACGCAAAACACCGCTAAACGTACTGCCATCCTCGTTTTTAAAACCGGTCAACACACCCGTTTTAGACTTTAACACCAACGCTTCGACTTGCTTCTGTGTTAATTTTTTCCCAAAAAATTCCATGGGAACAAGAAAATCACATGACTTCCGGTACAAACTACACCCCCAAGCAGTCCGTCCCTTGATTACGTCGCCGTTCCCGCACTTCGGGCATTTCAGCACGACAGGCTCCGCGGGCTCCTTTTTCTTCCGAGGAGTTTTCTCCTTTTTCGGTTCCTCATTTTTCACTTCCTCGGCAACCTCCACCGTGATTGCCTTCCGGGGCGAACATTTGACAACATGCACCAGCTCATTCACCATCACCTTCAACTCCTCCATAAAATCAGCAATCTGATAAGTCCCGTCCTCTATCATCCGCAACTTCTTCTCCCACTGTCCCGTCAATTCCGCCGACTTCAACAAATCATTCTGTATCGTGTCAATCAACTCCACTCCCGTTGACGTCGCCACCAGTCGCTTCTTATCCTTGCGAATATATCCCCGCTTTAACAACGTTTCGATAATACCCGCCCGCGTAGATGGTCGCCCAATCCCGTTCTCTTTCATCAAGTCCCGCAATTCCTCGTCCTCCACCTGTTTCCCGGCAGTTTCCATGGCACGCAACAAATCTGCCTCCGTGTAATACTTCGGCGGCTGCGTTTCTTTCTCCTGCAACTCCGGCGTATGTGGTCCTTTCTCCCCCACCTCGTACACGGGCAACACGTTCTCGTCACTCTGTTTGTTGGATGCCGCCGGAAACACCACCCGCCATGCAGGATTAATAATCTGTTTCCCGGTCGCCTTAAATTCATGCTCACCCACTTGCGCCATCACCGTTGTATTGGCAATCTCACAATCCGGGTAGAACACCGCGATAAAACGTCGGGCTACCAAATCATACACCCGCTTCTCGTCGGGCGTCATGTCATAACTGAACACCCCGGTAGGAATGATAGCGTGGTGGTCCGTGATTTTCTTATCGTTGAATACCTTCGCCGATTTTCGCAGCTTTCCCCCGTTCAATATAGGATCGACCAATGTCGCATAAGGTTTTAACCCTTTCAGTATTCCCGAGGCCTTCGGGTATATATCATTCGGTAAAAAATTCGTGTCCACGCGGGGATAAGTCGTCAATTTTTTCTCGTAAAGCGACTGTATCACCTTCAACGTCGTGTCTGCCGAGAAAGCAAACTTCCGGTTACACTCCACCTGCAACAATGTCAAGTCGAACAATTTCGGGGGATGCTCCATTGCCTTTTTGCGTTCCGAGCTCTTGATTTCCAACTCCAAGGGCGTAATCTCCCGCATGAAGCCTTCCGCCTCCTCTTTCACCGTGAAACGTCCTTTCGCGTAAGAAAACCAACCTCCCCGGTAATCCGTCCGCACCTCCCAGTAAGTTTCGGGTTTGAACTGCTCTATCGCCTTTTGCCTATCCACGATCAACGCCAACGTGGGCGTCTGTACCCGCCCGATTGACAACACGTTTTTCCCGTTACCGTAACGCAACGTGTATGCCCGCGTGGCATTCATTCCCAACAACCAATCACCGATAGCCCTTGCCGAACCCGCCGCGTACAACGTGTCAAAATCCTTCGCATCCATCAACTTATCAAACCCCTCCTTGATTGCCTCTTCCGTCAACGACGAAATCCACAACCGTTTCACCGGAGCCTTGCACTTCGCCTTTGTCATCACCCATCGTTGTATCAACTCTCCCTCCTGTCCGGCATCACCGCAGTTTATCACCATCTCCGCCCGATTGAACAACTCCTCGATAACAGCGAACTGCCGCTTGATTCCCTCGTCATCAATCAACTTGATTCGAAACGAGGACGGAATCATCGGCAGTACCGACAAATTCCAGAACTTCCACTTTTCCGTGTACTCGTGCGGTTCCTGTAACGAACAAAGATGCCCGAATGTCCACGTCACGCAATAGTCATTCCCCTCGAAATAACCATTCCGACGCACTTTGGCTCCCAACACCTCCGCAATCTCTTTCGCCACACTCGGCTTTTCCGCTATACAAACACGCATCGAATAATTTTAGATTTTAAATTTTAGATTTTAGATTCTATCAATCCTTTAATTTATGATTTCTTGATTTCGAACTAAATACTTTTCTCCTGCCAACCAACTTTTTAATCGTAAATCATAAATCGCGAATCATAAATTAATCGATTTTCAATTGTTTAGAAGCTCAACTGTATTCTCCCTTGAATCATACTAAACGTCTGTTTCCCTCCCTCTTGAGCATGTTTATCCAAACTCACCAGACTATAACTCATCTTTGCCGAAACGTATTTATTAAAATAATAAATACCACCGACAGACAAATCATTTTGCTTGCCCCCCATGATTCCGGCATCTTTATCGTTCATATTCGTGATATTATAACGACACAAAAGCTCCAAGCACTTTTCTCCCGGGGCAACCGCCATACCACTCTCCTTATTATAAGCGTAACGCCCGTTCAACAAAGCGTAACCGACCTGCGCGTACCAACCGTCGCCATTATAATTTTCCACTGCCGCCCGACGATTCACGTGAGCCAACAAATATTCGCTCTGCACGTACCATTTATCAAGCACCATGACAACCTCTGCTCCGAACCGCCATTCATTGATAGCATCCGTCACGTCGGCACGCAAAAACTTCTCCGGAATCAAATTGGAAGGAGCCCCGGCAGAATACACCACCTTACTCTCCTCCGCGTCCCCCAACGCGCTAAACCGGGAAGAAAACCCGATATGCATCACGTCTTCGCCATTCAGATAAGGACGATACAGCACCCGCCCCGACAAAGCATATCCCTCGTCACCTTTCTCCGTGTTATCCACATCTTTATCGCTAAATACCCCGGCAGAAATATTCAAGAGGTCAACATTGTACGTATAACTCGCTCCCAACTTACGACGGTCACCGAAAGCGATTCCGGTCACTGCCGCCCCGTTGAACTTCATATCCGAACTCCCGATGCGGTACTCCAACGAGTAAGGTTCAAAAAAATGTCCCACCCGAAACAGATTCTTCCCGTCACGGTATTCTATAAAAATATCTTTCATGGATACTTTGCTCTTGGCAAATCCCACTTCAATCTTCCCCGTCCAACGCTCAAGGAAACGCACCACCGTCCCCAGCCTCAAATCATACACCTCCGCGGCATTTCCCAACGAGGTCTTATCACTAAAAAACACTCCCCCGTCAAACAACGCCCGACCAATCAAACGTGTCTCAAAATCCCCTTTCTCAGACTTCAACGCCAACTGCGCGAAAACTCCCGTGTAACAAGCCACCAAAAGTAAAAGCAAAAACACTTTCCTCATCATCAAGGTTTTAATTGATTAATAATTCATTTCAGAACAGAATATCTCTCGCGAAAATACAAAAAAATCAACGATTCACTATCTTTGTTACTTCAAACACAATAACGTGTCCGGCATACAAAAAGTTGCATTACATCTTGTAACATCTTGAGTAAAAAGCTCTACGGGCGAAAACAATAAAAAAACGACTCTATGGAAAAAGAAATCATAATCCGCACGATAAAAGCCTTGGAAAGCAACCATTTCGAGGTTTATTACGCCGAAAACCGGGAAGAAGCAAAAGAAATTTTCTTCAAGGAGATTTTCGAGAAAATAAAACCCGCCACCGTGTCGTGGGGAGATTCCATGACCATGAAAGCCACTAGCGTTTTGGACGAGATCGCCAATAATCCCGAATGCATCCTCATCCGCACCTTTCAAGAAGGATATAGCCGGGCACAAAAAACTTACTGGCGTCGCCAAGCCCTCCACGCCGACCTGTTCCTCACGGGCACGAACGCCCTCACGCGACAAGGACAACTTGTCAATATCGACATGGTAGGCAACCGGGTAGCGGGACTCACTTTCGGCCCCGAGCACGTCGCTCTTTTTATCGGTACCAACAAAATTGTCGAGAACATCGAGCAAGCCATGGAACGCATCCGCACCGTGGCAGCACCATTGAATGCCATCCGTCACACGAACCTGCATACTCCTTGCCAGAAAACCAAAACCTGCATGAATTGCCAGAGTGCCGACCGGATATGCAACACGTGGACCATTACAGAGAAATCATTCCCGCGGAAACGGGTAAAAATCATTCTTATCAACGAATCGTTAGGCTTATAATCATGAGAGAATTTGAATTTGAAATAGAAATGAAAGTACGGGACTACGAATGCGACCTGCAAGGCGTGGTAAATAATTCCAACTACCAGCACTACATGGAACATGCCCGTCATGAATTTTTGGAAACCACCGGAACCAGCTTTTCCGCCCTGCACGACCAAGGCATCGACGTCATGGTCGCCCGTATAGACATCTCCTACAAACACCCGCTTCGGGGCAGTGACCGTTTTGTCGTGAAAGTCGCCTACGAAAGAGAAGGAGTCAAACTGATATTCTTTGAAGACATCTATAAGCTCCCGGAACAAACGCTGTGCGCACGAGGACGAATTGAAGCCATCTGCCTTCAAAACGGCAAACTCACCCGCGGAGAACTTTTCGACACGATATTTATCGACAAAGTAAAAAAGAAACAAGAATAAAAAAACGAGTATCCACGTTCAAAAATGGATACTCGTTTCCAAAATTTCTAAAAACTACTTTCTACCACGGTGACGCATAAAGAATGAACGGAAATTCAAACTCTTGGCATCAGAATTATCCTCGAACACTGAAGACCGTCCTAAAGACTCATCTTCATCATAGGTGATATAAGAATAATTATATGATGTTCCATTGACATACTCCGTTGCAATGGTCCCATCTGAATTGAAAGAGTATGTCATATTACTGTCATGCTTCCCCTCGTTTTCGTATCCATCCGAATCTTTCTCGTACCACTCCTCCGTGTATGAAACCGGGAAATAAGACGATGCCTTTCCCAGCATTCCGACATACGCGAAAATATCCGCATCCTCCATGTCAAGAACGTCTGCTAATCCCACAGAGTATTGCCCCAGTTCATTTTTCTGGTCGCCATACTCAATCGTGCAAGTGGAACCGTATTCCGATTTCTCACCATCCTCCGTATCCGTCTCCTCGGTCACGACCTTAACCAAGTTTCCGTTTTTCCACGTGTAGGTAGCTTTATAAGTCCCCTTATAAGAAAAACTTTCCCCGTCTTCCTTACCACTCTCGCTAGAAGATTCCGAATAAGACGTTAGCTGACCATCTCCGTTATAAGAAAAAGAAATCTCTCCACTTCCTTTATAACTACCATCTTCATCCTTATAATCCCACGATGCTTTAATACTTTTGATATATCCCTTACCGGTAAACGACACTTTAGCCTCCTCGTCATCAGAGATTAAAATTCCCTTGTCATAATCAATCTCTCCCAACACATAAGAACCGCTTTTAACTTGAACACAGCGACCGTTGTCATCATACACGAAAGAGTAATTCCCGACTTTGGAAGGTAATTTCCCGGCGTATGTCATCGTCGGCCCTTGCGGAGTTTTGTCATCATCATCATCACTACAAGCTGCAAATAAGCACATTACCATGGCTAACATTGCCCATAACAAATTTTTCATCTTTCTTTTCGTTTAAGAATTATAAAATAATCAGTTCGCAAAATTAAGCAAGCTCACAAAAAAAATCAAGTCCTCAAATTCGTTTTTTAATACATCAATTCATATTTTTAAATTATCGGACAATTCTCATATTTCTGCCACTTTATGCTCCAAATAGTATATTCATACCCTATTCCTAAAGTTCTACTACCTCTACACGGTCACAGGTAGCTTATCTCCCGCTTACATCACCGTTACCGATAGGTGATGCAAGTAAGATATAATCGTCCGGTAAGTTTCATGAGATATTATTACGGTAGGATAACCTTGGGATATTCGGAAGAATCTGATATAACTGATACCTCCACTCGACAAATATTCAACACATTACATCGCTTCTTACACATAAAAGTTCACTCTTTTCTCAATTCCTCTGTTCCTAAAAAATTATCTTTATCTATTTTTCTTGGAAAAAATATTTCGAATCTTTTGCAGTATTCAAAAAATGCACTACATTTGCATCCGCAATCAAGCAACACGGGCGCTTAGCTCAGCTGGTTCAGAGCATCTGGTTTACACCCAGAGGGTCGGGGGTTCGAATCCCTCAGCGCCCACAACCGTGAAGCCGAAAGGCAAAAAGAAAAGAATAAAAACTGTAAGCATCAAACACTTACAGTTTTTTTTATTTACATTTTTCAAGCCAAACCTTAGTCAAAACATTCAACATTTATTTTACCTCAAAAAAGAGGACAAAAAAAAGAACTACCATGTTGGCAGTTCTTAGTATCTAATATTAAGCATCTCTATTCTTTCGATGGAAAATAATACTTAAAAAAGAGGAATCTTGACCATAAAAATTCTATATAAATAGGTTGACATTTGCTTTATCTGCCCGCTCCATATAAGTTGCGACACCACCAATAGTGACGTCATCCAATAACTCTTCTTTTTTTACACCCATTACATCCATCGACATCTGGCAAGCTATGAACTCGACTCCCTGTTCCAAGGCTTGCTCCCTCAGCGATTCGAGAGATTCAATCCCTTTTTGTTTCATAATGTAGCGCATCATGCGACCGCCCATACCAAACATATTCATCTTCGATAGTTTCAATTTACGAGAATTTGAGGGAAGCATCATACCGAACATTTTACCGAGGATATCCTTCTTAACTTTCGGTTTATCCGTTTTCTTGATCACGTTAAGTCCCCAGAAAGTAAAAAATATTGTCACTTTTTCACCCGTGGCAGCAGCCCCGTTGGCAAGCACGAAGGTAGCTAACGCTTTATCGAGGTCATCGCTGAACATAATCAAGGTTTTACCTTTACTGTCACGGGAAGTTACCGTTTCACAAGATTTGGCATTTCCTTTCTCTATAACAACAGTGAATCTCCCCCGCTCTTCAGACATGGAAACCAGCGAATTACCGGTTGAATTACTCCAAGCTTGGGCATCACGCGCAAATCCCACATCGGTAGAAACAATCTCAACCCGTTCTCCCTCGTCAACCTTATCCATCGCTTGTTTCAGTCGCAACACGGGACCGGGACATTGCAACCCACAGGCATCTATCCTTACGGTCTTAATTTCAGCTCTCGTATCCTGTTGCTCTATGTTTTCATTCTTTCGGTCGGGCAGTAGAACCGGTTCGCCCCGTTCAACCGGAGCAACCGCGGTGGCATAGGTTTTATATCCGCCCAACAAGTTGCGCACGTTTGAATATCCTCGTGCCAGAAGTATCCTTGTGCCAAGGTAACCTCGCAAACCGATAGCGCAATACAGTAGAATCGGTTTATCGACAGGAATTTCGGAACTTCGGCGACGAAGCTCGTCCAAAGGAATGTTGACAGCACCCGGAATATATCCCATCGAGAATTCGTCTTTAGTACGGAGGTCGATAATCATTACCTCATCTCGGTTCACATGTTGAAGCTGTCGCCACGTCATACCGGGCATCGCCCCGCTAAGAATGTTACTTGCCACATAGCCCGCTATGGCGAGAGGATCTTTTGCCGATGAAAAGGGCGGAGCGTACGTGTGCTCTATCTTGATAAGATCGTATATGGTTCCACCTTTTTTGATAGTTAGGGCTATCTGGTCGATACGTTTATCCACGCCATCGTAACCGACACACTGTCCCCCGTATAGCTTGCCACTTTGAGGATCAAACGTAAGCTTTATACTTAAAGGCAGGGCATCGGGATAGTAACCCGCGTGCGAACCCGAATGTGTCCATGATTCGCGATAGGGGATATCAAACTGTTTCAATCGTTTAGCGGCCAAGCCCGTTGAGGCAACCGTTAAATCAAAAACTTTGGCAATGCTCGTGCCGATAGCACCTTCGTACTTTGTTTGATTATCGAAAACCATATTGTCGGCAACAATCCTCCCTTGACGATTAGCTGGATTTGCCAGATAGTTCAACCAAGGTTTCCCTGTCAACGGGTGCGGATACTCGATAGCATCACCCACGGCATAAATATCTTTGACGGAAGTTTCAAGATATTCGCTAACCCATATACCACCCGTCTCACCAATCTTTAACCCGGCTTCTTTCGCCAGTACCGTAGCAGGTCTTACGCCAATTGAAAGTATAACGATATCGGCATACAGCGTTTCACCACTCCTAAAATGTATCGTAATTTGGTCGCCTTTCCGCGAAAAACGCTCGACACTTTGTTCCAAATAAAGCTCGACTCCTTTTTGCAAAAGATGTTGATGTACTTGAGCCGCCATAGAAAAGTCAATAGGAGCCATCACCTGATCATTCATCTCCACAATGGAAACCCGCGCACCGGCATGGTGCAGGTTTTCCGCCATTTCCAAACCGATGAATCCTGCCCCGACAACAACAGCCTGCTTTACCTCTTTTGTCGATATATAATTCTTAATCCGGTCGGTATCGTTTACATCCCGGAGCGTGAAAATACCATCAAGGTCAATCCCCTCAAGCGGCGGGCGGACAGGATTCGCTCCCGGCGACAGCAACAACTTATCGTAACTCTCGTCATATTCACTTCCGTCTTTTTTGCGAATCGTCACATTCTTCTTTTGCGGATTAATCCTGATAACCTCGTTTTCGACACGTACATCCACATTAAATCTTTCTCCAAATGATTGAGGTGTTTGCAAAAACAAACTCTCTCGTTCGGCAATCACTCCGCCTATATAGTATGGTAAGCCACAATTGGCATACGAGATATATCTTCCTTTTTCGAGCAGTATGATCTCGGCAAATTCATCCGCCCGACGTATTCTAGCCGCGGCAGTAGCTCCACCGGCCACGCCACCTATAATTACATGTTTCATTCTTATTAATTTATATTTCTCTTATTTTAGTGATAAGTTCAAGGATCTTATCCGAATCACATTTAATTGCCTCTATGCATTTTTTCCCTTCGTCTGTAAGCTTAAAAATCATCTGACGTTTGTCAACTTCTCCAATGATACGTTTTACAAGCCCCTTTTTTTCGGCAGATATAATTACCTTGGATGAATTTGAAAGGGTAAGTCCTAATAATTCAGCCACTTTCCCGGAAGAACATTCCCCCAAAGTATACAATGAACATAGTAACATTCCTTCATTCAAACCTACTTTGAAATTTTTCTGGAGCACTCCTTCAAAATCATTTATCAACCGGTATATATCTCTTATTCTACAAAGAGGTTCCGCCTTTCTTTTTTTATCTATTGACATTGCTTCAAATTATTTATTTAGTGATACATCATCTATCATTTTTCTCATGACGAAATGCAAATATAGCTTTTATTTTCCAATAAAACAAATATCCAATGGAAAATATATCCAAAGAAATATAATTTAGTGCCTCACGAGAGAAGAAATTGAAAAATTGTAATCAAAAAATGATTTACGTATTTGATTCGTTTTTGGAAACGGGTAATGCAATCAAGATTATTTTTATACTATACACTCGACGAGAGAGCTTCACGAATTAACTTATCAACATTAGCCCCTTAAAGAAAGGGGGGAAGTGTCCACCTTCCCCCCGCCGCCGTCTTGAATTGAATTGGTTGCATTTGGCGGTCGCTGTCTTGCTTGTACAACACCACTCGTACATCACAGACAATCAGGTCAAAAACTATCATTACTAAATATTTTGAGCATAAAAAAACGCACCCGCTTAATCTCACTGCTCCCCCCGGTGGAACGATCGGAACAGTTCAATTAAGACGGGTACGTATATCTAATACGTACCACGTCTCTCCAAAGATACTCGATCGTTCCACCGGGAGAGTATCTATGGTGGTAGTACATTTAAAAGTTCTAAACTCTATCGAGCGAAATCTCCATCGCTCGCGTGACAAAGATAGTAATAAATTCATAAAAAGTACAACACGCCTCTAAATACTTTAAATATCGAATATTTTCAGGTATTTACTCCCCTTATGTCCCCGACAAACCGGGGTTTTCCTATACTGTTAAGCGATTAAAAGGCGACAGTTGGCTGACAAATAGGCGGCATCGCCCACTATTCACCTACTCCTCGCCCACTCTTCGCCCACGTTTTAACAAACATTAATCTTATTTGGCTTGACAAAGGCTCCCGCCGGCAGTACCTTTGATTTACTTGCGAAAAAGCAAGCGGGACAGAACGGTAGGGTATTAGGTTACATTTAAAATTTGACAACCATGGTAGAAATTAAATCAGGAGCACTTCTCGGCGCCCACGGGCGTTACCAAGGGATGGTGATATTCCAAAAAGGCAAAAAAACGTACGGGAGAGCATTGCCCTCGTACGACGGAAACGCGGACTCTCCCTCGCGGAAAGTCCAAAACGCACGACTCGCGGCAGCCGTCACTCATTACCAAACGATAAAGGAAACGTTTCTTTATCACGCGTGGCGCATGGAAGCTACCCGCCGGGAGGTGATCTCGGGGTACAACCTATTCCTCAAGGAAAACATCAAAGCGTACAACACGGATTACACCGTGGGAGATTTCAGACTGCTGACGCTGGTACCGGGAGCCCTTCAGGTTCCTTTCCGGATGCAGCAACAAGAAGCCCCGGCAGGCGTGCTTTCCATCACGTGGGAAGCCTCCCCGTGGGTCAGCCGCCAGAGAAACAAGGACACGTTCATGCTCGCCGTGATCTATGACGACGAACCCTTTCGCGTGGAAATTATCGAGAACACTGGCATCACCCGCCTCGACGGAACTGCAACCATTCCGCTCGCCAAAGCGGGCGCCGGAAAAGCCCACATCTACGCCTTCTTCACGAACGAGGCAAGAGACGCCTTCACGAACAACGTGTATTTCAACGTGAAACTGGAATAACCCGTTCCCGACGAAACACGACAAAGACTCAATCATCCGGCAGTCCGCTTGCAGGGCGGACTGCCGGATGACAATCACACCTTTTTTTCAAACTTAAAACATAATCTTATGGCAATATTTGATTCACATCTTTTCGATAACGCCTCGGGTTCGGTAGGGAACGTCACCATGTGCCGCTTCAGGAACCGGAACGTGGTAAAAGCTAAAATCAGCTTCAAAAGCAAGAAGCAAAGCACCGCGCAACGAGTGCAACAGGCTCGCTTCAGCATCTTATCCGCTCTGGCACGCTATTTTTGCCCGGCAGTTCAGGCCGGCTTCCCGGGAAAATCATATTCCGAAGCCCGCACCCTCTTCATCGGGATGAACCAGAAAAGCGTGGAAATCGACGAGGAAACGCTCGCCGCCACGGTACACCGGGAACGCCTCACTTTCTCCAAAGGGAACCTGACTCCTCCCGCGGTGGAAGTAACCATACATCACGAGAACCGGGAAGTTCACGTGAAATGGCAACGGCAAGCCCTTTCGCCCGTGGCAAAAGACGCGGATGACATCACCCTCGTCCTCTTCGACACGGTAACACAAAAATCCCGTGTTTACCCCCTAGGCAAACGGGGAACGCCCGGAGAAACGGCATTCCCGCTGCACAAGAAATTTACCCCCGGGAACACGCTCGCCTATGCCTTCGCCCACTCCTCCGTCAACGACAGGGCTTCCCGGAGTATTTTCATCGAGGTGAGGCACAAATCATAGACGCAAAACATGGGATTTAATGCCTCCTCTCCCCCTTCCCGACGTATACCCTCGTGATAACAGGCACAGGAGGCAAGATATAAAGAACAAAGCGACAAAATAGCTTTCCTCATCATTTCATGTTTTGTAACTTTCACTCTCCGAGAATTTTTCCCCGCTTCATCACCATCTGAATATTCCGCAACTCCTTGATATTATCATACGGGTTGCCGTTCAGCACGAGTAAATCCGCTTGCATTCCGACTTCCACCGCTCCCGCTTTATCGGCGATGCCCAGCACTTCTGCGGCAACTCTCGTGACAGAGAAAATTGCTTCCATGGGATAGAAATCACATTTCTCCACGTAGAGATCAAGTTCGTCGAACAGGAAAGGAAAGGGGCGGCTCAGCTCGTTGATATAGTCTGTTCCGGCGCAAATCTTCACGCCGATTTGGCGTGCCCTCTTTACAAAACGTACCGACCAATCCATACCGTTCTCCATGCACAGAAAAAGAGTCGGGTCAAAAATCAACCCTTTCGCTTTCACCGTCTGCAAGAAACGCTCCACGGACATATTCTCGTGGTCGATCTTATCGTAATATTTCTCGTAATTCTCGAATATTTTACCGCTCAACCCTTCCGAAACGCCTTCCCATTCCAACATATACGCGTGAGAGATCACCTGCACCCCGGCATCTGCCACATCCCACGGTTTAGCGGGAAACAACGTGGCGTGTCCCCATACTTGCAACCCATGTTCCTTGGCTTTCCGCACGATCGGCAACAAAGCCTCCCGGTCGAATCCACCGTAAATCTTCACCCCCGTGCACCCCCACTCTTTTGCTTCCCGCATGGCTTTATCCAAATCGTCACCGGGACGGAGGCATTGCATCCACGGGGCGAAGGGCTCTGCCCATCCTTCCACCATACTTTTCTCCCGATCGTTACCCTCGAAATAGGCGGGACCCGCCATGAAGGCTGCATAATAAATGTCCGGTCCTATATATTTCCCTTGCTCCACGCCTTCCTTTAAATCTTTTAACACACGGGCATCCCCGGCAGCATCCCGGATAGAAGTTATACCGTGACGCAAGAAATATTCCAGATGTTTTGCCCGGTCTGCCTGTGTTTCCTTGGGATCATTGGCAATATGCACGTGCGCATCTATCAATCCCGGCATCACGTACTTTCCTGTCATATCCTTCATTTTCCCGTCAATCCCACTTCCCGCATTTTTCCCGACAGCTTGAATATACCCGCCTTTCACCACGACATCAACACCCTCGCGGATATTTCCCTCCACAACATCGACAACATTCGTGTTTTTCAAAATAATCGCTTTCTCTTGAGCCGTCCCGTTCAGCCACAACACAAACAGTACGGCAAACAAGCCACATATCTTTCTCATGATTTTTTCTCTTTTATGATTTTTCGGATTTGCTCCAAATCGGGATTCTTCAACACGATATTCCCCTCCGGATCTATCAGGTAAACCGTCGGAACCTGTTCTACCTTATAAGCATCACGCACCCGACTATTCTCGAAACCGTCACTATCTATCAGCTGTACCCACGATACCCCATCTTCTTTCAAAGCCTGCAACCAAAGCTCTTTCTTGCTATCCAGCGACACTGAAATTACCTCTAGCCCGACTTCCCGTAATTCCGGGTATTGCTTATTCAATTCTTTGTTCTTTTTTCTACATGGCGCACACCACGAAGCCCAGAAGTCCAACAACACGTATTTTCCCCGGAAAGCCGCCAATCGTATTTTCTGCCCTTCCGCGTCGGGCAATTCAAATTCAGGTGCTTTCCCTGTCAACTGCTTCGCTTTCATTTTCTCGTACAACTCAAAAATACGTTCCCGCATATCACTTTCCGGTCCGCCATTCCCCAAGGCCTCTACCGCCCGGGTAAAAAACTCGAAATCCACCTCACAATAAAAAAGAATGTCATGTACCAGATTTTGGGCAATCTCTGTTCCCGCGAATCTCCGTACTCCTTCCAGCAATACATTATTTTTGTACTTGAACTTTTTATCCAGCATTTCCGAGAGCATTGCTTTCCGGTGAATATCGGTAATCGTATCGTATCCTTGGCATGAATTCTCGTAATCCCGATTCAACTCATCCAGTTTCTTTTGCAATTCCACGTATTCGTTCTGCAAGGATGCCCCTTCCGAAAGCGCGTAATACCGCTCGTTCGATTCGACCAGCACGTAACGTATCTCTTCCGTGTACAACGGTATCCGAAGATAATCCTTCGGGAAGTTTATCAACACGACCTTTTTCAACGGAATATTCCCCGCTAACGAAAACGTTCCGTCCTCCCGAATGGGAGCCGCGATCAAATATTCTCCCCGTCGGGCATCGGGCATCGTGATTTCAACACTATCACTTCTCCATTGTTTCTCGATCTCACCCGATATCTGTACGGATTCCTGTTTACACCCCAACAAAACGAACAAGAATCCGAAATACACTAATCTCCCCATAATATTTTTATTTTAATTACGAGAGAATATCAAAAGTATATCCTCTACAAAAACTCCTCCGTCAGCTTCGCTGCCACCTCCTCTATAAACAGAGGAGGAGCTGGTGAACCTTACCGAAAACAATAAGTATTCTTGCTCTCCCTCTGTTTATAGAGGGAGTACGGCGAAGCCGGGAGGGAGTTTGAATACTCACTTTTAAATCCCTCCCGTAAAATTCATAATTTACGGTACATTCGTAAAACCGTAACCATCTTGTTGCGGATAGATATTCCACGTGGGACTCAAATTATTCCATTTATTCCATGATAAAACTTCCGAAGGAATCTCCCCGGAAAGCCTGTTTCCGGAAAGTCCCAGACCGCCCCACGAGAACTTAGTCAAACGAGTCACTTCCACCGGGATAGTTCCGGTCAAATTATTGTCTCTCAAATTCAATCTCGTTATATTGGTAAGCTTAGAGATCCCCTCAAGTGTCCCACTCAACTGATTTCCGGAAAGAGAAATCTCCTTGCACGAACTTGCGAAATCATTAAAGTCAAGCACCCCGTCCAAGCTGTTGTCACTCATATCCAAAACCTCGAGCTTTGTCAATATTTTCAACCAAGAAAGCCCTCCTGAAAATTGATTATATCCTGCTTTCAACGTTTTCAAATCCGGCATCCCGGCAAATATTTCAGAAGCGATACCACTCATTCCTTCGCCCCCGTAAGAACCGGTAATATCAAGCTCTTCCAAAGCGACAAGTCCCGAAAGCCCTGCCGGCAATTCCGTCATTCCCGTACCGGACATCGTTAACTTCTTCAATCTTACCAAGTTTCCAAAACTCTCGGGCAAACCGGTCAAAGCCGCACAATCTTTCAAGTTTAACGTGGTGATCATCAAATTCCCGAAATCTTCAGAAAGCCTCTCCAACTTCTCGCAACTAGACAAATCCAAAGAGGTTAAACCCGACAAATTGCCAAGCCCAGCCGGTAAATTTTTCAATACTTTACAACCGGATAAAGTCAAACTTGTCAAATTCACCAACTTACTAAAACTTGTTCCTAAAGAAGCCAAAGATTGACACCCTCTCAAATCCAACGCGGTAAGATTCTCTGCCAATTCTCCGATATCATCCGGCAAGCTATAAATATTCGTTCCGGCAAGGCTCAACGACTTCAAACTTTTCATCTTGGAAATCCCCGTCGGTAAATCCCCGATCAAATACATCGTGGAAAGATTTAATTCTTCCAATGCCGGCAAAGTATAGAACCCGGCAAACGATTCTATCGGAACTTTCAATGCTGCAGGTTTAAACACCTTTAATGAAAGCATGGAAGACATATCATTCGGCAGGAACCATTCCGTTCCATCGGAAAAATTCACGTCCAGCGTTTCCAATTTCCGCAAATTAATCAAACTGTTCGGGCACTTGTACACTTTTCCTATTCCCCCGACTTTCAAAGACCTCAATTCTCGTAAATTCCCAATCTCATTAGCCAGATCTCCACTCAATTTAAAATCATTCAACGATAAGCCGACAATCCGTTGTTCTCCTTCTATTTCTTCCAATATCACGCCCGTCCATTCGGTCATCGGTTTTTTCGTATTCCAAGGCTTCATCCAGTCCTCACCCTTCAACGCTTTATACACGGCAAGCATTGCCAAGCTATCGGTTCTCCGGTTATATTTCGACTCGTAGGTAAACTGTTTCACGTATACCGTGTCAACTTTCCCAGTATTTTCTTGACGAACAATCAGTTTACAAAAACGCTCCTCCATTCCCTCGTTCACTCTCAACGTTACGCCAACAACGGCATTTCCCTCATCGCCTGATTTAGGCTCGTAATCCAACAGCCAAGGTGTTTCTTTCTCCGGCTCCACACTCCACTTTCCCCCGATAGCACGCAACTCGAATCCTTGAGCATTCCCGAAAGCGTCTATCAGAATCTCGTTATTCAACAATTTCAACCCGGGAGTCATGTCTTCCGGTACAACCGGGTCGGGAACATCCTTGAAGTTATAATCCTCACAAGATGAAAATATCCAAAGCGACATGATGCCCAATAGCATCCAACTGATAATATATCGTTTCATAATCTCCATTATTAATATTTTCTTACTTAATCTTATAAAGTAATGCCACCGGCTCATCAGAGATCCCCTCGTATTTATTTACCAAGGCTCCCGTATCCGCGTCATAGATATACAACGACCCCTTGTACTCGCCTTCCCGATCCGGATTGTAAGTGGCAATATAGAATTGTTTCTGCCGCGAATAATCTTGATATTCTGCATCACTAACGCTTCGGGAACACTGGTAATGATTCATACAACGCACTTCTTCTCCATCAGGCAAGGTGATAAAAGGATTCGCCTCCAAATCATGTTGGGTATAGAACCATTTGTATACCTTATTCCCATTGGAAACAAAAGCACAAGAGTAATAATCATTCGGTAATATCTGTGAATCTTCCGTAACTATACCTTCCCGGATCGGACGTTCAAAAAGTACCCAAAGACCTCCTCCTTCGGCAAAATTGTACATCATAGCTTTAACACCCGTGATGACAGTTTGCCCTCCCGTGCGATTGATCACGTAGACATCATTACCGTCCGTTGATTCATTCTGAAACAATTTGACTACATACCTGCCTTTAAAATAATCAAAACAGTCCTGATAAGAGAAAAAAGGATCGTACCCGTTCGCACCATTCCAACACACGGCATCCCGGTCTTTACCGATAAATACTCTCGTCATGCTACTCTTCCAGCTCGGACGATCATAAGCATCCGTGTACACGGTTTCTTTCGGAAGACCGGGAAAGGGGAATATCGCCTGTTGATCCGTTTGTACCATCGCAACACCCCCATTTTTGGAAACAACTTCAAACTCTCTGCTAAAATTACCGTCATAAGCCATTAATCTCCCCGGCAGAAAATCCAAAGCGTAATATTTAAAATCATATTCATACACTTTCTTGAATGTTTTAGCATCTATCTGGAGCATTTTCTGTGACGTTCCATGCAAAATATACAAAAACTTTCCCACCTTATCCACGTCCACGGGATCCATAAACAATTCCTCCCCCTCGTTCGCGTAAGCATAAGCATTCTGCATAAACGTCGGTTGCATTCCTTGTTCTATTTCTTCAGGTGTAAGAGTTTTCATGAAAGCAATACTCCCTTTCCCGTCCGGGCGACGTCCTAGAATGGTATATCCCTCTTCAAACTGGGAATTCACAAAAACATGGTAATATTTGATCGTGCTTCCATCCTCGCTAGTTACCACTTGCCGCAGGTGATAGTGTCCCAAATCACGTACCACATAACTCAAGTCTTTTTCTTTAGAGATATTCTTGAAAACTGTCATAGACTCGCCCGTTTGCGAATCCATCGAGTAAAGTCCCATATCCCACTGGTAAGTTAACGCGTCGGTTTCACACTCTATATCTCCTTTAATTTCCAATGTATTATTGAAATAGATATTGATCGAATCTTTTGCCGTTTGATTAATCTTCACCTCGATAATCGGTTGATCCGCCAATTTTGAATTATCATCATAACATGCCTGTAAGCCGCACAAGATGACAATCATGCTCCATATATATTTTATCTTGTTCATAATATCCTATTTTTCAATCATTCATACTCTGTTGTTGCCGGATCCGGTAACTTGTAATGATCATCTCCGGATTGGATATAATACTCGTACATGGGAGTATAAACATGTTGTTTAAAGAAACCCAGATAAACATAGGTCGTCAACAGGTACTCGAATCGATCATGCGCCGTGTTATCCAGATACTCGCCCCATTTGGAAACGATATCATCATAAAGCACGGGGAGTGATTCTTTCGTGGCGTGGAAATATTTGATAAACAGAATCAATTTATCCTGATTATATGTTCCTAAACGATCAGGACGCCACCATTCCGGCTGCTCTAAACTGATATCCCCAAAAAACACGACACATCTCGTCCTGTTCGTCGGTATATAATCGTCATTCGCTTCCAAATTCAAGTAGAGCTTATACTGGATGTCTTTCACTAGATTGTCTCTCTTGAAATCCAATTTAATAGCAGCCGTCACCGAATCTTTCATGAAAACTTGAATCTCGTCCATATCATAATGAACGCCCAGTTTAGCAGTCGAATTACGGATATCAGCACTTACTTTGAATTCCACGTCTTGGTCAAAATTCGCCAACCCAATCAAACTAATCGGGACTTCGAGATCGACATCTTTATCTTCTCTTGGTCCATACTGGAAAAAGAAGGAATCCCTATCGAAATAAATCTTATTTGTCAACGACGTGTTATATAATTGATAGTCATCATCCGTGCACGAAAACAATGCCCCGAATAACAATATGGCAATAATATATATCTTTTTCATAACATTCAAATTAATCTCTGTATTCATATTCACTATCAGGCACGGGGAACACGTAAATATCCTTTGAAGGTTGGAAAGTCTGGTCAGTAATCGCCTCATATATAGACATATTATAATGTTTCAATATCTGGAACCATTGTCCCTCACAAACCAATTCTTTCCGCCTGTCATTATTGATATTCATACGAGTCACAACGACCATCCCATCCCCCTTGTTAAAACCATTCAAACCACGGGCACGCACGACCTTATCCAAATAGGTGGCAGCTGTTTCCATGTCGGACTGCAATAAATAGTATTCAGCCACGATATAGTACAATTCCGGCAAACGAATCATATTAATACCGCTCAATTTCGTCACGGGACGCGTATTCAGACGCACCTTGAAACGATCGACCACTTTCATACACCGCAATCCCTCGGCACCATGATCGGACAAGGTCTGAAACCATTTATCCAAGCGATAATCGAACCCGTCCTGATCTATCTCATAAATATCACGATAATCCGGTTTGGGATCATAAGAAAGATTTCCTCCGCTAGAGTAAAGAACATCACGGGTAAAATTCGGAAATTCTTCTGAATACAATCCCCAGATTGTTTCCTTATCGGAAATAACTCCATTCATAATATCCTCAACATCAGTCTTCGCCTCCATAGAGAAATAGGGAGCTTCTATTACCTTCATGGCATAATTTTTAGCCGTTTCCAGATCTCCTTTCTCCCAATACACTCGTGCCAAGAGTGCTTGCACCGCATACAGATTCATGTGAATCACCCGGTCTTTCACGAATCCTCCGGCATTCTCATCCGTCCGGTCAAAATATTCGCCATGTTCCGCTAATAATCTCTCCGCCTCCTTAAAGTCCCGGATAATCTTATTGTACGATTCACTGATCGGGTCAAACGGGGTAACCTGATAAGAATATTTCTCCCGGTACGGAATACCCGTTGCGTTCGGGTTCTGGATAATACTCTCCGAGAACAAGCGCAACAATTCGAAATGCATGAAAGCTCTCAATCCCAAGCCTTCAGCCTTATACACGTTATACAAGGCAAATTCGGAAGGATCACGTTCCGCCAAATTCTCCAGCATATTATTCACGTAAGAAATCCCCCTGTACATTGATATCCATATCGTATCAATTTCGGGACGCACTTCCATGTGCTTATAATTATACAATCGTAACTCGTTTGACCAGTGTTTATCCCATCTGCCTGAAAAATACTGCCCCACGACATCCACCAACCCGTAAGTCATATTCTTCCCGTACAACGGCTCTCTCGCCAGAAAAGAATAAACACCGTAAATAGCTTCCTCGAAACCTTCGGCGGTTTCAAACAGTTTGTTATTCACAATCTCTCCCGTCGGCTTTACATCCAAGAAATCATCACAGGAAAAGCAAGCGATCAACAGGATAAACAATATATATTTCAATCTTTTCATAACCATATTTATTAGAAAGTCGGACTAATTGAAAAAGTAAATCCGCGACTGAACGGATATGATGTTCCCCGCTCGAATTTAACTGTCGACATACGGAAAGGATCTTTCATCCCGGCGCTCAATCTCAATCGCTTGAAACCTATCTTTTTCAACAAGTTTTGATTAAATTCATAAGAAAGTTCTATACTTCTGCATATTACATTGTTATCATCCTCCACGAACCGACTGGTATGATAACTGGTGCGCGAATCAGCATTTGCAATGTCCAGATAAGGCGGAACATCGTTCACATTTTTCCAACGTTCTTCAAATGCCCGTCGGTCTACATTATGCCGGGGATTCACATTCTCAACATTATCGGCACGGGTAGTGTTGTAAATCTGCCCCCCGAAATTGTACTCGAAAGAAAGATTAATCTGCCATCCCCGGTAAGACAACATAGGGAAAAAGGCCCCTTTCAACCATGCATTCTCGTCACCCACGACCACCTTATCATTCGGATCATATTCCAATGTCCATGCCCCATTCCGTTTGATAAATACTTCTTCTCCGGTAGCCGGATTAATTCCCGCGGAACGAACGGCATAAATAGCGGTAGTGGATTCACCTTCTTTATACAATACCTTCGGTGATGAAGAACCATCCGCGTTTGCCTCCTCGTTGTACTTGGCCAAACTATTACTGATACCCAAAATCTCGTTCTTGTTATGGTCACCGTTTACTTTTATACTAAAACGCCAATCTTTGGTCGAGAGTAACAAGGCCGTCACGTCAAACTCGAATCCGACATTGCGCATCTGCCCGAGGTTATTCCGCACAGTACTCTCACCCACGGAAGGCGGTACAGACATATCTATCAGTACATCATCCGTCGTCTTCCTGTAATAATCAAAAGTTAAATTAATACGTCCATCCCAAAAATCGGCAGTCAACCCGATATTGTGCGCTTTCGTCAAATCCCATTTCAAATCCCTATTACCCATCGTTTTGGGTATAGCACCAATACCGTGCAGATAAAAATTATCCCCATTATAAAAATAAGTTGTCACGGCTTGATAAGGTGCAAAACTCACGTTTCCGGTTACACCGTAAGAATAACGTAAACGGAAAGTATTCACCCATCCGAAACGAGTTGCAAATTCCTCGTTATGAATGTTCCAACCTGCCCCCACTGACCAGAAAGGAGCAAATCTATTCTCATCTCCAAACTTCGAAGAACCGGAACGACGGAATGACCCATCCACGAAATAACGGTTTTTGAGAATAAAGTTAGCATTCACGAACGGACCTATTTTAGTACTGACATCTTCGGAACCATCAGGTCTAGTCCCCGTACCGAATCCGGCTGCAAAATTAGGAGCATGCAAGGACGATTTATAAAAACCATAAGCCATGTACCCGTCTCTTGTAGTTGTTTCTTTCATAATATCAGCCCCCGCATGAAGCGTCAGAAGTAAATCTTCCCCGAAATTTTGGGCGTAATTCGCGATAATCTTCCCCTCGTATTTCAAATACCTTTCATTTACAATTTCCAATGTTCCCTGCTCCGAACGGTTAGAAACACCGTTAAACACGTTTGACTCCGGAGAATAGAACACTTCCGTCCGATCCTTGGAAGTCACGATAGACCCGCTTCCATTGATAAAAAGACCGGGCAAAACATCCCAACGGAAAGATAAAGTATTCGTGAACGAACGACTATTTCCCTCGTCATAATTCCCGCATTCAGCCTCATACAACGGATTCGCCATTTCCCATGAACCTGTTTTATTCAAACGCCCGTATTCATCGTACGGCGCATCATAAGGATTCATTCTCACGTAATCCGAGAATTTCCCGTAAGGACTTTCTTTCCATTTCAAATCGGAGAAACTGGATTGGAAAGATACTGTCAATTTATTGTCCACGTGATAAGAGAGGAACATTGTCAAGCCGATCGTGTTACGGTAGTCTTTCTTCATGACACCCTTCACGTTTCTCACGTTCGCGTTTACCCGGTACGTCATACCATTACCTCGACCGCTCACGCCTATAGAATTGTTTATCGTGAAGCCGGAACGCAAAGGCTTGGACATCCAATCCGTATCCAATCCCTTGGATATTAATATCTTCTTCCGGTTATATTCTTCAAAATCATTCAACAACTCGAAATTATACAATCCGGCCAAACGCTCGAATTCCAATTTATCCTTGGCATCCAGATAATCGTAAGATTTCAAATCAGGTACCTCCAGCGCCCCGTCCAAATTATAAGACAAACGCAACCGGTCATTCAACACTCTCTTCCTCTCGATCACGATAACTCCATTGGAGGCTTTCTCCCCATAAAGAGCGGTGGCAGAAGCATCCTTCAACACATCGACACGTTCGATATCATTGATATCAAGGTCATACAAATCACGCATCGTGATTTCCACTCCATCCAGAATAATTACCGGCTGATTGGCACTCTGGTCAGCTTCCGTGGATAAAGACGAAGTACCCCGGATAACAATCTCCGGCATCCGGTTCGGGTTCGACCCGAAAGCATTGTTTTCCACCATTCGCATACCCGGGGTCAACATCGAAATCGCGCTCACGAGATTCGTGTTCGACACAGCCTTGAGTTCTTCCACCGTCATCGTCTTCACGGAACCCGTGAAACTATCCTTCTTTTTCGTGAAAAATCCGGTCACGACAACATCCTCCAATGCCTTACTGTCGGACTTCATAACAACATTGTATTCCGTTTTCTTCTTCGAGATGTTCAACTCGTAGGTCTGCATCCCCACGTACGAGAATACCAGTTTCGTGGTATCGGATTCGGGAACCTCCAAGGCAAATTTACCATCGACATCGGTAGCCGTACCGATAGTTGTCCACTTGATTACCACGGTAACACCGGGTAGCGTCAATCCCTCCTCGTCCGTCACGGTTCCTTTAATCTTAATCCCCTTCGGCTTCTCGTCCTTAACGGGAATCGCGGCATAATAAATCACCACGTGATCACTCGTGATGTCATAACGCAAGGGCTTACCTGCAAGGGCGATATCTAATATCTCCTCCACAGACTTGTCATGTACTTTTCCATTTACAGTGTACTTCTGGACATCTTCATGATTAAACACGAACTTTAAATTAGTCTTCTTCTGAAGCTGTTCAAAAAACTGAACCATGTTCATGTTCTCGAACACAAAATCAATTCGCTCCTGTTGCGACCAAACTTTCGCATTCAAACTGGAGAAGCCCAAAATCAACACTAGGAATACCAGCTTGATTTTAATCATAATCCAGATTAGGTTTCTACATAAAAATTTCATAACTTTGTTTTTCAAGTTTAACATTAAAATTCCTTTGGCGAGGAGTTTTATATACACGAGGCATACGGCAAATATGCCTCATGTTTTATTTTTAATTTCTACTATTGTCTTTTACGGTAAGCATTCTTCCTTTTAAATTCAAACTTATCTTTTTCGTTTTTTCAAGAATAGCGATGACTTCGCTTATCGAGGAACTCCGCTTAAACCACGCGGAGAAATGGTAATCTTTCACTTGCTGATTCATGTAGAACACATCGACATCATACCAGCGGGCAAGCTCATCCAGAATATTTTCCAAACGGCATTGCGAGAACGAGAAGTTCCCGTCCCTCCACGCTATCTGGCTCTCCACATCCACTTTCCGCACCTCCACTTGCCCGTCTTTTAATATGGCTTGTTGTCCCGGAACTAACTTGTTCACGGTCTTACCTCTTTCAATTTGCACGCTACCTTCCACCAAAGTCGTGGCTGTCCCTTCGTTGGAATAACTCCGGGCGTTAAATTGAGTCCCCGTCACCCGGATATTATACTCCCTCATCCTCACGACAAAAGGCTTCCCGCCATCTTTCGCGACCTCGAAATATGCCTCCCCCCGCAACTCGACCTGACGCATATCACCGAAAAACCTCACCGGATAACGAATATAGCTATCGGAATTCAACCAGACAATGGTTCCGTCCGACAGAGCTAATTTATACTCTCCGCCCCGGGGAACCGTTACCGCGTTATAAACGACGCCCGCCGGAACAGAATCCTGCACTTGATTATATACCAACGCCTTTTCCTCCGAATGGGAAATAACGGTACCTTTTTCTTTCAGTTGAGGCAACGTGTCCGTCAACACGATTTGTTCTCCCGTGGACAACGTTAAGGTCGCCATTTTCTTCCCGGGCAGTACCACGGAACGAGTGTAAGTTATTTTTTCATCTTGCTTTTCACGTGAAAGAAGCGCCAAAGCCACCCCCAGAACCGACACGAACATTGCCGCGTATCCCGCCACACGATAAACCAAAGTTCTTCTTCTAGCGGGACGCACCTTACGCCATGCTTTCTCCTTGTTTACCTTCTTCACCACCAATGAAGCTAAAATCCCGGAGCGAATCTTACGCAAGTCTTCAAAATACTCCTGATGTTCCTCATCCTGACACCACGCTTCAAAGCACGCCCCCTCTTCTTGGGACAAACTCTCTCCCGAGAGCTTTTTCATGATTATATCTTCTATTTCTTCCTGCATTGTTATGGTTATTTTCATACTAAAGACAGGTAAGAATTTAAAACGAGTGGTTCAAAAATGAAAAAAAATCACCTATTCCTTATTTTTTTCTTTTTGCCGATATAACGCGATAAAAAGAACAGAGTAGGAAATACTCTTCCGTGCCTCTTCCCTCAGAAAAGAATATGCCTTTTTTATATGATCCTTCACCGTGTTCAACGATATCCCCAACTCCCCCGCTATTTCCGCGTAAGACTTGGAATCGAGCACACTCATCTCCAGCACCCTTCGTCTTTTTTCCGGTAACTTCTCCAACAAACGACTCACCTCCTCGATCAGAACTTCCGGACTTTCATCCGTTTCCGACATCTCCGACATCAAACAATGTTGCCTGTATTTATCCACAACCTGCTGGTGTTCCAAATGATTCAGACATCTATTCTTTACACTGAATGACAAATATCCCTGAATATTCTCAATCCCCCTCAGTTCCTCACGCTTCTCCCACAACCGCACGAAAACCTCCTGCACGACATCTTCCGCCACGTCCGGATCATTCGTATAATAAACGGCTTGTTGCACCATTCCCACGTACGAAGAATCGAACAGACATTTGAATATCTTCTCGTCACCATCTATCAAGCGACCCATATCGATCGGAACAGCCTGCATCATAGATCCATTTTTTACACGTTTTAATTCCCCACATCTTTTATATCCCAAGACGACATAAAATACTCTCCGAATGCACAAATATAAAGAATAATCTTTAAAGCCAAACAATCACACAAATTATCGTAATGACAAAAATACACCAAAGGAGGAAGCCAAGCGACCTCCTCCTTTGTCCTAAAAACTATATAAATATTTCATTCTAAGTTGGAAATATCAAAACCATCACATCCCTTTATTGCTTCCTGCAATATCCGGTATTTCTTTTTCATCAAGGGATATTTCTCCAATAACATATCCCGTTCTCCCGGAGTCACACGGAACACGAACTCCAACCACTGCGAAACATCGATACTTTTATTGGGAGCTTGAATCCACCATCCTCCCAAAATCGGATCATCATCATAACTCGTGTTACCCGGATCATACGAAATAAATCCCATCTCGTGCCAATCCACATCATCCGGAGTATAAACCACATCCCAGTCCCAATCACTCTGCCCGTAAAACTTCTTACTCACCTCGTAAAAATCATCCGGAATAACAAAAACACCTTTAACAGCAGCCAAATAATCACTCCAGAACTTAGCATTCACTTCTCCTCGAATCTCCCGGATATCGCTATCCGTATAATTGTTCATTTCCGTACGAATCCCGGCAATAGCGACAAAATTGGTACTCGCGTAAGCATGATAAGAAGGTATTTGATCTTCCATCCCGAGGAAAAGAACCGAATCAGCCATAATAATAGAATACGGGAAATATTTCTTTTTAAAATTATCCGGATAAATATCAATAAAGACATCTTTCACCATATCCAACCCCTTTTGTAATAAAACAGCTTCTTGAACAGGCGCTACAATCTTGATATTATTACGTTTTTTAAAATTGTATCGATAATCCTCTACTTCCGGATCTTTAATGATAATCGTCCGGTAATCTTGATAAAACTGATAGATATAATGTTGAACGGGATCGGATGGATCGTCTTCCAAGTTATACCAACTGTCTTCCACCTTGGCGTGAATATCATCTTCATTCGAACACGCGTAAAAGCCAAGCAACAACACGCATATAATCATTAATCTTATTCGTTCCATAACTTCTTCTTTTTAAATTTATCTACTTATCCCGTCGTGGGCGATCGATATTCTCTATTGATAAATTCATCTCCCGTTCTTTCTGTGGTATCGGCAAAGTATAAGCAGGATCATCCTTTTGTAAGACATATTCAATATAATTACTCGGATTCTCCGCTGAAGAAAAACGATGTGTAATCTTCGGACGATCCCACCGGCGTAAATCAAACCAACGGAAACCCTCGAAACAGAACTCCATCCGCCGCTCGTCCTTTACCAGTGTAAAGGCATCCTCAGCCGTCGTCGCCGTGACCTCGTAATTCTCGGAAATTCGCTTCTCCCGAAGAGCATTAATCTCCCGAAGCGCCTCGGTGGTCATCCCTTTTGCCGCGTACGCCTCAGCCCGGTTCAGATACACCTCTGCCAAACGGAAAGCATGAGGATACATACCATCTGACGTGGAGCCATAATATTTCATCGGCTTCATTCCTCCTGCACTAAAAAATAGAGTAGAAGTCTTCCGTTCGTCATTTTCCGCATACAAATCCGATAAATCCGTTGACGGAATAAAAGCAGCACGCCTCAAAGAAGAGTACTGAAAAGCAGCCAAACCACCAGAAGGAGCTTCACCATAAGAAAATAATATTTCATGATTCCCGACATTCAAAAAACGAGGGATTGCATAGGTCGCCGTCATATCAAATAACGCCTTTTCCGTCGAGAGCAGCACAGAATCGGCATAAGCAATCACTTTGTCATAATCCTTCCGGAAAAGTGCTATTCTGGAAGCCAACAAATAAGAAGTCGGCAAATTCGGACGAAAAATTGTTTTCTCGACTGTCGACACCTTAAAAGCTGCAATTGAAGATATTATATCCGCCTCCATTAAGTCATACACATCTTTTATCGAAGAACGGGACAATGATTTTTCTTCAATACCTGTAGCCCGATTGATTGGTACACAAAAATCTTTAGCTGCCTGTTTTTCATCGACATACGGCTTACCATATAAATTAGCCAACATAAAATAAGACCAAGCACGCAAAAAATAAGCCTCACCCGCCAAATCCATTTTCTCCGCATGTGTTCCCTCCATTTCATCCAAAGCCTCCAATATAATATTAGCAATCAATATTCTATGGTAATATTCACCCCATGCATTGTCTTCCAACAAAGAATTGTCCTGCTGAATCTCTGGATATTCCTGCCAAGTGTAATAAGACCAAAATTTACGAGCATCCACACTCGTTTCATAAGGTCTTTTTATATTAATAATTTCATCGGCATCATCTGTCATAATATCCAAATATTCACAAAGGACAACCTTATTGTTCAAACCTTCACCATACAAAAACTCCTTGTAATTCTGCACAGTCTTGGGAATCATCAAATCTTGAGAATTTTCCTCCAGAAAATCGCTACATCCACCCAGTAACATTCCCGTTACGATAATATATATAAGTATCTTCATCACAAACCTATTTAGAATGAAACATTTAATCTCAACGAGTATCCCCTCTGTGGCGGGACTGTACCCGAGCCCATGGTTACTTGCTCCGGATCACGTCCTTTCAAATCCTTGCTTTTAATCACGAAAAGATTGCTCACGTCAAAACTTAAGCTGGCAGCCGAGATATAAAACTTTTGTAACCATTCCGGGGCAACATCATAACGTAGACTCAAAGAACGACAACGGAGAAAATCCCCCGAAACCACCCTTAAATCGCTTTTATTATACATATCCCAACGATTATTGGCTATCGGATATTTTCTCTCGTAAGTAGTAAATGCCATTGCATCATCCGACAATGCCGGAATAACCGTCTTATCCCCCGGTTCACGCCAACGATGCACAAACTCGCTGGACATATTTTGCTGCGGGAACGGCAATGCCTGTCCCGACTCGTAATAAAGATTATTCAACCGAACTTTATTCCCCAAAGCGAAGGAAAAGTTTGCATTCATCGTCAAACGTTTAAATCTCAAGTTCGTTGAAAAACCACCCGACAGAGTCGGCTCACGCCGTCCCGCGTACACGAATGCCGCATCGAAAGCCTCTTCCTGCGTAACAATAACAACCTCCCCGTCCTCATTCTTTTCCGACTCCCCGTAGAACGTGGGTAATCCCTCGTCATTCAACCCCTTGAAACGATAAGCGTAGAAACTGTTTATTGATTTCCCGTTACGAACCAAAGTCCCGTTCACGTAATCACTCCATGTCACGGACAGCTCTTCTCCGGCATTCTTCACCTTATTATAATTTTTTGCCGTGTTGAACGAAAAACTCCAGTTCCAATCCTTTCCACGGACAGGATTCACGTTAACACTTAACTCCCACCCGCTGTTATTCACATCACCATCATTGATCGCCACGTAATTAGCACCAGTAGACGGAGCCAACGTTTTTTGCACGACTTGATCCTCGCCTATTTTCTTGTACACTTCTACCGTACCGGACAACAAGGAGCGGAAGAAAGAAAAATCGACACCTAAATTATAAGATTTTGTCTTTTCCCACTTCAAATTGTCATTGGGCAACTTATATAACGTGGATTCATACTCTTTAGAAATATTATCCAAAGCCCCCATCTTGACAATCAGATTCGGCGTTTGATCCGGATGCACATTTCCTTGTATCCCGTAAGACAGACGGAATGCTAGTTCATCCAGCCATTCTACAGAAGTCATAAATACCTCATTATGCAGATTCCACTTGGCTGAAGCTGACCAAACCGGCAAGAAACGTACACTTTTATCTTGTCCGAACTTATTGGAACCGTCTGTACGAATATTAAAATTCGCGATATAACGATCGCCATAGGAATAAGTGAACGTACCGTACCACGACACGATATTCGTCAGGTTATCCGTAATCACATCCGGAGTCTTAGCCACCTTCTCTGCATATCCTTTCCATGTAGCCAAGTCTATATTCACAAACTTCTTTCCCCGTTCCGGCAAATATCCCCATTGCGTGGATTTCAGCGCATCGTACTTCGAGGAAGTAACCTCACTCCCGACCATAGCGGACAACTGATGTTCTCCCCAAGACTCATGATAAGCAAAACTGTTACGTATCGTGTACCTCGTGTTTCTTGTATCCTCCTTCACCAGCTCTCCTCCCATCGGGATCAAACACTTCGCGGCAAAATCACGGCTTACCTCCGCGGGGAGCGGTGTCCCGTAAGGAGTACCCCGTTGCTGAGAAACATAATAAGACTTCTCGCTTGCCCAATAAGTCTGATAATTATTGTTCGTCGTCAACCCGATAATAGAACTAAATTTCAAGCTGGGCATAATATTCCAATCCAAGGAAATATCAAATCTCAAAGCTTGATTCTTCACGGTCGAACCACTTTCCTTCAACTCGTTTAAAACATTAAAAGGAATATTTTCCGAAATCCCGAAAGCATTGTCATAATAAAACAATTCCCCCTCCCCGTCATACACGGGAATCGCTCTTGATGTTTGTGCCGCATACTGGTAGACATCAATGGAATTATGAGGTCGTTTCGTGTTTGTCAACGCCCCACTCATATTCATTCCCACTTTAAAATTAGGAGTAAACCGGGTGTTTACCTTAATCAACGCATTAAAGCGATCCAGATCCTCTTTTTTGTTTACACTCTGGTCATTCGCGTAACCGACAGAGAAATAGTAATCCGTGTTATCCGTTGCCCCGGATACGGCTATCGCATGTTGATGACTAACGGACGTCCGGAACAACAAATCATACCAATCCGTGTTTAATTCTTTCAAATCTTTCACTTTATAACGGAACTCATCATACGACAGCTTACCGTTCCACAAATCCATCAATGCACCTTCATACCCCATGCTTGTTGGCTGGAACGTGTAAAACTGTAATCCTTTCCGATGCATCTCCTCCGACAACTCCACCCGTTCTTCCGAATCCATCAAACGCATCACTTTATAAGAAGGCGGCGTCATAACCGAAATTCCCCCGGCATAATTAATTCTGGGTTTTCCCCTTTTTCCTTTTTTCGTGGTAACCACTATCACGCCGTTTGCTGCCTTCACGCCATAAATAGCCGTAGCACTCGCGTCTTTCAAAATATCAACCCGTTCAATATCATTCGGGTTCAGACTGGAAATAGCGTTCCCTATCAGATTCACCCGATCCATACTATTCAATTCCTCCGTAGAAAGTTGTACCGGTTCATCCAGAATAATACCATCCACTACCCACACGGGTTCCCGGTTTCCCGTGATAGAAGAAGATCCCCTAATCCGAATTTTCGGGGCGGCTCCCGGTGTCGATGTTTGATTCAAAACGGCGACTCCTGCCAGACGCCCTTGTAACATCTGATCAATGGAAATAGCATTTCCCCCTATCAAATCCTCCCCCTTGATCGAGGCAATAGAACTGGATAATTTCCGTTTGTCGATCTCTTGATACCCCGTCACCACCACTTCATCCATCTGTTCCACCGACTCCTTCAACACAACCTTCATGAACGTTGTATCCGCTTTTACCTCCTTGCTCTCCATCCCGACAAAAGAAAATACCAGAAAGATATCTTCCCCGGCAGGCACATCCAGCTTAAAAGCACCCTCGACATCGGTCACCGTACCCATTCCCGTTCCCTTGATCACGATACTTACTCCGGGTAATCTAATCCCCTTCTCATCAACCACCATACCCCGCACCTCTTTTTTCTTCGCTTTAGACTCCATTACCGCTTTCGGGCGGGTAATGACCAACACGTACCCTTGTGTCACCTCGTACCCGTAAGGCAAATGTTCAAATATTTTTTCCAACGCTGTTTCCAGCGACACTTGATTCAGTTCGACACTAACCCTCTGCCGAACATCCACTTCCCGGCTATTATACATGAAATAAAAACCGGTCTGCGCTTTGATTTCACGAAACACCTCTTTCAACGTCTGATCCGAAAACTTGGCACTTACAACCTGCTGTGCCACACTTCCGGCAGAAAGATGCAAAGCAAAAACAAGCATTAGTAAACTCGTTAATTTCATAATCCTCATGATTTTATTTGCACATTTCCCTCGTGCAAATTCATACCACTTACTTCTTTTTTTCATAACTTTGTTTTTTACATTTAAATCTATTCCTGTTTAGCCGACAGGATATTTAAGGAGTGTTAGCCGCACTCCTTTCATTCTTTATAAATCGTAATCACCTCCTTCCCGAGCTCGAAACGCACCCCCGAAAGTTTCTCTATCATCTCCAAGACGACATTCAACGGACGATGACGATCGGCAGCTCCCGTGAACGTAATCTCCCGCAGTGACGAATCGGTATAAACAAATGACACATCATACCAGCGTTCCAATTGTCCCGTGATCTCTCCAAGACTCATCTCTTCAAACTCAAATATTCCCGAGATCCACGCTATAAAAATACCTGCATCCACCTTCCTTACGTCAATACCGTTCGCCCCGGACAACGATTGTTCCCCCGGATTTAATATCAAGGAATCACCGCTCGCGAACACTTGCACCCGTCCGTTGACCAGTGTCGTGACAACATCTTTCTGCCCGTCATATGCCATGATATTAAACTTCGTTCCCAATACCGAGATCCGGGAATCTCCACATGTTACCCGGAAAGGTTGGCTTTCATTTCCAGTGACTTCAAAATAAGCCTCCCCCTTCAATCGTACATCCCTAAAAATCCCTCCCATAGAAACAGGATAAGTCAACTCGGACTCCGAATTAAGCCATACCTTCGTCCCGTCAGCCAAACACAGGTAATACTCTCCCCCCCGGGGTACACGTATCGTGTTCAACACGCTCTCTCCCGCCGTTTCACTCTCTAAATAATGAATACCCCCTTCCTCTCCTTTCCTTATAACCACCCCGTTTACCTCCTGCAAGGACATCATCGAATCTGCCGATAACCGCACACACCTTCCATCCGACAACTGCAACACGGCCTTGGTTGAGCCGGGCTCCACCGTAATTACATCTCTACCTGAAAACATCCCACCCCTCATGTATAAAAATACGCTCACGACCATGAATAACACCAGCGAGGCCACATACGGGTAATAACGCATAATACGCTTTTTCCTTCCCGTACCCGTTATTCTTCGTGTCAATCGATGCCAAGCCTCTCGCTCGTCCAGAGTATCATAAAACACAGTTTGCCTCACCTTCCGGTACTTTCCCAGATAATCCCGAAAAATCTCCCGATGCCTTTGGTCTTCATCTAACCAGATCTCTAATTCAGAACAATCCGAAGCCGTCAATTCATCCTTACAATATAGAATAACCAACTCAATAATTCTCTTATCATCCATTAGCAGTACTTTTTACTACCTAAAGCCTAAAAAGGCAAAAATGGGTGAACGAAAAAGCAAAAAAAAAGAAATATTTTACCGAATCATCATCAGAACAATGATACTCAATGAAGTACGCAATTGTTTTATCGCCCTTGCAAGATGTGTTTTTATCGTATTCACGGATAGATTCAACTGTTCGGCGGCTTCTTTATACTTCATATCTTTCAGAACAATCGCTTCAAACACCTTCCGGCATTGCTCCGGTAATTTTTCAATCTCCGCGTACAACCTCTCCTTCTCCTCTTCCATCTCACCGGGAGTACACCTATCTTCAAGCAAATCCTCGTAATTCTCGATACCGTCAAAATGATACCTTCTTCTACTTTTTATTAATTTAATACAATTATGCTGCACGGAAGAAAACAAATACGCCCGCAAAGACCCTTGGAACTCCATCTTTCCCCGCCGCTCCCAAAACTTCACGAAAAGCTCCTGAATCAAATCCTCTGCCTCCTCGTAAGAATCAATAAAATTCAAAGCAAAAACGCACAAGGGCTTATAATACAGAGAAAACAAACCTTCCAATCCGGCTTCATCACCTTGATTGAGCTTTATTAATATTTCCTTCTCATCCGGCATCACCATATATAAATACGTTCTAAACAACCACCGAAGAAACAAAAATAAAGAAAATAGTTTTACTTGGCAAGAAGTAACAGCATCTCCCGCTCCTTTTTTGTCAAACTTTGAACAACAATACGATAAGATTCAGCGACCAATTCCCTTATCTTGTCATCCGGTACATCCTGATTAAAATAAACACTGTTCCAATACTTCTTATTCATGTGCCATCCCGGCTTTATCCCCATATATTGAGCCCTCAACTCACCCGCCTCCCCGGGATCACATTTAATACAACAAAAATCAAACACCTCAATATTCACGAAACAGAACCATTTATCCAGCACGTAGAAGCATAAAACATCACGACTATACAGATCAGCTACATTAGGAAACGGCATTTTTTCATGAACGCCCTTAAATGACAGGCAATATTCTCTAAATTCCTCAATATTCATTGCATCCGGATATAAAGAAGAAAGGGCTGCCGATTACAGACAACCCTTCCCAATTAATAACAACAATCTTAAATATTATAAAACGTAGTGAAAGCTTTTATCACGTAAGCATTATCCTTCACGCCACCCGTCTCGCGAACGGAGTGCATCGCCCACATCGGATTACCAATATCCACACCGCGCATTTCCATTTGGGAAAGCAAAATATTTCCCAACGTGGAACCTCCTGCCATATCCGAGTGATTGACAAACTCTTGACACGGCACTCCGGCCATTTTACAAATCGTCTTGAACACGGCAGCGGAATCACCATCGGTAATATACTTCTGGTTAGCGTTAATCTTTATCACCGGACCGCCATTCAACACCGGATGATTCGTCGGGTCATGTTTCTCCACATAATTCGGGTGAAGAGCGTGAGCCATATCGGCAGAAATCATGAAGGAATTATGAATAGCCCGGTACAAATCTTCCGGCTTACCACCCAACCCGAACACGATACGCTCCACGATAGTACGCAGAATCGGGGAACCGGCTCCCTGTTTCGTCCCGCTTCCCACCTCTTCGTTATCGAAAATAGCGAGTACTTTCGTCTTCCGGCATTTCTCCGAATTTACGAATGCCTTCAATCCCGCAAATGCCATCGCCAGATCATCCAACTTCCCGGTAGAAATAAACTCTTCGTTCACACCGAACAGACATCCTTTCTCGAATTCATACAACGTCAGATCAAAATCAAGAATATCCTCCTTGTTCACCCCCATCTCCTCAGCAATCAACTTTACCAGATAATTATCCTTCTCGAACGTTTCATTAATCATGGCAATCACCGGCAACATATCTTTTTGCTTGCTTAACGGGTTACCCTGATCATTCACGGCACGATTGAAATGGATAGCAATATGCGGAATCACCATCAACGGACGGTTGAAATTCACGAATTGCGTCGCGGGCTTCAACGGGTTCAGGCTCTTTAGCATCACGCGCCCCGCCATAGACAACGGACGGTCAAACCACGTGTACATGATAGGTCCCCCGTAAACCTCGGTATTCAACTTCAAGTATTGTCCGGCAACAGGCATCTCCGCATTCGGCTTGATCCGGAAAGTGGGAGAATCACTGTGGGCACAAATAATCTTGAACCCGTCACTGGCAATCTCGCCGCTTCCGATCTCGAAAGCGAAAAGGGACGAGTGATTCTTCGTCACGAAATACTTACCCCCTTTTTCTATTTGCCACGCTTCCCCGGAAAACAGTTGTTTGAAACCATGATCCAGCAACTCTTTTTTGGCATTCGCCACTGCATGAAAATTTGTCGGACTTTCATGTATAAACTCAATCAGTTCTTTTGCTAATTGTTTCTCCATTATATCTTGATTTATTATTTCATTTCTTTGTGCCCCAAGATAATCATTTTTTACCTCAACCTCCGCGTCAGGAGTCAAAAAAATACGATTACCCCGTTTAATTTCTTCATGTATCCGCTTACTGCACATGATAAAAGGCGAACTCAGAATATTTTCTTTATTATACAACACCTCTCCCCCCGTCTCCGCGTTCACGACAAGCCCCCCGGTAGCCTCCACCAACACCTGTCCCGCCGCGACATCCCATTCCGAGCATTTCCCGAATTTCGGACATATATCCACTTTCCCCTCTGCCACCATACACTGTTTGGAAGAAGCCCCCAAGGGCATTAATTCCACGTCATACCCCGCCGCCTTCAACCCATCGATATACTGCATCTCACTCTCCGTCAAATGGAAACGACTCACCGCCACTCTCAAACGGGACGGAACTTCCATGGAAGCCTCCAACACGCTTTCCTCCCCTTCTCGTGTTATCCCACGCTCACCATCCGCGAAAGCCCACAATATTTCCTTATCGCAAATATTATTAATCATCCCGAACACCGGATGCCCGTCTTCCACCAGAGCGATATTGATACAAAAACGTCCGTTCCGAAAAATAAACTCCTTCGTGCCGTCCAGCGGGTCAACCACCCACACGTACTTCCACTTTTTCCGTTCATCATAAGAAGGCAACGACGCCTCCTCACTAATCACGGGAATATCCGGATAGAGCTTTTTTAGCGCCTGCACGATAAACTCACTCGACGCCTTATCCGCCTCCGTGACCGGAGTCATGTCACCTTTTGTTTCTACATGAAAATTTCTTTTCTCGTATATATCCGACACCAGACATCCCGCTTCACAAATAATGTCTTGTATATCTGACACTTTAATCCAATCTAACATACTACTTTTCCTAAAAAAATCTATCTGATAAACATACAAATAATATTCGATTTTCACACCATCTGATAAAGACTTATTAATAATTAACAAAGAGTATTTACACGAGAATATATCACATCATTCTACAAACCAATACATTAACCATACAACATTTTCACGACACACCATTACCAAGCCATCCAAGCCCGTTTCATTAACCTACATTAACCTCAACAACAACTTTTATTAACATCAAACATTAGTTGGATTCACAAACTACCCCTATCTTTGCACCGTCTTTAAGAGATTGAAGATTTTTCATAAGTTTGTATGGTTTAGGTTAGTAGTTAGTAATGTAATCTTAAGAGTCGACATCCCCTGTCGGCTCTTTTGTATTTAAAGCCGCAAGATAAGAATAAAACATGAAACACAAAAATTAACAATCATGGAAGGAATCATAGAAATCGAAGGAATGGAATTTTTCGCCTACCACGGGTGCTACGAAACAGAACGAATCGTGGGAAACAAATTCATGGTATACGCCCGCATCCAAACCGATTGCAGCAAAGCCGCCCAAAGCGATGACATCAACGACGCCCTCAGTTACCTGACCGCCTATGAAATTATTGCCCGTGAAATGATGATCAAATCCCACCTGCTGGAGCACGTGGCACAAAGAATGATCGATGCCCTCTACCGGACATTCCCTCAAATCACGCACGTAACTATTAAAGTATCAAAGCTCAATCCCCCCTTGGGTGGTAAAATCGCGGCAACAAGTGTTACTTTATCGAAATAAATTGCAGTAAGGTATTGCAGAATCCAAAATTTCACCTTATCTTTGCACTGCAAAATCGCAACAGGGTCGGTTGGCCGAGCGGTTAGGCAGCGGTCTGCAAAACCGCGTACAGCAGTTCAAATCTGCTACCGACCTCAGTAAAGCTCTGAAACCCCAACAAATAAAAGGTTTCGGAGCTTTTGATTTTCAAGAGGGGTGCATTCCACAAATTATAATCTCCATCCAAAGAGTGTCATGAAAGCGGTAAAGTTAAACCACAAATACTCTCCTCAAATAAGTGGAGAAAAACGTCACTTACAGTCAAAAAGCTATTGAAGCCTATCATCAATAAAATGAGTATGAAATTTTGTATAGATAATTCTACTTTTAAAACAAAATCAATCATCCAAATAATCGCAATCATCGAATTTTTTTCATTGCAAGGATTTGAATGTTACAAAATATTGGAAATATAATTAATATATTATACATTTGCATATAAAATTTACAACTATGCCACAATGTCCAAATTGTTCTCAGCAAATTGATGATAATGACAAACTGATATTTTGCCCTTATTGCCTAACTCAAATTATTTGCAAGCAATGCAAAGAACCCCTTCCCAAAGGAGCTATTGGTTGCATAGCTTGCGGCACACCTATAATTTCCAAAGTTTCAGATTCAAATCAAATTAATGAAATTGAATTTGAAAGAAAAGGAGACTCTATTAAATTTAAAACAAAATTCACTGATAATGTAGGGAAAGAATTGGTTTCTACTTTTGGCTCTATTGCTGGAGTTAATCAATTTGCTAAAAGGACATTCTCACCTAATACTATTTTAGCTAAGAACCAACAAAATATCGCACAGGATGCAGAATCATCATATGTAGATGCAGAAGTGCTTCCAATTGATGATTCTGAACTAACCCAAGCATTAAATCTAATATTCACTTTAGATGGTGATAAACTTATCTTTCAAAAAAATTCATTTAAAGAGCAGAGCAAATTAGACAAAGAAATTCGTATCTCTTTATTAGTATTGCTTGGATATAAATATCTACTCAATACAGATGATTTAAAACGTCAAATATTAACAGACACTCTTAAACATCGTCAACTAAATTCGGGTGGATTTAGAAATTGGATTGTTAAATCAGATGAGATCGGAAGAAAAGGCAAAGGGATTATATTTTTAACTCCTGATGGTAAAGATAGGGCTATTGAGGTATTAAACGAAGTAATAGATAAAAATATAACTAAAGGCAACATATCATTCAGCAAAACGACAGGAATATCTCGTAAAAAATCTTCAAATGGGAATACAGATTCAACAAAAAAATCCACTACAGGTGCCACTTCATATATTAAAACATTAATACATGAAGGATATTTTAAAGAGCGTAGAACACTAGGGGATATTACCCAGTATTTAAAAGAGAAAAAGGCTGTCTCCTTTACAACGGCGGAAATAGGAGTACCTATCGTAAAATTATTGGCTCCCAACGAATTGGAAAGGGAGAAAGGAAATTCTGGACAATATGAATATTTCACTAGATAAAACTAAGTTAATATTAGCTTTAGCAAACATACAAGATGATTTCAGGGAAGCTATTATTGATATATACATAGAATTAAAAAAACGTCATCTTAAGTCATTTTATAGCAATGAGTTTGATGCCGTAGGAATATCTTCAGGCAAATTATGCGAAACTATTTTTAGATTTCTAGAGCACGAGTTAACTGGTAAATACACTCCTTTTAACGCTCATATATCAAATTTTCCCGTAAAGGTTGATAAATTAACTCAGCTCCCCATAGCAAGTGGAAACGAATCTCTCAGAGTTACTATTCCAAGAGCATTGAATTTTGTATATACTCTAAGAAACAAAAGAGGAATTGGTCATACAGGCGGAGATATTAATGCAAATGCTATTGATATAAGCACTATTGTAAAAAATACAGACTGGATAATTTGTGAACTGATCAGATTATATCATAATCTGCCAATGATTGAAGCTCAACAAATCATAGATTCATTGAATATCAAAATCATGCCAGATATCTGGCATATAGACGGTCATCGCAGAATTATCAAAGATGGATTAACTCATAAACAAAAAGTTCTATTGTTACTTTACAATGAGATAGCTAACAAAGCATCTATAAATGACTTATATGAATGGACTGAATATAGTAATATCTCATTGTTTAAATCACGGATCATTATTCCTTTGCATAAAGAAAAACTTCTAGAGTATAATAGTTCAGATTCAAATA
Organism: Butyricimonas hominis; assembly: GCF_014287455.1. Classification (NCBI taxonomy): domain Bacteria; kingdom Pseudomonadati; phylum Bacteroidota; class Bacteroidia; order Bacteroidales; family Odoribacteraceae; genus Butyricimonas; species Butyricimonas hominis. The sequence goes on from NZ_JACOOH010000006.1 coordinate 242,065, forward strand.
TAACAATATCTCCTAAAGGAATTTCAGAAATTGAGAACTTAATTACTACTTTATAATTATTTACCTCTTTGCTGCTAAAAAACGCCAAGCCTCCAAGTCCAAAAAAATCTGCTCCGTTTATAATATCTTCTCTAACTTTACCAGAGAAGATAGACATATCATACAATCACTTTTACGCTTTAAATACAATAACGAAATATTACGTTTGCACTTCCCTATACCTGATAGCGATTAGGCAGCATTTTATGCCGTTTACAAAAGAAACATAATAGCCACCACCATAGTACTGGGAATAGTAAGATTTTCCCTTTGCGTTTTAATTTGCACGAGACAACAATACGACTTTCTATATAAAAGAATTATTTTTGATATTCTCGATCACTATCGAACCGTGAAAACAAAAAACACTCATGGGGGGATACACCCTACCTTTTTAGGATAGAAAGCCTTTAATAATTACAGTACTGACCAAAACACAGACAAATACTCGTACTTTCATACTATATATGTCATTTTTCAGCCCAAAAGCCACTTTGCATTTTAATTTGATTACCTAATTCGATAGGGGCAATTTTTAATTTTTGACGTTTCCCTTGATACCCCATAAACCTAAAATTAATTCCTTCATCGAAATTTGAGGAATATCTCCATATAATCTTTTCAGGGTTTTGTATATATCAACTCGAAATTTTGACGCATGATATGATTTCGGTTCTCGGTATCGGTCTACGATTGTACTAATTTCTTTCTTAGCTTTACAAATAGCCGTAAATGCTGATGCTCCTGTTTTCTTTCCTTTCGCATTTTTCATATGCAGACTTCTCTGGAAAATCCGAGCTAATTTGCTCCCCCCTTTCCAATATAAATAGTACCCTTGAATCCAATTGCAATTAACCCCATCTCATTCTACAGGTAAATCATTGTACCGTGAAGCATAACGACATTTTTACATTTAATTATTGTTCTATTAATCCTAAAATCCAATTTATCCAAGAAATCACAGTTGATGCTCTTCGTTTATATGTTTGCCCAGAAGTAATATTATATAGTTTAGCATTTCTCATTATTTCAACCACTTCATCTTTTGTTGGAACATTTCCTTTATCAAAATATAGCTTCAAAGTGTTTTGAAATACAACATGTGCCAATATAAACTTAACAAACTCCAGTTGCCGTTCCACAATAGGCAAGTTAAATACGCGAAAGCCATCTTGAGTTAAGGTACACCCAACCTGCCGGTTTATATGAACAATATCTATTAGTCCTAAATACCTTGCCGCATTTGAATAGTAGTCCGTCTGCCTATAATCAAAGTCATAATTTTGAGTAATATCATCTTTACTGATAAACCCTCTTTGCTTCAATAATTCACAAAGATTAATCACACGTTCAAAACTATCCGCTTGTGGGAATGGCAATTCAGGTTCTTTAACAACTTGAATATTATCCAGAATGTTTTGTATGTTCTCTATATTAATTGCACCTTCTTGAAGGGCATATTTTTTATACTGTAATAAGCGAATGGAATTATATAATTCAAGTGTAGTAAATTCATATTCCCTCAAATGAAAAATTCCATTTGAATATGTAAGAAATATCGGACGAACACGTTTTGTAATTTTATTACTCCATAGCCTATACGGGTAATATAATTGCCTGATCAAAAAATCATCAGAAATATATTTTTTGCTTCAATCAAATTTAGAGAATTATCACCTTCGTACCCTCCATCTATTTCTATTTGTGAGTTTTCTACATTTATTTTAAAACTGTTTTGCCCTGAACTAATTATAAAATCAAACAAAGAAGAACTCATCCGTCCACAAACCGTAGGTAGTAAATTTTCTTCGCCCGTAAAGTCATGTAACATCCTAGATACAAAAGCACAGTTTATCGCAATTGATTCACTTGTAATATCTTTGTAGTCCAAGCTTTCCAAAAAAGTTGGGAAACCAATAGAGGTTATCTCTACATCCTCTTTATTAAAATCACAAAAAGTCTCAAACGTACCAATCTCATATGTACCTCTGGAAGTCGGCAAAATTGAGAGATTATGCTCAACAAATAATTTAGGAAGCTGGGAACGGTGATCAAACTTTGTCATTAAACGAGCTTCCCGAAACTGATTAATCTCCACTGAAGATATTGATACTCGCTCGTTATTTGCAAGTTTGTCTAAAATAGAATACTTCTCAAAAAAATTTTCCCACGCTATATCATTTTTAGATTTACTCATTGTTATTAATTAGGAACTCATTTACTTGCCTATTTTTTAATCTCTGGAATAAGTCGTCTTTTCTCAAAAACCATTTTCTACAAATTCACCATACGGCATTTCAAAATTACTATTTTTAGTTGGATTATAGGCTATAAAAGAACAACAATTTGATTAATTTTAGGGATTCGTTATCAAAAAAAAGAAAACCTCATACACCCTTTTCCCTTTCACGTTCGTTCTGCAAAGTGCACCCGCATGTTTAAGTCTTGCAACTACTTTTCGCCGTGGCGCTCGTCATCAATGACAGGAGAGCGAACCACCCCCTTAGGTCACGTATTTATTACGTGACCTAATCTTTTAAACCAGAAAACAGCAGATAAATACTTTTTCTCTATCTTTGTACTCGAAATTAGATTAATCTCTGTATCCCGGAGGCACTAACATATCTTACATTTAAAAGAAGCCAGGAGATAAAAAACACTATTTTTGCGATATGAATCAATCAATAAAAAAGCAAATTACAGGGCACCCGTTCTTAAAATGGGCTGGAGGTAAAGGACAACTTATCCAGCAGATTAACAACTATCTCCCGGATAATATTTCAACTATTGACACCTATATAGAACCCTTTATAGGTAGTGGTGCTATCATGTTTTGGCTGCTGTCAGCATACGACAATATAAAACATGTCGTTATAAATGATATTAATTCTGATCTGATAAATATTTATAGAGTTATCAAAAAAGAACCTTTAGATTTAATTTCAGAATTAGAACGCATAGATACAATCTACAAAAATCTAACTTCATACGATAACCAGAAAGAACTTTATTTAGCCCTTAGGGAAGAGTATAACGAGCGAAATTCGTCATCGCGGTCTGTAAGAAATGCAGCACTATTCATCTTTCTAAATCGTACATGCTTCAATGGCTTATATCGTGTCAACTCTAAAAACAAATTCAATGTGCCATTTGGCAAATACAAAAACCCTAAAATTTGTGACAGGGAAACGATATTACGGGATAGCGAATTATTACAAAAAGTTGAAATTCTCTGTGGCGATTACACCGCCACCAAAGAGTACGTAAGCGAAAAAACTTTCTTCTACTTTGACCCGCCATATAAGCCAATCAGTGAAACTTCAAATTTTAACTCATATACTAAATTTGATTTTGACGACAACGAACAAAACCGACTGAAACAGTTTTGTGACGAAATATCAGCAACGGGAGCCAAATTCATGCTAAGCAACTCCGATCCGCGTAGCATCAATCCTGACAATAATTTCTTTGATAAATTATATCAGGAATACAACATTATGCGCGTAGACGCCAAAAGAAATATAAATTCTAAATCAGATAAAAGGGGAACTATTAAAGAACTTCTTATAACAAACTATTTAAAATCCTCTGCCACGACAAATAGCATCTAACTCTCTCCATTTCTTCCCGCGGCTAAAATTTGCAGCTTCATCCGGTGACAACTCATCATAGATGGTCTGATATACTCCAAGCCTTTTAACTCTTTTGCCTAATATTGCGTTCTCTTTGTTTTCTTCGGCAATCATCCCCATATAGATAATGGTGAAATCAATGGCTATATTAAGGGCATCCGCACCATATTTAGAAGTCATATCCTTTATGTATTGAATGGTAGAGTTATCCAAGTCTTTGGTCGTCTTATTATAAATAGACACAAAATCTTGATAAATTGCATCTTTACCATATTTAGAAGCGTAATTAACAAGACGCTGAAAATATTGATAATCTCGCGGTGCATATCTCGTGGTATTCGGACGAGATAAATAAACACACCATTCATCAAAGCTTCCCCGAGCGTACTCCAAGTAACTGCCATCAGAAAAATCTGTAACCCGTATAGCCATAAAGTTAGTTTCTTTGTTAAATTATTTGACAAACATCAAAGCTCCAAGCGCCGCAATCGATACAAATATAACAAAACAAAATGAATAATTAACATTTATATTTAGCACCAATCAAAAGAATTAATCAAGGAGCAAATAAAAAACTTACGTACTTATCTTGAATTTTTCACAAAAACAGAACCTCCCCCTGCCATTTCCCGTTTATGTTCATACAAACAATCTAACAAAAAGAATCATGAAAAGAAGAAAAAACAACGTGTGGACAATCGTAGGAATCATCATTGCCATCGTGTTGCTAATCTATTGGCTATTGGCAGCTACCGTATTGGAAGAAGATGAAAACGTAGTCCCGATACTGAACGGAACAGAACAGGTGATTCCCTAGGAACCACCTGCCTCAATTTTTTCTTTATTTAGGTATACTCGTGTCTATCTTTTTCAAAAGAATCGAATCCAAAGAGATCTTTCCCGGTCCGGCGAAGAACAGGAAAATGTAAATTCCCAAGTATATCAAAGGCAACTCTTTCACTTGAAAAGGATCATTACCATGCACGATAAGGATTACCACCAACATGGAAAAAATTAACGGGATCGTCGCCAGACGAGTGAATGCCCCCACGATAAGAAATATGGAACACCCCACTTCGGCGCAGATAATCAAGATCAGTGAAAGCGTACTTCCCAACCCGATCGGATCGAAAAACGTCGAGGACAATTCCGAGAACGAAGTCAATTTAGCAAGTCCATGAGTCAACATGGTTATTCCCACAAGCACACGCAATATAAGCAATCCCAAGTTCAGGAACTTCTGGCTAGGTGATATAACCGACGAAATCACTTTTTTCATAACAACATTTTTAAAAATTAAAACTGTATTAGTAACGAACATTCTTTCATGAATGTTTCAATTTGTACACGTCTCTTGTAAAGATAGTGTTTTTAAAAATAAATCGTAGCTTCGCGATAAAATAATTGTCAAACTATGGGTATTGTTATCGGATTAATGGTCACGGGGATCATTCTGGGATACCTCTTCCGGGAGAGGAATTTGAAGATCGTGTATAAATTGATCAACTACGCTATTTTTTTATTACTTTTTCTACTGGGAATAACGGTCGGCGCCAACGGGGACATCATGAACAACTTGGCTACTATCGGTTACGACGCCCTGTTAATCACCCTCGCCGCCGTGGCGGGAAGTGTCCTTTGTGCGTGGGGCATCTATCGTTTTTTCTTTGTTCCGTCTAAATAAAACCAACTCATGAAAGGCAGCATCACGATTGTTTCATTCTTCATCGCCGGAGTATTGCTAGGACGCTTCATTGATATTCCCGCCATATTAACCGCAGAAGCCCCTACCCTATACGCCTTGTACGCTTTGATGTTCCTTGTCGGCATCAGCATCGGGAGTGACAAAAAAGCCCTGCAAGCCTTAAAACAACAAAACTTAAAAATCATACTTGTCCCCTTGGCAACCATCATCGGCACCCTCATCGGGTCCGCCCTCATCAGCTTTGCCCTAAGCGACAGAAGCATCACGGATTGCCTTGCCGTGGGATCGGGCTTCGGTTATTACTCCCTCTCCTCCATATTCATCACCCAATACAAAGGAGCCGAACTAGGCACCATCGCCCTTGTCTCAAACATCATGCGTGAACTGCTTGCTCTATTGGCAGCCCCTCTCCTAATCCGCTATTTCGGAAAACTAGCCCCCATCTCCGTGGGAGGCGCCACCACTGCCGACACCACACTACCTATTATCACCAAGTTCTGCGGCAAAGAGTTCGTGATCATCTCCATCGTCCACGGGATAACCGTCGACCTGAGTGTACCTTTTCTCGTCACTTTCTTCTGCACGATATAAAAACACCATCACGTTAAATTTAAAAGTCAAAAGTTTGTAAGATAATTTTATTCTTTATATTTGTAGAATCTAAACACGTACTATGGGACAGGCGGAAACCATATTATCTCTATTTAAACAAAATGAAGAAAGAGCCTTCAAGCTGCTTTTTGAAACCTATCATGACACATTGCTGCTGTTCGCCAATCAAATGCTCGATGACCCGGAAGCAGCAAAAGATGTCGTTCAGAATTGTTTTGTCGATTTTTGGGTACACCGCCGTTTCGCCAATCTTCCCAACGGACTGGAACAATACATTTTTCAATCCGTCAAACATGCCGCCCTCAATCATCTTCGTGGAGAAAAAAGGAGAAAGAAATATTATATTGCCGCAAAAGAAGATGAGCAAGAAAACTTAAACGCCGACGAAACAGAGTGGAACGACGAAGCGCTATATAAAGCATTAAACGAACTACCGGAAGAACGGAGAAAAATATTCCTCATGATCTGTCTGGAAGGCATGAAATATCAAGAAGTTGCAGAAAAACTACAAATAAGCATCAATACCGTCAAAAAACAAATGGGACGTTCTTTCAAATTCCTGCGGGAAAAATTACAAAAGAATATCTTTATCACACTATTCCTTCTTTGGACAAAGTGTAGAAAAAAAATGTAAAAAAATAATTTTCCCTGTCACACAAAACCAAAGTTCCGGTGCTATCTCCATAAAAAGCATCAAATATGGAGAATCAAAATAACGAACACACGGATTATTTGGATATACCGGAAACCATCTATGAAATATTAGCGGGCAACCTATCCGGAGAACCATTGTCCGCCGAAGAAAACCGATTACTCGAAACATGGAAACAAACCCATCCGGCAAATCAAGCCATATACGAACAATTTCGTTCACTCATGGAAAGAAATTCAGGCATACTGCGGGGTAACGACAGAAAAATCCTTTTTGAACAAATACAACAAAGAATCAAGACACAAGAAGCAAAACGACAGAAACAAAAACATCTTGCCTGGTTATCCGCGGCAGCAAGTATCCTCATCACATTGGGAATGTTCTACTATTTCAGTAGTAATCATCACCCCGAAATAAAAACACCCACACCCGCAGCCCAACAAATAAAACCGGGAGAATCCAAAGCCCTGTTACAACTAGCTACGGGAGAAATTATACCACTAGACGCCCGGCAACAGGAATACATCGTGGTTGACAGCACTTTTGAGATCAAAAACCAAGCCCATACCCTAATTTACGACACAAAGGACTCCACGACCAAGAATATCACATACAACACCCTCTCCGTACCCATGGGAGCCGAATACAAAGTGATACTATCCGACGGAACAAAAGTATATTTGAACTCCGGTTCGGGACTCCATTATCCCACCGGATTCACGGGAAAAAACAGAGAAGTATGCCTTATCGGGGAAGCCTATTTCGAAGTTGCCAAAGACACCCTTCACCCCTTCATCGTGAAAACGGGACAGATGTCCATCCGCGTACTGGGAACCTCATTCAACGTGAAAGCCTACCCGACACAGGAACAAACGGCAGCAACACTAGAAGAAGGGAAAATACAAGTCACCTGCCGGGGTAAAAGCTATGACATCACCCCCGGCAATCAAATCACCTACAACACGACAAACCGGAAAACCGAAATAAAAGAAGTAGACACGGAACTCTACACGTCATGGAAATCAGGGTACTACAAATTCGAACAAATGTCTTTACAAGAGATCATGTCCACGCTGGCATTATGGTATGATTTGAATATATTCTACCAAAACCCGGAAACAAAAGACATTCTCTTCACCGGTCGACTGAAAAGATACGAGAATGTAGAAAACCTCTTGAAAAAATTTGAACAAACCAACGAAATTAAATTCATTATTAAAGAAAGGAGTGTAACGATAAAGAAAAAATAAAAAATTGGGAATCCATCAATTCCCAATCTCCAAGTTAAATTACACTTATAGCCTTGCAAGTAATAGGTGTAACATGTATAACTATCAACTACAAATTTATGGAAAAAAAACGAATGGGAACGAAAACCATACCTTGGATTTCGTTGCGTAAAATGTTAATCTTTATGAAATTCGCATGGTTCATCTTATGTTGTACATTCATGACAGTACAAGCAAACGTCTTCTCTCAACGAGTGATAATTAACGCGAATATGCAGAATGTATCCTTGACCGCCGTGTTCAAAGAACTCGGGAAACAGGCAAAATGTGATTTCTTGTACAATCACAACCTCATCAAAAACAAAGGAACAGTCAACCTCGTTGCTAAAAACAAAGAACTCAAACAGATTCTGGACGAACTCCTACCCGAATTCGGGCTGGAATACTTGTGGGACGACAACGTGGTAATCATTCGTGAAAAACCCATCGAACCGGAAGGTAAAAAAGAAATCCGTATCGTGGGAAAAGTAACGGATCAACAAAAACACCCACTGGCAGGTGTAACCGTTCGCTTGAAACCCGGTCAGATGGGCACCTCCACCGACATCAACGGGTGGTACCAAATCGTACTCCCGAAACTGGATTCCATCACCTTGGTCTACTCCTTTATCGGCATGGAAACCCAAGAAATCAAGTACAAAGGCAAGGACACCATAAACGTCGTGATGAAAGAATCATCGGCAATGCTGGACGAGGTCATCGTAAACACCGGTTACCAACAAATCGACCTGCGCAAAACGACCAGTGCCATACAATCCATCAAAGCCTCGGACATCGTTGTCGCCGGATTGCAATCCATTGACCAAATGCTGGAAGGCTACATTCCCGGTATGACCTTCATGCAAAACTCAGGTCAAATCGGAGCCGCACCACGCATCCGCATCCGAGGAACATCCACCGTGCTCGGTTCACAGGAACCAGTGTGGGTCATCGACGGTATCGTACAGGAGAACCCCGTGGATGTCGATCCGGAACAAATCAACGATCTGGACTTCGTCAATCTGGTCGGCAACGCCATATCCGGACTTAACCCGGAAGACATCGAACAAATCGACGTACTGAAAGACGCCTCGGCAACCGCACTCTACGGGGCTCGTGCCGCCAACGGGGTTATCGTCATCACGACCAAAAAAGGCAAACCCGGACCACCCACCATCTCTTACTCCTTATCGGGAAGCTTCATGCGCCGCCCGCACTACGGGGACAACAGCGTGAACATGATGGACTCCCGCGAAAGAATCGCCTATTCCCGGGAACTCATCGAAAAAAGAGTACCTTTCGGGGATTTACAAACTTGGATGGGATACGAGAAACCGCTCCGGGACTATTGGGAAAACAAAATAACTTTCGAAGAAATGCAGAAAGAAGTCGGGTACTACGAATCCGTGAACACCGATTGGTTCGACCTGCTCATGCGCAACTCCTTCACCCACAAACACACGCTAAGCATCTCCGGGGGTAGCAGTAGCTTAAGGTATTACGCGTCCATCGGTTTCAGCGATGCCAGCGGAAGCATAAAAGGAGAAAACAACAAAAGCTACACGGCAAACATAAACCTGACAGCAAACTACAACAAATTCACCTTCCGCATGGGAATAACCGCGGACGTGGGTAAACGGAAATACACACCCGGCGACGTCGGCGTCACCACGTATGCCTACAACACCACGCGGGCACTTCCCGTCTACAACGAAAACAAAGAACTATGGTACTACCAGCGTTACACGTCAAATAACCAACCCGTAGACTTCAACATCCTCGAGGACGTAGCCAACACCTCGCAAGACATCCGTTCCACGGGCATGACTATCCGGGCAACCGTAGACTACAAAATCCTCGAACCGTTAAAAGCCGCCATTACCGGTTCTTACTCCACGGCAAACACCACCCAGGAAACCTGGCATGGAGAAAAATCATTCTACGCCAAATCTCTTCAAATCCAGAACAAACTTCCGTTCGGGGGAGAACTTATCTATCAAAACTCCGAAAAATACTCCTACGTGATACGGGCGCAACTGGATTTCAACAAATTCATCGATTCCGAACAAATTCACCTCATCACCGCTTCCGCCGGGGGAGAAATATCTTCCACGCAATACTACGGGCTGAATCAAACCTACCGGGGCTATCTGCGGGAAAGGGGAAAAAAGATGGCAGAAATCACCGATTGGAACCAATACGAGGATTTCATGAAATGGAGAGGCAAGACCTCTGCGGCTATAGGCGAATGGACAGATAAACTGACCAACGTGGCTTCCTTCTATGGCACCATCTCCTACAGTTACAAAAATATGTATTCCCTAAATACCAACATCCGCATAGACGCCTCCAACCGTTTCGGTTCCCGGGCAAACGAGAAACTAGCTCCCATCTGGTCGGTATCCGGACGCTGGAACATCAAAGAAAGCATCCTGCCAAAAGCCAATTGGATCACCACCTTAGACCTAAGAGCTTCATTCGGTTACCAGGGAAATATGCTAGACAACGCCTCGGCAAAACTCGTCATCCGCAAAGAAGGCATACAAGACACGTGGAAAGAATTCTACTCCACCGTGCAAAACTACCCGAACCCGGATTTGAAATGGGAAAAGACAGCTTCCTACAACGCCACGCTCGACTTCTCCTTCTTCAAAAATTTCCTCCGGGGCTCCGTATCCTATTTCTACAAGAGAACGCAAGACGCCTTCCTTACTAAAAACGTATCCAAAATCAACGGGCTGAACAACTGGACGGTAAACCAAGGAGTCATCACCAATCAGGGCATCGAAGTTTCCATGAACTTTACCCCGATAGACACCCGGAGCGTCAACATCAACGGATTTCGCTGGACATTCAACCCCAACATCGGGCAAGTCGTCAACCAACTCGTAAACCGGCGGTCACGCAAGGACAGATCCTTCGAACAAACCGTCACATACGATATGTACCTCAACGGCTCGGCAGACATCGCCGGTCGCCCGCTCAACTCCTTCTTCTCATACCGATACATCGGACTCGAACCGGAAAACGGGCTACCCATATTCTTCGGTTCCGATCAAACCACTTACATCGACGGCAAAAAAACCGATCTCATGGAAAAATTCAACAAAACGAGCGACCGGCAAGACGTGTGGCAAGAAATCATGGTCTACTCCGGAAGCCGGGTACCCGACATACAGGGAGGAATCCAGAACACGTTTGCATGGCGACGCTTCACCATGGCAATCAACGTGGCTTACAGCTTCGGAGCTAAAATCCGTCTGTTAAAAATGTATTCCAATGTATCCTCCAGATATGGCACCATCGCACCCCGACCGACAGAAAACGTACGCCGAGAATTTCTGAAACGCTGGCAAGTCCCCGGTGACGAACTACGCACGGACATCCCGGGAGTTGTTTCCGGTCCCGAATTCGTGAACACTCTTCATGACAAAGTATGGTGGAACAACTACAACGCCAAAAATGAAGCGGGAATCTCATACAGCTTCGCATCAGACCTATGGCAAATGTACGACAACTCCGATCTGAGAGTCGTAAACGGCAATTACGTCAAAATCCAATCGCTGTCACTACGCTACAACCTGTCCGACAAACTATGCAACAAACTGAATTTAAAAAACTGTTACGTGGGCTTCTCGGCAACAAACCTGCATACTTTCTGTAGCAAAAAACTCAAAGGGCAAGATCCCGCGACACAGAACGGTTCGGCACCACAAATCAACATGTCCTTGTGTCCGACCTATTCTTTCAACCTGAATATTTCATTTTAAACAAACCACTTATGAAAACAGGAATACTTTACATATCGCTCATCATCGTGCTGGTACTAACCTCCTGTCACGATTTTCTTACCAAATACCCGAAGGATACCGTGTACCCATCCTGCACCGACGATTTCCATGAACTTCTCATCGGCGACGGCTACCTCTCCGGACCTACCAGATGGGACATCGGCAAATGGCTCAATCTCATGGACGATGACGTGGAATACACCCGAACCGTAACCGCCGTCTCGACTTCCACCCAACTATACTTGAAATTCTACAACTGGGAAGCGAACCCGGACGCCGAACCCACATGGAGCAACCTATATAAACACATCTTGTGCCTGAACACCATTCTGAGTGAAATCGATGACTTCAAAGACGAGAAAGGCGACGGCTACCGACGAATCAAAGGAGAATCACACTTTCTCCGGGCGGGATACTACTTCTTCCTGACAAACATTTACGCTAAACCCTACTCGAAAGCCACGGCAAACCGGGAGCTGGGCATACCCTTGAAACTAACGGCAAAAATCGAAGACCGCAACTTCACCCGCAACACCCTGCAAGAATGTTACGACCAAATGATCTCCGACTTACAAAACGCAACGGTGTGCTTGAAAGGCATCGACCAACCCACCACCTTCCGGGCATCGGCAGAAGCCGCACACCTTCTACTAAGCCGCCTATACCTCTACATGGGCGAATGGGACAAATGCGTAGAACATTGCGACTCCGTAATGAAAAAAACAAAATATCACCTTCTCGACTACAACACCGTGACCGCGGGCAAAGCGCTATCCGCCACGTCACCGGAAACCATATTCACGAATGGTGGAAACTCCTACGGTGGTTCCAACGAATTATATATGTACATGTACCGTAGTTTTTTCCGGGTACGGGACGAATTCTTAAAACTATATGCGCAGGGAGATTTACGCAACAAACTATTCTTCAAATCGGGTAATTTCGGGGGAGCCCGTTACAACTACCCGAACAAACAAGCCTCCTCTGCCGGGGGTGAATATTCCGATACCTTCGGGCTCCGGCTATCCGAAGCTTACCTAAACAAAGCCGAAGCCTTAGCCATCCTTGGCAAAGAAGCAGAAGCCATCGAATTGCTCAAAGCCTTGCGAGCAAAACGATTCGCGGACAAGAACGGTGGTGAAATCACTCAAAGCGGCGAAGACCTTGTAAACTTCATCCGCACCGAACGCCGTCTGGAATTCACCTTTGAAGGACATCGCTGGTTTGACCTGCGACGTTATGCCGTCAGTCCAAAATACCCTTCCGAAACAAGCATCCGCCACCCCTACTACGAGGATGGCTCCGCCGTCACCTTGAGCGATATGGTACTGGGCAAATACTCGGAAGAACCTTCCGGATGGACTCTCCTGATCCCGGAAGACGAAATCACCGAAAACCAAGGAGCCCTGCTCCAAAACGAAGGACGCAAAGACCGACAACCGGAAAGTAAAGAATAACACCCTAAAAAACACCATAATATGAAAAACAATATATTACTAAATATCCTTTTGGCAAGCCTACTTTTCTGCGGATGTGCAAGCGATGACGGCAAATTAGCCCCCACGTACGCCGATATCGACTGGTTCGCCATACAGCCCAGTGACGACCCTCTAGACGGATTGCGTTACGATATTTACAAGAACAACAGGATATCCGTCTACTACAACGACACCATCGGTTCTCAATACAGGGGTATGTCCGGATACGGCGATTCAGTCATCCATTACGAGATATTGGACTTATGCTACACGATAGAAGAAAACAACCAGACCGTCGAATACATGTTGTCGACAGACCGGGACAAACTCTACGACGCCGTCAGATTCATCCAGCAAAAAGTAATCCCCGACATCCCGGCAGTAGCCTATCCTAAAAGTTTCCTACTCGTCAAGGAACTGATATTAAACACGACCTCTTCCACCACCATGAGAACAGGGAAAACATGGACGGCAATGATGACCACCGCCGTTGGCAACGTTGAAGACATACAAGGAATGACCACGGAGGAACAGAATGATTTCGCTGCCGAAATCACGGGAGCAACCTGTGGGGCTTACCTGTACAGCAACCCGACGGAACAAGTCGAAAACTTCTACGCCCTCTCCGAGAAACTCGCGGAATGGGCAGACCCGGAAGCCGGGCATACCATATACAACTGCGTCCTTGACAATTACTATAAAGACCCTAGAGATGCCCATCCGGCATTCGACATCTGGTACGGGTTCGGCTTCCTCGCTCCCAACCCGGACGGCAGATACGCCGACGTCGACGAATACACCACCCCGACAAAAGCGCAAGACCTTGCCGCCTACCTCAAAGCCACACTCCTGTACGGGGACGACCTTGACCTATTCCGCGAGAACATGAAAAAAGAGATGAATGAAATCATCCCCGACTTCCTTGAAGAAAACCTTGACAAAAACGATCTGAAAGATCTCACGGAACAAGAATTTCAGGAACTCGTGGACGAATACGCGGAATACTACATGGAAATCCTGCTCGACAAATACCGAAATGCACTACTATTCGCGAATGAACTGAAAACCATGACAAAAAAATAATTCGGAAAACCTTAAAATTCGACGAACATGAAAAAGTTAATATATCTACTCTTGACCCTATGCCTCGGTAGCGTGATTGCCTGCAACGATGACAAAGAAGAAACACTGGACTTATCGGCGACAACCGTCACGCTCGAGGCAAGCGGAGAACCGCAAAAAGTGGAAGTGTTCACGGACAACCCCCAATGGCGAATCGTCGCTTCCAAAAACTCATGGATAACAACAGACCGTGACAGTTGCTACGTGATCGTGGGAGCCGAACCCAACCCCACCAAATCAGAACGGACGGAACGAGTGATCGTCGTTTCACGCAAAACCCCGGGCTTCCTCATGGTCACCCAAAAAGCCAGCATGCGGGCAATCGGCGACCCGTACCCGGATGCCACCCATCCCATCGGCATCGTCTACAAAGTCACCCACGGGGGAGAACACGGTCTGATCATGTCCCTCGATATGTTTGAAGGAGAATGGGGCGTACCGGATGTTCTTGAAAAAGTGCAATCGGAAACCGACGGCAAGAACAATACGCTCTCCGTCATCCACAACCACAAAGACGCCCCCGACTTTGCCGAAAAATACCCGATTTTCCACTGGATATACAACACCAAAAACAGCAACAACCCCGACGGGGAATGGTACCTGCCCTCCTACCAAGAATTACAGGAACTTTATTTCGCCGCCACCGGGTGCAAACAACTTGCCGGTACACACAACATCACGTGGCGGAACCAATTCGACGCCATGGTAAAAGCCGTCGGCGGAACACCCTTCGTCTATGACAACAATATGCACCTGTGGGCATCTTCCGAAATGACCGCACAAAATGCCTATCAGGTACTCTTTAAAACAAACGAAAAAAGTATGCCCTACACCTCCAAAACGACCAAACGGTGGGTGAGAGCGATCCGAGCCTTTTAAATAACCACTCAATAAAAACAAAATGTTAACTTTAAAAACTGGATGTATGAAAAAATTGTATGTACTCATCCTGGCACTAGCCCTTCTTGTGCCATGTAGCCTAGCGTATGGAGGAGAAAAAAAGAGAAAGGACAAAAAGAAAACCACTCAAACAGACTCCATAAAAAAGAAAGTCAGCAAATACGACAAACTCCTCAAGAAACCGGGTTGCCAAACCGCGAAAGGAAATTTCATCACCTTACACAAACTCGGGGGAAAAGTCTACTTTGAATTCCCGTTAAAATACATGACACGGGAGATGCTGATCGCCTCCACCCCGGCGGAATCCAGTGAACCCACGGTATGCCCCATCGGGTACAAGGGACGGGATCCCATGCACGTGAAATTCGTCCTTGAGGACAGCCTCGTCTACCTGCAACGCGTGACCAGCTCGGTAACGTACGACGAATCCGACCCGAACCTGACCCGGGCAGTCAAAAGCAGCTTCAAAGACGTGTACATCAAAAAATACCCCGTTCTGGCATACAATCCGGACAGCACGGCTGTAGTCTTCGACATGACCTCCCTGTTCATGACCAATGAGCCCGAACTTTCCCCCATCATCACGCAACTGGGTCCCTTGTCCGTCGTTTCCAACATGAAATCAGACCTGTCCTCGTTAGGCAGCATCAAGGCATTCGACGACAACGTGACCATAGAATCCAATTTGTCGTTCAGCTACGTACTGCGCTACCTGTTCTTCTCCGGCGGCGGCGGCGACGTATCCGCCCGGGTAGTACGCACCGTACTGCTATTGCCGGAAGACAAAATGAAAGCCCGCGTATCCGACTCCCGCGTGGGTATCTTCCTCACCATGAAACAACACATCTCCACCGAGGAAGACAAAATCAACTTTTACAGCATAGCCAACCGCTGGCGGCTCGAACCCAAAGACATGAACGCATGGGAACGGGGCGAACTGGTAGAACCGAAGAAACCAATCGTGTACTACATCGACAATGCCTTCCCGCAATTGTGGCAAGCCCCCATAAAAGAGGGTGTACTCCGGTGGAACAAGGCATTCGAAAAAATCGGATTCAAAAACGCCGTGCAAGTCCGGGACTTCCCGAAAGACGACCCCGACTTTGACCCGGACAACCTGAAATATTCCTGTATCCGCTACGTCCCGCTCAGCATCGAGAACGCAATGGGTCCCTCGTGGGTTGATCCCACGACCGGGGAAATCATCAACGCATCGGTCATCGTCTACAACGACATCATCAAACTAATCAACAATTGGCGTTTCGTGCAAACGGCACACATCGATCCCTCCGTCCGTGCCAAAAAGATGCCGGACGACATCGTGAAGGAATCCATCGCCTATGTCATCGCCCACGAGGTAGGACACACCCTCGGGTTAATGCACAATATGTCCGCATCCAACGCCTACCCCGTTGATTCATTACGTTCCGCCTCCTTCACCCAAAAATACGGTACCACACCGTCGATCATGGACTACGCCAGATTCAACTACGTGGCACAACCGGGTGACACGGGTGTAAGGTTAACCCCTCCCGACTTGGGCGTGTACGATGAATTCGCCATCAAATGGTTATATTCCCCCATCTCCGGTAACCTAACCTCCGCCGAAGAAGCCAAAATTCTCGAAAAATGGGTGGACGAAAAAGCCGGAGACCCCCGTTTCCGTTATGGCAAACAACAAATCCTAAGCCGTTACGACCCGACTGCCATCGAGGAAGACCTCGGCGATGATCCGATCAAGGCAGGCGAATACGGGATCAAAAACCTGAAATACATCTTCGCCAACCTGAACGACTGGATTCAAAACGACGAAACCACCCTGCACCGGCAGGAACTGTACGGAGAACTAGCCAGCCAATACTTCCGCTACCTCCGCAATGTGATGTACAACGTGGGCGGCATACGCATGACCGCGGTGAAAGAAGGCACGCCGGGCAAACGTTTTGAAGCCCTGCCCAAAACACTGCAAAAACGCTCCATCACTTGGGTATTGAACCAACTCCGGGACTGCGAATGGTTGGACAATCAAGCAAACGCCCCACAAGCAAGCCTTTCTCTGAAAATGTCCTCCCGTGTCGTTTCCGGTATGGCAGAAACCATATTTGAAACACTATCCAACAAGGTACAAGTGGCAGCCCAACTGTCTGACGATCCTTACACGATACAAGACTACTACGATGACTTGTACACCGGTATCTGGAAAAACACCATCGACAACAAGAAGCTGACCGCGAATGACCGGATGCTGCAACGCTTCGCCATGCTGGTACTCGTGAAAGGAGCTACCCGAATCATCGAAGGCAAAACTCCGCTTTTCAACGCCTACGCCCCCTCGCTGGACGAAATCATTGACTACCGCCTTGACCCATCCGGTATTACCCAACGGTACTACAAAGAGTTGAAAGAAATCGAAAAAGAGAAAGGACAAGCAGCCATCGCCGAACGATTGGAACAAAACTTCGATTACGGCTACAAGTGGCAAAAAAAACTGGAAATCGAAAGCATTGACGAATCCGAAGGCTGCTACATAACCATGCTCAATAAAGTAAAAACTTTACTGGAAAATCGAATCGCCACTGCCAACAAAGTAGATAAAGCACACTATCAAGCGATCCTGTTTAAAATAAAAGCCTTGAACAAATAATCGGGCAAAACGGATTGTTTCATTCATAAAGGCTGATCGAAAAATAAAATTCGGTCAGCCTTTATCCTCCGGTTCCCACACGCACACCGAATCCGATGTGTCTTTCCCGTCGGCTCTTCCCGCGAAAACGTAAACAAAAAGCCCGTCCGTTTCCGCCTGATTAGGGAACTCCATGCTCGCAACAAACGTTTCACCCCGCGTTCCCAACTCCTGCAATCGACAACGCCGTTTTGGCACAAAAAGGATTACCCCGTACACCTTGTCATCCGCGAAACAATCCACCGACTCCACGGGCATCCCCTCGTGGGTAAAAACGACCTTCCGGTTTTCGGCATCCACCTCGACACCGACCACCGGGGTGACCAACTGTCCCGCCGCCACACGCAATTTACGGTAATCAATCGTTCCTGTGAATTCCTTCTCTGCCTTTTTACGATTACTCACCGGCTTTCCCGGGTCAATTTTCTCCACGGTAACCGCACTCGCCACGTTCGCCCCGGTAAAACCGTTAAACCCCTTGGCATAACCGTTTCCCCCGGGGAATCCCACCCGGATTATATTCATTAACCACTGCTTTCTCCCCGCGACCGTCCCAAACGCCATAGACTGCCGTTTCTGAGGTTCGCCCCCGGATTTGCGTTTTAACGATGCGCTTCTGCAACAATTTTTCCCGTCGGGTCTCACGTAACCTATCACGTTCCCGTATTTTCCTCGAATCTTTCCTACCGGATTTACAAATTCTGCCATAGATACTTCATTTTATTTTTCCTACCCACAAATATACAAAAATTAATCCACAATTAACCCTATACAAGGGGAATTCATAAATTATTTCAATTTTATTTTCGAATCAATACGGTATCACTACCGTAAGAAACGCTGTAGATTCACTGTAGGTTCGCTGTAACAACGCTGTATATGTACAGCGTTGTTACAGCGAATCTATTGTATATTTACAATATTTTTTGTACTATTGCACCGGAATTGATACCTTACTAATACTTAACTCATTTATGTTATGGATAAAACATCACCTATACTTCTTGCAATGCTTGCCAACGGACCGGTCCGGGTGGATGGGGTAACCTTCTTTCTTCAAGGCGGACAAGTGAGAACCTGCAAAACCAAGCGAGGGCCCAAGAAAACAAGAACGGAAGGCGAGGAGCAATCCTCGAATCGCTTTACCGAAGTTCGCAAGATGTGGCGAGTGTACCGCCGTGCCATCGGGGGACTTCCGATATGGAGTGTATGGGCAAGACAAACAGGAGCACCCAAGAGCGACACGCTATTCCATTCCGTCAACGGGAGCTGCTTCCGCCCGGGCGAGGGCGTGTGGGCGTTTCCCACCTTCCGCTTCTCGATGGGAACACTGGATGCCCCGGTCATCACGTGTACCGAACGCAACGGCTGGACAGTAACCCTGCGGTGGGAGAACGATGTCGATTGCCCGAAAGCAAATGCGGCAGATCAGGTGTATCTCGGGTATTTCTACGGCACGCTACCCCGTTCCCCGCAATTCATCACCTGCATCAATGCACACCGGGGCGATGGCGAGGTTACCGTCGAAATTCCCCCGGCAAAACAACCGGATGGAACTCCCTTACATCTATATTTATTTTTCGGTAATGAAAACCCGAATCGTTTCTCACCGAGTGAATACGTGGGAGTTTGACACAACTAAAATAAAGCAGGAAATAAATAAAATCGAACAAACTCAAGTAAACATATATAAAGATATTTCGATATAGCTGATTCCAAGCAATTCATTACGATAATAAATAAATACGGTAATCTATCCCTATTACCGTCAGAGGGAAATACCCTTTAATTATCTATTATTAAACCTTCGTTTAATGGTATTTTACGATATTATCATTGTGTATTAAGCGCTTTCATGGAAATTCTTCATTACCAGTCAAAAAAAATATATTGATTTCGATTCGAAAGGATATTTTTTTTATTATTTTTGATACCATTAAACGAACGTTTTGTGCTATGAGTGTTTCAATCACATATGGAGATATTAAGAATGGGGATATCAAGGCATTTGAAGCTCTTTTTCAAGAGTTTTATCCTTCTATGTGTATTGTCGCCATGAAAATTATCACAGATCAAAGTGCCGCGGAAGATATTGTGCAAGAGGCATTCATAAAACTTTGGGAAAAACGTAGCGCATACAATGACATCCCGAGTTTGAAAACGTTTCTTTATGTAGCGGTCAAAAATCTATGTTTCAATTACATTCGAGATAAAAAAATAACCGTGGATTACACCTCGCCCGAAGTCGAAAACCAAGAAGCCGTTTTTAAAGACCTCGTGATCGAGGAAGAAGCCTACCGAATCATAGATGATGCCGTGAATGCCCTCCCCCCGCAAAGTGCACGAATAGTTAAAATGTATTTAGACGGGAAACAAAATAAAGAGATCGCTGAAATATTAGGTATTTCTGTAAACTCCGTCAAGACACTAAAATATAACGCATTAGATTCACTAAAAACTTTATTAAAAGATTATTTCTACGTTCTTTTGCTATTTCTTGCAGAAAAATAATTCTAAAAGAAATGTCAAAATAAAGTGAAAAACGCACCCCCTATTCATCCTTTTCGAATTTAGCTGTGTTCTGCAAATAGAAATATAAATCAGAAACACAATAAAAATTTATGGAAGAAGCAGTAGTAAAAGTCGAACATCTCTCGCACCGTTATAGTGTGCAATGGGCGATAAAAGACATCAATTTCGAAATCAAGCAGAAGGGGACTCTCGGCCTGTTAGGTTCCAACGGGGCGGGGAAATCCACAACGATGAATATCATCTGCGGGGTTCTCAATCAAACAGAGGGCGAAGTATATATTAACGGTATCAGTCTTCGCGAGCATCCGGTAGAAGCTAAAAAGCACATCGGCTTTCTTCCACAAAAGCCCCCGCTATACCCGGATCTAACTGTTGACGAATATCTCACGCACTGCGCACTGATGCGCCTCGTGGACAAAAGACAGGTTAAAGCAGCAGTGGATAAAGCAAAAGCTCGTTGTGGAATCACTCATTTCAGCAGACGATTAATTAAAAATCTATCCGGAGGGTACCAACAACGGGTAGGAATAGCCCAAGCCATCGTACACAATCCGAAATTCGTGATTCTCGATGAACCGACAAACGGGCTAGACCCGAACCAAATCATTGAAGTACGCCATTTGATCAAGGAAATTGCCGAAGATCACTCCGTCATGCTTTCCACTCATATTCTACCCGAGGTGCAAGCTACTTGTGACACGATAGAAATGATCGAAAAGGGACGAGTTGTTTTTTCCGGCACTATTGGGGATTTCAATAATTACATGGAACCTAACACGTTTATCGTTTCCATGACAACACCCCCTTCTATAGAAACTCTATCCGCTATTCCCGGGATCACGCACGTGGAACATATCACGGATACCCGTTTCCGCATGCGCTTTTCTTCAGGTCAAGAGATCACGAAAAAAATGATCGAATTGAGCGTTGCCAATGAATGGCACCTTCACGAGATTATATTGGAAAGGGATTCTTTAGATGCGGTTTTCGCACAATTATCCGGAAAAAATATTTTAATATAAAAGATAATCATCTAACATGAAAACAATATTCAGATTAGCGAAGACGGAACTTCGCATCTTATTCTGTTCGCCTGTATCTTGGCTGATCCTAGTTATTTTTGCCTTTCAGGCTGGATTGAATTTCAGTGAAAATTTCGGGGGACAATTAAAACGCCAAGCCTTGGAATACGGGCTGGGAGAAGTGACATTGAATACTTTTGCCGGATACACAGGGTTGTTGGTTTCCATGCTTAAAAGCCTGTATCTCTATATTCCCCTGATCACCATGGGAATCATGAGTCGGGAATTAAGCAGCGGTTCTATCAAATTTCTATATTCTTCCCCGATAACGACAACACAGATTATTCTAGGAAAATACCTTTCCATGTTAATTTACGGGGCAATGCTCATGGGCATACTTCTGATTTATATCATTTTCGGATTTTTTACCATCGAGAACATGGATATCGCGTTCGTTCTTACCGGATTGCTGGGACTCTATTTACTGACTTGCGCCTATGCCGCCATAGGGCTTTTCATGTCAAGCATCACGTCTTATCAAGTCGTGGCAGCGATGGGTACACTTGCAGTCCTTGCCGTTTTGAATTTTATCGGTGACGTGGGACAGGATATTTCTTTCGTGCGGGATATCACGTATTGGCTATCCATCTCGGGACGCGCTTATCAATTTCTTGGAGGAATGATTTGCAGTGAAGACGTGCTATATTTCATTATCGTAATTTCTCTATTTATTATCTTATCTATCATGCGCTTGCAGGCTGCCCGCAAGAAAAGAAGCAAGGCTGTTACATTTGCCCGCTATTTCGCGGTTATCGCGTGCGCATTGATCATAGGGTATGTATCCTCTCTTCCGACAAGTAAATTTTATTATGACGCAACCGCTTTAAAGAAAAATACCCTGACTCCCGGCAGCCAGGAAGTTGTAAAAAATCTGGACGGGGGATTAACCATCACGACTTACATGAATATCCTCGACGCGAATTACGGTAGCGCACTCCCGAGCCAACTAAAAGAAGATTTCTCCCGTTTCGAACAGTATGTCCGTTTTAAACCGGAGATCAAAATGAAGTACGTCTATTATTACGCTCCATCGGTTCAACCTTCTTTCGATGGACGTTTCGAGGAGTTACAAGGGGAAGAGCGTGCCGAGCGTATCTGCAAGATCATGGAACTTGATTTTGACATGTTCCTATCGCAGGAGGAGATTGACAAGGTTATTGATCTCAAGTCGGAAGGTTACCGTTTCCTTCGCGTACTGGAACGGGAAAACGGTCAGAAAACCACTCTTCGTCTTTACAATGACATGATGAAGCACCCGTCGGAAACCGAGATCACTACAGCGTTGAAACGCTTCCTAGTCCCCGCCCCTAAAGTTGCTTTTCTCACGGGACACGGGGAACGTAACGTGAATAGTGCCGGCGACCGTTACTATTACACGTTCGCCCGAAGTATTTATTTCCGTCACTCCCTGATCAACCAAGGATTCGATGCCACGGAATTATCTATTAAAGACTCCGATATTCCAGAAGACATTAACATTCTGGTTATTGCCGATATGCGTAGCCCTCTTTCCGAAGAAGAAATGACAAGATTGGAACATTATATAGAACGGGGCGGTAATCTTTTCATCCTTGGGGAACCCCATCGTCAAGAAGCGATGAATCCCTTGCTCGCCCGATTCGGGATAGAACTCATGCCGGGAACCCTCGTGCAACGTAATCAAGATTACCTGCCATCCGTTGTCACCGCGAAACTAACGGATAATGCCGCCGCACAAAGTCCCCGGTACGCCCAACTCAAACGATGGGGAGCCTCAATCGTTATGCCGGATGCATCTCCTTTACATTATAGCACGGACAAAGGATACACTGTAAAACCTATTGCCATGACGCTTAAGGAGAATAGTTGGAATGAACTGGAAACAACCGATTTTCTGGACGGGGAGTTATCCATTAACGAGGCTATCGGGGAAAAGGAACAGTCTTATCCTGTCATTCTCTCGCTTACCCGCCAAAGGGGAAACAAGGAACAACGTATCGTGGTCACGGGTGACGCCGATTGTATCAGCAACACGGAACTGATGAATAGCCGGAACGGAATTTTCGCCGTCAATTTCGACTTCATCAGCGAAACGTTCAAATGGCTGTCATACGGGGAATTCCCTATCGATACATCCCGCCCGGAAGCTATCGACAACAGGATTCTTGTCAGCCGGGCAGCAACTCCTTGGATTTCAGCCTTCGCACTGGGCGTCATACCGTTTATCTTGGCCTTCATTGGCTTTATGGTATGGTACAAGAGAAAGAAATTTTAATAGCTAAATTTTAAATTATAACACATGGAAGATTCAATAGTAAAGGTCGAGCATTTGTCTCACCGGTATCATATACAATGGGCTATAGAAGATATAAACTTTGAGATCAAAGAAAAAGGGGTGTTAGGATTGCTCGGTTCCAACGGTGCCGGGAAGTCCACCACAATGAATATTATATGCGGCGTGCTGAACCAGACCGAAGGGGAAGTTTACCTTAACGGCTACAACCTACGGACGAACCCGGTGGAAGCCAAAAGACATATCGGGTTCCTTCCCCAAAAACCGCCACTATACCCGGATATTACCGTGGAAGAATATCTGACTTATTGCGCACACCTTCGGCTAATGCCGACACATGAAATCCCGGCTGCCGTGGAACGTGCCATGAAACGGTGTGATATCACACATTTCCGCGAACGTATTATCAACAATCTGTCGGGAGGATATCAACAACGCGTGGGCATCGCACAAGCCATTGTCCATAATCCCCGTTTTGTTGTCCTTGATGAACCGACAAATGGTCTTGACCCGAACCAGATTGTAGAAATACGCCACTTGATAAAAGAGATTGCTACCGATCATGCCGTATTGTTATCGACACATATCTTGTCCGAGGTACAAGCTACTTGTAATAACATCAAAATGATTGAACAAGGTAAACTCGTATTTTCCGGCAGCATGGACGATTTTAACAATTACGTTGCCCCTTCCACGTTGTTAGTCAGATTTGACGCGGCTCCATCCGAACAAACTCTAGGAGCGATAGAAGGCGTTGCCCGAGTGGAAAAGCTCGCTCCCCGCAGCTATCGCCTGCAATTCGACGCGTCAAAGGATATTAGCGAACATATCGTACAACTCAGTGTTACCAATAACTGGGAATTAGCCGAGATACAACTGGAACGCTTGGCTCTTGACACGATATTCGCTCAATTATCAGGAAAAAAAGTACAACAGTAAACGCAAATTCTATCTATGAAAACAATATTAAAGATAACCAAAAACGAACTGAGCACGCTATTTTATTCCCCGATAGCATGGCTTATTCTTATTATCTTCACTTTCCAGTCGGGAATGGCTTATGCCGAAGCATGGGGTGATGCATTACGTTCCCAAGCTTTAGGGTATACTGTTATCGGGGCCACCAGACGCCTCTTGCTCGGTTGGCAGGGAGCTATTTCCAGTATGCAAGAACATTTGTTCCTATACATTCCATTACTCACGATGGGGCTTATGAGCCAAGAGTATAACCGTGGTTCTATTAAATTATTGTACTCATCCCCGATCACAAACCGGCAAATCATTTTTGGGAAATATCTTTCCATGATCGTGTACGCCTTGATTCTAGTAGCCATATTATTCGTTTACTATGCCTTCACGGCTTTCACGATCAAGGATATTGATTCGTCGTTTGCCTTGACTGCTTTACTGGGAATATTCCTCATGATTTGTGCTTACGCGGCAATCGGGTTATTCATGTCTTCGCTCACGTCTTATCAGGTTGTTGCAGCCGTGGGGACTCTTGCCATACTTGCCGTACTCAACTATATCGGGAATGTCGGTCAGGAAATCCCATTCGTGAGGGATATCACATACTGGCTTTCCATCTCGGGGCGCGCAGACACATTCTTTAAAGGTCTTATTACCAGCGAAGATCTACTTTATTTCCTACTGGTAATTATTCTTTTCATTATATTTTCCATTTTACGTTTACAATCCGAAAGAACCAAACGTACCACATCACAATCCGCACTTCGCTATGGAGGAATTATTGTCGTGACTCTTTTGATCGGTTATGTTTCATCCCGTCCCGCACTTCGCTGTTATTATGATGCAACCGAAATGAAAGATAACACTTTGACTCAAAACAGTCTGGACGTCATGGAACAACTGGATGGTCCCCTGACTATCACCTCTTATGTCAACATTCTTGACGAAGATTATTTCCGGGTATTGCCCCGTTATCACAATCAAGATATCGAACGGTTCGAGAAATATATACGCTTCAAACCGGAGATCAAGATGAAATACGTTTATTATTACGACAAAGTAGACAACCCGAGTCTTGATCAACGCTATCCCGGTTTAAGCGACGAACAACGTGCTCAAAAAATATGTGAAGCCCTTGATTGGAATATCGATCAAGTGTTGAATCCCGAACAAATACGGCAAACAGAAGACCTGTCTGCCGAGTACAACAAATTCGTACGGGTGTTGGAACGAGGCAACGGACAAAAATCATACCTCCGCCTTTATGACGATAATATGCGCTTCCCCACGGAAACCGAGATCACTGCCGCTCTTAAACGCATGGTCGTAAAAGCGCCTTTGGTTGCCTTCGTTACCGGACACGGTGAGAGAAATATAAACGGGGGTGGAGACCGAGATTATTATGCATTCTCTCAGTATAAAGGATTCCGTAATTCACTTATTAATCAAGGTTTTGATATTACTACACTCGCTCTTGATACCCTAGATAGAATACCCGATGAAGTGGATATTCTCGTGATTTCAGATATCCGCACCCCACTTTCTTCCAAAGAACAGGGTATGATTGATGGTTATATCGCCGAAGGGCGTAATCTGATTATCGCCGGAGAACCTCGTCGCCAAGAACAAATGAACCACACGTTAGCAAATTTGGGATTAAGCTTCATGCCGGGTATTCTCGTGCAGGAAAGCAAGGATTATCCGGCAGATTTGATTTTATCTTCCATCACTAAAGCCGCTGAAGATTTAAGCAAAAGATTCAGCGATGCGGCATATTTCGGTTACAAGATCACGATGCCTTCTACTGTCGGAATCAAGCAAATAGAAGAGAAAGGTTTCACGATAATTCCATTGATGACAACCGACTCCACAGGTTCATGGAGTGAACTGGAAACGACGAACTTCGTTGAAGATACGACACGCATCAATCTTGCTATCGGAGAAATCGAACAGGCAAATGTAACCATGATGTATTTAACCCGCCAGATAAACGGCAAAAAACAAGGCATCATAGTTCTCGGGGACGCGGATTGCATCGGAAACGGTGAACTTACACGCCAACGAAACGGGATCGAATCCTCTAATTTCACGGTTGTCACGGAATCATTCCGTCTTCTCACGAACGGAGAATACCCGATAGATACCAACCGAAAACGTTCCTCCGACAATAAGGTTTACTTGAATGAAAAGTCCGGTGTCTGGTTAAAAATTCTCTTCATGGGTGTTTTCCCCGGCATCTTGACTTTCTTAAGCCTTGCATTGTGGTGGAGGCGCAGGAAAAAATAAATCTCTTTATTTCCCCGATTCTCCCGTACAAGAAAGAATCGGGGAAGTATAAAAAAAATTCCATTTTCTATCAAAAAAAATAATTTTCCATTCATCCTTTTGACCTTATCCCGTGTTCTGTAAATAGATAATAGTTTTGTAACGTCTATATTTATGTTAGAATACACAAAAGAATACCGTATCGCACAACTCATTGCCAAA
This sequence comes from Butyricimonas hominis, assembly GCF_014287455.1. Lineage (NCBI taxonomy): Bacteria > Pseudomonadati > Bacteroidota > Bacteroidia > Bacteroidales > Odoribacteraceae > Butyricimonas > Butyricimonas hominis. The sequence continues at coordinate 269,289 of NZ_JACOOH010000006.1, forward strand.
GAAATGGCAGGAGAGCTTTCACCGGAGGAAGAAACCGAATTGCAACAATGGCAAGCAGAACACTCTTCCGGAGCCAAGTTGCATGAGCGAATCTTAAATCCCGACAATAAACGTTCTCGGGATCAACAATTCCATCGCATTAACCCTCATGCCTCATGGCAAAAGGTCGAGAAACAAATTGCGCCCGCGCACAAAACAAAATCCCGTACACTTTTATGGTGGTCTAGTGCAGCTGCTGTCGCGATAGTGGCCATCACGATCGGCTTGTTTGTCCCGAGGTATGACAAAACACAACAAGAGGTTCTTCCCGTAGCTGAAATTCATGCAGGAAGTTCAAAAGCGATATTAATCACACCGGAAGGAAGGCAAATCAGTTTATCACAACAATCCACGCAACAAACACTTGATTTAGGTAACGGAATTATTGCCATCAACAACGGAAATGCATTAGAATACAAACAACAAGCAGATTCTTTAAACATCAAACATAAACGACATACAATACAAGTTCCAAAAGGCGGAGAATATGAACTTATCCTACCGGACGGGACGCATGTCTGGATAAACTCGGATTCGGAATTGTCATTTCCTGCTCAATTTGATGAAACAAAACGAGAAGTTGTGCTTTCCGGAGAAGCTTATTTTTCTGTCACAAAAAACGCAGCAAAACCTTTTATCGTGAAAACGAACGGGAATATTGAAGTGAAAGTACTCGGAACGGAATTCAATATTTTGGCATACCCGGATGCCGATGTTATCGAAACTACGCTATGCAAGGGTTCTGTTAACGTGTCGGATAAAAAACAAAATGTAACATTAACTCCATCCCATCAGGCTGTTTACGAAAAACATTCCTGTAATCTGACTACCCGCAAAGTAGATGTACGTTTATACACGACATGGAAGGAAGGATTGTTCGTGTTTGAAAACAAACCGCTCGAAGAAATCATGACAACACTTTCCCGTTGGTATAATATCAACGTGTTCTATGTCAACCCGGCAGTGAAAAAATACCATTTCACGGGAGATCTGGAGAGATACGGGGATTTCAGAAAGACCCTCGGAATGATAGAAAAAGCGACATCCATACGATTCAAAGTGAATGGAAATAATATTATAGTGGAAGAAGTTATCAATCAATAAAAAACAGGAGGATCTGATCCATCCTCCCATTTGTAACCAACTCATAAACAAGTCTATTTAGAAATCGATTATTTAAACTATTAAGTACTCAAAGTTATGGAAAAAAAACGGAAGTACACCTTTGATTGCCATCAAAGGTGGGAGAAAATTCTTCGGATTTTACGAGCAAGCCTCTTGATAGCGCTTATCACAACGATGTATTTCGACGTGAACGCTACCGCACAAGTCATCAAAGTGACCGTTAAAATGGAAAACGCAACCATCGACGAAATGATTAAAACCGTCAGAACGGAAACGAACTATCGTTTCCTGTACCGGGTAGAAGAGGTTAATAAATACGGGAAACGTAATATCGACCTTCAAAATGTATCCATTGACGATTTCCTCAAGACCTTACTTTCAGGCACCAAGCTATCTTACGAGATAGAAGATGATGTCATCATCATCCGTCCTGCCGATGACAATAAAAAGGAAACTGAAAAACCTCGGACCATAAAAGGGAAAGTACTGGATGACAAAGGATTTACCTTGCCGGGAGCTACCATCACAATCAAAGGCACAACACTAGGTGTTGTAACCGATGTGGATGGCAAGTTCAAGTTGGAAATACCTAAAATGGATAGTATTATCTTAGTTATTTCTTTCATCGGGTTTGAAACACAAAGTTATAAAGTAAGTAATGATCCCAAAAACGATGAAAACGAGATCGTTATTAAATTGCAGGAAGATGTAAAACAGATGGATGAGGTTGTCGTGACGGGATACGCCAACATTAAAAAAGAAAGTTTTACAGGAAGTTCTGTATCCGTAAAAAGAGATGAATTATTGAAGGTATCGAAAACTAACGTTATAAAAGCATTGCAAGTTTTTGACCCTTCATTTCGGCTACAAGAAAACAATCAGTGGGGTTCAGACCCGAATACCCTCCCGGAAATGTATATCCGCGGTCGCTCAGGGACAGGAGTAAAAGAACTTGACCCCAACTACACGACAAAAGCCAATTTGGAGAATAACCCAAACCTTCCTCTTTTTATCATGGACGGTTTCCAAGTCAGTATCCAAAAAGTGTATGACTTTGACCCGAACCGGATTGAAAGCATGACCATATTGAAAGATGCGGCTGCCACTGCCATGTACGGTTCCCGTGCAGCGAACGGCGTGGTGGTAATTACCACGGTAGCACCCAAACCGGGTAAAATAAATGTCAGTTATTCCATGACCGGTACGCTTTCCATCCCAGATTTAAGTGATTACAATCTGATGAATGCTAAAGAAAAACTCGCAACAGAGGTTGCCGCCAACGTGTTTAAAGCAGATCCGTCAGACTCATACTACGAGGATAATCAAGCAAAACTAGATAGAGAATACCAGAGCAAGCTAAACAATATTATCGAAGGGGTTGACACTTATTGGTTATCCAAACCGTTAAGAACCGTTTTCAATCACAAACACAGTATATTCCTTGAAGGCGGACATGAAGATTTACGTTTCGGTTTAAATCTAACTTACGCAAACAATGACGGTATCATGAAAGAATCCAGTCGTAACAATGCCGGAGTTGAATTTAGTATTGACTATCGATTGGGTAATTTTCAAATCAAAGATAAAATCGTTTACCAACAAACCAAAAGTAAAGAATCTCCCTACGGTAGTTTCTCGGAATACACCAAGAAGTTACCCTATGACAAATATAAAGATGAGAATGGCAACTATTTGCCAGAAACTACACAATGGAACTCTGAACTTAGGCAAACTGATATCGTTAATCCTTTATGGGAAGCCACTCTAGCGAGTTTCGACCGCACAAAAGAAAACCTTCTGGAAAACGAATTAGGTATAAATTGGTTTATTACACCCCATTTACTGGCTAAAGGGACGTTCAAGGTTACCCAAACAATCAGTGAAGGGAAAAAATTCGTGGATCCCAAATCTAAAAGAAACACGAATCCTTTGTCCGTAACCAATTTAACGTCCGGTTCTTTAACCCAACGTGACGGGAAAAGTGCATCATGGGAATTCACAGCTAATCTTTCATATAATCGAAGTATTGAAAATCACAATATTAACTTCAATCTCGGCATGAACGGTTCTAGCACAGACTCCCAAAGCACAACAACGATTTATGAAGGATTTCCTTCCGGTATTTTCTCCTCTCCCAGTTATGCTGAAAAGGTCAGAGAGAAACCATCGAACTCGAAAGACGTAAGCCACCTAATCGGTTTTATCGGTTTGTTGAACTATTCATACAATGATATTTACTTATTAGATGCCTCTATACGTACCGACGGTTCGTCAAAATTCGGACATAATAAAAAATGGGCTTTGTATTGGTCCGGTGGAGTCGGCGTAAATTTACACAACTATGATTTTGTCAAAAATATCGGTTGGCTCAATCTTCTAAAATTACGCACGAGTTACGGATTAACAGGAAACGTGAGTTTCTCCCCGTACGAGGCACAAACCATGTATGAAACTATAGATGACGAATGGTATAAAACAGGATATGGTGCCACTCTTATCGCATTAGGTAATGAAGATTTGGGCTGGGAGAAAAAATACAAAACAAATTTCGGTATTGATTTTGAAATCTTTAAGGGGATTTTGAATCTTTCGGCTGATTATTATATCGAGAAAACCGTTGACATGGTGAATGATGTCACTATTCCCAGTTCTACTGGCTTCACCACTTATAAAGACAATATTGGCGAAGTGAAAGGAAAAGGTTATGAAATCATTTTAAAGAGCAGTATCGTTAATAAAACAGACTGGAATTTCAACGTTTATTTCAATTTAGCACATGACAAACGTAAATTCGTGAAGATTGCAGAAAGTTTGAAAGCGTACAATCAAAAAGTAGAAGACCATTTCAATGATAAAAATACGCTCGTATATAATTCTTCTATAGGGAACAATAGTATATCCGAACCGTTCAAACAATACGTGGAAGGAGGATCGTTGACGCCGATTTATGCCGTTCGTTCCCTTGGTATAGATCCGACGAACGGAAAAGAAATTTTCGTGAAAAAGAATGGCGAGATCACTTATACATGGAACGCATCCGACCAGGTAGCATTAGGGGACTCGGAACCGGATATTCAAGGTTCTTTCGGTTTCAATCTCCGATATAAAAGTTGGACGTTATTTACCTCCTTCATGTATAAATACGGGGGACAATATTATAACTCGACTCTGGTGGAGAAAGTGGAAGACGCCAATATATACAAATACAATGTCGACAAAAGAATTTTGAAAGACAGATGGCAAAAACCCGGAGATAGAGCTAAATATAAATCTTTAGCAGATGGCATGCGTAGTGAAAAAACTCAGCCGACAGAACGTTTCATCCAAAACGAGAACGTGGTAAGTTTAAATTCTCTCTCTCTAAGTTATGATTTCGATCCCACGTTATTGAAACGTATCGGTGTCAGCATGCTGCGTCTAGAACTCGGAGCCAACGATCTATTCCGCCTTTCCACTGTAAAAGCAGAAAGAGGTCTAAGTTACCCGTTCGCCCGAAGTATGAATATAACATTAAATGCAACTTTCTAAAACAGATATCATGAAATTCAATAAACTATTTTTATATATCATTTTACCGTTTATATTAGGAGGCTGTAATGACTGGCTATCGGTTTCTCCCGAATCCAATATAAATGAAGAAGATCTTTTTGCTAAAGAAGACGGCTACCAAGTAGCATTGAACGGCATTTACAAAAGCATGGCAGAAGCTAGTATGTACGGACAGGAAATGTCTTACGGGGCTTTGGAAATTCTCGCCCATACTTATAGCAACGGTTATTTTAGTGGAGCATACAGTGACATATATAGCAGTAGATTCACGACCGTAAATTCCAAAAATCTTTTTGAAAAGATGTGGAGTGCAACCTATAACGCTATTGCCAATTGTAACAATCTTATCGAAAATGTAAAAAATGAACCGGTTACTCAATTCGAAGAAGGAGAGATAGGTAAAAACCTTATCTTGGGGGAGGCTTATGCCTTAAGAGGATTTCTGCATTTCGATATGCTGAGGTTGTTTGCTCCTTCCAAAAAGGTGGATGACGGCAAAACTTATATTCCTTATTACGATCGCTATAAATCAACATTTGAGCCTCATTTAACCGTGGATCAAACTCTTGAAAAGATCAAAAACGACCTGCTCACCGCAAAAGACCTTGTTGCCACTTTTGATACACTTCCGGAACATAAAAAACGTTTTTCCATAGGCCACCGTATTGAAGGAAGCCTGATTCCTCCCGACAATTTATTCTATGCCTACAGAGGATATCGTATGAATTATTATGCAATCGTGGCGACACTCGCACGTGTATACTCTTGGGCCGGTGATTTGAAAGAAGCACACGATGCCGCTTTGGAAGTTATTAATGCAAAAGGAGGTGGTGAATACTTTTTCACTCTTCAAAACGGTTCCGTTTTTCCTGAAAATCACAAACTCAACAAGGAATTAATTTTTGTATTATCCAACCAGAAATTAATTGAAAATTATAAAGTTTATCTACCCGGGTCGACGGCGGACAGAACAAGTACTTTTTATATTTATCTGAATCAAATGGAATGGTATTCATGGAATCCTCCTACCGAAGATACCAGATACTTAACCTTCCTCGGTACTTATTCATCTAATAAATATCCTTTAAAATATACCTCTCAAACCGGGAAATCATATGGCGAAGACGCTATTCCCATGATCCGGGTTAGTGAAATGTACTACATCGCTTCCGAATACCTATATAAAAATAATCAGTCAGAAGAAGCCTTTAAGATGATTGATCAAGTTCGTAATGTTCGAGGTATTTTAAGTGATCCGATTAAAAACTATATCACTAACGAAGCATCTTTTGAAAAAGAATTGATTAAGGAGATTCATAAAGATTTAATGGTAGAGGGACAAGCTTTCTATTGGTATAAAAAATTCAACCAAACACTAAGCAGGGGTACTATATTCGTTATCCCCACACCTGATAATGAAAATATTAACTAACAAACCCTTCAAATATGAAAACATTTATTTTTCTGATATTCAGTTTTATTATACTTTGGGCTTGCTCGGAGGACAAGACTTACGAGTACAAGTCCGTGAAATACCTGCATTTCTCGAAACCGGAAGTACCTGACAGTGCTACAGTTCTGTCATTTACCCACTACCCGGGAGTAACAGAAAAAGAGATCGCTGTTGAAGTACTATTGGCCGGGGATCTCGTATCGAGGCCAACTCCATACCAATTAAAAGTCGATGCCGATTCTACCACTGCAAACGCAGAACAATACTCTTTTGACCTTATACAAGAATTCCCTGCCAATCAAATAAAAGATACAGTCTATATCAAATTATTCAATAAGGAGCTTGAAGGAAAAGAGGTAACTCTTTATATTCGGATAGTCGAGAATGAAAACTTTACCCCCGGTCTTAAAGCGAATCAAGCAGCTAGAATAATTTTCAACAACATCTCTAGCAAACCTGATTGGTGGGATGAAGAGGTTGAAACATTGTTTTTGGGAGAATGGAGTGCTAAAAAGTACTCTGAGTTTGTCAGTTTCACCAAGATTACAGATTTATCTGAATATGAATTTACCGTTAGACGAAAAATATGTCTTGAATTCAAGAAATACCTCAAAGATGAAGGTATTACAGAAGAAGACGGAGTTACTCCTATGGAAATTCCAGCAAATTAATCGAACGCTAAATTATTACAAATATGAAATTAATATATGCATACCTAATCATTTTTCTCGCATTCATAAGTTGTTATGATGACAAGGGAAATTACGATTACACATCATTAAATAGTGTTACAATAGAACCATTCTCATTTGGTTCTATTAGTTACGGAGATACTCTTCAATATTCACCGGAATTAACATTTAGCGGGGATACTACCTCTAGCAATTTTGACTTCGAATGGACATTATTCGGAACAAAAAAATTCAAGTCACGTGACCTTTTCTATATTACAGATACGATAGGCTCAGGTATCATCATCCTGCATATCACAGATAAAAAAACCGGAGCAATATATAGTCAACACACAATCCTCACCACCAAATCACCTTATGAAACTGACGGATTTGTGATCTTATCCAGAGGAGCAGGTAACGAGTCCATTCTATCCTACCTCCGGCAATCTTACAATTCAAATTATAATGCCACGGAAACCAATTACTATACTTATAAAGATTTTTATAATGTCTACGAGGAGATCAACAAAGAATCCTTAGGACAAGAGCCGGTAAGAATCATGCAACATTTCCACGAATCCGATTATAACCATAATAGTGAAACCGGAAGTTTTTGGATTTTACAAGGTGGTAATAATTCGCTCGATGTATCCGGAATCAGTTTCGAAAAGGATGTGTTGTTAAAAGATCAATTCCTTGATGGTGTCCCTGCCGGATTTGAACCATTCGATATTGTTGATATGACTTGGAGTACCTTCGTGATTGGAAAAGACGGAAAAATGTATAGCCGTAAAAAAAATAGTGAATTTCTATTCAATTCTGGCTATTTTCTTAGCGAACCTGTTACCTTTGAAGAAAACGGGACCACTCATGAAGTAAACGGTCTTGGAGTTATTCACCATCGCTATACAGCAGGAAGTTACACGTTACTATATGAAAAAAATTTGCATAGATTTTTACTAATCATGGATAGCGACCAACAAGTTGCCGGTAAAGTCACGGCACCATTCGTTCCACACGATGCATACGAATCAAGTGACGTCGCACGAATTGATAACCTCGGGGACATGAAAATGATTCATTGTGGCGCATACAAATGGGATAATTATCCGGACGCAATCAGATTCCATGCAATTTTACAAGACCCTGAAGGAATCTTTTATTCCTATGATTTTGGTTTAAATAGCACCAAATATGGAGACGAACCTGCCATATCAACCATAAAACAACAAGTATTACCGGAAGCAACACAACAAGTATTAAGTAATATTATCGGCAACGGTAAAAACATATTCAACACCGGTTACACGGACGCTAGTGCATGGGGAATAAAACAACTTCTAGGATATGTATTAATTACCCATAACAATGAATTATGGTTACTAAACCGCACTACAGGAACTATCATCCTATATGACACGTTTGAGGCTGATATCACGTCTATTGACACTGAAATATATAATGCTTGGGTCGCAGGAATCGGATTAGCAAACGGGAAATTTTACGTGGAAGAAGTTTCTGCACCAGCATACACCAATGAAGTGCCTCATAGGATGTTCTCTTTTGAAAAGAAATTTGGAGAAGAAATTATTAGCGTGAGATTCAAGAATGGAAGTACGTGGATGTAATGTAATTCATTCAAGCAAGGACTAAAAAATTCATTCCAAGTACAATCGTAATATAAAACATCAAGCAAGAGCCCGCCTAACTTTTCTTTGTTAGGCGGGCTTCTTGTATTTTATGCAGCAAATACTACTTTACCACTTAGGTGCTTTCTTTAAAGAGCGATTAATCAAATATAATAAATAATCGTAATGTGCTTGAGTTTCAACATTTCCCGTACCTTTGCGCTGGTTTATTAATTTGATAGCCTTCCCGTAAAGGGCATTCCACAAATGATTTGTATTATCTACCGCAACATTCTGTACCAACCAACGACGGCCAAACCCTGCTGTCGGATTGGTTTTCAAGGCATTATCCACAAGACGCATCTCTGTCGGGATTTCAACATTGCGCATTTGTTTGATTTGGCGTAATATTTCTTCTTCACTTGGTATTTTGGGTGTTGTTGCATATACTTGTCCGAACGGGTCTTTCTTACCGTTAAAATCGACAAGATCACGAGTCCGACGGATAAATTCGTTTTGCATAATACGCTCTGCCTCTGTAACATTTTTGCCTTTTATCGTGGAGTCCCAGATGTGGGCGTAAAGATCTTCAAGGTATTCTTGAGGGGTATAGTTGTCTTTATCCCTATATGCCACGAGGGACAATCGCTTGGTGATGAACAATTCGGTTGTTACGTTTTGCATGCTAATCAAATAAGTTTGTAGTATGCGGCGAGCTTGCGAACCGTCGAATGCCAAATTCTTCGTTACGCTGTAATTGTCAATCCAATCCATGTTTTTCAACTCATTCATGACAAAAGCCAAAGAACGTTTTTGTAAATCCTTGCTTAAAGGTATAAACGAAGGCATAGCGTCACCCACGAAATGTTCGTTCAATTTGAATCCCCCGATATTTATATACACGTTGAACAAGTATTGTTCAAAATGATATACCAAATACCTGTAAAGCATATTCCGGTATTCGTAATCAATATCTTGATTATCCAACCAATCGTTCATGTTCTCAAGAATGTATTTCAAATTCTTGATACCGTAAGTACTGGCTTTAAGCGCATCATCGCCCAAATCGTTCGGGAGGGCAGTCGGATCGAACGTGGTCAACAAGCGTTGCCTTTTGCCATAGCGGAAAATAGGATCTCCGGCTTTTTCAGCAATCCATTTTTTGACTATTTCATAATCCGCTTCTTGTGTCATGGCCGCAGGGTTAGGTTGATAAGCTACTTGCACGGTGTAGTAATCGGCAGGTCCGATTTTACTCTGAACGAGTACCACGTTCTTATCTTCCGGTTGTGCCACGTAATTATATCCCAATTCATCCATAATCGACGGACTGATTCCGTATTGTTGGGTGAAAGAAGCCGAACGCAAGGAGTCAGTCGGGTAAGCATTGGAGGCGGCAGCGTTGCACAGGAAACCCAGCATTGTCCCCGTATTATTGGCAACCATGGCTTTTAATCCTTCACCGAAAACTTCCAAGGGTAATTTCATATTACGAGCCCGGGCGTCATTGGATGCCGTTTGAATGAAACGTCCGTAATTGATTTGGCTTAACACGTCATGGAAGATAAAGAGGGAAGCCGTCATAATTTCACCGGAACGAGGATCAGCCCATAGGGGACCCGGCACAGTACTGTATATGCTGGTCGGGGCATAACGAATACAATTGAACGCGATATTATCCGGGTCAAAATTCGGATCATCTTTTGGGAAAGGCTTTACTTGAATGGCATTTTTGAAACCGATAGCTTCAAATGCTTTATTCCATTCAAGGACACCTGCCGTGATATATTCGCTCCAGCCTTGCGGGAAAAGATTGTCAATATAGAACACGATCGGCTTTACCGGTTCCACGAGTTCGCCCCGTTTATAGGCTTCCATGTCCTTCGGTTGCAAATTCCAACGAGTCATATAGTGTGTCATCGTGGCACGATCTACCTTCGTGTTCATATTCATTCGGGCTATCGTGTTGATATTAACACGAGGATCTGCCAACCGGGGACACATGATATCTTTCTCTTCCGGGAGAATCATAAGGGTGCGGTTAAGTTTTGCCGTCACGGGCTCATCTTTGGCAACAAGATATTGCCCGCCCACGATAATATCCTGGTCGTAGTTTAAAGTCGTGACAACAGACACGTTATTTTCAAAAGCTTTTATCGTGTCGATTTTTGAAAGTTCCTTTTTGAATTTAACGGCACGACCTGCCCAACCGTATTCTACGGTACGTTTACTCGGTCCCCAAAATGGATTCATTTCATCCCGATGTTCCGTGAAGAACGCTGTCATATCGACAACAACCGCACTGCTATCCGGGGTGTAAGTTTCTACTTTGAATGTATTAATTATAGCCGGGGCGCTACTTTTCCGGATAGCTTCGCGTGTGTTTTCGTCCTTTGAATCCGTATAAATTGGTGTCTGTCCGTTCGCGAGCAATTCCACTATACACATTTGCAAAGTCGAATCCCGTAGAGTAAAGGTCACGTGCATTGGTTCATAAGGCATTTGCCCCACCAGACCGTTACCGTTATCGCTGATTTCCACGATGGTTGAGCCTAAAAGAAATTCCCGGTTTAATAATGTTTTCGGAAATTCAAAATAAACTTTTCCATTCACTTGGCGGAGCGTGAACAATCCTTCTGCCGTTGTTACTTTTTTATCCTTGAAAAGTTTTTCGTATTTCGTCAGCTCCGGACTTTCAACTTTTTCCGTTTTTTTCTTTTTCCGTTCGCTCTTTGCCATGACATTCACCGTGTTTGTCAAACAGAAAGCCACGAGCAATAAAATGGATATAACTATATTTCTATTCATTACTTTAGTTTTTAATTTTAAGCATTTATTCCTTCCTATTTCTGAAATCTTCGATCATTTCCAACAGATAAGCGTGGTGCGCCCGTGTGTTGAAATTACCGGTTGCCCGTTTACTTTTTACCGTTTTTTCAATGCGGTCAAGTAGTGAAAAATACAGGTATTTCGTGTTATCGTGAGCAACGTTGTAGACCGGGTATTGGAACCCGAATCCCGATGCCATGTGTTCTCCGCAACTGCAAGTACGGCGCAACATGGGTTTCTCCGCGATAGGAGGTCCTTTTACAGTCCAGTTAACAGGTAATAATGAATTTAATAGAGAAGACAATATCGTTTTCTGCAAAAGCATGTCGATAGCAGAAAGGTTTTGCCCCTTGAGTGTCGGTTCCCACACGAGAGCATGCAGGTCATTCAGGTATTCTTTGGATGAGTAGGAGTTCGGATCCCGGTACTCGCCTAAGGATATTTTTTTCGTGTTGACAAGTAAAGCTGCTGCAAAATTCTTCACGAGCCTTTCCGAACGAGGAGTGCTTACTCTTAGGTTTTCTGTTGCTTGGGGGTTATCCAACCATTCCAGTTGTTGTAAATTTTTAATCAAGAACCTGAGCGATTGTTTTTGCTTCTCCTTGGGAACAACCGTGAACGAGGAGCGAGGATCGTTTACCTCGTGTTCATTCAAATAAAAACCTCCTATATTCATCAGTGCATTGTAGAGATAACCGAAACATTGATTGACGATTTCTCCATAAATATTTATCCGGTAATCAAAATTCGGATCTTCCTTGTCCATCCACTCGTTCATGTGTTCGAGAATGTATTTCAAGTTTTTGATACCGTACTCTCCTGCCTTCACGGCGTCATCCCCCAAATCTTCCATCAGTGCGCTAGGGTCATACACGGCTTGGAGTTGTTGTTTCCCGTAACGAAACATCGGGTTGCCGGCTTTCTCGGCAATCCAGCCTCGTACGATAGCGTTCTCTTCTTCCGCTGTTTTTGCCTCGGGGATGGGTTGGTAACCTATTTTTATGGCATAAAAGTCATAAACCCCGATATTGGGAGGCGTCAACCGCAAACCTTTATCACCGGGTTGGGCGATGTAATTATTACGGGCATAGTCCATAATGGAAGGAGTTGTGCCGTATTTTTGCGTGAATGAAGCGGAACGCAGCGAATCTACCGGATAGGATGAAGAGGCTCCCATGTTATGCATCAACCCCAAGCAGTGTCCCACCTCGTGAGCGATAACATAGTTAAGGCTTTCATCTAATATGTCTTGTGGCAACTTTTTCGTGCGCACTCTTTCATTTACTTGTGCCGTTTGCACGAAACGCATATCGTTCACGAGCTTGATAACATCGTGATAAATGTACACGGAAGCATTGATAATCTCCCCGGTACGAGGGTCTGTCCACGAGGGTCCCATCCCGTTAGCCACATCAATAGGCGCATAACGGATGCACGAATATTTCAGGTTGTCCGGGTCAAATTCCGGGTCATCCATCGGGAAATCTTTTGCCTGCATCACGTTTTTAAAACCGATTTTCTCGAAAGCGGCATTCCATTCCAAGACTCCCGCGTGGATTGCTTTTTTCCATTCAGCCGGAAATGTATTGTCGATGTAGAACACGATGGGTTTCACTGGCTCGACCAATTCACCCCGCTTGTATGCCTCCATATCCTTCGGCTGCACGTTCCAGCGATTCATGAAATAAACGTATTTTGAGCCATCCCGCTTTACACTGATATTCTGTTTCACTGTAGTAAAAAATCCGATCCGGGGATCCGAAATCCTGCTCCTCATCATATGCTCCTCGTCCGGTAACAGAATGATAGAGCGATTAACTTTTATCGTTACAGGCAACTTAACCTCTTTATTCTCTTGGCTTGCAATCGTGTAATTCAAAGAGGAGATGATCGACACATTATCCTCGAACGCTTTAATGTCATCGATAAACGACAACTCCTGCTGGTATTCCGGTGATAATTTAACTCTCCCGTATTCGGCTTTTATCCCGTACGGGTCAAAAGGCGAAACGCGCTCGTCATCACTCAAAAATAGATCTGTCATGTCAATAACCACGGCTGTACTGTCGTTATTGAATGCTTTTATCTCGTACGTTTTGATAATCGGCGAGATAGAGCTTTTCCGGATGGATTGTTTCAGTTCATCTTCCCGGCTATCCGAATACTTCGGAATCACTCCCCACGGTTGCGTGATTTGAAGCAATTGGATAGAGGAATCCCTGCGGGCAAAAGCCAAATGCAAAGGTTCTTGGGGCTTTTGCCCCACGAGCGAATAACCGTTGTCGCTTGTTTCTCTGATCGTGGAACCAAGCAAAAATTCTCGATTTAGAAGCGTCAGCGGGATTTCAAAATAGAGCTTTTTATCTGTTTTATGGAGGGTAAATACCCCTTTACGGGTTACAAATTTTTCCTCCTTGAACAATTTATCATATTTGCTTTCCCGGGTTGCTTCTTCTGTCTTGTCTTTATTCTTTCTTTTCCTGTTCCCGCCGAAACTATCATCGGGTAATGCCGTCACGAGTAGGAAAAGAGAAGAGATGAATATAATGAACCCTTTCGTCATAATACTGATTTATTTTTTTATTTATGCTGTCACTTGTAATTTGTTACTTATCTCTGAGAAAATCCTCGATTAATGATAACAAATAGTTATAATGAGCTTTGGATTCGTAGGTTCCCGTATTTTTATTCGCTTTTAGCGTGTTATGAATCCGGCTTACCATCCGATACAATAAATGTTTTTGGTTGTCATTGGATATATTCTCCACGTACATGATGTAATTAAAACCGAATGTTTCATTTAATGCTTGCCTGAAATCATTGTCACGTTTGAAATTCAAGAAATTCTTTTCAGTCGTGTTCGCGTGTAATGCCGAGTTCTGGCTCAAAGAATTCATCATTTGCATGGCTTCATAAACAGGCATCTTTGTTTTGGCAAATGTTGGAATCTCCGGTATGGGATTACTCCTAAGCAAAAAATAGTCCGATTGAAACATTTTTTCGGTTAGTGGATCAGCTTCTTTAAGCAAGGTTTCAAGGAAAACTGTTTGCAACAGCATTTCCGACGCCGTGGGGGTTCTTCCTTTGATAGCGGATTCCCACACGTGGCTATACAAATCGTCAAGATATTCTCTCGGCGTGTAGGCAACGTCCGGTTCACGGTAGGCTGCCAGTGATATGCGTTTCGTGTTCAACAATGTTCCGCTGAATTCTTTCAACATGAGTCTTGCCGTTGAACCGTCAAATTCAAGGTTTTTAACCACGTTGATATCATCAATCCATTCTAGGTTCTTCAGTTCTTTCATGATGAATGCCAGCGAACGCTTTTGGATTTCCTTGGGAACAACCTTACTCGTAGCGTAAGGATCTCCCACGTAATGTTCGTTGATATAAAATCCCCCGATATTCGTTTGAGCGTTTGTCAAGTAACGGGTGTATTGAGTCACCATATCATTGTAAATACTTTGGCGGTAGGTGTAATCATGATCTTTATCGTCCAACCATTCATTCATATGTGCCAAAATATATTTCAAGTTCTTGATACCGTACTCCCCGGCTTTTACCGGATCATCACTCAAGTCCTCTGTCATGGATGAAGGGTCGAATACACCGTAATACACTTGTTGTTTCCCGTAGCGGTACTTCGGGTCCCCGGCTTTGTCGCTGACGAATTTTCTTAATACCGGAATTTCTTCCGCGGTAGTATTTGCTTCAAGAATCGGTTTATACCCGTATTCGATAGCGTAATAGTCATACACGCCCAAGTCGGGAGGGGTTAATTTAACACCTTTATCTCCGGGTTGTGCGATATAATTGTAGCGCGCGTAGTCCATGATAGACATCGTTGTGCCGTATTTTGCCATGAATTCTGCGTCCCGATACTTCTCCACCGGAATAGCGGCAGAGGCTGCCATATTATGCATCAGACCCAACGTGTGCCCGATCTCGTGGGCAACAATGTAACGCATACTTTCTTTCACCACATCCTCCGGTAATTTGGGTGTTCTCACGCGTTCATCCAATTGTGCCGTTTGCACGAAACGCATACTGTTTACCAGTTGGATCACGTCGTGGTAAACCAACACGCTAGCGTTAATAATCTCGTTGTTTCTCGGATCTACCCATGAAGGGCCTTGCGCATTAGCCATCCCGATCGGGCAGTAACGGACGCAATTATATTTAATATTATCCGGGTCGAATTCCGGGTCGTTTGTCGGGAAATCTTTGGCTACCATCACGTTTTTGAAACCGATTTTTTCAAAAGCCTTGTTCCATTCCAAAATACCTTGGCGAATCGGTTCTTTCCACTCCTCGGGGAAAGCGTTATCCACGTAGAACACGATCGGTTTCACGGGTTCCACCAATTCTCCCCTCTTGTAGGCTTCCACGTCCTTCGGTTGCACGTCCCATCGGTTGATAAAGTATATATCTTTTATACCGTCTTGCGTGGTGCTGACATTACTTTTGTAACCGAAGAAATACCCCACCCGCGGGTCGGCTATTCTCGGGCGCATACTTGGCTCTTCGGGGAGCAAAACCAGAGAACAGTTTACTTTTGCCGTCACCGGTTCGTTGTGGGCAAACATTACTATTCCCATGTAAATAATATCTTGCAAATAAGACAGACTGGAGGTGATGGATATGTTGTCCTCGAAAGCTTTGATTTCATCAACGTAGGAAAGGTCTTTTTGGTATTTTATAAATCTAGCCGCCATCCCGTAATAAGTTCTTTGGCTATACGGGTCAAAAGGTTGCAGCCAACTGTTATTGCCCACGAAAAACTTAGTGACATCAAACACGACGGCAGTACTATCCGGGGAATAAGCTTCTATTTTGTAAGCATCCATCACTGGGGCAAAATTTCCTTTCGCCATAGCAGCTTTCACGTTTGGATCTTTTGTGTCCAAGATCATTTGTGTCTTGCGTTCATTGCTCACCTCTTTCATTTGAACAGTACTATCTGCTAATGAAAATTTGATGTGTACTAAAGGATTATTTTTCTGTCCCACCAGCGCATTGGAGTTGTCACTGATTTCAGACACTGTTGCTCCCAGAAGCATTTCTCTCTCCATCAAGGATAATGGAAATTCCATGTATACTTTTTGATCCATCTTGTGAAGGGTAATCATTCCTTTCACTGTTGTACACTGCTTTCCCTTGAATAATTTTTCGTACTTGCTTTCTGTCTTCTCTTCGACTTTTGCATCTTTTTTCTTGGACTTTTTCCTAGCCTCCGAAGTGAACGGCACGCAAAGTAAAGCCACCAGAATAATTAAAACTCTGATTTTCATAAATACTTTTGATTTAAAACATACAATAATATACCCGATCTATTTTCAATAGATATCTTCTGACATTTCGAGTATCGCGAAGAATCCCCTTGCTTGGAGATTCTTCGCTTCACTCCGAATAATGACGGTTTTATTTAATTCCACCCCCAATTATCTCCGCTTCCAACTTTGAATCGTACATCGACAATTTTACCCAAATTCATTGCATTTTCAGGAGTTTGCCATATTAATTTTTCTTCATCTGTTTGCAAGTTTTTCCCATCTCTCATGTTAAGAATGACAAACTGTCCGTTATCCAAACCAATTCCGGCACGTCTGTGGTACCATACCTCGGCATTTATTGCCGTGACATTACCTGTACAGGTATAAAATAATTTAATTCCATCTTTGGGTGATTGCCTGCAATAAAGATAGAGCTCTTTATCTTTGGATATGAGTACATAATCTGATGCATCTTCAAAAGGCAATGTGTATATCACACTATTGGAATTTATATATGGAGCCAAATCTATTTCATTACGTCTACAATCGCTTAGGTATAAATTTGAAGAAGCCCAATCCCGATTTACAATAAAATCTTGAGTCCAGTATTTTCCGTCTTTGTCTTTTAAAATCATAAAGAAACCAACGGGTTGTGAAACTCCTAACGAAGGATTATAATATCCAAGATGAATCAATTCATTATCTCCCAAATTGTCTAAAGGAACCCAACCTGTCGGGATATCTTCCGAAGGTTTGCCCGGCATTACTTGTGGTTTGCTTAGATTCGTGGAACTGTAAATATCCGTTTGATCCAAAATTACAACCAGACGATTGTTTTCAAAATCATGGAGTGTTGCAAAACCATTTTCCTTGAATGTCGAGAGATAGATGTGAGCGTGTAATTCTTCTCCGTCCAATGTCACAGGTGTTTGCAAATAACTGCTGGAATGATACAAGTCATCACTGACTTTAACCCTAGAGAATATTTTCCCGTCATAATTTTCTATCAAATCGACTCTTTTCATAGACATGGTATTGACAGGTTTGAAATCAACCGGTAATGTATGGTTTGCAAAGGCCTCGTCGATCGTGATCACTTTTTGGAAGGTAAGACCGTCCAGATCGACCATACCTTGTCCTCCTTGTTGTACCACCATGATATTAGCGGCAAGATCATGATTATTACGTGTATTGCAAAAATGTTCATGCAGTTTGACTGGCAAAGTCCCTAACTCGCTATGGCTTTTCAGCTTATAGACGTCTTCGTATACAATATTAGCCCAAACGTCTTCACCTTTCTCATTTTCTTTCGTGTGTTCTTTCACGAACGTCAGGTAAGATTTCTGGTCTTTATCTCCCAGGACAATCCACCCGTCAACATTAAACTCGCTGCTTATAGTATATGACTGGCTTTGAATATAAGTAACTCCCGTGTTAGGATCAGTTATACGCAAAACAAGATAACCACTGGATAGCGTGTCCGTGATCCAATAAAAGTCTTTTTTATTCCACCCCGGACGTGTTTTGCCACACCATTCCCATGTATACTTCAACCCTTCTGTTTCAACTCCTCTGCTGAATGTTAATTCCGGCTTTATATCTATGGTATCACCAACTGCAAGAGAAGTACTTCCTGTAAATTTCCCAATTTCTATAGTGTTGATATCGTGATAAGAGTAATTCCCTTTATCATCATAGCAATTCGTGAAAAATAAAACTATAATGATGAGTGAAAATATATTATATTTCATATTCATAGTTTTTTCATTTTAAATTAATAGCAAGGGATTATCATTGGAGCACCTCCGGCTTCCGTGATGTCATTTTTGGGATCGTTATCGGCAAGCGAAGCCGCAATTGCATCTTTGAGTTGTAATGACAATATTCGCATTTCCCATGGTTCTTTGCCTTCAAAGGAGATTTCTCCGGTCACACGTATAAAGGCATCATATTTTTCCGGGGAAAATATCCCTAAATACATCTCAATAACCGTGTTATCCCACCATAGAGGTTTGCTGGTAATATTGTCATAACGAAGCTGTGCCGTTTGTTGGTAATAATAACCCGGTTCAAAGTTTTCATTCTCCGCCAACATGATTTTAAGGAGATATGATTTTGCCTCCAAATTCTTCTTTGAAACCTCTATCCACAACGTGTCTGTTGTGCGATTCGCTCTGAAGACTGGAGGTTGGGGTAACGTGTAATCTCCCGCGATAGCTGTCGTTAAGGAATCGATAACTTGAATTTTGTATTCAAGGTCCGCCCCGGCAGGTTCTCCGATCAGTGAGACAATGAAAGGAACCTTTAATGTATTTTCCCCGGGATAATGCGAGAAAGAAACATAGGCCGTGTCTATTCTTCCCTTTGTAGAAATAAATAATTGGCGATGTGCAGTATTATATAAATCCGTTTCTTGTTCCGAACAAGCAAAGAGGACGGATAATAATCCTAATATGATAATATATTTTTTCATATCTTTTGACGTGATTAATTAATAGTTTCACTTTCGGGTAAAGGAAGGATAAACGCTTCATCCGGCATGGATCTCTTGGGTTTGATGTTGAGTTTCTTGTAGTAGAACCACAACTGACCTTCTCCGACAAACTCTCTTTTGGCTTCATTAATTAACTCCGAGTTGAATTCGGTCATCGACGTGATATCCAAACGACCAACAGTACAATTCCGTCCCCGACGTACAATATCCAATTCGTTAGTCGCCTCTTTAAACATATTCGAGTGTGCGTAATATTCTGCCCGGATATAATACATCTCGCTTAAACGGAACATAGGTATCATAATTTCATTCGTCTGCGGATCGCTTGTGGCATTAAGAGAATATTTTAAAGATTGATACCACCAGTCATTAACTTCTGCGACCAATTTTTTTCCACGATAGTCTGCGGGATCATCAAACATATCCTCTTTATCATAAATGTCCAAATATAATATTACCTCCGGCGTATTATAATATGATAAATAATTATCCAGAAGTTTTTCATTTGACAATGCAAAAATCAGATCGTCATGTAATTTGGGTTTCGCACTAATGCTTTCTTCGGGAGTAAACCGGAATAGGTTCGCCGAATTATCTTTAGCATCAATAATGATTTGTGTTGTATTGAATGCTTCTTGATATTTACCAACGTAAGCGTATGCGCGAGCTAAAACAGCATTAATAGCGTAATAATTCATCCGGAAGCCTCTATAAGCCTCAAAAATATCCGTAATTCCTAAGATCGCCGTGTTCGAAGACGAACTTGAAAAGCGGTAATAATAACTCATTCTGTCTTCCCGTGTGCCTAACGTGTCATACGGGGCCACCAGATCTTTTGCCGCATTAAGATCCCGGATCACTTTTTCCATCACGTCGTTGATCGTTGCTCTGGACTCGTAAGTCGAGGGGTATTTCTCGAAATAAGGGATATAAGTTTGACCGTCATCTTTGGAAGGAGCAAACAAGCGCACCATTTCAAAGTGAAGGAAAGCCCGGAGGGCTAAGGCTTCTCCTTTAATTACATTTTTTTCAAGTTCTTCTCCCGCGAATTTTAGCGGATCCTCTCCGTCGATTCTTGACAACAGATTATTGGCATTTGCTATCGAATTATAAGTTTTCGACCAGATATTATCAATTAATGGTTTTACATTTTTATCCTTGTAATTATAATCGGCGATTGTACTCCAATTTTTGGGTAAATAACTTACATCATAATACCGTGCTAATACATCGAGAGCACCCCATGTCATTTCCCGACCATACATACTACCGGCTGCCATATTTTGGTATATGCCGTTTAGTGCGTTTCTATATCCAAGTCCGGTTTCAAATAATTGATCTTCATCAACTTGATTTTTCGGGCTTATTGTCAACCAATCATTACATGAAGTTAATGCAGTCAACAAAGTTATAGCGATAATAAATTTCGATATTTTCATGTTTTTTCTTTTAGAAGCTAGCTTTTAATGAAAAATTTATTGTTCTGGCAAAAGGATAACTTAGACCTCTTTCTTCTTTTACCGAAGACCATCTCACGAGATCCTCCGCCCCAATCTCAAAACGCAACATACTTAATCTGGCTTTTTTTACCCAAGGTTGGGTGAAATCATAACCAAGAGAGATAGAACTTAAAGATACCATATTATAATCTTGAACAAACCGGGAGGTAGGATTAGTTGTTTCAATTCCACCGGTTCTACCGCTTTCCAGTTTTTTAAATTTTGCCTTATCGCCGGCTTTTTGCCACCTGTCTGTTAATACTCGTTTATCAACATTCTCGTTGTAAATATCAGCATTCTCAACCCGGTCAACCAATGTCTGGTTATAACGTTGTCCTCCGAATTCATACATGAAATTGGTGAACAGGGAGAAGTTCTTATAGGTCAAGTTAAAACCGAATGAACCTTGAGCATCCGGATCGGTGCATCCGATAGCCACTTGGTCTGAAGTATTCCACACGTCGGTTAAAGTCCCGTCCGGTCGAATAAAAACTTCATTTCCATTAGACGGGTCGATACCCATGGAGCGTACCCCCCAAATCGTGTTCATGGATATTCCTTCCACGTATTTATTAAAAGGCTTACTCGTTGAACCGTCAAAACGACTGTTCGTTTTGAAATACTCGTCGACTTGCGTGTTATAGTCTCTCAAACTTTGAGCAATTTTCATCAGTCTATTTTGATTATGCGACAGATTGCCGAAAAGAGCCAAGTACAGGTCTTGCTTCCTGATAATATTCATCCTCAAATCAATCTCGTATCCCCTGTTCCTAACCTCTCCGATATTATCCTTGTACGTGTTGAAACCCGTGGAACTCGGAACTGTTACACTATTGATACAATCGGTTGTTTTCTTGTTATAATAAGATGCTTTGATATAGAAAAGACGATTTAATATGCTCAATTCAATCCCGACATCTAAAGTATTTGTAGTTTCCCAAGTGAGGTCTTTGTTACCTAAAGCCGTTAATGTAGCCCCGGCTCCTGTCTGATACCATTGTTCATCATTTATCGAATAAATCGTTTTAGCTTCATAATCCGAGAAATTGACATTCCCGGTTTGCCCGTAACTACCTCTAATCTTCAATTCATCAATATACTTGTAGTTATCCATGAAAGCGTAATTGTGAATATTAATACCGAAACCGGTTGACCAGAACGGGGCATATTTACGGTCGCTACCGAACTTAGACGATCCGTCAATACGCCCGGAAAAATCAAACAGGTAAATATCCCGGAAACTATAATTTACTGTGGCTATTGCCCCGAATAATCTGCTTTTCCCTTCCGACTGGGTTGGTTTCTCGTAAATTTCTTTCGCGTAATTGGGTGAATTCAGTGAACCTGATGGGAAGCCTTTATAGAAAGCAGACCCACTTTCACTATAATCTTCTTTTGTATTTATACCTACAGTGAAATTCACGTTATGTTTATCGAAAGTACGATTATAAGCTAATAACAAGTTCATATCCCAATTGAAGGATTCCCCGTTTGATTTCCTCAATTCTCCGGAATAAAGATGGGTCATGCTCAACGGTTCCGCATTCTGCTTGGAAAGCGGATCGAGAAATCTATCTCCATGTTCGACAGTTCTGGTAATGCTAAAGGTCCCCTTCAATAATAAATGTTGGGTTATATACCAATTAGCACTAAGATTGTTGATAAATTCTTCTATTTTAGATTTATCATAATTCATCAATGTCGATTCGTAAAGGGGATTTTCCCGATAGTCAGTATCCGTGCTTGTCTTGTCATAGTCTTGCAAGCGCTCAAGGTATTTCCCGTTTTCATCTTTGTAAGTATCATAAGGTTGAGCATAAGCGTATTTTGAAAAATCGCCGTATGGTGATTCTGCCGATTTAGTCAAGTTATAGCTTACTTGATTTTTTACTTGCAATTTCCCTATCCGGTAATCTACGTATAGGGCTACCCCGATATTATCCCTGTAAGAACCGATCATAACACCCTTGTTCGTATTATAGCTGAGATCGAGTCCGAACCGAACGTTTTCCGAACCTCCTTCTATAAATAGACTGTGTTTATGATTGAATACGGTTTCAAGAGGTTTTGCCAACCAATAAGTATCAATACCTTTCTCTATATTAGCAAGTTTCTTGTTATACTCTTGATCTCTGGCAATTTGGAAATCTTCATCGACATAGCAGCCGGCTAACTTCTCGACCTCCAACTTTTCTCTCGCATTGAGAAGATCATAATCCGACAGGTCGGGAGCGACCACGGAACCGGTAAAGCTATACGAAACATTCAATTTGCCGGGTTTCGGGGCTACCGTTGTGATAACCACAACACCATTGGCGGCGCGTGAACCGTATAGGGCGGTTGCCGCAGCATCTTTTAATATAGTGATGCTCTCGATTCTATTGATGTCGAAGTCGTACAATTTTTGCACACTAATCTCGAATCCGTCCATGATAAACGTCGGAAGATTCGGGTTGTTCTGCAAATTACCTTTGGTCGTGTAATTCGGATCCAGTTGCTTTATTCCGATACCGGATTCACCGCGAATATACATTTCCGGTAAGGCATTCGGGTCTGAGCCCCATTGGTTGTTTTCTTTGATGCGGAAAGAGGGATCGAATGCTTGCAGCGCTTTAATTACATTCGTTTTGGATGCCTTTAAAAGTTCCTCTTTTTTTACAGAAACCGTGTTTCCAGTGAAACTTTCTTTTCTGATGTTGGCGTATCCCGTCACGACAACCTCATCCATCTCCTCCACGTCTTCTTTCATCGTAATAACCAATTCTTTTTCATCATTTTTCCGTTCATCGCTCAAACGGTAATGGATGGTTTCCATCCCAATAAACGAGAACACCAAAATTGTACTATCCATTTTGGGTATCTCAATTTTAAACTTACCATCCGCATCCGTTACCACACCCAGTTTAGTTCCCTCTATAAGAATCGTAACTCCGGGCAACGGTACACTTTTCTCGTCTACCACCTTACCCTTGATTTGCCGGGGTTTCTCCTGTGCTTTTTCATCTTTAGCCGGAGTGATGATGACTACATCATTTTGAATAACATAAGACAAAGGCGTGTCCTTCAATAACTCGTCCAACACCTCTTCCAAAGTAGCATCCTTCACACTCAGATTCCGTTTCCCATACTTTATGACCTCTTCCATCTGGTACAAAAAACGATAACCTGTTTTTTGACTCACATTCGTGATAGCTTGGTCGATGGTAACGTCTTCCAAATTCATTGTCAATCTTACAACCTGAGATTTTGCACCTACCTGCAAGAAGAAGAGGGACATGAATAGAAGAAGAAGGCTGCGTTTAAAAATAAATCGCATCTTTTTAAATCTTTGCATCCCGCTAAAGACTTCAATTCCGTTTTTTTTCATACTTTTACATGCTTAATGATTAATGATTGACTTTTTAATCGTTATTAAAACTCACTTAGGAGCAGAAAATAGGACCAATATTTTCTGCTCTTTATATATAACAACATTTATTTGAACATCTTTTTTACGAATACAGTTCTATCTTTCACCTCGAACTGCACCCGAGTAGCTTTCTCCAACATATCCAATATCTCCGTGAAATCCTCATACCGGGCTAACTCTCCGGAGAAGTGATATTCCTTCAGTTCCGGGTTTACCCAAAATATATCAATATTATACCAACGTCCCAAGCACATCATGATGTCCTCCAACGTATTATTCAATAACACAAACCTTCCATCCTTCCACGCGGAATAAAGGCTCGCATCTACCCGACGAATAAAAAGTTCTCCATCTTTATATACAACTTGTTGATCAGGCTGAATCTTCACGCTTTGCTTTCCATCATATACCCGTACCAATCCTTCATTCAACGTGGTTTCCACAATTTTCTTATCCGGATAAGCCTGCAAATTAAATTGAGTTCCCAAGACCTCGACAGAAACTTTGTCATCCGCATTCACTACAAACGGGCGTGAAGCATCTTTTCTAACACTAAAGAAAGCCTCTCCCCGTAAAAATACACCCCGTTCGTTTTTCCCGAATTTAACAGGAAATCGAATCTCTGAATCCGAATTCAAAAATACCTCCGTACTATCGGACAAAAACAACTTGTACTCTCCGCCGCGAGGCACCCGAATGGTATTATACACTAGAACATCTCTTCCACTTTCTCCCGCAATCTCTTCATAAGAAACTTGACGACCATCATTTTTGGCTATCATGCCGCTTCCCAAAGCGATTAATTGTTTCGTACTATCCTGCAATACAATTTCGTCACCGGAAGAAGTAATCAGAACAGCCTTGGAACCACCCGTTTCGATACGAGCTATCGGTTGCGCAATCTCTCGTTCCATCGGCTTTCTAAAAAGTCCCCAATACAATCCTACCCCGACAAGTAAAATCATTGAAGCCGCAATACCTATCCACCAAGGAGATATACTTCTTCGTTTGTCTCGTAAGTCTAACTGTTTTTTCACCGTCTCCCACGAATCATCCACCTCCAAACGCCCGGCATATAAATCTCTGCTCGAAAGATTTTTTCCTTCAAGGATATGTTGAAATAGTTCTCTATTCCGAACATCCTCCTTCAACCACGCTTCCAATTTCTCTTCTTCAGCAGGCAAAAGTGTACCGATCACCTTTTTAGCGATCAAACGAGATATTTTATAATCTTTCGGATAGTCCACCATAAAACGTCCTAATTTAAATTTATAATTCTATCTACAGAACGACAGAATTTCAAAAAAGGATGAGTGGACTTGTCGTTTTTTTTCAATTATATTTTTGGCAACAGGAACAAAAGTAAATAGTAATAATCCTTCAACGCCACACGAAGAATATCCATTGCTTTATATTTCAAAGACTTAACAGTATTAACAGAGATGCCTAATTCTTCTGAAATTTCTTTATTTTGTTTACCTTCCAAACTCAATTTTATAATTCTGCGACTTTGAACGGGTAAAGCATCGATTGCCTCATTAACAATTCGATATGTTTCCTCTTCAATTACAATGTCGCGAAAAAAGTATTCACGCTCAGCAGCCCCCAAACTATTTTGAACAGGCATTTTCTTTTGCTTCTTCAAATAATCAAAGCATTTGTTTTTGACAGCTACATATAAAAATATATCCGGCGTTGTTTCAAAATTATAAGATTCCCTTTTTTCCCACAAATGAATAAATACTTCCTGCGCAATGTCTTTCGCTATATCTTCATCCCCGACAAGACGGCAAGCAACAATACACATAGACAAGTAATATTTTTTAAATAAGACCTCATAAGCCTCAATATTGCCGGTACGAATGGAGTCAAATAAAAAGTCCTCTGTATTTTGATCACGTTTAGACATAATTCTATGATTTACACCAAAAGAACACTCTTAAGAATACAAAAGTAGAGAAAAAAATGAAAATAACAATTTCACGAATAATTACTACTCATTCGCAACACAAATTATTTTGCAATAAAAAACTCGTTTTACAGATGTAAAACGAGTTCTTCACGTTAAATTATCTCACTCAATCATACTTCTGGTCTATCCCCCTCTCGTCTATATTTATCCCCTCTTTCATCCACCGGGGCATAGGTGCGTCTTTCAAGTAATGGTCAAAAAATTGTTGTAAACGAATCGTCCAATCCATTTCTGCCGCCTTGTTATACAAGAAATGTTTATCCCCCTTGTAATTCAGTAACCAAGCCGGTTTCTGCAAACGCCGCATGGCAAGAAATAAATTCAAACCCTCCGAATAAGGTACCGCCTCATCTTTATCACAATGAAATATTAATAGAGGCGTCTGTATCTTATCGGCATAGAATATCGGGGAATTTTTAATATACATTTCGGGGTCGTCCCAAAGTGTTTTTCCCATGCGGCTTTGAGTTTCCTCGTACATGAACATACGGGGCATGCCGCTTCCCTCCCGGATTCCGGTATAGGCGGAAACCATGCTTGAAACAGCCGCACCGGGACTGGCACACCGGAACATATTCGTGCGAGTCACCAGATAAGCCACCTGATACCCGGACCAACTATGCCCCTGTATACCGATACGGTCTTTGTCGGCAATGCCCCGGTCAATCAACATCCGGGTTCCGCTCACCACGGCATTGTAACTACTCTCACCCGGGGCACCTATCGTGAAATGCACATCCGGCATGAAAACCACGTAACCGTTGCTCACGTACGTTACCACGTTAATCATGGCACTACTCAAAGCCGGCACGGGATTCACGTGTATATCCCCGGTATGGGTTTCATAGAAATTCACGATAACGGGGTAACGTTTCGACGAGTCGTAATCATCCGGCAGGTACAACAATCCCCGGTTGCGTTTTCCCTCGAAATTCGTCCACTCGACCAGTTTCACCGAACCCCAGCGGTAATCCTTCTGCTGCGGGTTCGTGTCCGTTATCTTCACGGGACGGACGAAATCGGTTTTACTCCACCAGATATCACGGAATTCATGGTAATTCTGACGAATGTACATGCAATATTTCCCGTCATTGGTCACTTGATTAAAATTCAAGGCATAAGGCCCTTCCATCAATTTACGGATTTTGCGGGCGGGAGTCAGCACGTAAACCCCTTGGTCGAGAGTTTCAGTATTCCATGTTTTCAACAAAACATTCTGTTTCGTGTCAATCCACTTGGAATCGTAATTCGCTTTCAATAAACGCAAAGAGGTATTATTTTTCCGTCCCCAGCCGTTCGTGAGGGAATACACTGCATTTTTACCCGTCAGATCTATCACCCACATATCATACCTGTCATACAAAACCACTTTATTTCCCCCGTCAAGCCATCCGGCGATGCCATATGAATCAGCAGGTTTCGGCTTATCGTGCTCTTCGTCGTACACGGGATAACCAATCGCGGAAGATATATCCGTCAATTCTCCCGTGGTTGGTTCCAATTTATACCATGTTTTCTTTTCCCCGTGATAAAATAAAGCATATTTCCCGTTCGGACTCCATACCGGACGTTGACGAAAATCCGAGAATATCAATTTCCGCTCTCCCGTTTCTAAATTCACCAAGTATAAATCTGATGACTCACCATCCCTCCAGTCCGTCAGTCCGCGGTAAGGCGCCTCATTCGAAATAATCACGTAATTATATTCGTCACAGGTAGGATGAAACACTTGATCAAACTCCGCCGGCGAAACAAGTACACATTCCTTCGTGTCTACATGATAGACGTACTTCGGGGTGTTGCGCCGATAACCTCTCCCGTTCCTTTGGCGACTTTGAGAAAGTTCATCATCCCATTTCCACAATTCAAGTTCGAAACTCTTGTCCGGTTCCACTTTCGGGCGACGAGGCGTTGCCACCTTAGGCACACCGTCGACAAAAATATACCGACCGTTATTAAACGGCATATTCAACCCGCCACGAACTTTATACGCGGTATCGGGAAGCACCACCTCTTTCGTGTCCATGATCAACTTGTAAGTACCGTCTTTCATGTTAAAAGCATACAACAAGTCGGGATCTTTCAAGAAAGAAGTGTCCGACGCTACCGTGAATACCCCCTTCATATTCTCTCTATCCAACGTGAAATTTGTCAACCGGGCATCCGGATTACCATAAATCAACTTCTGCTTCCCCTTCACCGGACCGGCATAAAGAGATTTGTAACCATCACGCTCTTTCGTGTAGATGATCGTCTTGTTATTATCGAGCAATATATGGTAATCCAAACTATCCATGACAGTCGAATCTCCCGTTTCATAGTTCCAAATTACCAATCGTTTGATATCTTTGTCTTTCTCGTTTTTCCCGATAGGATAGGAATAAGTCATAACCGGAGAATCGGATGATTCGTTACAGTCATACGGTCTGTCCCATAACTGCTTTTTCATGTTCCTCAGAGTCAACAGGAAAACGGAATCCTTTACCAGCCCCGAAGTATCCCGCGGAGAAGGGGAAACCACGTATTTCAAGCATTTCCCGTTATTGAAGAAATGAGCTTGCCGCACATTTTCCAGTTCGTAAGTCTTACCCGACTCGTTATGGTGCAAATAAGTGACGGGGGAATCTTTCTCGTGCCCCTCGCTGTCAATATACACGAAACGGTAGGTAATCCATTTCCCGTCATCAGACATATGCTGCCCCTCTACCCTTCGCCATAATTTATAAGCCTCCATATCGAGGGGCTTTTTCTGTGCCATGCCATCCGTCAACCAAGCGAATAACAAACAACACAGCAAAATATATCGTCTTTTCATACCTATATCTTTTTATCTTTCCAAAAAGTAATCCAAATCCCCTTGATAATCCGCTGAGGCATCCCCTAACAGATATTTAGCGAAATGGAACCATAACTTGCGTTCAAAAAACTCATCGGCAGCCCCGGAGAACCCGTGAGAATTACCGGGCAACACGAGCATATCGAAGTTCTTCCCCTCTTTAATCAAAGCATCGACCACTCGCAGGGTATGTGACGGGTGCACCGTACGATCCATATCCCCGGTCACGATCAACAAGCCACCCTTATAATTCTTCGCCAATTCCTGATTCGTCTTACTTCGGGTTTCAAAGGAGATTTCTTCCCGCTCGTTTCCGGCACTATCTTTTACTACCTGCTTTTTCTCCTTCACGCCGTAATGGATTTCGACAAAGCCTTTATTATAAATATTATTATCGTGATTCCCTGCCGAAGATACCGCCGCACTGTAAAAATCCGGATAGGTCAACAGTGCCGCCGTGGACATAAACCCGCCACCGGAGTGACCGAATATACCCACCTTTTTCACGTTAATAAAGGGGTAACGTTGTGCCAATTGCTCGATCGCGTATTTATCGTCAGCCAAAGGATAATCCCGCTGGTTGCCGTACCCGTAAGTATGGTAATATTTCCCCCGCATAGGCGTTCCACCCCGGTGTCCCATGGATACCACGATAAAGCCCACTTGAGCCAAACGGGTATTCATGTCATCATTCACCGTGAAACGGGTTTGCACGTACTCGAAGAAAGGTCCCGGGTAAACCGACGAAATAATCGGATAGGTTTTCGTGGAATCGAAATCCGCCGGTTTCCACATCACACCGTAAATATCCGTTACCCCGTCTGCCGCCTTCACCTTGAACCGTTCGGGTTTCTTCCAACCGAAAGCATAAAGGTTCTCCAAGTCCGGTTTCTCCAACTCCAAAATCACTTTGCCTTTCCGATCGCGTACCACGTTGACAGGTTCCATATCCACCCGGGAATAGCTATCCACGAAATACTTGCTCGACGGAGAGATATCCACGTTATGCGAGGCATTTTCCGGGGTTAATAATGTTATCGCATCGGTCTTATCCAGATCGGCTCGATAAAGAACATAATAGTAAGGGTCAACCTCTTTCTCCTTGCCTAAACCTATAAAATAAATCTGTCGGCTCGCCGTGTCAATCTTCATGATCGGTCCGGCAACCCATGCCCCGGAAGTAACTTGATTCTTCAAGTTACCATCCTTATCATACAAATAATAGTGTCCCCACCCGCTACGCTCGGAGCGGAAAAGGATCTCGTTTCCATCGTTCAAGAAATGAACGGCTCGCATCTGGTAATCCAGATAAGGTTTGTCTACCTCGTGTATCAACACTTTTACTTCTCCCGTTTCCGTGTCGACGACACAAATCTCGCACTCGTCCCAAGTTCTTTTATAACGTTGAAAATAAAGACGTTTTGAATCCTTACTAGCATACAGGATATCGATATATTGATCTTTCCACCGATCAATATTGATCTTTTTCACCTCCCGGGTATTCGCATCCCCGATCAACAACTCGAACTGAATCACATGTTCATCACCCGCCAATTCTGCCTTGTAAGTTTTCAGACGGGGACGGGGATTTGCCAAAGCATCAATCAACCACAAATCTTCGACTTGACGGGAATCGTCCCGAATAGCATAAAACTTGTGTCCGGTTGGGAACCATTTCGCGGAGCATCCCATGCGTTCGTCCAACTCGCCTTCATCTTCCCGGTTAAAGGTATAATAACGTTCCCCGTCGCTTGTCAATTGTACTTCTGTCGTGTCCTTGCCCTTAGCCGCATTTCCCACGATATAGAGATTATGCCGCTTGGCAAACAACATATAGGAACTGTCCCGTGAATAGTATTTCCAATAAGGATCATAATTCATCTGCCCTTTCTGTTTTTCGGCTAATTTCAGTTCTTGCGTGTTAATATTGTACGTGAAATCATTCCGGTCAAACCAGAAACGGATTGTTTCCCCGTCCTCGTCAAAAGTGAAATCCAATTCCAAATCCTTGTGGTTATATCCCTTCCTAGTAATCTCACT
This sequence comes from Butyricimonas hominis, assembly GCF_014287455.1. NCBI lineage: Bacteria > Pseudomonadati > Bacteroidota > Bacteroidia > Bacteroidales > Odoribacteraceae > Butyricimonas > Butyricimonas hominis. The sequence goes on from NZ_JACOOH010000006.1 coordinate 300,109, forward strand.
GATTTTCATCAATAACTCCGCGTTGTCGAAAATCAAGCGTTTTTGTCTTTTAGCCGGATCAACCAAGTAATAGTTTTTTCCCTCGCTCGTGCGGAAAGAATACCAGAAACGATCGGTATTATTTATATAACGAGGATGTACTTCCAAACTATTCTTTGTCAACGGCACTTGTGTTACGCGCCGGAAGCGCTCGGCAAGCTCGTAATTCGCTTTTTGCTGCCCGAACGCCCCGACCGAAACAAGTAAAAACAGACCAATAATAAATTTCTTTATCATCCTATCTATCCCCATTCTTGTATTGTTCAACTTCATAATAGTAATCCCCGGTATCATCTCCTAGCAGAATACGGGCAAAGTGGAACCACATCTTACGCTCGTAAAATGTATTCTCCGCCCCCCCGAAACCGTGGTTCGACCTCGGTAAAATGATCATATCAAAATTCTTGTCCGCCTTAATCAACGCATCGACCATCCGCAACGTGTGAGCCGGATGCACGTTATCATCCATCCAGCCGTGAATCAACAACAGACCGCCTTTATATCGTTTTGCCAACTCCATATTCGTACCCACCTTAAATTTAAAAGTCGATTCCGTCCGGTCACCGTTCACGCTATCCTTGATCACTTTCTTTTCTTCTTTCACACCGTTGTGAGTTTCGCCCCACCAATGATTATAGATTGTATTATCATGATTTCCCGCGGAAGATACAGCCGCCTTGTAGAAATCCGGATAAGTACAGATGGCCGCGGTAGACATAAATCCACCCCCGGAATGACCGTAGATACCCACTTTCGTCGCGTCGATAAAAGGATAACGGTCAGCCAGTTGCTCTATCGCGTATTTATCATCCGCTAACGGGTAATCCCGCAACCTTCCATGACTGTAAGTGTGATAAAATTTACCCCGCATAGGCGTTCCACCCCGGTGTCCCACGGCAATCACGATAAAACCCAATTGAGCCAAACGGGTATTGTCGTCATGAATCAACCGGAATTGCGTCGGCACGTACTCGTAGAAAGGACCGGGATACACGGAAGAAATAATCGGGTAGACTTTCGTCGAATCGAAATCAAACGGTTTCCACATCACCCCGTAGAGGTCGGTCACTCCATCGGCAGCCTTCACCTTAAAACGCTCCGGAGCCTTCCACCCTATCTCCAAAGCCCGGCGAATATCAGGCTTTTCCAATTCCATAATCTCTTTCCCTTTCCGGTTTTTCAACACGATACGGGGAACCATATCCACCCGCTCGTGAATATCCACGAAATACTTGAATGATTTCGAGAAATGTACCTGATGATTCGTGTTATCAAAAGTCAATTGTGTCAAACTCTCCGGTTTATCAATATTCACCTTGCACGGGATATAATAATACGGGTCTATATTTTCATCCTTTCCTAAAGCATAGAAATAAAGCGTACGCCCCACGGTATCGATATCCGAACAAGGTCCTGCCACCCATTCCCCGGAAGTAATGGCATGCTTAAAGTTTCCCTCGTTATCGTAAAGATAATAATGCCCCCATCCCGTGCGCTCGGAACGATAAATAATATCCTTCCCGTCATTCAGGAACATGATATTCGCCATTTTGTAATCCATGAAAGGTTTGTCAATCTCGTGAATCAACACTTTCACCTCTCCCGTCGTGAGATCGGCAACACAAACCTCCTGTTCGTCAAAAGCCCGAGTTTTCCGTTCAAAATAGATCTTATTACCATCCTTCGAGGTATAAAGTACATCCACGTACTGGTCTTGCCAGCGATCGACATCTATCGTTTTCATCTCCTTCGTTTCCACATCGATAACTGTCAACACGGTTTTCTCCAATTTCTGGTCGCCTGCCATAGAATACTTGTACGTTTTCACCTTGGGACGGGGAGTTGCCATCACGTCCACCAAAAACAATTCATCCACGTGGCGGGTATCTTCCCGCACGGCATACACCTTTTTAGAATCTTTCATCCACACGGCAACCGGAGTTGCTGGAAATGTATCCGTACCAACCTCTTCTTCTTCCTTGAAATAAGAGAAATATCTCTCACCATCCGTCGTCAATTGTATGACAGTCGTGTCTTTCCCTTTATCCTTATTCCCCATGATATAAAGATTATGACGTTGAGCAAACATGATATAGGTACTATCCGGAGAATACTTTTTCCAAGAATCCCCGAAACCTTTATTAATCACGGTATCCAACTTCGTCACCTCCTCCGTCTTCATATCATAACGGTATTTGTGTTTCTCGAAATCAAAAGTGAAAGAAGTCCCTTTTTTATCAAACTCCAATCCTTGGAACGTGAAATCCTTCGCGTCACACACCTCGTGCGTTTCCTGATTCAAGAACCCGAACAGTTTTTCCGAGTTGAACAGCAAGCGCTTCTCTCTCTTCTCCGGATTCACGTAATAATAACGCTTTCCTTCTTCCGTCGTGAACGAGTACCAAAAACACTCTCCGTCATTAATATACATGGGGTATATACTCATGCTGTTTCTATCTGCTGACCGGAAATTCCGACTCGTGAAACGATCGGCAAGCTTGAAATTCGCCTTTTGTTGCGCGCGTACAGAACTTCCTGCCACCAACAACAAAAGCATTATGATATATTTTGTTCTCATTTTCAATTCTCCATTTTCAATTTTCGATTCCCTTGTATTCCTCTATATTACCGTAATGATCGGCAGTGGTATCCCCTAACAAGTATTTCGCGAAATGATACCACAACTTCCGTTCAAAAAATCTATCCGCGCTCCCGTAACCATGAGTCTTACCGGGTAATACCAGCATATCGAAATTCTTCCCGGCTTCAATCAAGGCATCCACCATCCGTAAAGTATGAGCGGGATGCACGTTCTTGTCCATATCCCCCGTCACGAGCAAAAGATGTCCTTTCAAATTTTTAGCCAACTCCATGTTCGTGGGCACCTTCACGCTGAACTTTGACACTTCACGATCCCCGTTCACACTATCTTTTACCGTTTCCTTGGCCTCTCTCACTCCATGATGAATCTCCACCCAACCATTATTATAAATATTATTATCATGATTACCGGAAGAAGACACTGCGGCAGTGTAAAAATCAGGATAAGTACACAAAGCCGCCGTCGACATGAAACCACCCCCGGAATGACCGAAAATACCGACTTTCGTGATATCTATATAAGAATAACGATCCGCCAACTGCTCGATAGCGTATTTATCATCGGCCAAAGGGTAATCCCTCAAATTTCCATACCCGTAACGATGGTAGAACTTGCCCCGCATAGGGCTTCCTCCCCGGTGTCCCATGGAAACCACGATAAACCCGAGCTGAGCCAGCTTCATATTATAACTATCATCCAAAATAAACGACGTACTCACGTATTCAAAGAAAGGTCCCGGGTAAACGGACGAAATAATCGGGTATTTCTTGTTCGGGTCAAAGTCTGCCGGCTTCCACATAATACCATGCAGGTCTGTCAACCCGTCGGCAGCCTTCACCACGAAACGTTCCGGTGCACGCCATCCCATCTCGTAAGCCCTCCGCACATCCACTTTTGCCAAATCTTTAATAATCACCCGCCCGTTATTATCCTTCAACGTGAACCTCGGCTCCATATCCACCCGCGAATAACTATCCACGAAATACTTCCGGGATTTAGAAAACTCCGCCTTGTGTTGTCCGTCTTCCGGGCTCAACAACTTCACTCCTTCACGATCAAGATGAGCCTTCACCACTTGGTAATAATAAGGATTCATCTTTTTGTCATACCCGTGCGCATACAAATAGATCGTTCTGCCCACCGTATCGATAGCAGCAATCTGCCCTGCCACCCAATCGCCTGAAGTAATCGTGTTTTTCAAAACCCCGTTACCATCATAATGGTAATAATGAGCCCATCCGGTACGTTCTGAACGATAAAGAATATCATTCCCCTCGTTCAAAAAAACGATATTACGCATATGATAATCGATATAGGGTTTATCCACTTCATGTATCAACACCTTCACCTCTCCCGTTTCCGTGTTCCCCACGCACAACTCCACTTCATCCCGCACCCGGTTATAGCGTTCAAAGAAAATCTTATCCCCCTTGTCCGTCACGTACCGAACCTCGGCATCCTGATCCTGCCAACGCTCGATATTAAAATCCGTCACTTTACGCTTGTCCACATCAATCACCGAAAGCACCCACTTCGACAAGTTCTTATCTCCCGCCATATCATATTTGTAGCGTTCCAGTACAGGTTTAGGCTTCGCCAATACATTAATCACCGCCATCTCGTCAGAGTTCCGGTTATCTTGACGCAAGACATAAACCTTATTCACTTTCGGGAACCAACGCCCTGCCATCGCTTCTTCATCAGATACCGTATCCTGACCATTCCGGGCATAGGAAAAATAACGTTCCCCGTTCGTGGTCAACTGAATCTCTGTCGTATCCTGTCCTTTATATTTATTTCCTCTCATGTAGAGGTTATGATTCTTCGCGTATACTATATAGTTGCTATCCGGGGATAAAGACATCCACGTGTACATCACCATGTCCTCCTCCTTCTTCTCCTTTTTCGGCAACTCCTTTACTTTCTTCGTTTTCATATTATACTCGAAATCTCCCCCTCCCAACGAAAAAGTCATCTTCGACATATCTTTTGAAAAATCTATATTTGATAGTTGTAGATCCTTCTCGTTATACGCCTTCCGGGTAATACTACTCACCCCTTGCGCTATATCCGTATTCTCGAAAAGCAATCGTTTTTCCGCTTTCACCGGATCAACCAGATAATACATCGTCCCCTCGTCCGTCCTAAAATCAAACCAAAACTTCTCCCCATTATGAATATAACGAGGAACTACCCGCATACTATTCCGGGCGGCAATCCCCGACAACCCCATCTGGGTAAACTTTTCTGCCAACTTATAATTCGCTCTCTGTTGGGCATCCCCTCCCAAGTAGGAAATAAGCAGGCATAACATTACGAATGTTTTTTTCATAACAATAATTTACACGAAACAACATTAATATGTCGACGGGAGTAAATACTCCCGTCGATTATTATCTCAAATACAATAAAGTTTTAATACATATATCCATAATACAAATTTGTACCTTCACCATATTTATGGATCATATCCACAACATCTGTAATCTCAGGATCCAATTGTTTCAAATTTTCTTTGTAAATCTCTTTAACTGTAAACGCATCCGACTCGTAATTCACCTCCAACACCAAGAATGTTCCATCTTTCAGCAGTACACCTAGATGACTATAGTTTACACCCTCCTCGTTAGCCATCGAATTACTAAAATAACGAGCTTCTACAGATACTATATCCGCGGGGGCTGTAAAAATCTCTCTACTGTTCTGTAAAGCCTCATTCCAGTTCATCGCTGTTCCATACAATTTATTCCCAGAAGCGACAAACAACCATTCCCAACCACCGTAATAGTCATACACAAAAGTGGCATCCTTGAAATCAGCAAACATCTCTGCAGCCAACTCTCCTGTCTTGGATTCCTTTACTTTTATTTCAGTTCCGGGGGTATAGACACGAGGAATATCCAAATCATATTTGTGCCATAGATATTTTCCATCGCGTTCGATAAGAGATAACAAATACTTATTCGAGCTCACGAACACATGTTTGAAATATCTCCCCGAAAAATTATTAAACAACGACATATCAAAGCTTCCTGTAGAATTATTGGCCAAACGCGCTCTATGACCGACATAATTATTTACAGGATCAACTATTCCACCGCCATTATACTTTTCTGATGCATTATCTAGCAAGGCCCACATGGTGTTGGTCTCATCGATTGCAATAAAGAACTTCGAGTCAGAATACGTACTGGATTTCATCGTCTGTATTAATGTCTCGTATCTTGCCCCATTAAAAGCCGGATCACCGGCATAACGACCTGAATGCAAATCAGTTGTTACCATTGCCACTGAATTATACAAACGGCCATCCTCCGCCTGCAACCACTTGCAACTCCAACTTAAAACAGCATCTTTTATCGCTTCCTTGGGTGCTTCTCCCGTAAATTCATCGAATGGATGTCCAACGATCTCCAATTCATAACCATCCAATTCGACCGGTCCGCTTTCTTGCAAAACCATAATTTCGGACAACACGGAAGGAAGAGGATAATTACTCTCTGAATAAACAAACTCTTCTGCAAGTTTAATCGGACCGGAACCCAACGCTCCACCCAAATTAGTATAAAAACCCACGTACACCAAAGAGTCTCTCTGTCGTTGATAATTACCATCCATATAAGGAACAATTACTCTTTTCCCTGCCAACAACGATAAACGAGAATTTCCCGATGCTGTACGACTAATGAACAACCACCCTAATTTATACCGAGGAGCTACTCTCAAATCTGTTGCTGCCGGGAAGGATACCCCCGTTTTTTTATCTGTTGCCAAAAAAGTCAATGTATACTCACCATACTCTTCTGCTACGAAAGTATAAGAAGGTCCCGTTGCCACCTCGGTATCTCCCAATATCCAACGACATTCTACATCCGGATTCAAAGTATCTATTAACAGCCGAACTTCTGGAGTTATGGTTATCGACTCCCCGGGGAACAAACTATAGTTACTCCCTATGCCGGTAATTTTCCACTTATTATCATCAAAGTTATTTATATCACGATAATCCGTGTTTGTTTTGTCATCCAAGCAGGCTCCCGCTGCAAATAAGACCAATATTAAAAATAAAATACGTTTCATATTCTTTCCATTTTATATTAACCAGCAACAGGAACTTGCATCGGTTGATTATTATCTTCATCCCACATCGGGGCTGCCCCGGAAGCAATATTCGCCGGATCATTATTAAAATCTTCCAGCCAATATTTTAATCGTAAAGCATATTTTCTGATCATCACCATATCGTCTCCCTCCAATGAAGCTCCATCCTCTGCTAGACGCTCCAAGAATAATTGGTACTTTTTCTCTGAATATTTTCCCAAGTACATTAGCTCTACAACATTGTAAGGGTAACTCTCCGTATTATCATTACGGCTCCACCATTCCGGTATCTCCAATTTGTCAGAAACATAGAACTTCGCTATCCGGTAAGCGTATTCCCCTTGCTTTACACGATCGGTTTCATTAATCTGCAAAAACAAACGATAACTCTTGTTTTTCAAATCCTCGAAATTATTGAAAAATTTAATTTCGATTGTATCTAGTTCCTGTCCGGGGGCAAATTCACATTTCGTCGGTAATTCGTAAGCAGTTTCCGGCAAGGTAGTACTATCTGGATATGCCGAAACGGTAAACTCGCGCGACTCAGTCAACCAATGTCCGCGAAGGCGAACCGGAACTTGCGCCACGATTTCTCCGTTCGGGTAAGTTTTAAAACTATAGACCATACTATCCGCTGAAGCATCTTTCGTGAACGAAATGTAAACGAGATCTCCCGAGAACATTTCTATCCCTTTTTCGGAGCAAGCTCCGAAAACGAATAGAATCAATATAACTGATAATATATATACTTTTTTCATCTCAATACTCTTTTAATTCAAATTAGTTTCAGTAGCAGGAATCGGCACAATCGCATGTGCTGCATCTATCGGGATGAGACCATCACTAGAGTTTGCCGCTGGAATACCTTTTCCTAAGCGTTTGTACATGAAAAAGGTTTGCCCCTCTCCCAACCATTCTCGCCGGGCATCATTTATCAGTACTGACATGAAACCTTCCTCATCGGCAACCTCCAAATCTTGCATCGAAGCATCCGAATTCCGTAAACCGCGACCTGATTTCACTCTGCGAAGATACTCCTTGGCTTCTTCCAAATTACTCTTGTAAATAGCCTCTGCTGCAATATAATACACCTCACTCATACGTACCATAGGAACCAAGTAATTGCTAACTTTAGCCTGAGTATAACTTTCATCGTTATATTTCTCATACTTCGAGAAACGGAATGATTCCCCATCACCGCAATCAGTCATCCAATGCTTGTACCGTCGATCATTACTCCCGGACGATGTCATATCGTTTTGAAAATAGTTATCTTTAACATTTGCCACCATTATATAATAATGGTAGTATGAATCCGGATTTGTCAAATCATTAATAGCATTAATATACTCGATCAAATCCAAAGACTCTAAGCCCCAAAGGATATCGTAATAAAACTTTTTATCTCCGTAGCTCGTGCGGTCATAGAACCTGAAAAAATTTGTCTTATCTTGGTAATCGATAATCTTTTTCGCATACATGTATGCCTTTTCAGGCTTCTGTGCATATAGACAAGCTCTTGCTAAAATAGCCGTAGCAGCGTAATAATTCAAACGATACCCTCTTTTATAAGAAACAAAAAGATTCTCTTCCAAAGAATTGTTCTCGAAACGCGTGCTAACATTAAAAGAACTACTCGAATCTGCCTTCCAAAGTAAAGCCTGAGCAACCTCCAAGTCTTGGATAATAAGACTCAAACAACTATCCGCGGTCAGACGTTTGGAAACATACGAGGGATACTCCGAGATATAGGGAGTGTATGCATTATTCCTCTCCGCAGACATCGCAGGAGAGGCTGAAAAAAGACGAACCATATCCAACTGTATCGCAGCACGCAAAGCCAACGCTTCACCCCAAATCTCACTCTTTTCTCTTTCTTTGTAATAAAATTTCTCGGGATCTTCATTTGCAATATTCTGAATTAGATTATTACAATTGGCAACCATTTTATAAGAATTTTCCCACATCGTTTCGATAGCAGGTTTTAATTGATAATTTTCCCATTCATAACCGGTAGCACCATACTTGTCCAACCATCCAGCATTAGTTGAATGAGTATTAGAGAAATCAAAACATTGTCCCAATGCATCAACAATTCCCCACGTCAACTCCCGACCGTACAAACTTGAGTTTGACAAACCATAATAAATACCGTTCAACAAATGACGATATCCATCCCCAGTTGCAAACAAGTCCTTTTCGTCTATTTCATCTTGCGGTTTTACATCCAACCACCCGTCACACGAAATTGTGGATAGTGATACCAACAATACCAACAATAATTTATATTTTCTCATCGCATCTAATTTTTAAAACGTTGCTCGTAACGAAAAATTCACACTCCGCGCAAACGGATAACTCGTACCGCGTTCCTGCCGAACTGAAGAAACCCGGAAAAGATCATTTGAACTTAGTTCAAAACGCAATCTCTGCAAATGAAGTTTCTTGACAAACTCTGTACTAAAATCATAACTTAACGTAAGAGCTCGTAATGACAATTCATTATCATCTTGAACAAAACGAGAGCTAGGCATCGTAACTGACCGAATAGCTTTAATATCTTTTAATGGAGCGATATCTCCCGGTTTTTGCCAACGATCTGTCAAAACTCGACGATCAACATTGCTATACTGTATATCGGCATTTTCGACCTCATCTACCAAAGTTTGATTGTATGTTTGTTTTCCCCAATCATAACTGAACGAAGCAAATAAAGACAAGTTTTTATACACAAGATTCACCCCAAAAGATCCGCTTGCCTTTGGTTCTGTATCCCCTACATTTACTTCTTGCAAAGCAGCCCATGTATTGGAAATAGAACCATTACGATTTAGAAATAGTTCTTTTCCTGTCACTGGGTCAATACCCAAAGAACGAACTGCAAAAATAGAGGTTAGTGAAGCCCCTTCTTCATATTTCATTATAGGCTTGGAAAATTCATCATCCCACAATGTATGTCCATTCTGACGCTCTTCTGCCTCTTTATAATAATCATTTACTTGATCATTATAAGCCCGTAAAGCATCGGATACCTTCAATATTTTATTCGTGTTATGGTTCAAATTTCCCCATAAAGACACACTCCAATCCTTCGTTTTATACACATCGAAACGTAATTGAATATCAAATCCCTCATTCAAAGTTTCTCCCAAGTTGTCTTTATAAGAGGTAAAACCGGAAGATGAAGGCAAAGTGACATCCGTAATCAAATCTACCGTTTTGTTATGGTAATAATCAAAGTTCAACGAAATTCTTTCATTCCAAAACTGCAAATCTGTTCCAACATTCAATTTATTCGTTGTTTCCCATTTCAGATCTGTATTTCCCAAAGCTTTCAAATTTACTCCAAACCCTGTCACATACCAACGGTCGTTCGTTTGAAAAACAGTCTTGGCAGCATAAGCCGGGAAATTAACCTTACCCGTTTGACCGTATGAAACACGCAATTTTAATTGATTGATCCAAGCATTATCTTTCAAGAATCCGTAATTGTGAATATTGATACCCACACCTCCAGACCAAAAAGGAGCCCATTTTTGATCGGAACCGAACTCGGAAGAACCATCAAAACGAACAGACAGGTCAGCCAAATAAATATCATTCCACGTGTAGTTAGCGCTCAACAAGAACCCTAACAACCGGCTAACACTCTCTGTTTTGGTCGGTTTCCGATAAATCTCAGCCGCGTAATTAGGTGAATGGAACTCTCCAGACGGAAAACCTCTATAGTGTGAAGATGTAGATTCCCTCTTGGTAGACATCGCATTAACTGTTGCCGATGCATTCAAATTATGTAACCCGAATGCCTTGACAAAATAAACAGCAAATTGAGAATCCCATTTCGTCATATCACTCCGATCCACGTAAAGATCACCCAATAACGTTGAGTTAATTGTATTACCGGAAACCTTCAAAGCCGTGGCATTAGATGATTTCGGGTCTATAAAACGTTCTTTATTACCTATGGATTTCGTTACTGCCAATTGACCTTTAAACGTGAATGCATCGGAAAAGAACCATTGAAACATAAACTGATTGATAAACTCGTCCGCTTTGTCAAAATTGTAATTATTCAATTTAGCCTCGTACAAAGGGTTATTCAAGGAACTACTGGTTCCTTTAGCTTGAGAGAACTCAAGTTTTTTCACCAAAACACCATCTTTATCATAAGGACGATCATACGGTTGCAAGTGCGCATAATCGGAAAAACTTCCGTAAGGAGATTCCGTCGCATCCGTATAGGTGTAGGTAATTTTATTCAACACCTGCAATTTATCCCTCAATCGCCAATCCACGGTAAAACCAAGATCTACATTTTCACGATAAGATCCCTTCATTACTCCGTTGTTACCCGTGTAACCTAACTCTAAATTATAACGTAAGTCCGAATTTCCACCCTCAACAGAAAGACTATGCTTATGGTTTACCGCATTACGCAAAGGAATAGACAACCAGTCGGTATCCACACCTTCTTCTATTCGAGCCAGTCTTTTATTATACGCAATCTCTGCATCATAAATATTATTGAAGTTTTCCGTAGTATAAATACCGGCTTTCTTTTCTATTTCCAACTTCTCTCTAGCATTAGACAAATTATAATCAGACAAATCAGGCATAGACACCGTCCCTGTTAAGTTATATGAAATCGTTACCTCGCCCGGCTTCGGCGCCCTCGTCGTGATTACAACCACACCATTAGCAGCACGAGAACCATACATAGCCGTGGCTGCCGCATCTTTCAACAAAGTAATAGTTTCCACTCTATTCGGATCCATATCATACACCTTCTGTACACTAACCTCGAATCCATCCATGATAAAAGTAGGAAGATTAGGATTATTCTCCAATGCTGATTTTGACAAAGCATCTTGTTCCAATGCTTTAACCCCTATACCTGAACGCCCTCGAATATACATCTCCGGAACCATATTCGGATCAGATCCCCATTGATTGCTTCTCTGGATACGAAAAGAAGGATCAAACGATTGTAAAGCCTGAATCACATTTGTCGCGGAAGCTTTCAGCAACTGGTCTCTTTTCACGGTAACCGAACTACCAGTAAAACTCTCTTTCCTCACGTTCGCATAACCTGTTACCACCACCTCATCCAAGTTTTCAGTGTCTGGTTCCATCCGAATAGAAATTTCTTTACTCAAATCTTTCACCTTACCCACGTTCAACTCGTGTGATTTCATCCCCACGAAAGTGAAAACCAAAATCATCGTATCCCGCTTGGGTAATTCAATTTTAAATTTTCCGTCAATATCCGTCACCACTCCGACAGTTGTACCTTTCAACAAAACCGTCACACCCGGAAGAACTTCTCCCCTTTCATCTACGACCTTTCCTTTGACTGTCACTTTTTTAATCTCATCTTTTTTGTCGTCTGGAGTAATCACGATCAGATTATCGACAATCTTGAAGCTATACTTCGTGCCTGCCAGACAAGCCGTCAAAACTTCTTGCACGGAGGCGTTCGTGAATGAACGGGTAATTCCCGTAATCCCCTTGATTTCCTCGTCGTTGTACAGGAACTCGTAATTTGTTTTTTGCTTTAACACACGCAAGACTTCACTCAAAGACTGTTGCTCAAACTGAACTGTAATGTTCTGTTGACCAAAAGCATTTTCACTAGAAAATGCAAAATGTGTGAGTAGCAGCATCACCATCATCAGCTTGCAGACCAATGATCGTTTACCGCAACTGAACACGCAGTTTTTAATTTTTCTTTTCATTGATAATTTATTTAGGTCATTTTTAGTATCCGATTACTTGAAACAAGGGGCAAAACACGAAAGAATCGCCCCTTTTCAAGCAACTGATGTTTATTAAAAAATACTACACACTCTCGTAATGAAATTTATTCACTACATGGGACCCTCCAAACTTGGTTTTTTAAAGAAAATAGCGTATATTTGTGGAATCCCTTTTGGGTTTATTTTTAGTACACATTTTATAAGGCCGGAGTTGCAGCTTCGGCTTTATTCTTTACACTACTTTTCCATCACTGTCACTGTTTTTCCTTTCAATTCAAATTTAATTTTTGTCGTTAAACTCAATAATTCCAGTACATCCGCGATATTAGCATAACGAGGCAAATACCCTGTGAAATGATAATTCTTCACTGTTTCTCCCATGTAAATCACATCTATATTATACCATCTCGCCAATTTCTTCAATATCTCTTCCATGGTTTCGCTCTGGAACCGGAAATTCTCCTTCATCCACGTGGTATACACTTCCACATCCACTTCCTTCACATCCACTCGTCCGGCTTTAATCACAGCCTGTTGCCCCGGTTTTAACACCGTCTGGCGACCGTTCATATCAATCTCTATCTTCCCTGAAGCCAACGTGGTTTTAGAATCTTTCTCGTCCTCGTAATCATTCACGTTAAACGAGGTTCCCAACACTTTCACATCATAATCTCTGCAACGCACGATAAAAGGCTTCGCCGCATCTTTAGCGACTTCAAAATAAGCTTCCCCGGAAAGATATACCACCCGCCGATCGCTATTCGCGAAACTTTCCGGAAACCGGAGTTCTGTCTGGGCATTCAAGTATACATGCGTTCCGTCGCCCAATGTTATTTTATACTCTCCCCCTCTAGGGATTTCTATTTTATTATATCGTACCTCCTTCAAGGAATCCGGACGTTGAAGGTCTGTAAAAACAACTTCCTTACCATCATTCGCGGCGAAAACCGAAGCCAATTCCACGTTATCCAACGAATCCAGATGATAGACAGCACCAGAGGCAATTGTCAACGTTGCCATCGGACGGCCGGGAACAATCTTGACCACCTCTGCCACCTCAACAACTTTATTCTCGGACTTTTTATCCCGACTCATCCACAATGCTAGCGAAACACCCAACACCACAACAACAGAAGCCGCGACACGATACACCGTACCCAATTTTCTCCTGTGTCGACGAGCAACCTTCCGGGTTACTTCCGTCCACGCCTTATCCGCATCATACGACACAATCTTACGAATGTCTTTAATTTGCAACTCTTCATCTTGTACACGGGCGAAAAGAACCTTGTGGGAATCGGACTCATCTAGCCATGCTTCGAGTTTCGACCGCCCCTCGTCATCAATTTCATTCCGCAAATACGCCAGTATTAAAGCGGCAATGTCATACTGATATATATTACTTTTCTCTTTCATACACTATTAATACACGACCCCTCGAAAAAAGGATTAAACGGGATTCTTTTTTTTTACGAAAAAAAATCGGAATTAAATACAACGGGAAACAAATCGCCATCTAATAACAACAATATCAATACTTTAAAGACAACAAAAAAGCAGACTCAATCCAAAAGTTAAGTTATAATTTAGTAACGAAACGACGCATCTGTATATTCTTTTCTTAAACAGATATTTATCTTGTCCACAATTCAAAATAAGCGATAAAACGACTCTACTAATTCACTCTATTTTAAGCAGTTTAAAGCAAATACAATACTTTTCCCATATCAGTTAAATCACATCTATTTCACAGAGAATAGCCGTAACTACTAAAGAAAAATTTATCCTGCGAAAACCGACTAACAGATTAATTCCTATGATTTTCGATGTTAACAACAAAGAACAAATAGATCATTGTTGACTGTAATCCATAAAAAATAGGACTTCGTGCATCCTTTAAGACAACACGAAGCCTCTACTTGAGAAAGAAATTTAAATACGAGATTATCATCTCAATAATTTAAACATCTGATCTATACATTTTTTTTTCTGCTCCATATTAGGATGAACGTATAAGTTTAGCGTAGTACTAATATTGGAATGTCCCAAAATTACGCTCACAGTTTTGTAATCGCAGTTACTTTCTATACATCGAGTAGCAAAACTATGGCGAAGTCCGTGAAATTTCAGTTTTGGGATATCTAATTCTCTCATTAGTTTCTTATAGTAATTTCGGTATGTTCGAGGCTCCGTTGGTTTCGCTTCATTGGTTAAAACGTAAAAAGACTCATTTACCACTTTTTTGATGGGTTTTAGTATCTTCAGCAAATCTCGATTCATCGGAATATCTCGGATAGAATTTTTTGTTTTAGCCGTATCAAGTACTAATTCTGTATGCCTATTGTCCTCCTCAACAATATATATACGTTGGATTGTCTTTCGGATTGAAATAACTCCGGTATCGGTATCAATATCTCCCCAAGTTAATGCACAAATTTCTCCAATTCGGATTCCAGCACTTAGGCAAATATAAATTCCTAAATTTTTAAATGTGAAATGCTCTCGAATGTAGTTCATGATTTTCTTTTGGTTAGCCTTGCTCAATACTTCAATCTCTGGATTTTCTCTTTCCGTAGGAAATTGCACTTCAAACTGCTGATATTCCAAGAGTTTATTTTTAACACCAAATTTTAAAATCATCTTTAGGACAATCAGAATATCTTTAATGGTTTTCTGACTTAAACCTTCGTCCAATTTCTTTAATACAAACTCTTGTACTTCAGACTCCTCTACACTAACTTGTTCTCCAAAAAATGGTAACAAATGATTCTCAATCAAAAGCAAGTACGCCGAAAAACTGGATTTCTTCACATACTGCTTTTTGTCTTCTTTCCATAGGCCAATAACCCTACTGATTTTTACCTTCTCTGTCATATCATTTTGATTTTAATGTTATTAATCAAATATATACATAAAAGAATTTGAATACCAAATTTCGTCAATGTTCCAAATTTGAGATTCCCGGGGTTCGAGGGGGAGTGGAAAAGGTATAAAATCTGTGATGTATTAGATTTCTTTCCAACAAACTCTTTGTCATGGGAACAGTTGGAATATACTAATGGAGATAATTTATTTAATCTTCATTATGGTTTAATTCATAAAGAACTTCCGATTCAAACAGATTTAAAAGTTTGTAATCTTCCCAGTATAAAAAAAAGATTTACGCCAAAGAGTTATACGGTATGCGAAGATGGTGATATCGCTTTTGCTGACGCCTCCGAAGACACTAATGATATTGGAAAGGTTGTTGAGTTTCTAAATTGTGCTGGCAAAAAGATTGTATGTGGTCTGCATACTATTCATGGTCGAGACAAGAAAAAAATGACAGTAACTGGCTTCAAAGGATATGCATTTTCTTCAATAGCTTTTCGCAATCAAATAAAGAGGTTAGCACAAGGAACCAAGATATTTTCACTCAGCACAAAAAACTTCAATGAAAGTTTTATTTCAATTCCATCAAAAGAGGAACAAGCTAAAATTGCAGACTTGCTTTATCTTATCGATCAGCGCATCACAACTCAAAGCAAAATAATTGAGGATTTAAAGTTGCTAAAGAGTACGCTAAGACATAATATATTTACTGACTTAGACAACTCTAATGTTGAAATAAAACTTATAAAAGATGTGCTTAATTATGAACAACCGACAAATTACATCATTAGCAATACTAATTATCAGAATGACCCGATCTTAATTCCTGTATTAACAGCAAACAAAGCGTTTATCTTAGGTTATACCTCTGACAAGGATGGAATTTATAATAAAGGGAATTGCATTATATTTGATGATTTTACTATGGATTTGAAGTATGTTGACTTCCCTTTTAAAGTTAAATCATCTGCTATAAAGATATTGACACCAAGGCCAAAGGTGAGTCTCAAATATATTTTTGAATACCTGTCTTTTCTTAATCTCGTCTCAAGCAACCATAAACGGCATTATATATCAGAAGTAGAGTCTATGCCAATTTCTGTTCCAAAACTTTATATGCAGAATATATTTGCCAACTTGTTCTCTGCAGTGGACAAAAAGATAGAGTCAGAGTCTAATTATCACAATCTATTGTTATTACAAAAACAATATTTGTTAAATCATATTTTTATATAGTGTCTACAAAAAGAATAGAAAACGTTTTTTTGCAAATTAAGATTTTGCAACACAAACACTTCTGTAACAATCTTTTTATATAAACATTTGATTGAGTAGATATTGTTTTTGTTTCAGAAGTACAGATAATAAACTGTTTTCTATTTTGATTTTATCTGAAAGCAACGACAGTGTTTTCACAACCTCTTTTTGTCTTATATAATCAGGATATTGTACCTCTATCATTTCTAAATCTCGTTTTTGGATATTGGGTAGTCCTGAACCAACTCGAAGTGCCATTATGCTTTTCTCTTGGGATTTCAAATAGAAATAAAGATATTCATTTAAAATTTGAGAACTTATTTCATTGAGGGTATAGCAGTGTCCTCCGCTCCAAAACTTTGAGAAGTTAAATTGTACGTATCCACAAGAATTGCCCCCTTCGCTAATCGAAATAGTACCAGATTCTGTATTATATTCAGTATGATATCCAGAAGGCGTTATTCCTCCATTCATAACATAATATATTCCTTTATCAAGTAATTTAGAAGTATTGATTTGTTCCCCTTTTTTTATACTGCATAGCGAACCTAAATTAATTCTTTTAAACGGATAATTTTCACAGTGTAGAAGCAAATCTACAATCCCTTTAATTAAGGATTCATATTTCTCTATTATTTTGCTTTGAGTTGAAATACGTTTATCGAGAAAAGAAAAGAATTTGGCTATTTTTTTTTGTTCTTTATTAGCAGGCAAATATAGTATTGTGTTTCTTATAGATTTTAGGGATAAATTTTTAATTGTAGAGCCAGTAAGTTCTGAAATAAAATAATTGTTGATCCTATTTGCACTCAATTGATAGAATATAAATAATCTATTTTGAGTTTTTGGGGGATTTATATAACAGGCGCTTTTCCCTAACATAACGGATTCTCCATTATACAATGCTAGACTTCCTATTGTACCATTTATAGAAAGTAGTATAGTATTTTCTGTTAAAGTATGTGCATTGTGTTTTTCTGCCTCTGCTTTAGTTACCCTCTTTGTTGACTCTGAAATTACAATTTTACCTTCTACAAAATTATTCCCATTAATGAAGGAGTAATCTCCAAAATCGTTATATTTTGGCGTAGAATGAATTCCATCTCCAATCTTATCACATAAGTCACCTAAGTGTACAATATCCCACTCCCCCTCGAACCCCGGGAATCTCAAATTTGGAACATTAGGGCTTTTTTTATCCATTTTTTTTGCCATTCTATTTGCTCTTTCCTTTTTTCAAAAGTTTCTTTTCTTCATTACTTAGCTTACGTTGCAATTTTTTAATGTCTTCAGCAGGAGGAAGATTTTCTGGTGTAATACCTCTTTTGGTGAGCATCTCTCGAACAGCCTCATTATTATCAATATGCTCTTTTTCAATTTTAGTCTGACCTTTCAAATCTTTACTCTGCACATTTAAGCCTGTCATCTCTGCAGCTAAATCTTTTGCTTTAATACTGATCGTTGGCAGAAAATCAGCAACCGGACGATTGTCAGGAACTCCCATTTTTCTTTTTAGCATTTGAGTGTTAAGCCTAAATAATGCCTGATCTCCTTTGCTTCTTATAATTGCAAAACCTTGACTATCTACACCTCTTTCGTAAAAAATACCGGAAAGTTGTTTTTCAGTTTGACTCAGTTTCTCGCGTGCTTTTACTCGTTCATATTCCAATAGTCTTTGCTCGACTAATTCCGCTCTTCGGGTTTGTACGGCAAAATAATTTTGGGCAAAAGCAATTTCTTGTTTACGACTATCCCCATTTTGTGCTATTAAATAGCAAGCATAACGGGTCAGTAGCATATCATCTATTTCTTTCTCAGCACCTTTGGGCATAGGGATCGTTTTCCTGACGTCAGGAAAATGATAAAACACCTCTTCTCCGGCATTTTCGCACGCATCTTTTGCTTTCTGAATTACTTTTTCAAAATTTTCCCATTTGCTATAACCAAGCAAGGTTTGCAACTCTCTTGCACTCCAGCACTCTACCCCCTCCAATTCAGAAGCTGCTTTTTCAAACTGTTCAAATAATTGTCTTATTTCTTCTGATTTCATAAACTGCTATCTTTTAATTTACCAGCCCTAACTCTTTCAAGTAAACTTCTATCTGCTTATCCAAATCTGCCCGTTTTGCTTCAAGTTCTTTGATTTCAGCCATTACGGCATGTATATCTATAGGTTCTTCTTCCTGAAAAGTACTTACATAACGGGAGATATTGAGGTTATAGCCATTTTGTTCAATTTCATCCAAGGAAACCCGGCGAGAGTATCGCTCTTCTTCTTTTCGGAATTGATATGTATCTATTATTCTTTGAATATCATTCGGCTTACCCTCTTCTCCTTCGCATAATCGATTTTGTCTTTTCCCTTTTTCAAAATGCTCACTGGCATTTATGAAAAGAACATCGTCAAATTTCTTACATTTTTTCAAGACTAAAATGCAAACCGGTATCCCAGTAGAAAAAAACAGATTAGCCGGTAAACCTATCACAGTATCAATATTATTATCTTTTAGAAGTTTAGTACGAATACGTTCTTCAGCACCGCTACGAAAAAGAACCCCATGCGGAAGTATAATCGCCATTGTACCTTCACCGGAGAGAAAATGGAAACCGTGCAACAGGAATGCAAAATCAGCGGCAGACTTAGGTGCAATTCCATAGCTTTTAAAACGGAAATCTTCCGCAAGCGTATCCGTCGGCTCCCAACGTAAACTAAAAGGGGGATTTGCAACGATAGCATCAAATCCCATTTTTTTCGCTGGATTCATTTCGTTCAGAATATCCCAGTCATTTAATAAAGTATCACCATGATGAATTTCAAATTCAGTATCCTTTAATCCATGCAACAACATGTTCATACGAGCAAGATTGTAGGTCGTGATATTTTTTTCCTGCCCGTATATTTTACCAATACTTCCATGACTTTCTTTTATCTGACGACGTACATTTAACAACAATGAACCTGACCCACAGGCGAAATCCAACACTTTATCTAATTTTTTCTTTTCCCCTAAAGCTGGATCCTGACTGTCCAATATCACGATTTTAGACAAAATAGTCGATAGTTGTTGAGGAGTATAAAATTCTCCGGCTTTTTTCCCCGATCCAGCAGCAAACTGACCTATAAGATACTCATAAGCATCTCCCAGAATATCCGTATCAGTCGAAAACTTAGCAATTCCCTCGGCTATTTTTTGAATAATGACACAAAGTTTTTTATTCCTTTCAGAAGCTGTTCTTCCAAGTTTTTCCGAATTCAGATTTATTTCCGAAAACAAACCTTGAAAAGTGCTTTCAAATGATTCATTCTCTATATACCTGAACCCTTCTTCAAGCGTTTTCAGTAATTCGTCATTTTGTGTTCGAGCCATTTCCACAATATTACTCCACAAAAATTGTGGTTTAATAACATAATGGACTTTTCGACGCATTTGCTTCTCGAACTCGATTATATCTGTTTTGTTATTTTTATACCATATTGTCAAAGCGATATTTTTATCACCTTCTTTTAGTTGAGGATAATCTCTCCCTAGTTCCTTTTTGGCAGATTCTTCGTAATTATCAGATAAATATCGAAGAAAAAGGAACGAAAGCATATAATCACGAAAATCATCCGGATCCATTGCTCCTCTTAGATGATCTGCTATATCCCAGAGAGTTTTGCCTAATTGTTTTTGATCTTGTAGTGTCATATTAATTATTCCTCCTTGTATTCTTCTTTTTCTTAGATTTTTCAAATTGAGAAGGGTCTATTCTTTCCAATTTTTCAGATGAAATTCGTTGTTCGATTTCTTTTTCCTCAAATTCTGACTCCTTCTCTATAATTGTTTTTTCCACATCCCCATTTGAGTTAATCGATACCTTCTTTTCTTCGACAAGAAGTATAGGTAATTCAAATTGATATTTATTTAGAAATGCCCGCAAGATATTCTTAAAAAGCTTCTTGTTATCTTCCCCCATTTCAACCGGTTCGTAAATAGAATACTTCCCATGGCTCAATAGGTTTAGTGCACGCGAATAAAGCACCTCATCCTCTATTCCATGAATACATTTAGAAAAATCATCATAACCAAAAAAAGTAGATGTTTTTTCCAAAACACTACGCAATATATTGAAATGGTAAGTGCTTATTTCTCCGGAATTCATCACTCGCTGAAGTTCGCTCAATAATGCGACATGATGGAAAAAAGGTGTTTCATCTGTCGCTTGCAAAGTATACCCTTCATTTCCGTTTCTATGTAGAAAATAACGTTTACACGCATGTTTTTTTAATTCATTGCAGACTACATTAAAAAATAAACTGTGGTGAGAAGAAATTATAAATTTTGCCCTATCCTTCCCTTTTTTCAATAATTGCGATAAATCACTGGCAACAGCAATGGCATTATTGTCATCTAAAGAAGAAATAGGATCGTCTATATAAATATATTTAACCCAATTGTATGATTCTGCCCCATCAATAACTAATTCACAAATCGCAAGGAAAATACACCAAATAAATATATTTTCTTCTCCGCGGGAAATTTTAATATTGTCTTGAATAATATACTCTGGTTTTTCAGTATCAAGTTTATATTCTGGATTGGGAATCTTTTTGCTGAAAATAACATTCCAACTTTCATAATCGAATTTAAAATCAAATTCAGCATAACGTTCTAAATATGCAAAAATCTTCTCCTCTAATGACAACTCCTTAAAACCGTTAAAAAATTTTGAGTCAACATTCATTTTAAGAGTTCGTTCTAAATCATTTTCCAAATCATTGTCCCAATGAAACAGGTCTTCTGTAAATGCATTAAAATAAAGGGTGTCTCCCATCTTTTCATTTTTCCCTTTATTTTTAAATTCTATGGATAAACGAGTCTTCCCTGTGCCATTATATGCATAGATTAAAACAAAAAGATAAATATTCAAGTCATCACGCAATCTTGTGACAAGATTTGATAATGTTTTGTAAGGGTATATTTTAGATTGATTATTCATAAGCTCCTAATCCAGATATTTCACGCCCTTGGGCTTGTTTTTTCAAGAGAGGTACCAAATCTTCCATTAAAGCAAGTTCCTTCATCCTGCGTTCTTTCCAAGTTAATTCCAAGGGTTCGAGAAGATCGGTTAATTTTTCTCCGTCAAAAATCATTCGATTCATAATTTCATCTATGAATTTTTTTAACGTTATTGTTGACAAACCATGTTTACTAGCAACACCTGCCAATTCTTTCACGCTTTTCTCTACCTTAAAGTACTCATAACCTTCACGCAAGGCATTTGCATCTTGCCCCTTATTCCAGTCTAAACTATTAATATATTCAGTTAAATCTTCCTGTTCGTCCATTAAATTGGAAGTCGAACCAAGTAAATTAATAACCTGATTTTTAGTCATTCTCTGTTTAGTCGATTTCTTTTGGGTACTATCTGCAATCAACTCCATAATATAATCATAATCAATCAAAGCAGAAGCAAAAAGCACGAATTCAAAATCAAGCTGTTGCACTTCGGGCGGAGCCTGATTCCCTTCTTTCTGCTGTATTTCCCGGAATTTCTTGGCTGTTTCTATATAAGAACTTCTAAACGAACGTAAAATATTTTCGGGTAATATGGTTTCAATTTGAGTTTGTTGTTCTTCATCCAAATCGGTATATTGGTCAAGCTGAGTTTTTAACCGTTGTACTTCTTTGAAATTTTTTATAAACGCTATCCGCGCAGCATCACCTTTTAGACCATACACAGCTTCCGGCTCGCAAAGCAAATCGTTTTTCAACATAAAATCGCCTAACTTTTCTACCGCCTCTTTATATTTTTCAATCACGACCGGGGCAGGATCAACCAACCAGATTTCTCGTGATTTTCCGGTGTCTTCTCCAGAAAATAAGGCAATAGCAGTATCCACCGCTTCTTGTTGATGGCGAAAATCTAAAATATTACCATACGGCTTCATCTCGTTCAGCACCCGGTTCGTGCGAGAAAAAGCCTGTATTAATCCATGATACTTCAGATTTTTATCCACATACAAGGTATTAAGATATTTAGAATCGAATCCCGTCAATAGCATATCAACCACAATCACAATATCAATTTTGTTTTTGTGTGGATAATCGGCATCGCTATATTGATAGTCTTTGATACGTTTCTGCACATCTTGGTAATACAAGTCAAACTCATTGATACTATGATTTGTCCCATATTGTTTATTATAATCCTTGATAATAGCTTTTAATGCCACTTTCTTTTCATCAGGATTTTGTTTATTATCTTCTTTTTCCTGCTCCAAATCCTCTTGAATTTGTTGTATATCTTTATTCCCCTCGGCGGGAGGAGAAAAAACACATCCGACATTGAGCGGAATAAAATTCTTGTTTATCTTTTTCCTTTGTTTTTGAATTTCTTTAAAAAGCTGATAATACTCTATGGCATCATTAATAGAAGCTGTTGCCAAAATAGCATTGAAACGTCTTGCCCCGGTAGCCGCATCATGTTTATCAATAATCGCCTCCACTATAGCCCGCTGTGCAAGGACTTCTCCGGGCTTGGACTGAGTATTCCCTTTAAAATAATCGACATGAAAACGTAGTACATTTTCATCTTCTATAGCATGGGTTATTGTATAAGCATGTAACAACTTCTCAAAAATATCTTCGGTTGTTTTGTAAGAAGCCCGCCCTTTTTCCCTGATATTATATGTTGCATTATCATCAAAAATAGGTGTTCCTGTGAATCCAAAAAGCTGAGCATTAGGAAAGAACTCTTTAATCGCCTTGTGGTTATCGCCAAATTGTGACCGATGACATTCGTCAAAAATAAAAACTACACGCTTTTTGCTTAATGGTTCCAAACGTTCTTTGTAGTTTTTCTTATTATTTCCATCTAAAGCTAGACCTAACTTTTGAATGGTCGTTACAATTACTTTGTCCGCATAATCCGTAGAAAGCAATCGCTTTACCAATGTTTCCGTATTAGTGTTTTCCTCTACACTTCCTTCTTGAAATTTATTAAACTCCTCACGGGTTTGTCTGTCCAGATCTTTGCGGTCAACAACAAAGAGGCACTTTTCGATATCCGGATTGTCCTTTAATAATGTAGAGGCTTTAAATGAGGTCAGGGTCTTACCGCTTCCGGTGGTATGCCATATATAGCCATTACCACGGTTTTGATGGATACAATCTACAATTGCTCTCACCGCATAAATCTGATACGGACGCATTACCAATAATTTCTGTTCACACTCAACCAAAACCATATACTTGCTTATCATTTCACCCAAAGTACACTTGGGAAGAAACTTTTCGGTAAAGGTGTACAGATTTCTAACTGGATTATTATTTTCATCAGCATATTTATATACCGGCAAAAATCGTTCATCAGCATTAAACTGAAAATGTTGTTTTTTATTATTCGCAAAATAATACGTATTATTACTATTACTAACTATAAACAACTGTATAAAACATAACAACGAATTGGTATAGCCATTGCCCGGATCATTTTTATAGTCTACAATCTGCTGCATTGCTTTACGCGGAGATATTTCTAGTGCTTTTAGTTCTATTTGAACAACCGGAATGCCATTGATAAGAATAATCACATCATAACGATGATGACTGTTACTCGTGTTGACACGTAATTGATTGATTACCTCATATTCATTCTTGCACCAATCTTTAATATTAACCAAAGTATAATACAATGGCGTACCGTCTTCACGCTGGAAGTAATTTCTGTCACGCAATAATTTTGAAGCTACGAATACATCAGGGTTTATGATTTCAGTTTTCAGGCGTTCAAATTCTCTATCAGTTAACCTTACCCTATTAAGTATCTCAAATTTTTCTCGAAAATTTCTCTCAAGACTATTCTTATCGTGAATATCTTCCCGATAGGTATATTTAAGTTCTTCTAACTTTTTAATAAACGAACTTTCTATTTGAGCTTCTCTTGTCATAGATACAATATCTAATATGAATTAAATTAGAACTTCAAAGATAATGATAAATTTTCAGCATTCTCTACAACGCATAACTTTACTTTTCTGGAAACTATCTTACATTTACCCTCTATGTACGCCATAAACCAAATGCAACATATCAACACCCCGAAAATGTTTAACAAAAGCCGCCACTTTTTTCATCCCGTTCCGCGATGCCACGTTTTGAGAAGCGACATTCGTATCCCGTATTATCGAGTACACTTCATCAAAACCCAACTTTTCAAAAGCATACTCCTTGCAAGCAATAGCCGCTTCCGTGGCATACCCTTTATGCCAAAACTCCTTTCTCAACAGATAACCGACCTCCGGAACCCGCTTCCCGTCACAATCTTGCCACGTGACACCACATTGTCCTATTAACTCCCCACTCTCTTTCTCCACAACTCCCCACAACCCGAAACCATCATTCGCGTATCTCCGGAATTGCCGTTCTAACCATTCCTGCACCTCCTGATTATTATAAGCCCCCTCGTAAGCATACATCACCACGGGATCTTGTAATAACTTACACACTTCATCAAAATCTTCTTGAACAAGTTCTCTTAAAATCAATCTTTCCGTTTCCAGTATCATATTTTCACCTTTTTTATTCTGCAACAAATTTAACGCTTCCGAAAAACAATTCAATCCAACATGAATATTTAATTCATACTCATCATTATCGCGAAAATAAAATAAACACAAATCCACTATTTATGCTACTACATAGCCACGATTTTGACGCAATTGATATATGTGTTTCTTTCAATAAAATTGTATTTTATTTGTATTATACAAATGACGAAAAAACACAATTACATCCACAAAAATGACGCAATTCGAAAAAATATAAAATATAAATGTATTATAAATGAAAATAATGTATATTTGCGCCATGAAAAACAATCGTTTTTGAATTAGAAGGGATGTGATTTTGTTCATTATCCTATAACAAATTAACTAATATTGTATGAAAAGAGTATTTATTTTGTTATGCATCGCTGCATTGCCTCTTTTGGCTAGTGCCCAAAACGAGAGCAACAACCTTGAAACTGAAAAAGGCAAAGCTTGGAGTGGCTTCGTCACTAACGGTTTCTGGGATAACTGGTTTACATCTTTCAATTTCGGGGGACAAATCTACTTCGGAGAATATGATAGCAAAGCCAGTTTCGGAAAACGCTTAACTCCGGCCTTTGACCTATCCGTTGGAAAATGGGTATTACCGACAATCGGAGCCCGGGTTCAAGCAGGCGGTTTCACGTTAAGAGGTGCCACGGCTAACGCCGGAAACATCTACGCTAAAGGCGCTCTTAAAAACGGATACTACAAACAAAAATGGCAACAATTCAATGTACACGTGGACGGATTGCTCAACTTATCAAATTGGATTGGAGGATACCGTACCGATCGTTTTTACGAGGCTGTACCGTTTGCCGGTTTCGGAATGATCCATGGTTGTTCTTCCGTGGATAACACCAAATTCATGTTCGCGGCGGGATTGATCAACAAAATGCGTTTAACTGACGCCCTCGATGTGAACGTGGAAATCAAAGGTAGTTTAGTACCGCAAGCATTTGACGGAGAAGTAGGCGGATGCAAGGGAGAAGGCATACTGGGAGTTTCCGTGGGTGTTACCTACAAATTCAAACAACGCAATTTCAGAAGAGAGAAAAAAGCTGAAACAATATATACCGGTGTTTCCCCGGAAATGTTGAGCGCCGCAGAAGCAAAATTGGCAGAACAAATCCGTCGTGCTGACCGTCTGCAAGACGAGTTGGATCAAACTCGTAAAGCTTTGGATGCAGAAAAAAACAAAGCAAAGACTATCAAGAACGCTCCATTGGCTATTTTCTTCAAAATAAACAAAGCCAACCTCACCAGAAAAGAACTGATCAACTTGGAATACTACGCTAACCTCATCAAGAGCAACCCGGGACAAGTTTACAAGGTAATCGGTTATGCGGACAAAGCTACCGGTAGCGCCGAATTCAACCAGAAATTGAGTGAAAAACGCGCACAAAACGTGGCTGACGCTTTAATCAAGAAATACGGCGTAGATGCCAAACAATTGGAAGTAATCGGTAAAGGCGGAGTTGAAAATCTTTACAAAGGAGATGTAGAATTAAACCGCGTTGTAATCATAGAATAAACGCGTATCCGTCTTTAGGCAAAAAAGGGACTGTTCGACAGTCCCTTTTTTGATTACCCCATAAAAAAGAAGAAGAAAAACGGCATAAGATCTTTCAAACTCTCTTTCAATATCTTTTTCCCGCGGGCCTTTTGGGCCTTAATCGTGTTAACGCTCAATCCTAACTCATTGGCCGCACTTTCATTATCCAATCCTTGGAAATAACAGAGTTCAAATACTTTGCGGCACTCTTCCGGCAACTTGTTCACGGCATCGGCCAATTCCCGGTAGATTTCCGTCAAGATAATATTCTCCTCGAATGACTCCACCCGCTCATCATAAGCTAATGAGGCGATATATCTATCGCGGGAACGCAAATTGCGCATATGGTTCAAACAACCGTTACGAACGGAAAGGTACAAAAAATTCTTCAAATGAATCACGGACTGGAATTGTGTCTTTTTTTCCAACAGAGTAATAAAGATATCCTGCACGACATCTTCAATCACTTCCTCGTCTTGTAAATACTTGGAAGCAAAATAACAAAGCGAACCATAATATTCCTTAAATACCGACTCGATATCATTCACATCACCATCAAGCCCTTGCATTTTACTTCTTACCATCTTACTTACTCTTTTCCATGCCACTAAAAATAAATAAAGAAATCAAATTCAGCTAAAAAAGTCTAATCAATTAATCGTAACAAAACAGAAAAAACATTAATCACAACTTAACACCCCGCCGATTCAACCGTAATCTTCGAGATACCCGTGTTATCCAACCGCCTGTCAATACTCATTCCTAACTCGGCTACAGGCAATAATTTCTTCATACACGCGTTGTTTAACTTACCAAAATTAGGTATAAACAAGCAAAATGCCAAATTTACCCCGAACTTTTCGTCACGAACAACAAATAATTATATATCAACATATTGAAACGCAAACGTATGCACAATTATATGTTTTATAAGATGTTTTTTATCCGGAACAAATGTGTTAATTTTGTCCGCGTTTAGGATTACGACAAGGTATTTAACAATATATCAATCAAAAACAAAGACAATGATTTACTCGCATGAAGTACAACACATGTGTGTTGTGAAAAAAGGACCTAATCACGGTCCGGCACCCATCCCGGAAGAGGGAAAATGGGTTCGTTCCAAAGAAATCAAGGACATTTCGGGTCTGACCCACGGTATTGGCTGGTGTGCACCGCAACAAGGGGCATGCAAACTGACCTTGAACATCAAGGACGGCATCATCGAGGAAGCCCTCGTGGAAACCATCGGTTGCTCCGGGATGACTCACTCCGCCGCCATGGCGTCTGAAATCCTTCCCGGCAAAACCCTGTTGGAAGCGTTGAACACGGACTTGGTTTGCGACGCCATCAACACCGCCATGCGCGAACTATTCCTGCAAATCGTGTACGGGCGCAGCCAAAGCGCCTTCTCCGAGGGTGGTCTTCCCATCGGTGCCAGCCTTGAAGACTTGGGCAAAGGAATGCGCAGCCAAGTGGGCACCATGTTCGGGACACGCGCCAAAGGAACCCGCTATCTCGAAATGGCTGAGGGATACGTTACCCGCATGGGATTGGACGAGGACGGAGAAGTCATCGGCTACGAGTTCATCCACCTCGGCAAATTCACCGACATGCTGAAAAAAGGTATCGACCCGAAAGAAGCGGTTGACAAGGCCAAAGGCAGCTACGGTCGCTTCGCGGAAGCCGTTAAATACATCGACCCGCGGCAAGAATAAATCAATTCACTAATTTTAAATTTTAGATTTTAAATTCAAAATGCCATTTTTCAATCTAAAATCTAAAATCATTAAATCTAAAATTATTATGGCTTTATTTGAAAGTTACGACCGCCGGATAAATCAAATCAACGCGGTATTAAATACACACGGGATCAAGGACATCGACGAGGCAAAGGCTATCTGTGACGCGAAAGGAATCGACCCGTACAAGATGTGTAAAGAAATTCAGCCCATCGCCTTCGAAAACGCGGCATGGGCTTACGTTGTAGGTGCGGCTATCGCCATTAAAAAAGGATGCAAGAAAGCAGCCGAGGCAGCCGAGGCTATCGGCGAGGGCTTGCAGTCTTTCTGCATACCGGGTTCCGTTGCCGCCGACCGCAAGGTAGGATTGGGACACGGCAATCTTGCCGCCATGTTGCTTCGCGAGGAAACGAAATGCTTCGCGTTCCTTGCCGGGCACGAGTCTTTCGCCGCGGCAGAAGGCGCTATCGGTATCGCCAAATCCGCCAACAAGGTACGCCAGCAACCCTTGCAGGTAATCCTCAACGGGTTGGGTAAAGACGCCGCCATGATTATTTCCCGTATCAACGGTTTCACTTACGTGCAGACCGAATTTGATTACTACACGGGAGAATTGAAAATCGTGCGGGAGAAAGCCTATTCCAAGGGAGAACGCGCGCAAGTGAGATGCTACGGTGCCGACGACGTTCGGGAAGGTGTTGCCATCATGCGCCACGAGGGCGTGGATGTATCCATCACCGGAAACTCCACGAACCCGACCCGTTTCCAACATCCCGTTGCCGGCACTTACAAGAAAGAGTGCATGGAAACCGGGAAGAAATACTTCTCCGTGGCTTCCGGTGGTGGAACCGGACGTACCCTGCACCCGGACAACATGGCAGCGGGTCCCGCCAGCTACGGCTTCACCGACACGCTGGGACGCATGCACGGTGATGCGCAATTCGCCGGCTCCTCGTCCGTCCCCGCTCACGTGGAGATGATGGGATTCCTCGGCATGGGAAACAACCCGATGGTGGGTGCCACCGTTGCCGTTGCCGTTTCCATCGAGGAAGCAATGAAATAAAAACCTCGTTTTCAATAAATTTTTCATTCGGGAAGGGTGTGTTTCGACATACCCTTCTCTCTTATCCCGCAAAATCCGGATTTCATCCTCACCCGCTAACACCCGAAATCAACCCATTCCCGTGTCCTATCTTACCCCCGGGGGTGGATTTTACCAAACTTTCAGGCGGTTGACTAAAGGCTTCGCCTGTTATTCGCCTGATGTTCGCCCACACCTAGCCCACGTTTTAATGAAAAATATATAAATTTAACTTGACAAACCATCCTTCCGGTAGTATCTTTAAAGTGCCTATGAAAAGGCAAAGTAGATGGAACGAGGGGTATTAGGTAATAATTAAAAGTAACATCATGGTAGAAATTAAATCAGGAGCACTAAAAGACGCCAAGGGGAAATACAAGGGAATGGTTATTTTCCAAAAAGGCAAGAAAACATTCGGCAGGGCATTGCCCTCGTATGACGGTAACGCAGGATCACCCACCCGGGCAGCACAAAACGCACGTCTGGCAGCGGTAGTCACGTTGTATCAATCAATAAAGGAGACATACCTGTGCCACGCATGGCGCATGGAAGCTACCCGAAAAGAAATCTCGTCGGGATACAACTTATTCATTAGCACCAATCTCCAAGCATACAGCACGGACTGCACGGTAGGAGATTTCCAACTACTACACCTCACACGGGGCGTATTACAGACACCGTTCCAATTGCGCCGGCAGGAAGCACCCGCGGGTACGCTTTCACTGACTTGGGAACCCGCCCCGTGGAGTAACTACCGCCGCAACAGGGACGAGTTGGCGCTGGCAGTAATCTATGACCACGAGCCGTTCCGGGTGGAGATTATCGACCACACGGGAATTACCCGAGAGGATGGCACGGCGGCAATCACGCTGGAGCACCCCCTCGCGAGGGAAGCGCACGTGTACGCGTTTTTCGTGAACACGACACGGGATGGATTCTCGAACAGCACTTATTTCAACGTGCCACTAAGAGGTGTGTATTGACACACCTCCGGTCTATAAAGTTCATAAAGCTGGGGCTCCGGCTCCTAAAGTTTATAAAGTTCATGATTTATACAAGTCATGATTGCAAGTCACGTGACCCGGTGAACCTTACAAACTTTACGAACCGCCATCACTTTATGAACCTTACAAACTTTATAAACCTTATAAACCTATTTATCATGGCAATATTTCAATCCAATCTATTCGATAAAGCATCGGGTTCCGTGGGCAACGTAACCATGTGCCAGTACAAGGGAAAAAACGTGGCCAAGGGCAAGATTTTCAGCAAAAAAAAGAAACAATCTCCCGCACAACGGGTGCAACAGGTACGATTCGCCACGCTATCCAAGCTATCCTTCCGCTTTTGCAACACGTTGCAAGCGAGCTTCCGGGGACAATCGTGGTCAACGGCTCGCGCCGCCTTCATCGGGACAAACCAGAACGCCGTGGAGGTAGACGAGGAAACGCTCGCCGTGACGATTCACCCGGAGCGTATCACCTGCTCGACGGGCAACCTGCTCCCGCCCACGGTGGCGCTCACCTGCAACGACGGGGAAAGACGCATCCACGCCGAATGGTTCCGACAACCGCTTTCTCCCGTGGCAAAAGACAAGGATGACTTATTTCTTGCTATTTTCGACCAAAAAGCGAAAAAAGATATCGTCTATCCGCTGGGCAAACGAGGAGAACCCGGCAAAGCGGATTTCCCGCTCCACAAGAAGTTTCAGCCGGAAAGCATCATCGCTTACGTCTTCGCGGTATCGCCTCTCAACACACGGGCTTCCCGGTCGGCATACACGGAGGTGAAACACGAGTAAAAGAGAAGCGGGGGCGCATCCTATTTTGCGGATGCGTCCTCCCGCTTCACGTCGTCGTTCACGATTCCCCGTTTTACCTTTTTCACGGTTGCCCGCAGGTTGCCGATGCGGTAGGACAGGCTGAAATTAAAACTCCGGTATTGCAGCACGTTCTCGTGATGCTGGATATATCCCGGGGCGGACACCACTCCTTTCAAACGGCGCAGGCCGTCGGCGAAGTTATTGCCACTGCAAGAGAAAGTGAGCCTGTCTTTCAGAAAACTCTTGTTCAACGTGAGCGCGTAGTAGTAGTAACCGTCGGAATCGTATTGAAGGCGGACACGGGAACCGAAATATCCCCCGTAAGCGCTGCACCGGATGCCCCACCACAAGGTTTGCTGCACGACCGCGGTCGCCGAGTATTGCCAGCCACGCGCGACGGAACGGATTTCGCGACTGTCGAGGTCGATGTAACCGACATTCCCGTTTACCCGCAAACTCGTCTTGCCGCCCAAGTTAGCGTTCACGAAAAGATTGAGCGTCACGCTGTTCTCTTGCCCGATATTCCCGAAGGTATTCACTTTCCGACCGTTCTCCATGAAGGTGTAGGCACGGATGGAATTACCCGAGTAACGATACTCGACGCTGGTATTTATCATCCACGCGGGAGTAAAGGTACTGAATCCCAAACTCACGATATGAAAACGTTCCGATTTCAAACGGCTGTTCCCGTATGATACCACGCTGGCGTTGGTTTCCGAGCGATAAGGATTGAGGTGCTGTATCCCCGGACGCATGACACGCGTGTTGTAGCCGACTTTCCAGACACGTGTCGGGGTTACCTGCAACGAGAACGTCACGGAAGGAATCACGTCCGTGAAACCGGCGTCAAAATCCGGCTCCGTTCGCGAGTGTAAGGCGACATCAAACGCGGCACGTTCGAGGCGTACCCCGGCTTTCAGCCCGAATTTACGATATTTCAAGGCATACGTCAGGTAAGCGGCGTAAATATTCTGCACGTGCAGGAATCTCTCTTCCTTTGCCGGAAGCGACTCCCAAGCTTCTCCCGAGTCTTCCCGACGTTTATAGATTCCCTTGCTAGAAGCGGTGCGACGGATGTATTTCAACCCGCATTCCAAGGTCTGCAAGGTATCGAACGGATGAACGTAATCCGCCTGAACGGTATGCTCGTCCGACCGTGCCTTGTTCTCATCCCGGATATCGTAAGGCGAGAAGGTGACTTGCGCGTTATCTTTCCAAAAGTCGAACATATACCGGTGATTGTACCCTCCCGATGGAATATAGTTGTACATGTAAGAAAGCGTGAAGAGTTGTTCCGGTTTCCGGAAAGTCCGTTGGTAATTGAAGGTCGCTTCCGTTCCCCCGTTATTTGTTTTCGACTTTTCGGTCGCGCGGTAACGGTACACGGGGGAGGCATCTTCCCGCTGCATCTCGTCCCGCTCCGCGGCTTCACGGATAATCTCGTACCGACGGGATGACAAGGAGAAAGTCAAGAGATTCAGAGAGTCCGCCTCGTAGCTTATCTCCGCGTTGATGTACGATGCCGGTTGACGTACCTTACCGCGCACTCTCGAATAGAGGTTGTGCGATTCCGTGTCATTCAGATTTGTCAACACGGAATTATATCTCGCGTCACGAAGATAATTGGGATAATGGGAGAAAAAGCCGGACGCCGATAACTTGTCGTACTTGAGCACCCCGCTCAAAGCAACACCCCATTTCCCGATATCGTCCACGTTACCCTGCACGAAAACAGAATACCCCTCCAACCCGCCTCGCGCCATCTCGATATTGATAATCCCACCCGTCCCCGAGGCGTCGTACTTCGCTCCGGGACTCGTGATGACTTCGATTTTTCTGACCGCCGTTGCCGGGATTCCTTTCAACGCCTTCCCCGGTTTCTGTTTCATCAAGCCGGAAGGACGCCCATTGATATATATGGTACACCCGCTCCCGTTCAGTTCGATATTATCGTCCCCGTCAACCGTCACGAGGGGAACTTTGCGCAACATATCGAGCGTGCTCGTCACGCGGGCATCGGGATCAGACTCGACATCATACGTTATCTTGTCTATCTCGAATTTTATCGGGAGCCTCTGCGCCGTGACGTTCACGTCCCCGAGCCTCTCCGCTGTTTCCCGCATGTACAGGATACCCAGCTCTGTCCCGTCCTGCCTCGTGCCGAGCGAAAACTCACGGGACACCGCCCGAAATCCCACGTGCGAGAGAGTCACCGTGTATTTCCCCGGCTGAAGTGCCGCCACCTGAAAATACCCGTTCGTGTCGGTCACGGTCAGTTTCACGGGAGCGGACGGGCGTTCCGCTCTCGCGACTCGTACCGTGGCATAAGCGACGGGCAACAAGGTAACACTATCTTTCAACCAACCGGACACGCTGCCCCCTTTCTCCTTCGGTTGCGCATAAACCGCCAAAGTCACGCAAAGTAATAAAATCAAGCTCAAATATTTTCTTCGATCCATCCGTTTCGTTTTTGAACAAAAATACACGAGTTTCCTTGCAGGCAGTTTACGCTATCCTTACATTTACCTTACATTTTACCGCCGGCGCACGATATCCCGTTTATTTTCCTTAGATTTGTAAAAACATCAGGATACAGCGTGGTTATGGACAAAGAATTCAATTTCATCAAAAGAAAGAATATTCTGGTTGTCGACGACGAACGGCAATTACTGGAACTCATCGAGAGTATTCTCCGCAGGGACGGTTTCACCTCCATTGCGACCGCAGGCACGGCAAGCGAGGCACTGAAGTCCTGCAAACATTCCTTCCCGGACATCGCCGTGCTGGACGTGAACCTGCCCGACGGTGACGGTTTCTCGCTGATGAAGGAAATCCGGCAAATGAAGGACATCCCCATTCTTTTCCTCACGGCACGGGATAAACCGGAAGATATGTTCATGGGACTGGACGCCGGGGGTGACGATTACATGACCAAGCCTTTTCTCCCTAAAGAGCTTCTCTCGCGGTTGACGGCAATCCTGCGCCGCTCGTACAAAAATGAAAAGACCGTGGTGGAACTGGCAGATTGTACCGTTGATTTCGACAAGGCAGAGGTGAACAGGCAAGGCAGGATATTCCCACTGACGGCACGGGAACACGCTATACTGGGCGTACTGTACAAATCGGCGAACCGGGTGGTGACGATCGACACGCTCTGCGAAGAGGCATGGGGTGACAACCTGTACGGGTACGAGAACTCGCTTATGGCACACATCAGGCGTATCCGAGAGAAAATAGAAGACAACCCGTCCGCCCCGGTTTCCCTCATCACGATCAAAGGGCTAGGTTATAAACTCTTAATATAGTGCGCCATGAACGACCTGCAACATTCCATTAAACGAATCGGGAAACGGGTGCTAATCGGTGCCTTCCTGCTAATCACGATAAACGTGATCGTGTATTCACTCGTCGTTCACTATTACCTCAAGGCAGGCGGCTCGCAACCACCCGCGCAATTCATACGGAAGATTGCGGACAGGTTGCAAATAAACGACAACAATTTCCAACTCGATTCCTTACTTCTGGTGCAGATAAGAGAGCAACAGATGTGGGTGATGCTGCTGGACGACAAGAAGGGGAATATCCGCTGGGCAGTTGACCTCCCGAAAGAGATTCCCGACACGTACACCCTGAGCGATATTTCCTCTATGGCAAAATTCTACTTGAAAGACTATCCCGTGGTGACATGGAAAAAGGACGACGGGCTTCTCGTGGCGGGTTACCCGAAAGACAGTTACGCGCGGTATAACAGTATGCAACGGATAGCGGAAGTGAAATTTTTTCCCGTCCTCTATATCATGCTTATTTTCGGGAATATATTCGTGTTGATACTTGTCTACGTGTTTATCGACCACCGGATGTCGCGTTCGCTGAAAGGGGTACTCGGGGGCATACAAAAGTTGTCTAACGGGGAATCCGTTCAAGTAAAGGAGAAAGGGATGTTTGCCGACGTGGCATCCTGCCTGAACCGCACTTCGGGTATATTGCACAAGCGTTCCGTGTACCGGGAGAACTGGATAGCGGGCGTGTCACATGACGTGCGCACTCCCTTATCCGTGATTCTCGCACGGGCGGGACAACTGGAAGAGGGGAATTACTCCCCGGAAGAAACCCGGGAACAGGCACTTTATATCCGGAATCAAGCTCTTCAGCTACGGGAACTGATTGATGATCTGAATTTATTTTCCCAACTGGAAAACGGAACCCGGACACCGCGGAAAGAAACGTTCCACCCGGTAACTTTTTTCAGGCAGACCATCGCCGCTTTTCTCAACAATGAACCCCGGACGCAACGTTACCAAGTGGAGACAATCATCGCTCCCGGTATGGAATCTGCCGTCCTGCACGGGGATGCGCGTCTACTCGCGCGGGCTATCAATAACCTGCTTTACAATAGCATCCGACATACCCCGGAAGGGACGACATTGACATTGAGCTTGAAACATGAAAAGGGACGGTTCTGTTTTACCGTGGCAGATAACGGGGACGGGGTTTCTCCCGAATACTCGCGGGAACTACAAACCTTGGCGCAAGGCAGTCTGCCGGATGTACTTCCGGGACAGGAACACGGGTTGGGGTTAAGTATCGTGTGCCAGATCGTGAAGATGCACAAGGGAGAAATATTCTTTCGCGATTTACAACCTCACGGGTTCTCGACAGAGATCAGGTTACCGGACTAACGTTGTTCCGCGGGGCGTTTGTGTTTCCAGCGCCGATGCGACCAAAGCCAGTATTCGGGATTTTCACGGATAAACTTTTCCAGCATGCGGGTATGCATACGGGTAAGTTCTCCCGGTTCCAAGTTTTGCGGATCGGAACACAGGTCATAAAACTCGGCGTGATAATAACCGCGTTTCACTTTTCTCATGTTGAGATACACTACCGGTTGGTTCAATTTGCGGGCAATTTTTTCCGTTCCCTCCATCACGGGCGTATCTTGATTCAAGAAAGTCGTCCAGAAATTCAACGAATGTTTATTCGGGGTTTGATCGCCGATAAACCCGGTCATGCATATTTTCCCCTCTTTCTGGTTACGCAACATCACCCGTAACGTGTCGGCTTTCGCGAGAGGCGTTGCCCCAAAGCGACTTCTGATCAGGTAGGTCATCCGGTCGAATACCTTGTTGTGTATGGGTTTATAGATCGGGATTAACTCGATGCCTTTTTCCCACAGTTTATAAGAATACATCATCTCCCAGTTGCCGTAATGACCGGCAAAGACTATCACGCTACGTCCTTGCTCGAAATAATGATGGGGTACGTCCAAGTTCATCATCACGCAGCGCCGCTTGATTTCAGCCTCCGATATGTGCCACAATTTGTAGAACTCGGCAAACGTGTCACACAAGTGCCGATAGTAACGCCGGGCAATACGCTTTCGTTCTTCCTCGCTCTTCTCCGGGAAAGCGTTCCGCAGGTTCATGTCGACTACCCCGCGACGATACCTGATGCCATAATATAAAACAAGAAACAATATGTCCGTCACCCAATACATCATGGGCAACGGGAAGAAGCTTGCAATCCACAGGAATCCATATCCCGCGTAAGAGCATAAACAGATTAATAATTTCATTCGAACGCTATAAGTTTCACACGCATTTTGACTTGTTTTCCTACCACAAGTCAATCAAAGGTAGCAAAATTGTCGGCATTTTGAAATATATCAATTTCCATTTACGCTTTTTCCATGTAATTTATTATTTATATATACAAGGCAGAAACAGGCTATTCGCCTGAAGGCAGTGAGTAATCAAATAGATGTGTCAAATACGGTTCCCAACCGGTAAAACCGGAAGGGAACCGGAATCCGCTTACTTCGTTATCGAAGCAATCAATTTCATATCCTGTTCAATACGGTACATCATGGCACGGTAATGATCACGCATACGGCTGTCGGCATGTTGTTCGGACAATGCCTTTGCCTGATCGTGAATGTCATTCACCCAAGCGATCAGATTCGTCCCGTAGGTCGACAATTTGTTGCTATTAGTTAGAACGGCATTCTTCACTAACAAATCCATGAAGCACATGATAAATATATTTTCCGTGTGACACTCGAAGCCGGACAGTACCGTATTCTTGTCAAAATCCTTGAATAACAAACGACGTATATCCCGCCAGTATTCAATCAGGTTGTACGCTTTTTCGCCCTCGACACGAGAAGCCAACTCGATATTCCCGACCACCTTGGGGTTTAACAAGTACGTGAACACAATCTCCTGCAAACCGAAACGCACGGCTTCCGGGCCTACCCCGAATTCTTTGGCAAGTACCTCATCATACATCCAAGATTGAGGTGCGGCAAATACATACTCGGCAAGGAACGCCAACGTATTTTGCTGCAATTCTTTAGAAGAAAAGGCTTCCCCTTTTTCCAGAGTCATGCGGCAGCCGATGTTTTCCATCACTTTGTATACCAGATTCTGGTACAACGAACCTAAAGCTGTCGCTCCTCCCTGCGCGTACACCATCCAATCGTCGTTCTTCTTGTCGGCAGAAGCGGAAAGCTTGTTCAGATTCTTGATAAAGCGCTCCATGTTACGGACTCCCAAGCGTGCGGCCTCTATTTTATCCGAAGACAAATCCGAAGGCAAAGCCCGAAAATCGTAACTCGTGTTCTTCATGTAAAGAAGTGCCTTATCTTTCAAACGACGGTCCGTGAGGTCTTTCAATAATTTCCTGTCAGTATTGATATCCTTGCTGTTCGGGAACAACCGGTAGCCCCACTCGATAGCCCAACGGTCATAAGCACCGACTTTACAACCGACTAACTCATCCGTGGTCATCCTGTCCTCGGGCTGTGCCGCGAAGTTGTAAGAACAATCATCCAACACGGAAGCCGAGAATCCGTTCTTTTTCACGAAATTACGGTCACGAATCTGCGCGGGAGTGTAAGCGTAACTACCCGCGTAGTTGGGAAGTAATCCCAAGGCGAGTCCCACTTGTTTTGCCACGAACATACGAACGATAGCACCCGCCACCCGCGGATCAAAGTAATTCTTTTCCAAACGGGGGTCTACCCCGGCACAGCGGGCGAAATAGGTTTCCAAGTAGCCCCCCAGAGTAACGTGATTCAAATTCACGTTGCAAGCCAGTATCTCCCCGGTACGAATATCCCGATCGAAAGAAGTGGAGTTGCTACCCGCATTGATACTGTACGAGATCACGGCACGGGCGGAAGTCATCTCGTCCTCGTCCTTCGCCACTCGCACTTGAATGGCGTTTTTAAATCCCGCTTTCTCGAAAGCGGATTGCCATTGCAAAACCCCTTCTTTGGCATATTTGATCAATTCTTTCGGGAAATACGCATCCAGATAGAACACGATCGGTTCTTTCGGCTCGGTCAGAATACCCTTGGCGTAAGCGTTCATGTCCTTGGGTTCGAGGTTCCATTTGGTAACAATGGTTCTTTTCTTCACCCCGTAAGGATTCGTGCCGAAATCGTAGTAATTCAAGGTTTCGTACCCCACACGCTCGTCGGCATAGCGCACCCGCATACGCCTTTCGGGCAACAGATCCACGTGACACTCGATACCCGCCACGTTCTGGTCAACAATCCACGTCAACTTGAATTTCACCCCGTTTCGTTTCTTCAACACCTCGTTCACGAAAATCATCTCGCCTCCCCCGGATTGCTTGTTACCCTTGAGGGCGGCACTCGTGCCCTCGTCCGAGAGTTTATACCAATCGGCAACACCCTTGATCTGGTTCGTGATCTCGATAATCACCCCGGCGGAGTCCTTCCCCCAAGCCACGATCGGGTAAACCGCTTCCACGGGCAAAAGAGTTTCCTCTGCCAGTATGCGCTCCAACTCGGGTTGCTTCTCCGAAGCCACCATGCCATTGTACTCGCTGTACATGTACAGTTTATCTTTCGGTCCTTTCTTGAAACACACCACCCCGGCAGATTCCTGCCCCGAAGCTCTCACCCCGATACCTTTCAACATCTGACCGGAGATAAAAATATCTCTCCCGAGGTATTCGTCAGCGATCTCCATGTAATACTTATCGTCCGCCTCGTACACGGGGAAAATAGCGTCCACCCGTTTCATCCCTTCCTTGAAGAATTTGTCAAACGCCATGGGACCTTTTTTTGTTTCCGCGGCAGGCTTCTTCTCTTCCGGGGCTTTCTTCTCCTGCCCGATACCCGGTAAGGACACCAGCAGGCACAATGCAATGAACAATATATAACTTCTCATCATAACCTCACTTTTAATATATAGCATTCTTCTCTCCCTTCAACCACCCCCTTATCGTTTTCACGATCGCGTCAGCGTGCATCCGGGCTGACTCGTCTTGCGTCTTAACGGCATAAGCCTCTGCCGCCTTTGCCACGCTTTCCATTTGCAGGGTGAATAACGTCAACAGGTTGGTCGTTTTTCTCACCTCAGAGTAATTCGTGATCACCATTACCTGACGGATGTATTCCATTTGAAGGTCCCTACGAGAGGAAGGTATTTCATCCCCGTTTTTCAACTCGGAGAATATACCGTCTTCCATATCCCGGAAGAACTCCTCGGGAGTGTAATTCCCTTCACGCCCGTACAACTCCACGCAAGTGGTAAGGAATGCAGATTTCGGCAACAAGTTTTGGATCACGAAACGCTGGATACTGCTCCATGTTTTCAACCCGTCGACTTCAGCCAATCCCGTGATACGTTTGTCAAATAACCAGTCGGGTCTGTTGAACACGTGTTTCGCGAGGAAGTCCATAGCCTCCTTTTGCCGTTCGAGTTCCACCATGCTGGAACCCGTCCCGGGCTCCGACCGCAAGGGAGTTTCACTGTAACGACCTGCCACGTTTTTCAGCACGTGCGAAACGAAATACATGTATTGGTTCAATACCCCGCTATATATCATTTTCAGGTAGGTAGCCTCATCGTCATCGCCTTTCGTCCACGCTTCCAGATTATTCATGATCAATTTCAAATTCTTGATACCATACTCGCTTGCCTTCATGCTATTGTCACCCAAGTCCTCAGACTGCCAGCGGGGATCGGACATATCCAACTCCGTTCCGAACCTGTATTTCGGGTCTTCCTTGTATTTCTCCCCCACCCATTTTCTTAAATAGGCGGTTTCCTCGTTCAGCTTCATCCCGGGGAAATAGCGATATCCCCACTCTATGGCAAATTCATCATAGATTCCGATACCGGGAATCAAATCTTTCGTGTCAATCTTGTCTTCCGGCTGGGCGATATAGTTCATACGCGCATAGTCCATGATGGAAGCGGTATGCCCGTATTTCTTCACAAATTCCCTATCTCTCAACTTCTCCACGGGATAAGTACTGCTTGCCCCGAAATTGTGGCGCAGTCCCAAGGTATGCCCTACCTCGTGAGCCACAACAAAACGCATCACGTCGCCGATTACCTCTTCCGGCATCGGGTATTGACGCACCCGAGGAGCGGAAGCGGCAGCTTGGCAGAAATACCATTGTTGTACCATAGCCATCACGTTGTGGAAGATTCCGATATGAGAACAAAGTATCTCACCGGAACGGGGGTCTGCCATGTGAGGCCCGTAAGCGTTCGCTACCAATGACGCCTTGTAAGAGATCACGGAATAACGAATGTCCTCGATAGAAAAGTCCGGGTCTTCTTCCGGCGTGGGAGCCATCTTGCCGATAATGGCGTTCTTGAAACCGATCTTCTCGAAAACAGGCCGCCACAAGTTCACCGCCTCAACAAAGTAAGGTTGCAGGAATTTCGGGGTATTGCGATCGATATAGAACACGATCGGTTTTACCGGCTCCACCAATTCCCCGCGTTTGTATTTCTCCATATCTTCCGGTTTCGGTTCCAAACGCCAGCGGCTAACCATACTGATACGTTCCGATTTGTAAGGATTCGCCCCGAAATCAACTTTCCCGTACGCAAAATATCCTACCCGACTATCCTCGAAACGCGGACGCATCGGTACTTCCGGTAACAAGGCAATGGATACCCCGATTTCCCAACGCGTGGGAGGAGTCGGCTCACTTCCGCCTTTCGGGTACGCCGGACTAGGCGGCAAGGCTCTCGAACCTGCAGAATAACTCTTCACGGAACGAAAGATGATGTTATTCTTAAAAGTGCTGATCTTGGTCATGTAAGAACGATCCGCTTGAAAAGAACCCAGTCCCATCTTTTTGGCAGACGCTTTCAACGAGAACAAGTCATTATCCCCCGTCACGGCTGTCGTCACATCCAACAACAAGGAGTTTTCGCCCTTCGCCTTCACGTCGAACACGTACAACACGGGAATCAGACTCGCATTCTTTACCGTGTTGTATATTCCCATCGTCGTGTCCGTCACGGCATAGCCGTAAGTGGGCTTTTTCACGAACACCTTGTCCTTGGGTCCCCGCTCGAAACTAATAATCGTGTGGGTCAAGGCATCTCCCGGGTAACCGTACATTTGAGTAGGGGTCGGCTTCGGATTCTCCGACCCCTTGATGATTGAAATCATGGATACAAATTCCCTCTCCATCATATCATCGGGAATTTCCATGTAATACTTGTCATCCTGCACGTATACATTGAACATCCCTTCATGTACCTCCGCTTCAGATTTTATAAACTCCGAAATAGCAGGCAATCCCTTCCGTTTCGTCGAATCCGCCTCTACTTTTTCTTTCTCTTGGGCAGAAAGTACAGGCACACACATCCCTAAATAGCATATAGCGAATGCTATTAATCTACATACAATTTTCATACAGATACTTATTTGTTAATTGTTTCCTAGTTTTTCAGCTCGCATTTTTTCAATGATACTTTTCACAATACCGTACTTTTTAAAAACGTGCGGATAATCCTCCTCGTATAATTCCCGTACTTGTTCCTCCGTGAAACCTAAATACAGGGCTACATAGTCATTCACATCTTGATCTCTCGAAGGGAAATAATACAATTCTCCCTCTATAATCGGTCTATTGGGAGCAGGTTTCAAGAAACCGTATTCCTCACAAGGTGCATAGGAAGGATTATATTTACTTGGAGCAGTATTAATATCCACCTTATTTCCATAACCATAATATTCATTAACATCCTTAGTCAACACTTTGTAAAAAGGATCCAAATCCGTTTTGTTGTAAGTATTGTAAATATAAGTTCCAACTTGAGCGGTTAATATTTCTCCCGCAAGCATTCTTTTTTCTTTTTCATCCATATTTTTGATGTCCGGTAATTTACCGACAGCAACAGTCGTTAATCCGGAAAAAGCTGAACCAATATAAGGAAGATAATTTTTATCATTCAACCCCATATGCAATGTATCCACCAGTAAATAACTACGAGGAACATCTATAAAATCCGGGAAATTCGCTAATACATAGTCTCGTAGCAATTTAACACCTTCCATTATATCTTCTTCATTAGAAGACAGTACATAAGCATTGGGAACTTCTCCATAGATATTACCCGTGATCGTGTAATTCAACTTAATCACCTCGTAATAAATATTAGGACGCCCGAAAGCATCGGTTCCCCGATCTTGGGAACCAATGGTATCATTGTAAAAAATAGGTACACCATACAGTTCATAGGCTTGATATATCGTATGATCCAGTACACTATTCGGATTGTCTTTATTTACCCACCAGTTTTCATCTTGATAACTGGGCATTACATCATCTTCTTTATCATTACAAGAAATTAAAAACGATGTACAAATAATGGCTGCTATATAAAATATCTTTTTCATAGACTACTTAATTATTAATCTTACGTTCCTCTCTTATTACATTCTGAACTAAAGAACCATTGTTATAACTTATGGCATAATCCGGTATAGGCAGTACATAAGCTGTCTCTTCATTATACTTCTTCAAGCGGAAATTCCCCTCGAAAGAGTACTGCGACGCGGAAGGTCTTGAATAATGCGGATGGAGAATTTCTTTCGTGAAAGGATGTGTCGAAGATACTGCATACCGACGTAAATCGAACCAACGATGTCCCTCGAAACACAATTCCCGGCGACGTTCGTTTCTAATAAAGTCAATAAAATTCTCATCCCTATTGGCAATCATTTCCTCCTCAATAGCAGGCATTTGCCCTTGGACAAAACGATTTTCCCGTAATATATTCAACGTAGCCTTCGCTCCGGTTTCATCACCGGACATGGCTTGTGCCTCTGCTTTATTTAAATAGACCTCAGCCATTCGCAACAAAAACACATCCGAAACATAACCGTCCACATCCTGATCTCTCAATTTGATACAACGATAAAGTCCCGGGGTTTTATAACTCTCCAGCATGAAAGCTTGCCACCGCAAATCATTCTCATCATAACTATCCTGCAAATCATCCGAAACGACAGGACAAGGAAGGATAGCAGTATACCATTCACTATAATATTGTTCGCGCATCACCAAATCCATTGAATAAGACCCTTGAGAAAAAATGGTTTCGGGAGAACCGGAACGAGTAAAACTGGTTCCCATTGTAAATGAACGCAAATCTTCCAAAGAATAAGTCGCCATCTTCAACACTGAATCGCATTGAGCGATAACATCCTCCCATTTTTCCATATACAGATATACCCGACTCAAGAATAAACGGGCCGCAGCTTCGTTTGCCTGATACACCGTAGTTTGCTCAACACCTTTCAACAACGGAATTGCTTGTTGCAAATCTTCGACGATAGCGTCATACACTTCTGCAACGGTATTACGAGAAAAATATTTATCCTCTATATACTCTGTTAGTTTCAACGGAACACCTAATTCCGTGTCCGCAGTCGTCTTAGAATACGGTAATGCGTAGAAATTAACCAAGAAATAATAAAAACTTGCCCTCAAAAACAAAGCTTCCCCTTTGATCCGGTTACGCTCCTCCATAGGATCCTCTGTCATATCATCCACTTTCGGAATAACGACATTGGCGATAGCAATCCGCGAGTAAAGATCACTCCATGTTTCATCTTTATACGGAGTTCCGTTCTGATTGAACGGATTCTTATCCCAATGATAAAAACCTTCGATAGGCATAAATCCCCCGTATGCATCCGTCGCACTATTACGTTCCACGCAATCGTCATCCATTACATGTAACCACGGGAAAGTATGTTTCTCGCTTCCCGCTATTGATAACGATGTTTTTTTTGCGGTCCTTTTGATATAACAATTCCCGATCAATAATTCCTCCAAATCCGAGGTCGAAGCGGCATAAGCCAAATCTTGAGAATAATCCTCCAGAAAATCACTACAAGAAGTGAAGACCAACAAGCAAATAACCCAATATAATATTCTATTTTTCATAACTTCTCAACATTAGAATGTAATATTTAAACGGCAAGAATACGTCGGACGAATACTCATATTAATAGTCGGGGAGCTTCCCGATT
This sequence comes from Butyricimonas hominis, assembly GCF_014287455.1. NCBI lineage: Bacteria > Pseudomonadati > Bacteroidota > Bacteroidia > Bacteroidales > Odoribacteraceae > Butyricimonas > Butyricimonas hominis. The sequence continues at coordinate 344,830 of NZ_JACOOH010000006.1, forward strand.
GAGTTGCCGGGTCTTGTCCTTTCAATTTTTTATTACATAAGGTAAATAAATTCGTCCCCGTGAACTCGATGGAAGCAGATCTCAAATGCATTTTTTTGCACAGGTTTTCAGTAAACAAATACCGTAACGTCATGGATGACAAACGCAAATAATTACCACTTACGACACGAATATTTGAATTATCATACATTTCCCAAATATTACTACCAAAAGCGAAAGAATAATCTCTCCACCAAGGAGATAATGAATTCGTAAATTCGGTACCACCAACTATACCCGGAATATCTGTATACATTTCATCACCAGCCTTTTGCCAACGTTTCAAATATTCCCGACGTACATTCTGATGAGGCTGCGGGGCTAGAGTCCCATACGAACCACTCAAATTAGGATACAATTTCATTAAACGGATTTTAGAACCCAAACTGTAAGTAAAGTTAAATCCTAACACCAAACGTTTATAAGAAAGTTTATTATTGATACTTCCTTGAAGTACCGGGACACGACAACCGGAGTATTTCATGACAGTTTTGTACACTTCTTCTTTATCATCCATCGCAAGATATTTTTCTTTCACCTCGTCTAACTCTATATCATAAAACATCGGACGACCGTCATTCGGGTCTAACCCCTTGAATTTATAAGAATAGAAAGAATTCAACGAACGTCCGGGAATCTCCACGTTACCACTCAAATAATCGGCATAAGTAATCTCATCTCGGGTAACCTTGTCTTTATTATTTATTGCCCGATTCAGCAATTTATTCAATACCTGACCGATCTGAGGATCAATGCTCCAGCGAAAACCATCCGTTCCCCCTTGAGGATTGAAAGGTATGAAATTCAAAGACATTTCCCACCCTTGATTCTCTATCGTTCCGGAATTTACCGTGTAATTGGTTATACCATTGATCTCGGAAATCGTCTTACTCAAGAATGCATCCGTTGTTTTCTTGTAATAATAGGAAACCGTACCTTTAATCGCCGTATTCAAGAACGAGAAATCCAAGCCGACATTCAAAGAAGAAGTCTTTTCCCATTTCAAGTTCGGATTCGGAAAAGAATTAACCGTTGATTCATATTTATTCCCGAATTGATTATTCGGATCCCCTTTCTTGATAATCAGCTCCGGGGTTTGCGAATCCAACATATTTCCTTGGTAGCCGAAAGAAACACGCAAAGACAACAAATCCACCCAATTTACCGTTTTCAACACATCCTCTTTTGTATTCCAACGCCCGGCAATCGCCCAAATCGGTAAAAATTTGCTATTACTTTTGCTACCGAATTTATTGGAAGCATCACTTCTCGTGTTAAAAGTCAAAACATAACGATCACGATAGCTATAAGACAAAGTAAAATATCCCGACATCATATTTGTCAAAGAATTTGTCCGCTTTCCCCGGGCAAGTTCATCCGTGGCTAACCAAGTTCCATAAAGCGGATATTCATTAATATCCACAGGTGCAAAAATTTCTCCACGTCCCGGGATATAACAACGACGGGTTTGACGTAACCCTCTGTACCGGGTTGAAGAAAGCTCTCCTCCTATGGAAGCTGTAATCAAGTGTATATTCTCTGCATCAAGGAATTTATTGAAATCAGTTTGCAGTCTTACGGTATAAGACTTATTACGCGAAGTCAACTGATTCAACTCTCCTCCAAAAGGCATATAATTAGACTTTCCGCTTTCTTCAACCCGATCTCTTAACTCATTAGCATAGAATGTTTCCTCCCCCCTGTAAGTTTCTTCATTTGTATTACTATTCGAATAGGAGATTGTCAATCCCGCATTCAAGTAACTAGTAAACTTGTAATTTATAGAAGTATTAAACGTAAACCCGCTGGTTTCAATATCCCGAGAACTATTTCTCACCTCATTCAATATATTGAAAGGATAACGGAATGATCCATCTTCCTCTCCAATACGATCATAATAATACAAGGAACCATCCTCATTATAAGCCGGAATAGTACGGGCAGTATTGAAAGCATAATTCAAAACATCGATCTCTTCAGGCGTGTAACTTTTCTCATTTACATTAGCCTGCAAGGCGAAACGGGCTGAAAATTTATTATAGTTAGCAGTCACATTCAAATTCGTGGAATAACGTTTATTCTGTTCTCCCTTAAGCACCCCTTTTTCATCATTATATCCCAAAGAAGCATAATAACGTATATTATCGGTTCCTCCCGATAAACTTAAGGTATGATTATGCGAGAATGCATCACGACATAATAACTTAAACCAATCGGTATTCGTCGTTTCATAACGGCTCACCAAAGATTGGAACTCGTCAAAATCCATTTTACCATTCCAATAATCGGAAATTGCAGCCTCATAACCAACCCAAGCATTTAACCTAGTAAACATGACTCCTTTTTCAATCAGTTCGCGAGAAAAAGCCATTCGTTCTTCGGAATTCATCATATTTACTTCTCGGTCTCCATACCGGGGACGCAAAGACAAACTTCCGGTCATCGAATAAGAAACTGTCGGTGGTCCTATCTTACCCTTCTTCGTGGTAATCACGATCACACCATTAGCGGCACGCGTACCATACAATGCAGTAGCAGAAGCGTCCTTCAACACGTCGATTTGCTCGATATCATCCGGGTTCAAACCTGAAATAGCATTACCCAACAAATTCACGAAATCCAAATCATTAATCTGCGAGGGGTCAACATTCACCGGATCATGCAAAATGATACCATCCAATACCCAAAGCGGTTCACGAGAACCCAACACTGTTGAAGAACCCCGAATACGTAATTTGGGGGCAGCTCCTACCTGACCGGAATTTTGCATGAAAATCATGCCCGGCACATGCCCTTCCAGCATTTTATCAATAGTCGAAATTCCGGCAACATTAATATCATCAGCTTTTAACGTGGTTACAGCACTCGTCAAATGACGTTTATCTATCTTCTGGTAACCAGTGATTACCACTTCCTCCATTTCTTCCACGTCCTCATCCATCACGATATCCAACTTCTTGCCCGGGATATACTTCACCTCCTGCCTTTTCATTCCCACGAAAGAGAATATAAAAGTCACCGTATCCCGTGGAATGGCGATTTTAAACTTACCCTCTATGTCAGACACGACTCCGACACTTGTTCCCTTGACCAACACGGTTACACCCGGAAGCGGTTCGCCTCTCCTGTCTTTCACCGTACCGGTTACCGTTTTACTCTCCTTTTTCTTGTTATCATCATCTTTATTCGTGATGTAGATGATGTCCTGTTCGAAAAAATACCGTAAAGAAGTATTTCGGAATACCTCATCCAATACCTCACGAACCGTCTTTCCGCTAGCCTTCACGTTGAAAGCTTTCAAGTCCTTTACATGTTCTTCATTGTAAATGAACCGCAACCCTGTTTGTTTCCATATTTCCTGACACAGCGTGTTCACGTCACATTTATGCAAGTCGAGAGAAACAACCTGCTCTTGCGAGTAGCTATTCGCCATCGCCCCGGAAATAAAAAAGAAACAAAAAATCATCAACAGTCGCATAATTTTCAAAGTCTTTGATTTTTTCACGCTAAAAACAGCGTATTTCCAAATAGATTTCATAAATTTGTAGTTAAAGATTACACATAGTGAATAGGGATCCGCTTGCCAATGGACCTATTCATTTAACTTTTAAAAGGTGAAGATGGGGAAACATCTTCATCTTTTTTTATTACAACTTACTTATAAATACTGTATTTCCTTTCACTTTAAAGCGAGCGTCCGATATCTTCTCGAAAGAACGGAACAACTCCTGTACATCCTTATATCGTTTCAAATTACCGGATAAATGCACATCACGCAAACCTCCGTTTTGATAGAACACATCCAAACCGTACCATCTACTCAACTTATCCATAATCGAACCCAAAGATTCGTTCCGGAAGATAAAATCTCCGTCTTTCCATGCCACGTACGGCAGTACATCGACATCTTCGACCTTTATCCCATCTTTTGACTTATCAAATATACCTTTTTGATTTGGTTTTAACAACACCTCTTTTCCACCTTGATTCATACTCACGGAACCTGTCACAAGAACAGTCTCCACCCCATCATAGGTATTCACGTTAAATTCCGTACCATAGACTCTGACTGCCACATCATCTTCCATCTGTACGATAAAGGGCATCTCTTTATTCTTTGCCACATCGAAATATGCCTCTCCTTTCAAATAAACCACCCGCTGCATTCCATTAAACCGTACCGGGTAAAGCAATTCCGTTTCGGCATTCAACCACACCCGCGTTCCGTCTGACAATGTCAAATTAAACTCTCCCCCCCGTGGAATCAACAAACGATTCATCACTTTCTCCGCATCTTTTTCCAAAGTTTCATCCTCTCGAACAGCTTGATAAGAAATACTACCCGTTTCATTCACTCGCACTGAAGTTCCATCCCGTTCCTCCAATTGTCGGGTTTCCATTCCCATCTCGACCTTTTCACCCGAGGATAATACCAGTATTGCCTGAGGCTTTCCCGGTTGAATCGATATTTCCCGTGCCATTTGTACCGGAACTTCCGTCGTGCGCCAGAAAAGAACACCTCCCACACTCAACGCTAAAACCAATACAGCCGCCACGCTATACCAAACACGTATATTCAAATTCTTTTTCAATTTCCGACGGAAAGTATTGAAATCCGGTTGTACCTCACGAGCATATACGCTCCACTCCAAAGCCAAGTGCACTCGCTGGAACTCCCTAAAATACTCCCGGTTACGCTCACTCTCGGCTAACCATATCTCCACGTCTTCACGAACGATTTCATCCGCTTCGTCCAAGAGATACAAGAGTAATTTTTCATCTATTTCGTTTTGCTCCATCATAGTCGTGATATTCTTCAACTATAATACAGTTCAAGAACAAAAATCATTGACTCGAAAATAAACTTTTTTCAAAGAAAAATAATTCACACAAAAATACACACTCGAAATCAACACATTACAAAAATCATTTTTCTCAAATATTTTCTTCTATTTCCTCCTCGACCGACAGAAATCGCCTTCCACAAATAAAGAGATAAGCAAGTAATTATCTATTTATCCCTTTTTACATTCTTAATATTTTCCTTTCAAAGACCTTCGGGAAGGTCTTTGAAAGGAGTTTGAAAGGAGTTTAAAAGGACTTTGTTCCCTATCTTCACCGGCACAACTCCCTGTTCTCTCCGGAAATTCATCATGCCCACCAAACTTTTGCATCGTATTTCTATTCTCATCATTTTCTATTTTTAAATCAACGATACAAAAATATCCTCCTCTCCTCTTGTCATCAACCAAATGACACAGACAGCCAAATAACTTTATAAACACCCCAAAATTTGACACAAACCTCATCTTATTCATAACGAATACTTACTACCAAACATTGCGATGTATTCTATCCTCGATGTTGATTTCCTTTTGTTTACAGATATGTGCATTTTCAGCGGGATAACCGATGGCGAGGAAGCAGGTAAACTCGTATTCTTCGGGAGCATTGACAAGTAGCTTCACGTGCTGCGGTTCATTACCGATAGGAATACGGAACGCGCACGCCAGTCCTTCTGCCGTTGCCGCCAGCAAAATATTTTCAACTGCAGCCCAAGCGGAGGCAAAATAATTGAGCGAACTTTGGTCTGCCGGCTTGCATAGAGGGTAATCCTTCTGCCGGAAAAACGGCAGGACGAGGCAATCACTTTGTATAAGCATTCGTTGCTGTTTGGGTAGGGCATCGACAAACATCGCGTGTTCATCCTCATCCATTACATTTGCCGCCGCTTCCAATCCCGTCTGCTGAATACGTTGGGTATTTTCCACCACCGGCGACACGAGCCGGGCAATATTTTCTGGTCCTCTTACAACGACGAACTCGAACTGGCGCAAATGGTCGTTAGTAGGAGCCTTGAAAGCTGCCGACAAAATCTTTTCCAACACTTCATTCGAAACTTCCTTATCAGAAAAATCTCGGATAGTTCTTCTTCTTTCTAATACCTGATAAAAATCCATAACGATATGTTTTAAGTTACATTTATTGTTTTTCAATGGCAAAATTACATTACTTTATTGTTGCATATTTGTCATATTATCTCGTATATTTGTTGAATATTTGCAACAAGATAGATTTTAAACCTTCTTTTATGGAAGATACCGTCATTCCTTACGAATTACCCGATGTGGAGAATCACTCGTTTTTCTTCATAGACCAACGAGTCAAAATAAATATCGAAGCAAAACTACATCAGCACGATGCATGGGAATTGTACTACGTCGTTCACGGGCAAGGCAATCGGATGGCAGGCGATACGCTACAGCCCTTCGCGGCGGGCGACGTGGCATTAATCCCCCCGTCTATGCTTCACCGTTGGGAATACGCGCCAAATTCAGCGGACGATGACGGGTGTATACGCTATCTGATGGTAGCTTTCAGCCATTCGCTAGTGGAGCGTTGCATAGAAGTATTCCCGGAATTACGGAATCGACTGGCAGGCATCACGTTTCCGACCGATGCTCTAAAATTCGGCCCTGAAAGCTCCCGCATCATACGCGAAATATTATCTGAAATGAACGATATGGACGAGTTGGGACGCTTAAGCGAGATGATGCGCTTGTTACCCATCATCTTTACCACATCTGACCACACGTTCGCGGGCAAACCAATGCGCATCGAGCGGGACGTGCGGCGGATGCAACAAATCTGCACCTACGTGATGGCACACTATGTCCATGCTATTTCTTTGGATGACATTGCCACGGAAGTGGGGATGAACCGTTCGGCATTTTGTTCCTACTTCAAACGATGCAAAGGGATGACTTTTTCGCAATTCGTTACTCAATACCGTTTAAATACCGCCTGCGAACTACTGAAGCACTCGCGAAAGCAAGTATCGGAGATATGCTACACCGTAGGATTTAACGATGTCCCGCATTTTAATCGTATCTTCAAGAAAATAAAGCACATATCTCCGAAAGAGTATAGGAATAATCATTCAGACCAAATAATTTAGAAGATTTATTTATAAACACTATCCGTTGTAATCCCATGCATATCCCGTGGAGAATAGGGATTATTCTCGCTTCAAAGCCGGTACAAAGCCGGTGTAAAGCCGCTCGGGAGCATCTTTATACCGGCTAAACACCTTGTATAATAAGACATTAACACGGAAATTCAATAAGATATCCACGTGTCTTCCATGCTATTACCTACTATTAAGATATGGAACTCACGTGATTTCCAATAATCTTTTTTCAAGAAAAAATAAACACACCGCAATATCGCCCTCTTTTTCAGTTGTTTGCCTGAGTTTTTTTAACGCTTTTACCAGAAGAGAATTTACTGTCGAAACCGAAATTCCCAATTCATCCGCCACCTCTTTATATTTCATTCCCTTCAAATACACGCTTCGAATAATCTCTTGTGTTCTGGGCGGCAACTTCCCGATTTCCGTTTCCACCCGCTGGAAAACCTCGTCCTCGAAACTATCATATTCTTCCCAAGGACTCTCGTAACGTGCCACGTCACAAGCCCGCCTTAACGGATCTATTCTATCGAGCTGGTTCAAAGCCAAGTTACGCACGGAAGTAAACAAATATGATTTCAGTGTATCAGGCTGTAACTTATCCGCAAACGACTTCTCCCACAATTTAACGAAAAAATCCTGTACCACATCCTCCGAACGCTGAGTATCGTGCAAAAAAGTAGCTGCCCAAACCACTAGCGGCTTGTAGTATTCTTTAAAGAGAAGCTCCATTCCACCTATCTTCCGCTCTTTCAGCAACTCGCAAATCTCTTGGTCACTCACTCGCATATCCCATTTTTTGCACTTGAGTTACAAATATAGAGAATTTTATTCTCTAAAAACGGATTAGTGCCTTAAAAGTTGCTGTATAAATATCTGCAATAACCCGGGTTCCAGTAATATCGGGAAAATAAAACCATACACCGCCCCGTAGAAATGGGCATTGTGATTGATATTATCCCCGCCCCGCTTCGCCATGTACTGGCAATACCATAAATAAACGAAACCGAACACGATACCGGGAATAGGAATCGCGGCGAATAAATAAATCTTATCCCAAGGATTCAAGAATATGGCGGTAAACAACACTGCCGATACCGCCCCCGAAGCCCCGATAGAAGTATAATATCGATTATCCCGGTATTTCCACAAATCATATAGAGAAGCCGCTATCATTCCACCGAAGTACAGGAGTAAAAAACTCCCCCCGCTAAAGCCCAAATACCCGAAAGCACTCTCCACGTACTGACCGAAAGAAAGAAACGTGAACATATTCACGAACAAATGCACCCAATCCGCGTGTACAAACCCGTGAGAAATAATACGGTACCACTCCTTAGAGTGTATCATACGGTAAGGCGAATATGACAGCTTGTTAAATAACGAATCATTGCTAAAACAAGCTATTGATACCACCACCGTGACAATAAGTATAGCGTAAGTTATCATATCCAATATTTAAAAAATTTTCCTATCCGTATCCCCGGCAAAAGCGGTTCGCTCGGCATAAGTCTTGTCATCCCCATGAATATATAAAAGAGTTCCACCCTTTATCGTGTCAATAATCTTTTTACACACCGTCAGCGGTAAAGCCGGACATCCCAAGCTGCGTCCCAATCGACCGCACGACCGAATAGTGGACGGATCAGCATAGGCAGCCCCATGCATCACGATAGCCCGTTCTTTCGCGTTATCATTTATTCCTTTTTCCAATCCGTCAAGAATCAAGGAATACCCGTTCTTCCCGTAATAAGTATTTTCCGTCCGATAGAAACCCAACGAACTCTTGTAAGAACCCTCTTTATTGGAAAATGAAGTAGCGTACTTTTCCCCGCTGTTTCTCCCGTGCGACACGTATGACACGTAGAGTAACTTCTTCAATTTCAGATTAACCACGTACAAACGCTTCTCGGTAGAAGGTTTCGAGAAATCAATCAAAGTGAGAATATCCTTCGCCAATGAATCCGTTTGATTATACCCGGCAATCGCTCGTTCAAAAAGAGCATAATCCACGATACCCTCCAAACCGATCTCGTGATAAAGCGTTTTGCTATTCACGGGCAAATGCCTTTCAGCCGCAACACCCGGTTGCGCCATCCAACAAATAATCCCGACAAAAAAAAGCGTCAAAAATACACGCATAACTATCATTTACATTAATCAAACACGATCACCAATGTCTTCTCCACCTCTGCCCAATCATACATGAACTTGGCATGTGACGTGGCATTTCTCACGCACATGTGCGACCTTGGCGTTGTCCCGAGCGACCAACTGAACTCTATCAACTCGTTGTGAGGGTAATTCACCGGTACCCCGTGTAAATAAGCTCCCCCTGTAAACCGGATAGCGTATGGTGCAAACCCTCCTTCTTCCGCCGACCCGTCCTTCAAGAACAACATCTCCGACAATTTCTTTTGAATGAAATAAATTCCCGGGGGTGTCGGCTGTTGATAAGGCGGTCTGTTAGCTCCCGTTGTAATCGGATTCATACTCCGCACCAACCACGTGGTTCCATCCTGTTCCAAAGTTGCTATGTTCTGGTTCGTTCGGTCAACAAATATAACTTTTTTAATTGAAAGAGGACCTATCAGCTTCATGTATTTTTTAGGCACGTGCCACACGCCACCGAAAGTAGCCGGGATAATCTGGAAATAATCGGCACTATCGCTGATCACGGAAACGTAAGCCCCGTCCCGACCGTAACGGAATGGAACTTTCACGTTACCTAAGCTGTACAAAGGAATCCCTTGATAACGATTTACCCCGAACGTATCCCTAATCTGCTTGTATTTATTGGTTATATATTTTTCTGTCAAAGGGGCTTCACCATTCTGATTTTTATAATTCCTTAACACGCCATACCCGTCATTCCGCTCTTGAAACGTCACGAGTGAATCCAAAAATGCCGAAATCTTATCCCACTGGAAACGTCGCTCCTGCTTCCCGTACTTATACGTGTCCGACAAAGTATGCCGGTCATACAACAACTTCTTCTTTATCTCGACGGCATGTGTTTCCACTCCCAACCACATGAAAAGTAGAATCAAGCCGTAACGTTTTATCCGAATCATCATTATTCAACATTTATATTTCAATAATGATGATACGTTAAAAAATCACATTTTGTTATCATGAAATAATAAAACGGGGACTTACACACGAAGTCCCCGTTTTTCAGATATAATTAAAATCTATACTTTGATACTTATGCAGGAATCAACCCCGTGATCAAGATCAACACCAACAATCCCAAGATAGCATACAACTCCGGGAACACGGCCAACACCATAGTAGTACCGAATACGTTATAACCGCTACCGATAGCCACGATACCGTTGGCACATACTTGAGCCTGACGGATAGCAGAGAAGAATGCCACCAAACCAAGACCTAACCCGGCACCGAAAATAGCTGAAGCAGGTCCCCAACCCATATCCACGTTCGTCAAGAAGCTACTCAACAGGAAGTATCCCACGAATCCGTACAAACCTTGTGAAGAAGGTAAGGCGGACAAACCGATATACTGACCGGAAGCGGTCGGATTTTTCTTCAACGCCCCCACGGCTGCATTACCGCAAATAGTAACCCCGTAAGCACTACCGATACCTGATAATGCCACCATCAACGCAATACCTAAATAAGCTAATAAAATTGGTTCCATAATTCTAATCTATTTAATTTGTTATTTTTATAATCTTTGTTTTTAATCATTTACTTTTTTTCTGAACGGCTCGTATTGCTTACCGCCACCTTCAAATCCGGCATTCTTGTAGAACTCCACGAAAGTCAAACGCATCGGGTGCACGAACGAACTGATCATACACAAACCGAAGTTAATCGAGTGACCAATAATCAAGATCAGAAATACCGCAATAAATTTTACAACGGCAGGTAGACCGTCCGTGAGTTGGAATGCCAACGTGTTGAACACTCCTCCCAAAATACTACCCGTCAACCCGATAGCGAAAAGACGGATATAGGAAAGCGTGTCCCCCAGCAATCCGGTAGCCATGTTGTACGTTCCCCACAACCCGGAGCCGAAATTCGTGAAAACTCCCTTTCCCGGAGAGTTGTAGAAGTAGATCGTGAGCGCACAGAGTCCCAAAAGCACGTACAACACGTACTTCAAAACCTCCGGAATCACCACCTTCAACATCGGCAACCCGATCAACACTCCCAACAAGATAATTGCACCGACCCAACCTAACGTGGAAACCGCGTACTTAAACCCGAATTGTTTCGTCAACCGAGCGGCATTCAAACACATTCCGTAAAGAATCTGAATAATACCCACGGCAACAGCGATAATCATCATCGGATTATAACCTCCCAAATATTTACCATAGTTCGCTTCTGTCAGGAACAACGATTTCACACCGGCAAGCCAAGGCCATTCCACGCTATCCAGAGCAATACCGAAGAACGAACCCGTTAATAACCCGACAACAACCGTCATGAGTCCCAGATACTGCCCCAACACGAGGTATCCTTTTATCGCAGGAGAAGCCTTTCGCCCGATGATAAAGCACACCAACCAGATAATCAACCCGTATCCGCCATCTCCCATACACATTCCGAAGAACAGCATAAAAAACGGAGCAAGGAAGGGGGTCAAATCCAATTCCTTGTATTGCGGCAAAGCAAACATCTTCGTTACCGGCTCAAATAATCTTGAATAGGCGCTATTCTTCAACTGCACGGGAACATCATCCTCGGGTGTAGGTCTGGTAAACTCGAAATACACATCCTTCGTTTCGAGGAAACTTCTCATCTCTGCTTCCTTCTCGACGGGAATCCATCCTTCCAATGCAATCACCTTTTCGTCCACGAACGTCTGCACGGCATCCTCCACTTTCAATTTATCCGCCATCTCCGTGATCTGTAAACGATACTTCTTCAAGCGTGCAATCGCATCTTGGGAAATCGCATCCAACTCTTCGCCGATCTTTACCGATTCCTCCCGTAGCCCTTTGATCTGTTTTTTTAACTCATCTTGGGTTGCTTGAGGGAATATATAGGGATCCGCTTCCAATTCCACCTTCATCCCGGCGGGAGTAACCGTGACAAAATACTTTTGCCCCATCATCTCGCTAATGACAACAGCATCATACGTCGCTTCCCATTCCGGTTGAAACTTCTGTTCCGCCACGGAAAAAAAATGAAATTCCCACCCAGCGGCTTCCAACTTCTGAATCTTCTCCCGGGAGAACTGTCCCCACGGACGATAAGCGGCATAGTCTTTCTCCAACCCGACCAATTGCTGGTCGATTTGTTCCTGTCTGTTATACAAACCTTCCAGATATTCCAGCAAATGCTCGTCGTCAGCCTTTACCTTCTCGATCTGCTCCACATCGTTCCGACTCTGCATATGCGTGATCATCTCTCCGGCACGTTTAATCAACATCAACTTAGCCTGAAGATCCGTATCTTCTGCCGATCGTTCCGTATTCTCGTGAATATGAACCATTCCCTTTTCCCGGAGCTCCCCGAGAAACGTCTGATATTCCTTGTAAAATATCAACAGGGATAATTTCATCATAGGTACTATCATAGACTATTCCTCCATCAATTTACGGGTTTTCACGATCTTCTGCGACGACTTGGACAGATTTTCCTCGTCCTCAAGAAAACGCTTAATCTTACGAATAGCTTCCTGATAACCCGGTATCTGCACCTTCTCGTACAAGTTCACCTTTTGGGTGGTCTTCTTTCTCGCCTTATCGAGCAACTCCATTTTTCTCGCGAAAAACTCTCTCTCCAAAGCGATACTCACCACTTTCTTGATGTATTCAACTCCGTCAAGGAGCCATCCCGGTTGGTTGAACAAGCTGAAATCCTTCACCTCGTAGTCCACCCCGTCCAGAACGGGCGTCTTCACCCCGGCAATCTTCTTCACCGACATCCTTACATCCTTCACGACGAGAATATCTTCCTTGTACTCGTCATAAAGCTGCAGCATATCGTTGAGCGAATTCAGCGTCTCCTCCAACTTCACACTAAACTCATCCGCCACCTGTTTCGCTTTCTTCACCTCCGACCGCAAAGCCGACTCCTTGTTTTTGATGGTAGGCAATGCCCGTACTCTCATCTTCAACTGCTTATCCAGCCCCTGAAGCGAAGTTTTATTATATTGAAACTTTATCACCTTACCAGTTTTTTAATTTTAGATTTTAAATTTTAGATTTTAAATTTCAGACTGCTTAGATTTTAAATTTTTACTTACAGTATTAATCGAAGCTACTATCATAGCCAAGATTTCCCTTGCTTCTTTTCTCAAAGGAGCGATCGGTTCCACTTTAGCCAAGCCAGATTCCTCAATAATTTCCAACCAATAAATTGTTTCATCACATTCCTCTTCAACAATTTTCATTTTATGGATAAAATCCTTATCCGATTTCGCTCGACATACTGCCCGATAATTAGCACCAACCGACAAAGCGCAACGAAGAATCTGATTTATAATCACTCGTGAAGCATAATTCTGTGGAAGTACTTCCACGAAACGAATTACCCCTAAACCTAACTTCTTCGTCTTATTTTGAAACTCAGCGCTATTCATCACTCAATTTAAAATCTAAAATCTAAAATTTAAAATCAAGAAAATTTTCATTCTGAAAATTTTCCAAATTGTTCGATAATCTCCGCCTTAATTCCCAATTCCGCCTTGTTAAAGTATTTCCGGAACAGCTCCCACGCTGTATCCAGCATCTGCTCGACACTGATGTTTACGTCAATGGCAAGTAGGTTGTTCGAATACTCTTTCGCGAAATCAAGGGTACGGCGGTCATAGTCCGTCAGGTCAAAACCGTTCTCCATCTTCGTGCGGGCATTGGCTGCATCGGCATACAGACGGATGGCGGCATTCATCACTTGCGGGTGATCCTTACGGGTTTTCTTACCGATCACGAGCTGTTTCAAACGAGACAAACTTCGGAACGGATCAACGATAACCTTACCGATCTCCGAATCCTTACGCAAGAATAACTGTCCCTCGGTAATGTACCCCGTGTTATCCGGAATAGCGTGTGTAATATCACCACCGGACAACGTGGTCACGGCAATAATCGTGATAGAACCTCCGGCAGGGAACTGCACCGCTTTCTCGTAAATCTTCGCCAAATCCGAGTATAGAGAACCCGGCATGGAATCCTTCGACGGGATTTGATCCATACGGTTAGACACGATACTCAAAGCATCGGCGTACAACGTCATATCCGTCAACAATACCAATACCTTCTCGTTCTTCTCCACGGCGAAATACTCGGCAGCCGTCAATGCCATATCCGGAACCAACAAACGCTCCACCGGGGGAGCCTCCGTCGTATTCACGAAACTGACAATACGGTCAAGCACTCCGGCATTATCGAACAGATTCTTGAAATACAGATAGTCGTCATTCGTCAATCCCATACCTCCCAAGATAATACGATCCGTCTGGGCTCTCAATGCCACGTTCGCCATTACTTGGTTATACGGTTGATCCGGATCGGCAAAGAACGGAATTTTCTGTCCGGACACCAACGTGTTGTTCAAATCGATACCCGCGATACCCGTTGCAATCAATTCCGACGGTTGTTTACGTCGAACCGGGTTCACGGAAGGACCTCCAATCTCTCGTTCCTCCCCGTCAACTGCCGGCCCCCCGTCAATCGGGTCGCCGAAAGCATTGAAGAAACGTCCGCACAAATCATCTCCAACCCTTAAAGTCGGAGCCTTCCCCAAGAATGTCACTTCTGCATTCGTCGGGATACCCTCCGTTCCGGAGAACACCTGAAGGGTTATATCATTACCCCAAATCTTCACGACCTGTGCCAACCGCCCGTCTACAATAGCCAATTCGTCATTTCCGACGCCTTGAGCATTCAACGTACACGTTGCCTTCGTGATCTGGGTAATCTTTGTATAAACTTTTTGAAAAGCAGTCGTCATACAATTTTAGATTTTAGATTTTAAATTTTAGATTGCTCTTCTTTCAATTTACAATTTAAAATTTAAAATTTACAATTATCTCATTTCTTTTTTCTCTCGTCAATAATCTCCTTCACCTCAGCCTCATACTTCTTGAAGGCATCGGATTGGAATTCGGAATAGTTCATCTGCTTGAATCCATTAATGATCCGTTTAAAGTAAGGATTAACCTCCTCGAACGTGTCAAAATTAAACTCGGAGCGAACCACACCCAACACCATTTCCAACATATACTTCTGGCGTTCCATTGAAGTAGAGCCGTCAATGTTGTCAAAAGCATCCTGCTGCAAGATCACGAAGTCAATCAACTCGGATTTCCAGTATACCACGTGATATTCCAATGGCACACCGTCATCTCCCAAAATGTCGATCTGTTCGGCTGTCTCCCGTCCCCGTACCAAAATATTACGGGCCTCATTCACTCCGTCGATCCACGTGTCGGAAATATTCTTCTTGGCAAACTCCACGAATTCCGGGTACTCCAGATACTTGGAATAAGACTCCAACGTATCGATAGCCGGGTAACGTTTAGCATCGGCACGAGCCTGCGACAGAGCATAGAAACAACGAGCCACCTTCTTCGTGGACTCCGTCACCGGCTCTTTCAAGTTACCACCGGCAGGCGACACCGTACCGATAAAAGTCACGGAACCCGTCTTACCGTTATTCAAGTACACCATCCCGGCACGAGCGTAGAAGTTAGAAATAATTGCAGACAAGTCCATCGGGAAAGCATCCTGTCCCGGCAACTCCTCCATACGGTTGGACATCTCACGCAAAGCCTGAGCCCAACGGGAAGTAGAGTCGGCAAGCAACAACACCTTCATACCCATGGAACGGTAATACTCCCCGATCGTCATTGCCGTGTAAACAGAAGCCTCACGGGCAGCAACGGGCATATTCGAGGTATTAGCAATAATCGTCGTTCTCTCGTACAACTTACGACCGGAACGGGGGTCTTCCAGTTCGGGGAACTCCGTGAAGATTTCCACCACCTCGTTCGCACGCTCGCCACAGGCAGCCATGATAATAATATCGGCATCGGCAAAACGCGAAAGAGCATGCTGTAACACGGTCTTTCCCGTACCGAACGGACCGGGAATAAATCCGGTACCACCCTCCAGAATCGGGTTCATCGTGTCGATAACACGTACTCCCGTCTCCATCTGACGTGACGGACGCGGCTTGTCCACGTAATTACGGATAGCTACCTTCACCGGCCATTTTTGTATCATACTCACGGGCACCTCTTTGCCTGCCTCGTCTTTCAACACAGCTATCGTGTCCATGATCGTGTACTCCCCGGCACCCACGATAGATGCCACGGTAAACTCGCCCTTCAGTTTGAAAGGCACCATTATCTTGTGATCCAACCAGTTCTCTTTCACGTTACCCAACCAGTCGGCAGCCTTCACCTTATCACCGACTTTTGCCAGTGGGGTAAAACTCCATTTCTTATCTGCCTCCAACGGGTTCGTGTACTCACCACGTTTCAAGAACACCCCGGTCATCTTGTCCAAATCGTTCTGAAGACCGTCAAAATTCTTGGATAGCAAGCCCGGTCCCAATGTTACCTCCAACATGTGATCCTCGAACTCCACTAAAGAACCGGGCTTCAATCCCCGGGTACTTTCAAAAACCTGCACATAAGCAATATCCCCAACCACCTTGATGACCTCCGCCATTAACCGCTCGTCCCCGAGCCGGATAAAACAGATCTCGTTCTGGGATACCGGTCCCTCGGTGCGCACAAGTACAAGATTGGAAATAATACTATGAACTTTTCCTTGTGTTTTATTCATCTCTCAATTTTAAATTTTAAATCACTTAAATTCTTCCGCGAACTCAAAACTCCGTCTAAACTTATCGACTACCTCCATGAATACCTTTCGTCCCGACTCGGAGCTCATCTTGCTCCACCTCTCGACGATCATCAGCTCAAGCATAAAACTCAAAACCTTTTCCATGGAAAAATACTCGTACACCACGGCTTCCTCGATGTAATCCCAATGAAGCAAATCTAATCCCCGTTCCCGTTCCACGAGATTAGGGTTATTCATCAGCGACATCACCTTCTCCGCGTAAGGATATTCCATACCCAAACCGAAATCTTTCGAGTTCGAAGTCCTCAGCGCCTTGGAAACCGCGTTATTACCAATAATCTCCGGGGCAACTTCCTTACCGTATTTCCGACAAGTAAAAGCGACTACCAAATTCTTAATATTCATCGAGAATTCCGCGTACTTTCTGACAAACTTGTTTCCACAATTCATCATATAATCGTAATACATCCAACTCAACACATTCTCGGGCGAAGTCTCGTATTTAAGATGTTCCCCTTTGAAATCGGCAATAAATTGATTCAGGTAAGCGGGTAAAGAATTTTTGGGTTCGGCTATTTCGTCTTCCAAGTGTTGCAACGGGTATACTGTTTCAAGGGCGGTATCAGGTTCCATTTTATTCAGCAAACGAAGGACTTGCTTGTTATCGGCAGGAAGGAAGAAAAGATTCATCAACTTCACGTCCTCCTTCTTCAAAGCCCCTTGCGCCAACTCCCGGAACCCGTTCACGGACAACGACAATTTCCGATCGTCCAGAAAGACCTCCGGTAAACCCGCGATTAAACAGTAGTAATTATTCTTTAATATCATCCTTTTCAAATTTTAGATACTAAAAATCCAATATCTATTTATTTTCTTCAAAAAGGAGCTTCTTCGTAAAGCCTTTGATATATTGGTTAAAGAAAGCCTCGAACAATTTCTCCGAGAACGCTATCTGGAACCCTCCGTCTTTTGGTTGGATCACGAATCCTTCGTCCAAGTTACCCACGTTCACCGTGAGCCCTTTATCCAGCAAATCCTTATATTTTGCCGTTACAAATGACTCGAATTTATCTTTCTCGTCAGCAGAAAGAAGTACTTCCATATCCAAATTCCCCCCGGCAACATCCCACTTCTTCACGATTGTCATAACCAACTCTTGAATGAAAGCCTTTTCCTCGAATCCGACCTTGGCAACCTCTCCCGCTACTTCTCCGGCAACAAGATTAGTAATTGCCTGTTTCAATGCCGTGATCGCTTGACGGGCACTCAACGTCATTTCAGACTCCGCCTTCTTCTTCAAGTTTGCCACATCGGTTTCGGCATCGGCATTCATCTGCTCCGCCTTTGCCTTTGCCTCGGCAACAATCTTTTCGGCCTCTTGCTTCGCTTGGTTGATGATATTCTCCGCCTCCCGGCGAGCCTTATCAACCCCCTCATCATAAAGCTTCTTGGTCAAAATATCTAATTTATTCTCCATAGTAAAAAACGTATTATATATATTAATTTATTCTTCTTTCATCCAGATAATCAGAACTCAATAAACGTGCCAGTGTTCCAGAAAAACGGCGTCAAGATATTAAAAAACCTTCACAAAAACAAATATTTTCTCATATTCCCAGGGCGAACGCATCAAAAGGCTTTTCGCCCGGTTCATAAAGTTGAGCTTTCAGCTCATAAAGTTTATAAAGTTCATAAAGTAACGGGCGTCCTTCGGACAAGGTTTACCGGCAGCTATGCTGCCGTGGACAAAGCGCCCGCTAGGGTCCATAAACCTTATGAACTTTATAGACTTTATAAACTTTTAACTAAAAGGGCGAAAAGCGTTTTGACGCATTCGCCCTGCTCGTATTCCAACAGCCTGCCAAAAGTACACGAGAAAAACTTATAAAACGAAAAGCCGCACCATTTAGATGCGACTCTTCACTTGTTTAACTTTTCGCTATTTCTCTCGTCGATGCTTACTCCACCGATATTTGCACCAAGCCACCACGACTGAACTGATCACTCCTCCCACGATACTCAATATCCCCGCTACTAAATCATTCGCCAACTGTGAGAAAAAGGCATTCAAACTCAACGTGAAGAATATTCCGGTAAAAAAATAAATACTCATCACGGATCACTCGATAATCAAATATTCACTATCCGATACTTGACTACCATTCTTTGACGTGGCAAAACAATAGGCCACAACCTTCGAGTTATCCCAACCTTTCGGAAGCGCGAAACTGGTACTGCCACTCTCGCCTCTATTCCTCAACGTGACAATCTTCAGGCGTTTCAATGCAGTCTCGAACAATACGGCATATACCCTATCATCCACTAACGAGTTAGCGTACTCGTCCTCGTTTGCCTCTTGCTCGAATTGATATTTACTTGTATCCGCACTATACGTCACCGAAATCTCCGGTACCTCAAGCCATCCTTCTGCCACCTTCATCCGCTCGAACTCCATCGTGGCAACGTGTCCTTCAGTCACGCTCACGGCTCCCATGTTCGCTTTCACGAAAGCGTTCGAAGTCGTTCCTCCTCCCACTCCCTTGAATCCTTTCCGGATAACCGCTAACAAACGACGGGCCAACTGTATCAACACTTTCATCCGTGCCCGCTGATCCAGAATTTCCGGCGTCGGATTATCTTTCCTCTTGAATACTTTCGCTTTCGCGACATTCTTCTTATTCGTGTAACACATCGTCACGTTCCCGACGGACTTCGTTACCTTTCCCAACAAATTTGAATCAAATATTGCCATAACAACAAAATTTAAATAATTAATAAATAAAAAACTCACCCTCCCGATTGAAGCGTGCGCACCACCTCAATCAAAAATTAAAAATCACTCTATCGTAATTCGTAAATCATAAATCTAAAATTGTAACGCCGGTCCCGGATCCACCTTCCTCGCCGTTACATCCGAATGCCCTACCACGTACTTTATCGGGTAACGCTTCTTCAACAACCGGCACACCTCCCGCAACACGTCCATCTGTACCCTCGTGTACTTGTGCCAGTAAGTAAGTTCTCTCCCGGAATCATCCGTGTATACCTCCTTGAAAGGCACCTCCCGTCCACATTCCGCCACAAACTTTCCCCCTTCCATCCGTAATTGTCCCAAGTTATCCAACTCGATCCCGATAGAATAATGATTCAACTCCTCTCGTCCGGCATACCAACTTCTCCCGGCATGCCAAGCCTCGATATTAAACGGCACCAACTGAACCACTTCCCCCGCTCTCCCGATTACCAGATGAGCCGAAGCCGCCACATCCGGTCGAGTCAGATAATGAGCCGATGACATACAATTACTCCCTGCCGTGTAATGTAAAATAATCATGTCCGGCCCGACAATAGCTCGTGTATTCTTCACGCAATCCAGATAAATCACCCCGTGACCTACCAACCGATCGTTCACAATTGAAAATTGAGAATTGAAAATTGAAAATGTCATAACAAAAATCTTTAAATTAATACTCGTAACTCATAAATCGTAAATCTAAAATTTAAAATCAGCGCCGCTTTCGTGCGATAGCCCCCAACATTTTCTCCCCGCTCCGCCCGATCACGTACCCACCCAATCCGATTTCCAACAAATCCCAAAACCGGGAAGAATCCGCCAAGATTGGCAAACTCGTGAAAGTCCCCACCAGAATGATCACCGCGAATGTCAGCATCACCAACGGCCTCCACGACCTCTGCAACCAATTCCCCGTCGCTTCCGCTTGAATCACGTTTGCTTGGACCTCTGCGATCTCACATTCATATTCGTACATCAACTTCATGATCTCTGCTTCCAATTCCTTTTTCTCCCTCGCCGGGAGTGTCAACCGACCGACTAACTCTCCGATCGCGTTCACCATATTCACTACCGGTTTCATTCTTCCTCTTGCAAACAGATATACTGGCTCGGCGACAACACTTTTCCGTTAGGGGAAATAAAATAACAATACACGTGTACTTTTTTCCCTTTCTTGCGGAACACCCTAAAATGAGCTTCCCGTTCCTTTCGACAAACCGTCAATTCATCAATTACCTCCGGGGAAAATGCCCTATCCTCGCGCAACACCATTACCCCCAACCGATCTTTCCCTTCCGTCAACGTCCCGATCAAACTATTCACCCATTTCAACGTCACCCGTCCTTCCTTATCCACCCATCCTTCCAAGTTAAACACCTTCTGTCGTTTCCCGGCAGCAAACTGCAATTGTGAATAATCCTTGATCCTCCCGTCCGGACCAAACGCCTTCAAATTCTCCTTCATGAAAAAAGCATAACCGCTAACACAGATCCCTTGGGCTGCAATATCCAGCACCTCATCCAAAGGCGTTTCCTTCAATTTCTGGTAAAACCGGACTGCCGTCCGAAACCTTGCCCGCACCGCCCGTTGTTCCTCCGTATTGGAGTCATTCCGCTTTGCCCGTTTTCTCAGAAACGTTTTACCCCCTAACCGGTAGAGAACAAAATCACCCACTCGTCCTCTGATTCCCAAACAATTTTTTACTTCTGCCATAAGCTCTCGTTTTAATAAATACCAACGTTTACATCTCTCTCGTTTTTCTGAATGCAAAAGTACATCCCCTGCCAAACTCCATCACTACACGCGTGCCCCGCGTGTAGTGATTTTATTTTCAATGCATTGATTATCAATAGCGATTTTTTTTGAAAAATCCACAAACTAACTCTACCCCACATCATTTAATGCCTCCGGGCATCCTTCTCATCTTTGGCCTGCTCTATCAAAAACACCAACTGTTTCGAAAACACCGCTACATCCTTCAGTCTTCCAAAAATATCCCGCTTCAGATCCCGGTAATTCGGAAGTTTCATCCCGAAAACCCGCTCCACCAGCTTGATAATCTCGTCATAACCCATCAACTTTCCCCTCGGCGACCACAACACCTTCGCTAGACAAATCCCCAATGCCAATTCCGCCATTTCCATTTTCGGATTTTCCGACTTCCAAATTGCCAGCGGTCCGTCATCCAGATGCCCGGCAAACCATTCCGGTTTTTCCAATCGCTCCCGTACCAACCGGATCTCGTGCTCCACCCGCATCAATACGGCATGAAGACACAAACTCACCGTGATCTTTTTTTCCAGTCCCGTCACAAATTTGATACACCTCGTCCCAAACCTGCAACCGGATACGGATACCTTCCAAACCTCGAGCCACCTCACTATAATCTCGCACCTCCTCACTCCATTTCACCAAATCGTTCACGAACTCCTGAACAATCACCTCTATTTGTTCACCCGACATCTCTTGAGCACCTTCTTTTAACCAAGAGAACAACCTCCCTTTCAATAAATGTTCCATAATCACATTTTTTAATTTATAAAAAAAGCCCCGGGAACTCTTCTCCCGAGGCATATCTTCAATCACCGCATCGTCTAACCGGCAATCCCTTTACCCATAAATCCTTTCATCAATCGTAAATCATGGAACGAACAAGAAATTCCTTCAATCTAAAATTTAAAATCGTAAATTAGTCAGGTTTTTCGCCTCTCCCGATCTCAAAAACTTCTCCAAAAGCTCCACTTGCTTGATCGAATGAATATCTCCCGAAACATGATCGATCAAACCTGCCGCTGCCAGAGCCTTCGCCCCGTGTTGAGCCTCTTTTCCGTAAAATCCGACAAACGATAACAGATTCACCTGCATCCGACATCCCCTGTGCTTCAAATCCTCAGCACGTTCTTCCAAATGCCCCGCGTAAAACGGGTAACGTTCCGGGTGTGCCAATACCGGCGTGTAGCCCTTGTCCTGCAATCGAAAAACCACCTCCTCGAAAGAAGGCGATGCCGCCACGAAACTATGCTCCACCAGCACTTTTCCCCCGTCAAACGAGGCAATATCCCCCTGCTTGATCAAATCTATCATGTACTCCCCGACTTTGTACTCCGCTCCCGCATCAGCGTCTATATCAATCCCCTCCTTTGCCAAACACGTTCTCAATGCCTCCAACTTCTCTAAAATCCCACCTCGCGTGTTCAAAGGCGACGGGAAAGATATATGAGGGGTAAAAGAAAACCTCTTCACCCCCAGTGCCAACATTTTCTTCACGATCACCACCGAATCCTCCATCTTCCTCACCCCGTCATCCAATCCCGGCAAGATATGAGAATGCACGTCATGCTCGTAAAAGAAGTATTGTTTATTCTCCCTTCGAAACCAACTCATCACTTTGTCGATTTACGTTTTTTCCCCTTTTTCTCACCGGCATCCTGCCCGTAGCCATAACCATAACCGTAGCCATAACCATAGCCATAACCGTACCCGTAACCACCGGAACGACTCATCTTTATACCGTTCACCACGATTCCTAAATTCTCCATACGTTTCCCTTTCTCCAGATCAGTAATCACCCGCAATCCCTTCTTGTCAAGCACATTTGCCCGAACCACGTAAACACAGGCATCCGCGTACCCGCTCAAGGAGAATCCATCCGCCAGTATCCCCAACGGCGGTGTATCAAGAATAATAACAGAAAAATCTTTTTTCAAGCATTCCAACAACTCGCCCATCCGGGGACTCGCTATCAACTGTGTCGGGTTCGGCGGTACAGTACCCCCGAATATCACGTGAAGGTTATCATCCACCTTCTCGATAATCGAACCCGGGTCATCCACCATCCCTGCCAAATACGCGGACAGCCCTTTCTTGTTCTCTCTCTTGAAATACTCGTTCAATTTCGGGTTTCGCAAGTCACAACCGATCACGATCACTTTCTTACCCGCCTTGGCATAAGCGTTAGCCAGATGTGCGGCAACCAGCGATTTTCCCTCTCTTGGTATAGTGGAAGAAACCATGATCACCGGCACTCCCTTTTGCTTGATCAAGTAATTCAAATTTTCCCGAATCAAATGCATCGATTCCGACATCAGGAAATCTTCTTGGGAAACAGACGTTTTATCCTCGGGTAATTGCAGCAAAGTTCCCAGCAAAGGTGAACTCACAACCTTTTCTACCTCGGAAGCATCTCTCACCTTCGTATCCCACATATCTGCCACAAACATAATCCCCACGGGCAAAACGACACCGATAAACAACCCGAATAATAAAATAAGCATTTTTCTCGGGGCTACCGGATGCTCCCCCGGGTCCGGGTTCTCGATAATTTTGGCCATCGGCACGTACATCAGCTTGGCGATCTCCGCCTCCTCCCGTTTCTGCATCAGGAACAAGAAAAGATTCTCCTTTAATTCCTGTTCGCGGGCAATGGAACGGTATTGTTTTTCTTGTGTTGGTACAGATGTCAACTTTTCTTCCACCTGTTGACTCTCTCGTTCCAAACTATTAATCTTGATATCCAATCCTTTTTCCACATTAGCAATAGCTAACCTGATACTACTTTTCAATTCCCTGAGTTGCATTTCCAACCCCGTAATAATTGGGTTGCTCTCACGAGCCGACTGTAATAATTTACCCCTCCGAAGTACCATCTCGTTATATTTACCAATCCCGCTATTCAAAGTCTCGTCTGTTAACCCCAACCGCTCTGGCAATATCCGAAACTCCTCGCCTTGCCTGTCTTCCAAATAAGCACGAACGCTCTTCACCACATCAAGCTCCGTTGCAAGTTTTAACAACTCAGCCTCCGTCACCTTTTTACGTTCCATCACAAGAGCCGCATCTGAAGTCAAATTTGTTAATTGGTTCTTTTTCTTAAATGATTCCGCATCATTCTCTATATCTCCTAGTTCTTGGTTGATTACTCGTAATCGTTCATTAATAAATTCTACCGTTTTTTCTGAAACTAGCTGTTTGTCCCCAATTCCATTCTCGTTGTATTTTTGGATCATCGTATAAAGAAAATCTATTCCTTTTTCAGGATTCGTTTCTTCCAACGAAACTTGAACAGCACTCGTATTTTTTTCCATAAGACCGACTTCCAAGCGTTTATGAAAATCTGTGGCAGCTTTTCCGTATGACATCAAATTTATACGAATTTCATCATTTGCTTTCATTAGAGTATCACCTTTCTCTATCGTCATCCGATAATTTCCCATCGAGATCGCCTGAGAAAAATTCCCTTCAAACACCACGTTCTTATCCACGTCAGCGACTTCCACTTTATCCTCATCTCGAACTATCACATAAAATATTGTATCTTTTATATTTTCAGGCAAGTCTACCAATATTCGCACTGGAACATTAGTGTACAATTTCTCATCTCTTAACATCCCTTCCCGACTGTAATCCACGTTCAATTCCAATTCTTTCACGACATCCAAAATCAAATTCTTCGACATCAACTCTACAATTTCATTCTCCACCAGCATGTTTCCTTGGAATAATCCTAGTTCCTTCAACATCGGGTTCACCCCAATTTCCCCTTTCTTTGAGTCACTAATCATCACTTTTGCACCAACCTTGTATATCGGTGTTGAACTAAAACAAACATACAAAGCTATCCCGCTGCACAAAGGAACACTAATTATAAACCACCACCAACGAGTTAAAATTTTATAGAAAAAAGTCCTCAGATCAAAATACTCTTCTTCTTCTACCTGTAATAAATTATTATCTTGGTTAGTCATCTTCATACATTTTTATTCTGTAACTACTTCGTCAAAGTGATAAGCGCCACAATCGTCGATAAACTTGATAGTATATAAGGCAAAAACGTGCTCATGCTTCCTCCAGCAATTCGACCTTTGGTTGGTTCCACATAAACCACATCATTCTGTTGTAGATAAAAAAATGGGGAATCAATAAAATTACTGGAAGTCAAATCTATCCGTGCAAAAATTTTCTCATCTCCCTCTTCTCGCATCACCAACACGTTCTTCCGCTTACCATTAATCTGCAAATCTCCCGCCATTCCTAGGGCATCAAACAAAGAAACCCGCTCGCTTGACATCCGGTAGCTCCCGGGATTTTTCACCTCTCCTAACACTGTCACTTTGAAATTCTGAAACTGAATTGTTACAATCGGGTTTTTCAAATAAACCGATAACTTCTCTTTTAACATCTCAGCCAGCTGGTTTCTCGATATTCCTTCAACTTTCAGCTTTCCTAACACCGGAAAATCAATCTCTCCGTTTTTATCAACAAGGTATCCTCTCGGAATCTGTTGAGTCGAAGTAGTATTTACCTCTCTCCCCAACCCAATCATAGGGGTATTAAAAGGTATTGCTGATTCCATGTCGTCACATGACACAATAATAGACAAGAGATCATCATTATGAATCACCATCTTATATTCACACTCCGCCTTTATACGCTTGTTCACATCTACATCCTGCAAATAAACAACTTTCTTACTCGAAGCACAAGAGACAAACAATATCCCCAAAAACAAATACAATGTAACTTTTTCCCAAATATGCATATCGTCAATATTACAATTTACACGCTAAGTTTTTTATCACGTCAACGACTCTCTTTATATCTTCATTAGTAAGCATAGGACCTGACGGCAGACACAAACCGATTTCGAACAACTGTTCACTTATTCCGTTCCCATAAAACGGGACGTCCTTAAATACCGGTTGCAAATGCATTGGTTTCCACAACGGACGACTTTCTATATTATCTTTATCCAATGCTAACCGCACATCCTCTCTTGAAAATCCGGCTTCTTCCGGTTTCACCGTAATGCATGTCAGCCAATAATTCGAACGAAAAACACTCTCCTCTGGTTGGCACATCACCTTTACCCCCTTTATCCCTTCTAACAAATGGACATACAAATCATGTATTGCCTGTCTTCTCTCGACATGTTCTTCCAACACAAACATCTGTCCTCTGCCAATTCCCGCACATATATTACTCATCCGATAATTATAACCAATACAGGAATGCTGATAATGCGGGGCGTTATCTCTCGCCTGTGTAGCATAAAACAAAGCCCGCTTGGCATTCTCTTCATTTCTACAAACCAAAGCTCCTCCTCCGGAAGTTGTTATCATTTTGTTTCCATTAAATGATAAAGCAGCATATTCTCCAAACGTTCCGCATTTCTGTCCTTTATATTCTGATCCTAAAGCCTCTGCAGCATCTTCTAATACAGGAATCTCATACTTTCGGGCAACAGTCAAAATCTCATCCATTTTTCCAGGCATTCCATACAACTGAACCGGAATAATTGCTTTTGGCTTATTGCCTGTTTTACTTATTCTATCCTTGATTGCTTGTTCAAGTAGGGTAGGATCCATATTCCAAGTTTCCAGCTCACTATCGACAAACACAGGAATTGCTCCTTGATAAACAATTGGATTAGCAGAAGCCGAAAAGGTAAAACTCTGACAAATAACTTCATCTCCTGTACCGACCCCCAATAATATTAACCCTAAATGTAAAGCAGCCGTACCGGCACTTAACGCAACCACATGCAGCTCTCTATTTTCATCCTTAACCTGTTTATCTTCCTTTAAATAATCACGAAGAGAAATCTCAAAAGCGTTTACATTCGGCCCAAGCGGAACGACCCAATTTGAATCAAAGGCCTCTTGTATAAACTCTTGTTCTCGTCCGCCCATATGGGCTAAAGACATCCAAATTCTTTGTTGCATATCTATCAATAGATTTATATAATAATAACTTAATCGACAATTTGTCCTCGCCGAACATGAATTTTTTCTTTTACTATTCTTGCCGGATTTCCTGCAACAATACAATTACTCGGGATATCTTTCGTAACCACCGCCCCACTTCCGACAACAACTTCATCACCTAAAGTTACACCAGGCAAAACGATACTATTAACCCCTATCACGCAATTATTTCCGATTGTTGTATGATAACGCTTTCCCCATCCTTTATTTCCCCGACAAAAATCATGAGCCATAATAACAACACCAGACAATACCCAAGTACCATCTCCTATATGTATTCCTCTCGGATGAATACTTTTATCTAACTGAGCCCGATAAGAGATATTCACATCTTTTCCTAAATCCATTTTATACACCTTCCTCAAAAACCAAGGATATAATCTGGCCAAAAAATTCCACAGTACCACTCTTATTTTCATATCATAATTAATTATGTTATTAGTATTCTTTATACAAAACTCACGCTATTCATCGAAACATAGTTCGGTAACAAAAATTCAATTGACTTCACATCTTTATAGACTATGACTTTTCCCTTCATTGATTATAACAAATCACCATGATAAGCGTTTCTAAAAATGAAAAGAATTCCATAACAATTTAACAAGAAAAGGTATCTAACATAATTATGAATTTAATTTTACCATACAACCTTTTAATACACTAAAAGTAAACAAGCTAAATAATTCCTAAGTTGCGAAAAAGAACTATTTAAAACCATATCTTTATAATTTTTGATTCCCGATATTTGATTTATAAGTATATGCTCCAAAAGCAATAATTGGAAGTATATACACATAAGGATACCAAAACATCCAAGATCTATGTAAAAAAATCAAAAGAATTACAGGTGCAAATAGAATAATATACTGCACTTTCACTTTTACAAATATGCCAAAGAAGATAATTATTAACAATAAAAGGCCATAGAAACCACTGTCATATAAAAACTCTCGATAATCAGCTAACACTAAATCTTTATTCGTCTCTAAAAAAAATGTCCCATGCCCCACAAATAACCGTAAAGAAGAAGAATGTAAAAATTTACTCCATAAAAACAACGCCATACTATTAGTTCGATTATCTAAAATATCCTCTTCATTCAAATTTCGACCGATAGCATAATCCCATATTGATTCTATTACAGAACTATCAATCAAAATAAATAATAAACTTAATGCTAACATAAAACAAAGACAAAGTTTCCATCGGAACTGTCTATTAATAAAAATATTATACAATTCTTGAATCATCAATATTACATAAAAAGCCGTTGAAAAAGTCATACATCCGCATATAATCAAAATGGGCGTTCTTTTTTTATATAATAACATCTCAATACAAAGAGTTAATCCTAAAAAAACTCCTAAATGTCCCGGTTCACTTAATGGACCTGCTGTTCGCAAAAAATTTAAACCTCCGATATTGAAAATAATCATATCATATGATACAATAATTCCATATATTCGATATACCATATTTGTATTCAAATGTGCCGCTGATAAAGGTTCTAATTCAACATAGGGGAGAGCATTATAAGGCAAAAAAAGCAATAATACAGTAACTACAATTGAACATATCGAAAAGAATATCATCATCTTTCTAAAATAGCCGAAAGTCAAGTAATATATCTCATTATCCCAAAAAATTACAAAAAATAAAGGTATAAAAGCCAATAGCGTTTTTATCATCCAGTAACCACTCCATGTTGGAAAAGAAAAATGGAACACTAAAAAAAGCAAGGTAAAGAAAAAGAAGTAACGCTGTCTCGTAAAAACGAATTTTCTATTAAGATACAGTATCAGACTCAATAATACTATTAAAGCAATAGAGATGTAATATACTGGAATTGCGAATAATCTCAACACAGGAGAATTCATAGAAATAAATAAATAGAAACAAAAAAACAATGCTCCCATTTTATTTATATTCAAAAGCAATATATTATTTCCAAAAAATCCTCGCTTTGAACTTTGCACAGAAAGTTTTCTAATTATTTCCACGCCAATACCTCCTTAAACGGTTCATGTAACTCTTTTTAGATAACAATTCACGTACGTTCATCACGAATTTTCCTCCATCATACCAAGGCATTTGGATAAACAATTCAATTAGATAAAGCTTAATCTTGAATTTCAATGGTCTTGGGTAAAAACTTAATCTATTACTTTCTGCTAAACGAACTGTATTCCAAGAAACTTTAAGTCTCGATCCAATTGAAATTTCTGCAATCATCCCAATTCTTGAAAAATTACGCCATATCCGTTTTAACGGTTCTTTTACTGGAAAAGGATAATCATTTGTTATCTTTATTTGCCCCATTTCTACGTCATTTTCACAAGGATACCAAATAGGTCTCGGAGGTGCCATAAAAAAATCAGCAAATAAAAAATTCCCCAAACTAAAAAAAATAGGTTTTCCCCTATATTGTAAACAAGACTGTACTCTATGAGGATGCCCTCCAATCACCCCATCTGCACCAGCTTCTATCATTTTATAAGCTAATTTTTTACACTCAACTGTTGGACAACTTATATATTCAACTCCCCAATGAGGTATTACAAATACATAATCAAACTCTTTTTTTGCTTCAGTAATATCAACTATAACTTTATTTATATCTAATGGATTGACCCCCGCACTATTTTTTGTGGCAACCGGAACATAACCAACATAAGGCGTATTATACTGACAATAAGAAAAAAAACAAACACGTTTCCCTTTTTCCTCTACGATTACGGGCTTTGCAGCCTCTTCTGAGGTCATTCCTGCTCCACAACGCAATATTTTGCGCTTATCCAAAAGTTTACAAATATGTTGGAACCCATCTAGCCCAAGGTCAAATATATGATTATTTGCTAATGTTACTATATTAATATTTAAAATTTCTATTTTCCGAAGATCGACATCCTTAGCGTAAATAATATTCATTCTCCCCTGCATTTTCACTCTATCGTACTCATAATCATCTCCTATTGCACATTCTAATGTCGCAATTCTTAAATCAAAACCATTCAAATACTGCAAAACATTTTCATCGATAAACTCATCTTTGCCACTTATAACTCCTCCTGGCATAATATCTCCAAGAAAAGCAATCCTCAAATCAGATCCGCTATTCATAACTTCACTTTATTTAAAATATGCCTAAATTCCGACAAATAAATATCCAATGCCTCTATTTTGAACAAACAGGAACCAATAACATAACACAACAAATAAGAAAACATTTGAATAATCAACAATAAAAGTTCATTAGTTTCAAGATATTTAAGCATATAACTACAAATACCAGCTAAAATAGCAATCAATAAGGTCGTCGAAACATCTCGTATCTGCGAAAAACAAGTATAATCCACATATTTTGAAGCTAACCAAGCATTCACAATATATATCGTAAATGATCCCAACACCATACCATACAATATGCCTTCAATTCCAAATTTTAACCCAACTACTACAAACAATAACCCCAAACTCCTTTTCACGACATTCCATCGAAATAGTTCATTACTTCGACCTACAGCTGCCACTATATAATAATTTACATCTTGAAGGCAAATAGCAATTCCTGCAATACATAAGATTTGAAAATAAGGAATAGACTCGATCCATTTCTCCGAAAATAAAAAAATAATTAAAGGTCGAGCTATTACAATTAATAATATCATTAATGGAAAATTAATAAAAGCCAAAGATTTTATAGTCTTCCGTAATGCATTTTTTAACGCAACTCTATCTGTTTGTATTTTCGAGAAAACAGGATAAGATACTTGCCCTACAATCTGAGACAGACTAGTCGAAGGTATTTCTTCCAATTTCCTTGCTTGTGCATAGAAACCAAGATCTTTTGCAGAAAAAACACGTCCAATAATTAAACCTTGAATATTATTACAAAAAGTATTCAACAAATTTGACAATAAAATATAATTCCCAAAACCGAATAATTCTTTAAAAGACTTCCAGCTAAAAATAAAACTCGGATACCATTTATTAAATAGCCATAATTGCAAATTTACCAGTATACTATTAATTATCAATTGTACAACCAAACTCCATACCCCATATCCATGGTAAGCCAAAAGAATACTTACAATACCAGCACATAACATGGAACTGATATATATATATGACATTTTCTTAAATTCTAATTTTTTACGCAGTTGATTACTTTGTATGATTCCTGATGCATTAATAATCAAAATTATACCTAATACCTTCAATATATGATCCAAATCTTCTATTCTATAAAATTCTGATACAAACCTGGACGAAAACCAAAGCAACACATACAAAAAAACAGAAAAAGCTAAATTAAAATAAAATATAGTCGAATAATCTTCCTCGGTTGGGTTATTTTTCTGTATAAGTGCCGAACCAAACCCGCCATCAATAAATGTATTAGAAATTGCAATAAATACCATTAAGATCCCAATGCAACCAAAATCTTCAGGAAGTAACAAACGTGCTAGAATCAAATTCGCAACAAATGAAATAAACATTACTCCAAAACGTTGTAAAGCACTCCACAACATCCCAGAAATTGTTTTCTCTTTTAGTGATGGCTCGGGCATATCAATTGTTTTCTTATCAAAATCATTCATACGAACGCCCCATTTTATAAGAAACCTTACCTTCTTTTTCTAATTTCTTCCATTGTTCATAACAATCTTGAATTTCTTTTTTCCATCCTTTTCGAATGAACAACTGTCCAGTTCTATCCCAATAATCATTCATTTCCACTACCAAAGGTCCTTCTGGAGTTATTGCGATATCCCAACCTATTGCTTTCAAATAAGGCAATGACTCTTGAAAACGAAGAACATCTCTTTTTATATCTTCCCAATTTTCAATAAATATCCCTTCTAAAAGCACACCACTATCAGGATGATGAGTTATAGGTTTTGTTTTTCCCCAACCATTAAATTGAGTTACGTTATAAATCTTTCCGGTTTCGATATCAACTGCGGCATCAATATTTCCACCTGCCCCAGCATTATCAACACAAGCTCCCGGGCGTCCAAATTTCATCCAGATAGCGATAATTTTAGCATTCCCCGTCGGATACAACGTTGTCATGAAACGTACAGTATTCACCGAAGATGAATTAAATTTTTTAAATTGCTCTGTTTGAGATATTACACTCTCAAAAATCAAAGGTTCATATTCTTTCAATATATCTTTTAATTCAAGCACTCGCCCATTAAAAAGATATAATATACACTTTTCATTAATATACTTTATCTTATTTACAACAATTACTCCATCTCCGTGAGAAGATTCTGTCGTCTTGATTACACATGAATGAACCTCTTTAGATTTTAAAACCTCTACTACTGATTCATAATCATAAGCGACATGATCATTTTTCAACCTTCCCTCTGGATGATAATAGCAATACAGTTCAGATTTTCTGATACTTTTTGCCTCTAAAAACAAATGAGAAAAATATTTATTTCGAGCTATTGTATAATACTTTTTAGGATTCAACAAGTCTAGGCAAGGTCGTTGCTCCATCTCGGACATGAATGTATCACGAAATTCTCTTCCTTGATTCTCGAACTCAAAATTAGTATATTCCTCAATACTAATCTTTTTTGTCTTTTTTAAATGTACAAAATCATTTAACAAAAAATAATAACTCTTTCCAGATTTTTCATGAACATCTTTCAAAAAAAGCAAAAGTGCTTTTATCATTTTTCGTCTATTTCTCATAACGACTTTCTGATTTTAATTATAAACTAAATACTAAATCAAACAATCGTCCAGAATTTTCTTAATATTCTCCTCTCCTAAACCTTCCAAAGTACGTCCCTCTTTTCTTAAATCTCTTCCTAAAGCATAAGAAGCCAATTCGATCAACGAAAAAGTCACAGGCGTAGCAACATTCAATTTTTTCCCCAAAGATTCCAACATCACCAAGCCTTGAGGAACATCTTCCGCTATGTAACGGGAATCAACCACAATAGGTCCTTTTGCTCTTGTAGGCATGGCTGCATACCAAAAGAACACCTCCTTTCCATCCCGAGTGTCATCCAAACTATTACGATATTTACAAGCTTCCACATAAGGCATCCTTTTGCATCCCAAAGCTTCCAAAACATCCATCTTCTCCTTATCCAATTGTTCCAAAATCCGCCATACACTCGGAGTAAATACCTCGTGATACATACAATAATCTCCCTGCGTTTTCTCGATTCTCGGAATACTCATTACCGCTCCAACGGTGTGTACAATCATATTTGGATTATGCAAAGAGGCTTCCAATAAAGAATCAAGATAAACCAAACGACAATCCAACGCATCTAACTTTGAACGTACTTTCTCCAGATTTTGTTTCGGATACACTCCCACAGGATTCCGAACATTTCTAAATCCCACTTTAACAATTCCAGGCTCGGCTATACGACAATCAATAAACGAACTTTCAGCCTCAACAATAGTAAGCCCCGCACAATCACAATACTTCAACATATAAGCTGTCGAAAAATAACCCGGATTAATTATAACAATTTGTCCTTCCTTAAAATAAGGAGCAACCCTTTGAATCAGAGCTTCGTGGTAATTTGTTTGTACATAAATAATAACTACTTCGGCTTCTGCGAGTAAAGAAAGATCTTTTGACACTTGATATAACCTAGTAGTACGAGTACGTCCATCCTCGAATAAAGATATCAACCCTTTAGTTTCCACGAGATAATCATAATTCTCATTATGCATACTATTCGATGTCTTCAACAAAGAAACTTGATGCCCCTTCAAACTCAAATCTGTAGCAACGGCACACCCACCGTTACCTGCTCCTAAAATTGCTATTTTCATATAAATTATTTTTATTTTTTCCCTAAAACCAACTCTAAAACACGCTCGGTATGTTCACCAAACGTGGGTCCACAAGAAATCTGATTCGAACCTATCGTACAATTATATTCAATCAAAACCGGCTCACCTGTAGCGGATATGGCAAAATCCCAACCGATAAAACAGATATGGGGTAATCTCGTGTGACACTGTTTTACCATAGAAATCATCCTTTCGTAAGAAGGTATCACCACCTCAGCAAAAACAACCCCTCCCGGATGCCTTTCTACCCATTCGGACTTTCGATTAACAGCCCATTGATTTAAACGTCCATCTGTATGAACAGGACAGGCAAAACCTCCGGAAGAAGTATTATCCACCCTTGCATTACCGGATCCCATCCTAAAAATAGATGAAAGTATAAAGACTTCTCCTTCCAACATCAACGAAATTGTCCGAATAGTATTCAAAGATTGTGGGTGTATTCGGGCTAAATCCGGATGTTGCCCAAGTAATAACTGTACCACAAAATCAGGATAAAGAGTATCAAAAATACGAGTTAACTCCCCTCTTGTCTGTTTTTCCCGATCATAAAAACAAATTTTCTGTCCTCCTCCGCTTCTAAGACTTGGTTTAATAATAACCGACTCGTGTTTTTGTACAATATTCAAAGCTTCTTCTTTTAAGATTACATTTCCACCTTCATCATAAAAGACCCCGTTCATACACTTCAATACCTGATCCGGGCGACGAATGTCATGAAAAAGCCAATCATAAATTCCTTTATCGGCACAAGCTGTTGTGAAAAAAAAATTATTCAACTTATGAATAATTCGAGAATAAAACAGATCATCAGGAATATATCGAGGATCCGCCACTCCCGATTTGTGTGCAAAAAGTTTGTACCAATACATTTTCGGTTTTATCCCGTAAGGGGCCCAGAAACGTTTAATCTTTTCTTTCTCTTCACGGGAAAGTATATATCCCCCACCTATCCTTTTCAACCTCATTTTTGCCCTTTTTCTTGTCTGCACAACAAATGAATATAACAGTATTTTCACGTAAAAACGATCCAACAACTCTCTCAACTGATGCTTATTCATAAATAATCATTTATATCTGAAAACTGTAGATAAAACTTCTGCCGTAATATCTCCGAATGTCGGACCACAAGAAATTTGATTCATCCCAGGTACAACATTAAATTCTATCATAACAGGTTCTCCTTCTGGAGAAATTGAAAAATCCCAACCGATAATTCCAAAATAGGGGAGCTTTTTATGCGCACTTTTTAATGTCTCTATCAAGCGATCATAAAAAGGTATTCTTACCTCTGCAAATACAGTCCCGTTCGAGTGTTTAGCAACCCACTCGGATTTCCGGTTTACTGCTTTATCATATAATTGACCATCAGGATAAACTGGACAAGCGAAACCGCCTGCCGACACATTATCCAAACGAGAACCACCTGCTCCCATTCGAAGAATAGAAGAAAGAATATACACCTGTCCCTTAAACAAAAAAGAAATAATTCGTACTGTATTCAATGAATTTTCGTGAATAGCCGACAATACTGAATGTTGAGGGACAACCTCCTGAACAACAAAATCTTTCTCATACTCGTCCAATTTCTCCTTTACAACATCACGAGACTCCGTTTTAGAGTCGTAAAAGAATATAGCCCTTCCACTTCCAGAATCAATAGACGGTTTCATAACAAAAGAATCGCATTGTCCAAGCAAAGTCTCCACTTCTTGCCTAGAAATCATCTGAAAAGATGAGTTATAATAATATCCTCCCATATTCTTTACTAACAATGACGGTTGCTTTAGTTCGGGAAATAACACATCATAGAATCCCTTATCAACATAAGGACGCCTAAAATTCAACCGATTAAAGTAGGGTATTATTTTACTATAATAAATGTCATCAGGAATATACAATGGATTCAATTTCCCACTAGGTGCACAATACAACGAAAACCAATATTTAGAAGGACATAGCCCGTATTTAGCCCAAAAAGGTCTTATCTGATTTTTATATTCTTTAGACGAGATTTTCAATCCGCCACCTATTCTTCTCAATCTTCTCTTTGCTCCTAGCCTAGACTCAATAACCCACGATTTACACCTAAAATAACAAAACGGAATATCCAACAGAGTTTCAAGAGGTGTCTTTTTTAATTTACTCAATTCCCACATATCAAATACGAATCAAACGGTCACATTTAGAAAAAGATATCCCAGATTGATAATGATTGAAAACAGAAATATCTTGTCCGCCTTCCAACCAATGTATATAAGCTCCCACGGTATTTATCCCAGATTCGTGCGAAAACGGATACCCTCCCCCAAAGCGGGCATTCATCTCCAAAACATACAACAATCCGTCGCGTTCCAGTACATCACAATCCAAATTCCCAACATGCCTCAAACGGGTACCAATTATTCGTCCTATTTTCTCAAAACGAGCATCAATCACAGAAATTGCCTTATCGGTTTCCCCTGCGCGCATAGACAATTTTTGCCGAACGAATGTCCCAACATAATTCCCTCGTAAATCATTTAAAACATCCATTCCATATTCATTCCCTTCAATCTTTTCTTGATAAAGTATTTGATTTTTCTCGTTTTCTCCACCTGCATTTGACAATATTGTTCTGGATATTTCTAAACGTATCAGTTCCGATGCCAATTCCATCTCTCGCATTGACTCGGGAAAATGAATCCCAATTGAAGCACTTCCCCAACGAGGCTTTATCACCACGGGAAACCTTATATTATTCTTTTCAATAGCTTGTTCAATTTCTTTCAATGAAAGAAAAGTTTTAGGACTATTCAATCCGCATTCCTTCAAAAATTCTTTTGTTTTCCACTTGTCAAATGTAATATCAACAACCCTTTTGTCTGAAACAATCAAGGTTATTCCTATATCCTCAAACTCTTTCTTGCAAGATGACAATATAGGCAACTCCAGATCATTCAAAGAAATAATCGCATGGATATGATGCTCTACGGCATATTGTTTCACAACCGAAATATAATTCGGATCATCAATACCGGGGAACTGGACACGTACATCTGCATCCGCCAATGCAGGTGCGTTCATTTGCATATCCGAGGCAAATACTAATCCACGTCCAGCTAACTCTTTTTTAAAGTAATTAATTAAATAATTTCTTCTTCCAGAACAAGTAAATAATATATTCATATAATGGACCAAATTAAAATTCATCTTTCAATAATCCCCAAAAACAACGATCTTTCAACATCCCATCTTTTAAAGAATGTTGTCGTAACACACCTTCCCGTACAAACCCAACTTTTGAAAACATCTGATTAGCACGTTCATTGGATTTAAAAGTATAAGCGTAAATCTTCACTAAGTCCAAGCGTAGGAATCCTTCTTGACACAATAGATGCATGGCCATTCTTCCCAACCCATGTCCATGCACACTCGGGTTCAAATAAATATAAACCTCTGCATTTCTATTTACCGAGGATATATGAGTCAAACCTCCCATACCTACCACAACATTATCTACACAAAAAACGACATCAAAACGAGTATTATCTTCACGAATCCGTTCGTACCAACACATCGTATTTTCGATTGAAAAATATTCTCCTGTATTCAAATAAGGACTCACCAATGGATGATTTAGCCATTCGACTCTTAACGCAAGATCAATAGCTTCAAGCCTTCTTAACTGCATTCTTTCGATATTCATTCAATGGAATATTAACCCGGGGATCTAGAGCTACAACGACATCCCCACTCTTTAAAACTTTTAACACTGTGATAAAAAATATCTCTACATCAAGACATAAACTCAATTGATCTACATAATAAATATCCATAGCCAAACGAGTATCCCAATCCAGATGATTGCGCCCATTCACTTGAGCCCACCCTGTAATGCCAGGACGAACACTATGTCTCCGACTTTCATTTTCCGTGTAATAAGGGAGATAAACCTTATACAAAGGCCTTGGCCCAATCAAACTCATATCTCCTTTTAACACATTCAATAATTGTGGCAATTCATCTAATGAAAATTTTCTTATAAAAACTCCCAATTTGGTTAATCGTTCTTTGTTAGACAATAAATTTCCTTCTTTATCCCGACGATCATTCATACTACGGAACTTAATCACATTAAACACTTCACCATCTTTCCCAACCCTTTCTTGAAAAAAGAAAACCGGGAATCCCATAGAAAAAACAATACAAATAGAAAGAACTAACAAAACGGGAGCTAGCAGCAATAAACCTAACAGAGAGAAAAAAATATCCAATAACCGCTTAAGATATCTACAATAAAAAACACGATTCATAACAACAAACTATAATATCTTTTCATTTTACTTTCATACTATCAAATTTTTCATACACCGAATTATTGGACCTAAAGTCCAGTACCACCTGCTTCATCAAACGGACCGTCTTATCTACTTCCACCGCCAGCGCCAACTCTGCCAATTTATCGTAAGCCCACAACACCTCATCCCGCTCATAGGTTCTTACTTTAGCCACCCGTATTTTACTATTCCCCGTCGGAATCGTGTTTTCCTCGTTACTCAACACTTCCTCGTACAACTTCTCCCCGGGACGTAAGCCGATAAACTTGATCTTAATATCTTCCCCCGGAATATACCCGGCTAATCGAATCATTCTTTCAGCCAAATCAACAATTTTCACAGGCTCGCCCATGTCAAAAACGAAAATTTGGTTTCCTGTACTCATCATCGCCGCCTCCATCACTAACCGACATGCCTCCGGAATCGTCATAAAGAAACGTGTGATTCTCGGGTCTGTCACTGTAACCGGGCCACCTTGTTCTATTTGTTTTCGAAAATACGGGATTACACTACCGTTACTACCCAGTACGTTCCCAAAGCGAGTTGTCACGAATCTCGTTTTCCCTTTAACTTTCCCCCTCTCCATAGCCAAACCCAAACTTTGCACGTAAATCTCAGCGAGTCGTTTCGAGGCTCCCATCACGTTTGTCGGGTTAACCGCCTTGTCTGTTGAAATCATCACCATCATCTCCACACCATACTCCACGCAAAAATCTGCAACCAATCTTGAACCCACCACATTAACACGAACTGCCTCACAAGGGTTTTCTTCCATCAGCGGTACATGTTTGTATGCAGCCGCATGAAATACCACTTGTGGGTGAAACATGACGAAAGCCATCCGCAATCGTTCCTTTTGACGAACATCCCCAATAAAAGGTGTAAACTTCAAATTCGGAAAATTTCTCTCCAACTCCAGACGTAATTCATGCATCGGGGTTTCGGCGTTATCAAATAAAACCAAACGACTAATTCCAAGCGTTGCCAACTGGCGACATAATTCGCTACCGATACTCCCCGCTGCTCCTGTCACCAACACTACTTTCCCGGTAAAACTTTCCGCTAATTCCACGGTGTTTATTTTAATCTCTTCTCTCCCCAATAAATCTTCTATCCGTATTTCCCGGATTACAGTTTTCTTCAAGCCATCTCCCAATACATCTATTGGCGGAGATACAAAATTCTTTACTCCATTATTCTGGCAAAAACGAACTAACCTATCCTTTTCCCGACGAGCCTCTTCGTGAGAAGGAAATAGAAGTCCATTTATATTGTATTTCTTCACGAATCGAACAAAATTTTGCTCGTCTTTGAAATAATAAACCGGTAACTCCGATATCGCGTAAGACTTTAAACATTTGTCCGAATTCACAAATCCCACCACGTGATAATGTTTACTGGAAAGCATCCTTTTCTTCAACGCCACGCTTTTATTCTCCGTTCCATACACTAGAACTCTTGTTTTACTTGTGCTATACCGGGATATCGCTAGATCATAAACTAATACAAGAGTAACCCTAAAACCTATCAAAACAACAGTCGTGACCAAAAAATCAATTAAAAAACAAGCAAACGCATGATGTTCGAATAATTGCAAACTGGAAAAGACAACCAATCCCAGTAAAAAGAATTCTTTTAACAAGATGGCAATCCCCATCTTTCCAATACTTTTTATCGTTGCGTGGCGAATAATATTTTTATTCACCCCCAACGTTTGGAATACAATCATACTCACGAAAAATGCTCCTGCTATCACTATAAAATAAGTACTTCTTGTAAGATCAACAATGAAGTTGTCTACAAAAAGAAGAGTAACAAACGAGCTACCGATAGATAACAGCACGTCCAACAAGAGGATTGCCCAATAATTTACATATTTCTTCCTCTCACAGAAACGATTACAAATCTCGTGAATCGAATATTTCATCTATAAACACAAACTAAATTCGGCTCTTTGATTTCCGGCAAATATCATAAAAGAAGCGTCCCCTCCGGTATAATAGCTTGATCCGGCATAGAAGTACCGTCGAGGGTGACGCTGTTACCGGGGGTTGCGTAACCCGGCATATCTCTCGTTGTAAGCGGCGAACTCCCGCTTTGCAAGTATATTAAACACTTTTATTGTAACATCAAAACCATTCTCCCGCGATTGCAGGAATCGTTTGACAATCTCCTCCTCCTCTTGCCTCACGGTGATAACCAAACGCGCACGCTCTTCCCCCAGACGCATATGTTCTTCCAACGGCAACATCATCGCCCCGACCGCATCATCATACAGGCAAATGGCATCCCACCAAGACAACAACATTTCACGATTTCCACCCCGCGTATACCCCAACGCCTCTGTCACCAGTCGCCCGGCAAGTTCTCCACACTCCTCGTCCCCGGCAAAATAATAACAGTTGCATAACAAACGGCAAATATTCGGCGTGCGACAAGGCAACGCGATCTTGCCGTTCCCCCGTGCCGAGAGAATCCGGTACGCCGCATCCAAACCGTTTTTCAAGTAACTCAAGTCCGAGTACACCTGGTAGACATCCATCTTGTCCGCTGCATAACCCGCCCGGGTATCCACAGAAATATCATCGTTTTGCAACTGCCCGGGATACAAGTGAACGATCGATTTCGCTCGCTCGTGAATAATACCGGGAGTTCCAAAATCACGCTCCAGCCACGGGTACACCCGTACCATAGAGTACACCGTCAGGTAACCGTGTAACAAGCCCGACAATCGTGCCGGGGGATACGACCGGAGATCAAGGTTGTCCAATTGCTTGTACAAATCGTGAAATAAACCTTTTTCCATTTGTATTTTTTGATTTACGATTTTAGATTTATGATTTCAATTGTACTTGTTGACACTTTTTTCAATCGCAAATCGTGATTCATAAATCTTAAATTAATCCATTTGTTTTACTCTATTTTTTCCAAGAATGAACCCGGGATATAAGACGTGGCGATCGATGCCACTCCTTCCAAGCGGATTACCACCCGTTTGTGCCCTCTCAAACGCACCAATTCGCCTTCCAGTCCCTGTAACGGACCTTTGATCACCCGAACCCGGTCTCCTCGCTTGAGGTCTTTATTCAATATCTCGATGCCGGCAGGCGAGAAATCCAGCAGGAACATGAAATCTTCCATTTGCTTGTCAGGAACGATCAAAGAACAATGCCCTTCTATATCTTTCAAGTAAACGATATTCAGTGAACACTCGTTGATCAGGGAGAAACTCGTCACCTTGTCCGTGTGGATAAAAATCAACCCATGAATCAAAAGCACGCGGATCATCTTGCGACCCAACGGGGTTTCCCGCACTTGTTCTTCCAGCGGGAGGAAATTCTCTATTCCCAGTTCGTCCAGTTTTTTCTTGATCAATAATTCCTGGTTCACTCGCGTGTAAGCGACATACCAGTGTAGTTGTTTCTCCTTGATCATGTAATTATTTATTCACCTTCTTTACAAACGTTTTTTTGATACTTCGGCAATTCCGCAGGATGAGCCGACCGGACGCGCTTCGCGCACTAACCCTCTCACCGGTTTTGATTTATTGCCATGTGTTTCACGCACCCCACTTAAACAGTGCTATGTATTATAGACGCACGAAAGCTGTTTCGCAAAACGATATTTTATATCAGAAAACGATCATTTAATGATATTAACAATATTAATATTCACTTTTATGTACACACAAGTGTAAACACCTAATTACGAGAGTCAAAAAAAAATCTAATAAAAGTATTGCGATACTCAAAATTGATGTATATTTGCACCGCATCAAACGATCGTTTAAAAATATCACATAACAATCTTATACTCAACCCCAAAACTCCACCACATCACTGTTTTGCCCCATTGACGATTAATACTACTCTTTTTAACATCATCCCGTTTTCTCTTCCACCAATACCTATAGAAGACCCATTGTAATTATACCCAAATAATACCGTAATCATACCCCTCCTTCGTTCTTCCTCCGTTTATCCTCTGAACATCCTATAATCTTTCATATAGAAACACTGGAGCAGAACTACTCGAACATCAGCCCTATGAACTTATTACCTTGGGTTCTCGGTAGGATTGCATTGGGTCTTCTATGGGTGCAAATATGAAATATCAACTAAAATTAATACCTTCGCCGGGAATATAACTTTCGAGGGAACACCGAATTCTCTCGGAACTAAAACAAAAAAAGAATGCTGGATCACAAACTCACTATATTCTACCACACGGCAAAACATCTGAACACCACGAAAGCGGCTGAAATTTTACGGATTTCCCAACCGGCAGTGTCCAAAAGTATCAAAGAACTGGAACGGGAAATGGGACTAACCCTTTTTGAACGGGAAAAAGGAAGATTGGCACTTACCCCTGCCGGGAAATACCTGCTGGAACAAAGCGAAGACCTTATCGAACGGGAACGCGCGATCACGTTCAACCTGCAACACATGAAAGAAGAGTTTTCCGGCACGCTCCATATCGGGGCAAGCACCACGCTCTCGCAATACATCCTACCCGAACTTCTGGCCCAGTTTCGAGAACGTTACCCCCAGATAAAAATCAACTTGATTAGCGGCAACACGGATCAGATCGAACAGGAACTCCTCAACCGGAATATTCAACTCGCGTTCATCGAGGGAACACCTTCACAACCGGATATTCATTACATACCTTTCCTGAAAGATGAAATCGTACTGGTAACCTCATCCAAAAACACAACGTGGGATTCAATTACCAAGGCACAATTGCAAGAACTGAAATTCGTGGTGCGCGAGAAAGGTTCGGGTACTTACAACATCATCCAAAGACACCTCTCCGACGCCGGAATTGCAATCAATGACCTCAACCAACAAATGGTAATCGGAAGCACGGAAGGCATCAAACAATACTTGAAATACTCGGATTGCTATGCCTTGGTTTCTATTTTCTCCATTCGAGATGAATTAGCTTGCGGGATGCTCAAGATCGTCGACATGGACGACCTCGAGATCACCCGAACCCTTTACGCCATCCACAAACAGGGACAAATAGACTCTTATGCCGAATTGCTGCTGAGATTCTGCGAACAACGC
The DNA here is from genome assembly GCF_014287455.1 of Butyricimonas hominis. Classification (NCBI taxonomy): domain Bacteria; kingdom Pseudomonadati; phylum Bacteroidota; class Bacteroidia; order Bacteroidales; family Odoribacteraceae; genus Butyricimonas; species Butyricimonas hominis. Next base: position 388,421 of record NZ_JACOOH010000006.1, read on the forward strand.
AAGAAAATCTTATGATTCAGTGATTGAAGAATCACCCCATCGGCAATCACTGGCTCCTTGAATCTTTGAATTGTTTCGGGCAGAAAAGATAGACCAGAAAACTACACACGAGTATAATGATCCCCGTGGTCACGAACAAATTCCCTATTCCGACCAGCGGGGACACAAGGCTCCCGAACAAAAATTGGAAGAAACCGAGTATTGCCGAGGCACATCCCGAGTTCGTTCTCTCCAAATCCAGAGCAAGCGAAGTTGTCGGTGGCATAATCGTCCCGAAACACAAGGCAAGCAACACGAACATCCCTTCCACCACGATAAAAGATAATTCCATAATTAACGCCGCTGCCGTGAAAACACTAAGTAACAGAAAAACTTTCGTCATCATCGACAATACCTTCTGTTCATTCCGAAAGAAAGAAACCAGTACACTCCCGATCATAATACAAAAAGCATTCGCCCCGAAACACAGGCTATATTGAGCGGGAGATAACCGGTAATGCGATTGAAAAATAAAAGGGGAAGCCGCTATATACGCGAAAAACACACCAAAAGCCAAAGCCTGCGTGAGCACGTAACGCATAAACCTCCGGTTTTTCAAAATCGGGACAAAACCTTTCAACGCTGAAAACGTGCTGCCTTGAACGCGTTTCTCACGGGAGTGCGACTCCCGGAAGACAAAAGTCATAAAAAACAAAATCATCCCGAAAGCGAATAGTATTCCGAATATTCCCCGCCAATCCGTCACGTTCATCATCACACCTCCCAGTACCGGTGCGGCAATAGGGGCGATCCCCTGTATTCCCGCGAGCAGGGAAAAGAACACCGACAATTCCCGTCCGGAATACAAGTCGACAATGATCGAACGGGCAATCACGACACACCCCGCCCCGAATATACCCTGCACAAGACGAAAAAACAGGAAATAGTAAATCGTGGGAGAAAAAATACAAGCGACTGTTGCCAAAGAAAATACACCCAAAGAAAACGCCAAAGGACGTACACGCCCGTACTTGTCACTGACCGGACCAAGGAACAGCTGCCCGAGGGCAAGCCCCAGCATCCCGAACGTCAGGCTCAACTGCACGAGTGAAACCGATGTCCCGAAATATTGCTGCATCTGGGGAAAGGCAGGTAAGTACACATCGGTCATAATGGGTCCGAAAGCTGTCAGCGAACCCGTGAAAAGAAGTAAGAATACTTTAGAATTTTTATTTTTTACCATAATACAAATTATTTCATGTTATATATTATCCTTTTTCGGGGGCAAAGATACCGAGATGTCCTCAACCGACTATTTCCATTATCCGCTCGTCGTTGTCCATTTTGAGAACAAATAATTCGATAAATGACCTTTTTCCATTACTTTTGTACAAAAACAGGAATACATGAAGCCATTTTACACCACCACCGAAGAACCACTCGTGACCGGGACATCCGACTTGAATATGATTTTTGACCGTCCATACCGGCTGGATAGCGGATTAATACTATTCTGTCGGGAAGGGACGGCAGAAATCGAGATCGATTTAAAAAAATATCCTGTTGTACCCAACGCCGAAGTTGTGATTCTACCGGCAACCACCCTATCGCTCAATAGTTCATCACCGGAATTTCGGGTCGATTACATCGCTTTTTCCAAAGCACTCATGGACGAAGTTTCTTTTCGTCTGGAAGCCCCGTTTTTCGGCTTTTTGAAAGAGCATCCCGTGTGCTCCCACGCGGAAGGAATAAGAATCGATATCATAAACGAACTTATAAAAATGGTCACTCTCGTGTATCACGACCGACAAAACACATTCCGTAACCCGATCATTAAGAACCTGCTGCAATGCTTTTTTCTGAACATGTACGACAAGACACAAAAGTTTTTTGCCAGTGAAAAAAAAGGACACGACCGGGCAGAAGAGATTTTTCACGGTTTTATTTCCCTCGTGCAGAAACATTACCTTCAACAAAAGGAAGTCACTTTTTACGCCGATGAATTATGCATCTCGCCCCGCTACTTGACGGCCATCACGCGAAAAGTCACCGACGAATCGGCAAAAGAGATTATCGACAAACATGTCATACTTGAAATAAAAGTATTGCTGCAATCGACGGAAATGACCATTCAAGAAATCTCCAACCATCTGAACTTCCCCAACCAATCCTATCTGTCCCGTTACTTCAAAAGGCACACGGGTAAGAATCCGGTTGATTACCGGGATAAAAAGAGTGATCCCTCTACTATATCTTTAAGTAATACCCTCTGAATATTTTTTATTTCCAAAATTCATAGATTTAGAAGAATTTTGCACCGAACAAAATATTAAATAGATCATGAGCAAAATTCAACTGAACAAAAATCAAAAAGAAGTACTCTTCATCGTAGCGATGTTTCTTGTACCATTTCTTGATCCGGGCTTTGCCCTCTTATTAGGTCTGATTTTATCATTGACGATCGGACACCCGTTCCTGTCCATTAATAGTCGTGTCACCCATATACTTTTACAAATATCCGTTGTCGGCCTCGGTTTCGGCATGAATGTAGGTCAAGCTATTGAAGCCGGAAAAACAGGAATCCTTTTCACGATCGTTTCCATCGTGGTCACCATCGGTCTGGGACTTTTCTTTACCCGTAAACTACGGGTGGCAAGGGATACCGGCTTTTTGGTTTCCGGGGGTACCGCCATTTGCGGGGGAAGCGCCATCGCGGCTCTGGCTCCCGTTATCAATGCAAAAGACAAAGATATCACGGTCGCCATGGGAACAATCTTCATGTTAAACGCCGTGGCTCTATTCATATTCCCGCCTCTCGGACGTTGGTTGGAAATGAACGACCATCAATTCGGCTACTGGTGTGCTATCGCCATTCACGACACAAGCTCGGTAGTCGGTGCTGCCAAAACATACAGCAACGAGGCATTGGTTATCGCTACCACAACCAAACTGATCCGGGCATTGTGGATCATACCCGTATCGCTCATTGCCGCATTCTTTTACAACAAAGGAACAAACAAAAAATCAAAAATTTCGATTCCTTATTTCATCTTCTTGTATGTCATTGCCATGATTGTTGCAACCTACACCCCACAATGGAATCATCTCTACACGGAAATCGTCAGCTTTGCCAAAGTGGGAATGTTGTTTACCCTGTTCTTGATCGGTGCCGGACTTTCTAAAGATACGATCAAACAAGTCGGCTTCAAACCCATCTTGTTGGGTATCATACTATGGATTTGTATCAGCATCTTGTCTGCTAGCGTAATTCTACTTCTCTGATTATTACGTTCATTCTTTCATTATACATAAAAAGGCTGCCTAAAAAGTAAATAGACAGCCTTTTTTATATTATCATGACCTCTCTATAAACTTTTTTCTAATCTTTTAAAATTATATAATACACATAGTAATTAAATTTGTCAGCAATGTATTGAGAATCATATCAAAATATCTAACGAAATTTTTTATGACAATGCGTGCAAATTATTTAAATCTATTACTCGTCCTGCTCGCGGGATTTCTTCCCCTCAGTATGCAGGCAGCAGAACCCGAAAAAAAGGTGATTCTGTACACTCCCTACACGAAAATAGCCGTGCCGCCGGGAGAATCTGTAAACTACAACATTGACGTCATCAACAACGGTGACGAAGTGAAAAACGCCGACATTACCATCAAGGGAATGCCCCGGGGATGGAAGTACGAGATCAAAGCCGGAACATGGACTGTGAACCAACTTTCCGTCCTCCCGAAAGAGAAGAAAAACTTCTCCTTGAAAGTGGATATTCCGTTAAAGGTAAACAAAGGCACTTACCGTTTTTCCGTCATGGCGGAAGGATTAGGCGAACTCCCTTTGAGTATCACGGTCTCGAAACAGGGTACTTACCAAACGGATTTCACCACGAACCAACCCAACATGCAAGGAAATTCGAAGTCGACATTCACGTTTAATGCCACGCTGAAAAACCAAACGGCGGACCAGCAACTTTACGCCCTTATGGCACAAGCCCCCCGGGGATGGAATGTGGTCTTCAAGGCAAATTACAAACAAGCAACTTCCGCTCAAGTGGAACCGAATGCTACCCAAAACATCACGATCGATATCAATCCGCCTGCCAATGTTGAAGCAGGGACATACAAAATTCCCGTTCGCGCGGCAACCAGCACGACTTCCGCGGACATGGAACTCGAGGTCGTGATCACGGGGACTTACCAAATGGAACTGACTACTCCCCGCGGGTTACTCAGCACGGAAATCACGGCGGGGGACACGAAACGAATCGACTTGGTAATCAAAAACACGGGATCGGCAGAATTGAAAGACATTCAACTCTCTGCCAATAAACCGGTAGATTGGGAAGTCACGTTCGAGCCGACAAAAATAGACCGCCTGAAAGCCGGGGAAACGGCTAATGCTGTCGCTGTCGTGAAAGCATCCAAAAAAGCTTTACCGGGAGATTACGTCACCAAAATATCTGCCAAAACACCGGAAGTCAATTCAACGGCAGATTTCCGTATTGCAGTAAGAACACCTATGATCTGGGGCTGGATGGGTGTATTAGTCATCCTGATCGCGTTGGGATGCGTGTACTTCCTATTCCGCAAATATGGAAGGAGGTAAATCATGGACGAACCCATTATCGAACTTCATGATTTAACGAAACAATACGGGAAATTCACGGCAGTGGATCATATCAACCTCACCGTGCACAAGGGAGAGATCTTCGGAATACTGGGACCGAACGGAGCCGGAAAATCCACGACAATATTGATGATGCTCGGGTTGACCGACCCTACATCCGGAGACGTGAAAGTATGCGGCATCAACTCCACCCGCAACCCCATACAAGTACGGGAGAAGGTTGGCTATCTCCCCGAAGACGTGGGTTTCTACGATGACATGACCGGTATCGAAAACCTGCTCTACACGGCTCGCCTCAATCGTATCGACGAGAAAGAAGCCCGAACAAAAGCACAAGAATTACTTGAACGGGTAGGATTACCCCTCGACACGAAAAAAAAGGCAGGGAAATACTCCCGCGGTATGCGCCAACGTCTTGGCTTAGCCGATGTACTGATCAAGAAACCGGAAGTCATCATTCTCGATGAACCCACGTCCGGTATCGATCCTGCCGGAGTTCAAGAATTTATGGATCTCATCCGGCAACTGAGGGATGAGCACGGGCTGACCGTACTTTTCTCGTCCCACCATCTGGATCAAGTACAACAAATTTGCGACCGGGTAGGGTTGTTCGGGGCGGGAAAACTTCTGGCAGAAGTGAACATCGCCGAATTGCAAACCGAGGAACACGGGTTGGAAAACATGTATAACCGTTATTTCGGAGGAGGAAAAAGCCATGAGTAGAATACAACGTCCATTCTGGGTTATCGTCCGTAAAGAAGTGGCCGACCATGTCAGAAGTTGGCGTTTCATCATATTGATAGCCATCATCGCCCTGACTTGCATGGGTTCGCTCTACACGGCACTGACCAATATAGGGGCAGCGATAAAACCCAACGATCCCGACGGTTCGTTTCTTTTCTTGAAACTATTCACCGTGTCTGACGGGACATTACCCTCTTTCGTGATTTTTATCAGTTTTTTGGGACCACTACTCGGGATAGCACTGGGTTTTGACGCCATCAATTCCGAGCAAAACAAGGGAACACTGAGTCGGGTTTTATCCCAACCGATACATCGGGATTACTTGATTAACGCCAAATTCACGGGAGCCTTGATCGTTATCGGGGTCATGCTGTTCGCACTGGCATTCATGGTGATGGGATTCGGGTTGATCGCCATCGGGATTCCCCCGACAGCAGAAGAATTCCTACGTATTATATGTTTCATCGGGGTAAGTATCGTGTACGTGGCATTTTGGTTGAACCTGTCGATTTTCTTCTCGATTAAATTCAAACAAGCTGCCACTTCCGCCTTGGCATGCATCGCGGTATGGTTATTTTTCAGCGTTTTCTATAACATGATCGTCAATCTGGTCGGAAAAGCCATTAGCCCCTCGGCAATGGCAAGCACGTACCAAGTCATCAGTTACCAGAGATTCATGCTCAACCTGTTGCGTTTTGCCCCAAGTATGCTTTTCAACGAGGCAACCACCACGTTATTGATGCCCTCGGTAAGAAGCTTGGGACCGCTAACCATGGAACAAGTACACGGCGCTATCCCCAGCCCGCTACCACTCGGGCAGAGCTTGATGGTCGTCTGGCCACAACTCACGGGACTGATCGCCGCTACCGTGATCTGCTTCGCGTTATCATACGCCTCATTCATGAGAAAAGAAATCAGATCGAGATAAAAATTAGGGAGAGTCGAAAAGACTCTCCTCTAGTTCATAAAGTTTATAAGGTTCATAAAGTTTATAACCTTATAAACTCATTTTCTTGCAGGTTCACAAAAACAACATTATCTTCGCACGACAAAATAAAGAATACATGGTGTACACAACATTTATAATCCTTGCAGCCCCGGCAACGAACACGGACATGAGCCTGTGGGGGATGGTCGTAAAAGGCGGTTGGCTGATGATCCCGATTTTCATTCTATCCATCATAGCCATTTACATCGCGTGTGAACGTTATTGGTTATTCCGCAAGACGGGTATAAACGATGTCGCGTTCATGCAAAAAATCAAGGAATATATCCAAAACGATAACATGAAAGCTGTGCTTGCCGAATGTGAAGCGGAAGCAAGCCCTTTATCAAAGACAATAGCCAAAGGTATCGTCATGCAGGGAGAAGCCCCGAGTGAAATACGCCAAGCCATGGAAGAAACGGCCAACTATGAAGTAGCCCTTTTGGAAAAAGGCTTACCCACACTGGCAACTTGTGCCGGAGTCGCACCCATGATCGGGTTCCTCGGAACCGTAGTCGGTATGGTGCAAGCCTTCTATGACATGTCAATGGCAGGAAGTAACATCGATATCACCCTCCTGTCCCGCGGTATTTACACGGCAATGATCACCACCGTGGCAGGACTTATCGTTGGTATCATCGGACAATTAGCTTATAATTTCTTGGTTGCAAGAGTCGATAAAATCGTTCTCCGTATAGAACACCACTCCTCCGAGTTTATCAATCTTTGCCTCCGAAAGAAATAATTCTCAATTATAAATTCTCAATTATAAATCGTGGCAATCAAACGCAAAAGTAAAATCAACCCGAACTTCAACATGTCGTCCATGACCGACATCGTATTTTTACTGCTGATCTTTTTCATGGTTTCGTCCACGTTGATCAACCCCAACGCCCTAAGGTTGCTATTACCTCAAAGTACAAACCAAACTTCCGACAGACCGATTGTTGTCGTTTCTATTGATAAAAATTATACTTTTTACCTGAACGAAAAGGTCATCCCGTTCTCCATGCTCGAACGCCGATTAGTGGAAGAACTAAAAGAACAGGAAGATCCCTGTATCTCTCTGCAAGCCGACAAATCAGTGCCTCTAGAACAAATCGTGAAAGTAATGAACATCGCGAAAGACCATAAATACCGCTTGATCTTAGCTACTACCCCTGAATAGATTATCTTTAAAATCAACGTAAAAAAATAATTGGCGAAGCTGAAACCTATCGCCCGCGTCGGCGTATACAACCTCACACAAGCGCTCAAGAACTTGATACTTGTCGCTTGTAATGATTATCTCGTTGTAGATAAAATATATTAGCAACAATTGTTAAACTAAAACTAACACAGTATGAAACGTTTACTTTTTTTATCATGCATCGGACTGTTCGCACAGTTTCTGGTCTCATGTTACCCGGGAGGCGCAGACACAGTGAAGGAGATGGATGTTGCCATAACCAATTATGACAAGAGCGCAGACTTCACCAAGTACACTACATTCTCACTTCCCGATACGATCGTTTATTTCGTGGCTCAAGGAGAAACACCGAATCACACTTACGATCCGCAAATCTTACAACTGGTAAAAGACAATTTCACTCAGCTAGGTTACACCTACATCGACCCGCAAAGCGAAAGCGATGAACAACCGAGTTTCATTGTCACCGTATCAGCTTTCTCTAACGTGAATTATTATTACGGGAACGACTACTGGTACAACTACTGGGGTTGGTATCCGGGTTGGGACTGGATTTGGGGTCCGACTTGGGGACCGGGTTGGGGACCTTCTTACCCGTGGTATCCTGTTGCCGTGTACTCTTACAGAAGTGGTTCTATCGTGATCGATATGATCGCCGCGGACCAAACCGCCCCGACAAGTGCGAACAAGAAAATTCCGGTACTCTGGAGTGGTGTTGCCGACGGCTTGTTACAAGGCTCTGCCCAATCTATTCTTGACAGGATGGAATCAACCATCGACCAATGCTTCGTTCAATCACCGTATTTGAAAAAGCAATAGAGTAGATCACTAATTGTCAATTTAAAATTCAAACGATTATGAGAAAGTTATTAATTATATCGCTTATACTATTCGGGTTAAGCCCATTGGTAAAAGGACAGATGCTGAACTTGAACTACCAGATGTCTGCCCCGTTTGGCAAAATGCACGATTTTGCGAGTAAAATGAGTTTCAGAGGTATGGACCTCGAGTACCATCAATTCTTGGGAGAAAGATTCTCTGTCGGAGGTATGATCGGCTGGAACACCTACTACAAAGATAAAGGAAAAATGAGTGGTAACTTCAAATTCAAAGGTAGCAGCGACATTCACACCATCACCGGTTATCAATACCGCTACGTCAATACAGTGCCCATCATGGCTATCGGGCGTTACTGGTTCACGGATCAAAACAGTACATTCAGACCTTATTTCGGTTTAGGTGTCGGAACAAGCTGGACGGAAATGAAACTGGACGTGGGACAATTCAGCTCCACGAACTCCAAATGGCAATTCGCCTTCGCTCCTGAAATAGGTACTATCATCCCCGTAAACGATCAGTTTGCGTTCAACATAGGGGCGAAATACACCTACGGCACGAAAGCCGGAAAAGTAGAAGCCATGCAAAACTTCACGATTAGCGTGGGTATCGTATTCATGGGAAATTAAAACAAATAAAAACAACTGGGTAATCAATAGGGACGAGGCTGTGTTCACGATGGACACAGCCTTTTTTCGTTATTATTGGTTCAACCATTGCTTGAACTCCTGTATCCGTTCGGAACTCACGATTGCCTCTATTCCGCTCGGCGGCAAGGGTGACAAAATAATTTTTATCCTACTATTGGAATACTTCACCATCTCCTTGATAGCATCATAGCTGATGATAAACTTCCGGTTAATCTTGAAAAACCGCGTGGGATTCAACTTCGACTCGATCCCGCTGATCGTCTGGTCAAGGATAAAATTCTGTCCGTCCCGGGTAAAAAGTACCAGATACTTCCCGTCCGCCATAAAATAAGCCACGTCACCTATCGCCACGGACTTCATCTTCGTTCCCACGGTGACTAAAAAGCGTTCTTGATACACCGTCAACGAAGCAGCCGGGAAAGGCGCATTCGTGGCGGAAAGCGAATCCAGTTTACTCAACGCATTCATCAACTCATCCTTGTCAAACGGCTTCAAAATATAATCTATCCCTTGATATTTAAACGCCTTCAACGCATACTCGTCATACGCCGTGATAAAAATCACCGGAACCGTGATCTCCACCTGTTCAAAAATATCAAAACTCTGCCCGTCCCCCAGATGAATATCCATAAAAATCACATCCACCTTATTCTTCCTCAACCATTTCACACTCTCGCTCACCGAATCCAACTTCGCCAAAATAGCAACATCCGGAGCCACCTCCCCCAACAACCTCTCCAATTCCGATGCCGCAAGATACTCGTCTTCAATGATAACTGCATTCATAAGCTATTTTTGATAAATACCCATCAGGTTATATCCCCGATTCCATATCCACAAAAATAGAGAAAAAATTTATAAAATACACATTTCTATTTACCAACAAAATCCCACACGGTCATATTACATAACCATGCGGGATTTCCAACTACTAACCTAAACCTAATTGCTACTCGGATTAATTTCTCAAATCCGGGTTATTCTCTGTGGCTTCTTGCGGTAATGAAATCGTATAACGAGGATCATCTTTCATCAATGTAGCTGACTGCACTGTCTCCTTGTCATCCGTGTAAACTTTTACTATTTCAGGACGATTTGTACGCCGCAAATCAAACCAACGATGTCCTCCTTCTAGTGCCAACTCTCTAGCACGTTCATTCATAATCTCGACAAGTAATTCCTCGCTTGACATACGATCTATCGTTTCAGCCCGCTCTAAATAATAATCCTTTTTCAAGCGTGTCTTCAACAATTCTTTCAAACGTGTTTTCGCTTGTTCCAATTTTCCTTCCACGTGAACTGCTGCTTCTGCCGCAATCAAATAAATTTCTGCAGAACGAATGGATACTTTATAATTTGAATTTTCGCCTCCCTTTGTAGGCTCATATTTTCCACCATCTCCGAGAGTAAAATTCATATCAAAACGATAATCATTTTCTGCATTATATTTCTCTTGCAATGTAGGAAGAAGTTGTGAATATCTTGATATATCCCTACTTCCCCATTCTTCTAGACACAGGATCGCTTCATGCGATTTAATATTATAAGGTTCCATTGCAGCCCCACTTGTCATATCTTCTAATGGACAAGTAGGCAGCAATTCCTCTGCCAAATTCATGGCATTTTCCCACTCTTGATGGTAAAGCCTTACACGAGCCTCGAATGCTTTAGCCGATTTCTTGGAAAAACGGTATAAAATTGAAGATTCTTGTTCATCAACTGTTAATAATCTCTGCCCTTCTGCAATATCCGCAAATATTTGCTCATATACCTTCTCAACCGTCGCCCGAGTATAAGATTGCTCTATATCTATCTTCAAGGCAAGCGGAATACCTTTATCCGTCGCAGCCGTAGCTATATTATAGGGAATTCCATAAAGATTCAATAAATCAAAATGCATGTATGCCCGCAACAAATAAGCCTCTCCCAATATCTGCTCCCGAGAATCATCTTGCGTATCAACTTCTGCATCCATCACATCCGCAATAACACTATTCGCATAAAAAATAGCTTTATACGGAGTACTCCACGGGTAGGAAGCCATCATGTTCACCGAATTATCATTCCAAATTGCAAAATCGATCAACTGTGCATAAGCATCTTCCGTTCCAATTGGAATAACTTCATCTGAACGAAAAGCTAATAAATATTTATAACTAGATACTGTATTGTAACCAGAGGTTAGCAATGCACGAAATTCAGTAACCTTCTCTGGTATCACCTTACCAACAGGTTTCACGTCCAAATAATCGCAAGACGCAAAAAGGGTAAATAAACTGATTATATATATTATTTTTTTCATGATTATCTATCTTAAAATGATACATCTAAACCTACGGAGAATGTCTTGGCAAGAGGCTGCGTATATATATTTCCCCAAGTTTCGGGATCAAAATACCCTTTGTAGCTTGATGCAACCACGAAAGGATTCCGAGCCTCAAAACTAATTCGAGCTGAACTGATTCTCAATTTATCGGTAAGTTCACGCGGGAAAGTATATCCCAAACGGATACTACTTATTCTCCAGTAACTCATATCTTTGTACCAATAATCATAGTTTTTAAACGAGTTACCAGAATCCACTCCGTTTACCCATTGATAGTAATTCACGTAACGCATATTATCATACATCGCATAACTTACCAATGCCGGATATTTCCCGGTGGTATTGGAAGAAGACCAAATCTCTGATACACGTTTCGAGTAATTCTGCCCCGGAGATGTTTCGCTCGGAGAATAAAAAGGTGTTTCCTGCATAGTCTGGTCAATCACAAAACTTGAACTCACAGTGAGGTCAAAATTTTTATAATAGAAACGATTAATCCAACCTCCCGTGAATTTAGGCTCACTCGTTCCCGCATATTCAAAAAGATCTCTATACTCCGCATTCGTCAATCCCATCGTGGGTAAACCGATTCCCCATTCATCCGTTAAACTGAAAAGAGTTTCAAAATTCACTTTATCCCCACTTTTCGTGTAAAACATCGGAAGACCGTCTTCATCCAAACCGGCTGTTCTCAACTTAAAAAGAGCGCCGACAGAATGTCCCTCAAGAGAAGGAGTCCATGAATTATCGGCTACTTGAATCTTATCGACATTACTCTTATTACTTGCGATATTAAAATCCATCACCCAACGGAAATCCTGTGTCTTGATGTTCACTGTTGATATTGCGAACTCAAACCCCTTGTTCGTCAACTCAGCCCAGTTCATAGTAGAAGTGGCAAACCCATTTTCATAAGGTAAAGACCTCATTCCTATTAAATCGACACTCTTTCGATGATAAATATCAACATTAAAAGAAACACGATTATTAAAAACAGCCATATCCAAACCAAGATTCCAGTTTTTCGTTTTTTCCCAACGCAAATTTTGATTAGGAGGAGTAGATACTGTAATCGAAGATTCTGAATTTCCTGGTAACACAGTTGAAGTCGTCCAATCACCCACTACATAAGGCGATGTATTTTTATCAATATTCCCTTGTAGACCATAAGATACACGCAACTTCAAATCATTCAACCACTCGGCATCTTTCATGAACTCCTCTCTATTTATATTCCATGCAGCTGAAGCAGACCAAAGTGGTAAATATTTATATTTTCGAGCCACACCAAATAAATTGGAACCATCAAAACGCATACTTCCAAAAAAAGTATAACGATTATCGTAAGTATACGAACCTGTCAAATAATAAGATAAATAACGATCTTGGGTCTCGGTTTTCAAGTATTGCTGATATTTAGAAGAATTTATCGTAGAAGTACTCAATCCATTCGGAAAAACAATAGGTTGCGTTGTCAATGCCCGAGAATCAAAACCAAATCCTTTCGTGTGCACACTTGTATTCTTATTTCCACGCATTTCAAACCCAGCCATAAAATTCACGGCATGACGTTCTGCGAAAACATGGCTAAACTCACCTTGTATCTTCCACTGGTATTGTGACATATCAGCTGCCCAATTCTGAATGATTCCACCTTTAGGTAAAAAAGACTCCGAATTATACATCGCATCTTGTCTATATTTCCGCGTGAAATAAGTATTTTCATCAGCAAATTTTTCGGTCTTGGAATCCTCCAATTGCATATAAAATTGCGTGGTTAAAGAAAGGAAACTCCAAGGTTTGTAATTCAGCGTTATCATCGGTTTGAAAGCTAAATTCTTCAACCAATAATCTGTATTTTCCCGTTCTTCAATTAAATTGAACTCTAGATAAGCATCATCCAACCCTTTAATATCTTGATCATAGACATAATTTCCATTTTCATCTCGAACATTCAAATAAGGATTCACGCTCCGCGTATAATAGGAAGGATTCGTGAAAGAATCTGAATCTGTAATATAACTTTTCCGCTTACTATGAGACATAAATAAAGAAAGCCCTAATTTCAAATTATCTCTCAAATCAAAATCTGTCTTCATTGTCCCCGTAAAGCGTTCGAATCCCGTACCTATCGTAGTTCCTTCTTCATTATAATAACCAACAGAAGCATAATAACGTGCATTCTCTGCTCCTCCAGATACACTCAGATTATATTGTTGGTTCACTGCATTTTGATACACCAAATCTCCCCAATCAGAACCACTCGTACGCAATGCATTAATTTCAGATTGTGAATCAGTGGACAAAGCACTAAAACCACCTTCTTGAAAAGCAGATAGCTCTCCCTTGCTAGAAAGAATACGAGCAACACTACCATAATTGCTACGATACACTAAATTTGGATCACTTGCCATTCTCAATTCAAAATCAACCTTCTCCGAAGCATTCATTAAATTCAACTTCCCAAGATCCGGTTTAGTCGTCACGAACATCGCCGCCGAAGCATTTACACGCATCTTTCCAGCTTTTCCTTTTTTCGTTGTAACTACAATTACTCCGTTTGCAGCACGAGCACCATAAATCGCAGTAGCGGCAGCATCCTTCAAAATAGTAATATCTTCAATATCCGCCGGATTCACTCCTGCAATAGAAGTATTATACAGATTATCAATATTATCTTTGTCACCAAAGTTTGTTGGGATATCATTCCCTTCCAGAATCATACCGTCCAATACCCACAACGGATCAGTACTACCACTCAAAGAAACCGTACTACGAATACGCATCTTATTCGGAGCTCCGGGGGCTCCGTTTGTCGGAATGGATGTCATACCGGCAATTTGCCCCTCCAACAACTGATCTATACTTGCGACACCGATTCGTTTGATATCATCCATCTTCACTGTCTGGATAGAAGAAGTAACTTTCCGTTTCTCTATCTGCTGATACCCGGTCACCACCACTTCTTCCAATTGCTCCTGATCCGGTTGCAAAAGCACTTTAAACTCCGTTTTCTTGGAGATATCCAGTTTCAAGGGTTTATAGCCGATGAAACTAATTACCACGTAATTTACGGCTTTAGGCACTTTCAATTCAAAATTCCCATCAATATCCGTGATTGTTCCTTTAGGCCCTAAATTCTTGGATTCGGGGGCATCCGGATCAATAACCACTGTCGCGCCAATCAAAGTCTCGTTCGTAACGGAGTCCATTACCACGCCCTTAATTGTTCGGTAATCTCCCTCGTTTTGAGCGAGCAACCAAAGCGGACAGAATAACGCCATTAATAATAAAATCTTTCTCATGTTCATTTGTTTACTTCGTATGTTAAAGGTATAATAATTATCTCATGTTCAAAGCTTCCTTGATACGGATGATCAAATCTTCATAATGATTTCTCGTCTCAACGTCGCCCGTGTTTCGCTTACTTTCCGCCAATTTCAAGACTTTCAACAACTCACCTCTCTTCACGGATACCGCCTCGGAAACCCGTCCCATAGAAGTGAAATGTAAAACTCTCAATTGAGCGTCTTCTCTAGGTTCTATTTTAAATGCCGCTTCTTTTGACGCGAAGCAACATGTATTAGAATTATTGTGCAAAGCCTTTTTCGTTGTTTTCTCCACGGCTTTATTGGAGCTTACAATGATGGCATCGATAAAATTCTTCTGTGTCATTCTTTCATAAAGGGACAGATTCTTTCCCGCATTAGAACTAGCAAATATAACATTGTGAATATCCGCGAACATCTCCTCGGGCGTGTAACACTTGGCGCGACCCAACGTGGCCTCAGCATCAAACATACGCATCAGACGTTCATCTTTCAACAAATTATAAAACGTAGCGTACTGCATTTCCCGGGCTACCGTGTAAGGAGAATACTCTACCCCCATTTGTATCGGGTAACTCTTCTTCCATACATCTGCCCCGAACAACCAATCCGGCACGATAAAGACTTCATCAATCAAGTATTTCACGCTCTCCTTCTGTCTTTCCCTCGGAACGGGGACATAACGATCCTCGGCACTTCCCATCACCGGATTGTTTATATATATTCCTCCCACGTTTGCCGTCACGTGTCCGGCATACATCTTCCATTGATTAATCACCGCCATCAACAACCTGCCGGCTTGTGTAAAGCCTTCACCTTCCTCTTCCGTCCATGCCACGATATTCGGCACGATACGTTTCAAGTTCATAATCCCGTAACGATTCGCTTTCACGACATCATCCCCAAGGTCTTCATCCTGTGACCGCGGATCAATCGGGTCTTTCGGGTCTTGTTGCTCCCCGTACCAGTACATCGGGTCACCCTCGTGTTCGCGAATCCAACCGTTCAATACAGGCAATTCCTCTTGCGGAGTCTTCGTGTCCAACCAACGATAAGCCCAATTAATGGCAAACTTATCATACACCCCGATCTTCGGCGTTATATCCACCACCCCGTCTCCCGGTTGTGCCACGTAATTAAAACGGGCGTAGTCCATGATAGAACTTGCCGTCCCCCCCATCTTGGAAGTAAAACTCGGGGATCTTAGAGAATCCGTGGGGAATGACCATGAAGCACCCATGTTGTGTTTCAACCCGAAAGTATGCCCTACCTCGTGGGAAGACACGAAACGAATAGCACTTGCCATATGCTCGTCGCTCAATTTATTCCCCCGTGCTCTCGGGTCTATCGGTCCCGTTTGCACCTGTATCCATGAATGGAGCAACGACATCACGTTATGCCACCATACCACGTCAGCCTCGATAATCTCGCCGGAACGAGGATCGACCACAGAGGGCCCCATGGCGTTCGCTTGCTCAGACGCCGCGTAGGTAATGACAGAATAACGAACATCATCAATGTCGAAATCTTCATCACCTTCCGGGACATCCTTCGCGATAACAGCGTTTTTGAAACCGGCTGCCTCGAATGCGGCCTGCCAATCCAATACTCCTGCTTTAATCTCCTCCCTCCATTGTTTGGGGGTCGAGGGATCGATATAAAACACGATAGGTTTAACAGGCTCTACCACCTCTCCTCTACTATATTTCTCTACATCTTCCGGTTTCGGTTCCAACCGCCAGCGGTGAACGAACTCCCGTTTCTCTACTTTTTGCTGAACATCATTAAAATAAGCATGTTCCGTCGTGAAAAAACCTACACGGTTATCAGCGAAACGCGGCTTCATCGGTTTCTCCGGCAATAATACCAGATTAGTCGTCGTCTCCACTGTCAAAGGGACAGCCACGCCACCATCCACCACAGATGTCGTCATCAGCGATTTCACCACCACGTTAGACGGGAACACTTTCACACTCAATATCTTTGATAAATCTTTCTTTATAGTTCCCCCTAAAGAAATACTATTATATACATCATTAAAACTCTTCTCGCTTCCGTCAAAAATCTTGTTTACTTTGATTACCACGGACGTGGAATCTTTCCCGTAAGCCTCTATCGGGAAATACTCGATCACCGACTCCCGGTAATTCGCCTTTACCGACTCCGCTATCGCATCACCTTCCGAGGCACTCACTCTGGGGTTGTACGTCGTCACCCAAACCTTATTCAATTGCTCGTCTTTGTAAAAACGTACCAGTTTATCGTCATATTCCATTCCCCTGTTCAACCCCGCATCATTCAACTCGTAAGGCACTCCCGACACTTTATTCACGATCAAAAGATCACGTCCCATTAATGAATCGGCGATCTCAAAATAGTAATCATTCTCGACCGTCAGAATCTTGATCATTCCTTCGGCCACCTTTGCCTTTTTTACTAAATCACCATAAGTATCCTTCTTGGCGACTTCCGTTTTTTCTTTAGACTCATTCTTCTTTTGTCTTTCACGGGAATATCCCGTCATGGAAAGCAACAATAACGCGATGATTACTGTCACACCTAAGATTAATGTCTTTGTTTTTGCCATACTTTATTTATTCGTTAAATCTGTCTAACTCTTTGATGCTATACAATATTAAGACAGATTTCGCTGAATAAAAATAAAAGTGGAGTGAACCCCCGAAAAAACGGAGTGAAGATTCGATTTTTAGTTATAAACCATTTTTCAAAAGAGGTAATCGACACACGTAATAACCATTTTGACAACCACATACGAATTTTTCCGGGGAATAGAACTCGTAAATGGTACGAATCCGCTCGAAACCTACGCCCATAGAGGCCTCGCTGGATTCCCCTCTTGGCTGGTAATTGTTTTCCACGATCAACCAATCACCTTCATCGTGTATATTAATATGTAACGGATTCTGAATCGTGACCAGATTATGCTTTATCGCATTTTCCACGAGCATTTGTAAACTCATGGAAGGTATTTTTGCCTCCAGAGAGAGGGGCGATACTTGAATCGTCAAATCCAGTTGTTCCCCGAACCGTATTTTTTGCAGGAAATAATATTGCCGTGTAAAGTCAATCTCTTCCTTTACCGTTGATAAACTCTCGTTTCTCGTTTCCAATAAATAACGATACACCTTGGATAATTTCAACACGAACTCTTTCGCCAAAGTCGAATCCGTTCCGATCAAAACGCTCAACGAGTTCAAAGAATTAAACAAGAAATGAGGGTTAATCTGATTCTTCAACTGTTGCAAATGCAATTCCATGGATTCCCGCTCTATTTTACGCCTTAGGCGATACTCCTTCCGCCATTTATGCTGGGCAAAGAAAAGCAACACGGCAAATATTATAATCGTCATCAAAGCGATCATTAACGTGTATCTATGGAACTCGTCCAAAATCTCTTTATTCCCGTACTGGGGCACGTTCACGGCAATCACCCATTTCTCTTCCCCTATCGTCAACGGGTAATAAATGCGGAGCACCTGAGAAGATAGAAAGACAGAATGCACCATCATTTCCAACTCGTGCTTCGTTTTCAACACCTCTCTCAGCGTATCCAATTCTTCCCGTGGAAAAGGAGATGTACCTAACAATCTCTCGTCAGGATGAGAAAGCAATATCCCTTGTTCATTCACGATAAACACGTAACTGGAAACTTTTCCGCTCGCCTCGGCAAAGTAAGAATGTAAATCCGTCAACAGAATATCAAAACCGAAAAGAGCCCTCCGGGATGCCGTCGGTTCTATCGCCTCTATCGTCGACCAGTAAATCTTACCTTCTTCCGTGTACGTCCCGCTATAATGATGCCCTTTCATTGTATCCAACAAGGTATACATATATTTTAATTCCACTCCCGAGAGTTTCAACCGATGAAACTCATAGCTATTGCGTTCCAATACACGCAAGGAATCTTTTGTACCTCTGAAAAACCACGTTCGACTTATTTTCGGATCCAACTGCAACATGGTCTGCATGAGAGAAACTAAATCAACCTCATTATATGACTCCGTTCGCCCGAAAAATTCTCTTGCCAAACGCTGTAATTCTTCTGTTTTCCGGAATTCATAAGCCACGGACTCCGCCCGATAACGGGATGCTTCCCGAACGTTCGCGTTATTCATATCATTACCGACATCACTGATCTTCTTACCGATCAAGTATATCGCTACCATAAATAACGCTAACAGGATTAAACCTATCGATATTATATTCGTCCGTATTCTCATCACGACAAAGATAGATAAACAATTGAAATACTATCCCTAGCACCATAAAAAAAGAGCGACTCTTTTCAGAATCGCTCTTCTCTAAATCTGGCATCGACCTACTCTCCCACCTCTCGGCAGTACCATCGGCGCTAACGGGCTTAACTTCTCTGTTCGGGATGGGAAGAGGTGGATCACCGTCGCTATAGACACCGTTTAATAAAATTGAAAGTTGAAAATGGAAAATTGAAAATTATTCCCAATCATCACTATCTCCAAGCTTCCGTCACTCCATCGTGGCGCTCCCGCCACAGTGACAATATCTTTTTAAAGTTCATCATTTTTATCATGCATCGAAAATCTAACGTCGGTTCTTCAAAAATGGTGACATTTCATCATTTTCAATTTTCAACTTTCAATTTTCAATTGCCATTGTCATCTTGACAATGGCCCGGAACGTTAAACGTATCATCTAACCCGCCGAACGTCAACTTTCGGGTGATTAGTACCACTCGGCTTTGCCGTCACCGGCTTTACACCTGTGGCCTATCAACGTCGTCGTCTACAACGACCCT